>CAVONL010000011.1:0-322281 GCA_963697295.1 uncultured Planctomycetaceae bacterium | reverse complement strand
TACTCGCAAGCGTACACTGCACCTTCAATTGAATATGCCGGCCGGCAGTCGGTTGCGGTGGAGCCTGCGGAAGTTCATGCGGTGGTTGTGGCGACTCCAGTGGCTACCGGAAACTGCTGCGGTGGAGCTGCCAGTGGTGGCGGTAGATTTTGGAAGATCTTGGCTGTCGCCGGATTTGCTTTGGGACTCGCGGCCATTATTGATAATGGCGAAGAAGTTCCGATCACCAATCCGATGCCAAATTAGATAGCTGAAGCGAATTTTGTTCACACACCATTCACCGCCATCGACTCGTTAGTCGGTGGCGGTTTTTTTTGCCAATTTTGAAATTGCGAACAGAAATTACAGTTCCACAACAAATAACGTCGGGTAGCGAACGTGTCACGATCAGCACTAGGCAACCTTTTCAAGCCGGCTCACGGGGACATAAAACTTTAAATATCGTCTCCCGTCGGTATACAGGGTTCCCCGCTTGTCGACGACCAAAACCGTTGCTCGTTTCGTGATTCGATTGACGAGCCCGCGCAGAGTGCGACCATTGACGTTGAACGCCACTTGGTCGCCCGTGTGTATCTTGTATTTTTTTTTGGCGACGTCGCGCGGCGTCAGGAGCTGGTGGTTGGACTCGGTGTGACCGAAGAATCGGTGCGAAATGGCCTTGAACCGTTGACCGCTGCAGTTCGAATCGTCCCACACCAGCATTTCAGCCAAGTGAATCATTTCATGCTCCATGATGCGTTGCAGGGCCTCCAGCCGATTGTGGCAGGTGCGTCCCCCAACCTTGCGCGATTCGTTGCCCTGGAATGACTGAAACAGGGGAGTTGTCGCAATTGCAATTTCAAAATCCCGCGAATTGTGGGCGACTTGCTGCATCGTCGTCATTCCCCCGGATGTCGTCATTCGCCGGGACAGTCGGAACCTAAGCGGCCGGGCGGTCGTTTCGCAGGTTTGTCCCAGCTTTCCGCGGAAAAACTGCTCGTCAATGACTTGGAACAATAATCCCAAATCGGTGTCGGATAAGAGTTCAAAATTCGGTTGGCGAATCGAATCAGAATTTCGCAGGATGAATTCATGGACAATGCTTTGCCGCCGAGTTTGCTCGCTGCGATCCAGTCCGGCGGTCAGGATTTTGGCAAGTTGTTGAGTCTCTGTCATCTTTTTACCATTCCAAACACGCCGGATCCTATCCATTTGGACCGGCAAAAAAACATTGTGTGAAATCGCGGCCGATACGCCAAGCCAGAACAGCCAAATGTCTTGCGTCGACCGGTCGCTCGTGAACATTTTTCTTCCTTGTGTCCATGGGCTTCGAAGGGCCAGTGAATCCCTCTAAAACTGTCAATTTTGACGTTTTTGGCATTTTGTCGGGCAAAATCCTGAAGGTTGCGAGACGTTTGCACGATCTTAACGCAAGCACAACATTTTGTGTTGACAGATAATGAAGTGTCGATATATTGGGCTCCTACCTCAGTTGAACGCTAGTTCAGCAGCCAGAAAATGGCGTGATTTTCGGGGTTTTGTCCGATTTCGGACGGGGCCCCGATTGCAACGGCTTTTTTGGGGACAGGCGAATGAATTGCTCGTTCGAGGTAGATGTTCTCGTAGCTTGCAGCCAGGTTGGGGAGACCAGGCGAGTCATTTTGAATCCGACAGCAGTTCAGCATGGAAGCGGTTTTCTTTTTGCTGGCTTAGGAAATCCGGTTGACCAACCGAGTCGATGACGCGCGACATGTTACGAGAATGGCGGAGCCTGATGAAGCTCGAGAACGCTGTCAGGTGCGCTTGTTAACAGACAACTCATTGCCACGAGACTCGACTCGTAACAATCAACAAGGAGTACGATGGAATGTTAAAAGTTGACTCAGCAGGACATGAACGTTCGCAAACGAGATGGTCGGGTTTTGTCTTTCGACCGTAATTTGATCCGCAATGCGATGCAAAAGGCGTTTTGCGCAGACAACAGGTTGAGAATCCGTCCGATCTGGATCCCGCGATCCTGGAAAAGATCGAGTTGATGACGACCAACGTGACGGAGCAGGTTTTTGATCCAGCGATGACTGACGAAGGTGTGGCGGTTGAGCACATCCAGGACGTTGTCGAAAAAGAGCTGATGCGGTCTGAATTTTACGAAGTCGCCCGGCGTTATATTCTGTATCGCGCCGAGCATGCGAAGATTCGACAGCTTATGGCTGAAGAAAACATGGAAAGTGGAGAGCCCTTTCCAACGATGATGGTCGATCGCGGCGGCCAGCTGGAAAACATGGACTTTCGCCGCCTGTGGGGCCAGGTGGAAGGCGCTTGTGAAGGTCTGGAAGAAGAATGCTCGTCAGAAGCACTGATCGGCGAAGTCAGAAAACAGTTTTACAACGGGATCACACCCAAAGAAATCGCGCGCTCCATGGTCTTTGCCGCGCGGGCCAGAATCGAGAACGACCCCAGTTATGACAAAGTTGCCGGTCGTCTTGTCCTGAACATCATCTATCGCGAATCGCTGGACAAATCAACGACTGACAACGATCTCGAAGCCCGCTACCGCAACCGGTTTGGTGATTTCATTGAGCAAGGCGTCGGAGCCAAACGGATTGCGGCGGACTTGAAATCGTTTGACCTCGGGCGTTTGGCGGCTGCCATTGATCCCTCGCGGGATAATTTGTTCCCGTATCTCGGCCTGCAGACGATTTACGACCGGTACCTGCTGCACATCGACGGCCGCCGAATCGAAGCGCCCCAGTATTTCTGGATGCGGGTGGCAATGGGTCTGGCGATCAACGAAGGTGCACAAAAGAACGATCGTGCGATCGAGTTCTACAACATTCTCTCGACGTTTCGGTTCACTTCGGCGACTCCTACGTTGTTCAACGCGGGCACACTGCATCCGCAATTGAGTTCCTGCTATCTGAGCACCGTTTCCGACGACCTGGACCATATCTTCAAGTCCATTGCCGATAACGCCAAACTCTCCAAATGGGCGGGTGGGCTGGGCAACGACTGGACCAATATCCGGGCGACGAACTCGCACATTAAAGGAACCAATGGTCAGAGTCAGGGCGTGATCCCATTTCTGAAAGTCGTCAGCGATACTGCGGTCGCAGTCAATCAGGGGGGCAAACGCAAAGGCGCTGTTTGTTCCTACCTCGAAACCTGGCACCTCGACATCGAGGAGTTTCTGGATCTTCGCAAAAACACCGGCGATGAGCGGCGGCGAACTCATGATATGCACACCGCCAACTGGATTCCCGATCTGTTCATGAAACGGGTCTCGGAAGGTGGGCACTGGACGCTGTTCAGTCCCGACGAAGTTCCCGACCTTCACGATCTGGTGGGCCGTCAATTCCAGCATCGATACGAGCATTACGAGCAACTGGCGGCCGACGGGAAGATCAAGCTTCACCGCACTGTTCTGGCCCGTGATTTGTGGCGCAAAATGCTCACGCGCGTGTTTGAGACGGGTCATCCCTGGATCACGTTCAAAGACCCGTCCAACATTCGTTCGCCACAAGATCATGTGGGTGTCGTTCATAGCAGCAATCTTTGCACCGAGATTCTGCTCAACACGTCGAAGGACGAAACGGCGGTTTGCAACCTGGGTTCGATCAATCTGCTTAACCACGTAACGGCCGGAAAACTTGACCACGCCAAGCTGGAAGAAACCATTAATACAGCCGTCCGCATGTTGGACAACGTGATCGATATCAATTTCTACCCGACCGCAGAGGCGAAAAATGCGAACTATCGTCATCGCCCGGTGGGGCTGGGACTGATGGGCTTTCAGGATGCGTTGGCTGCCTGCGGGATCAGTTACGCCAGTGACGAGGCCGTCGAGTTTGCCGATCACAGCATGGAAGCAATTTCCTACTTCGCAATTTTGGCGTCCAGTCGACTGGCCGCCGAGCGGGGCCGGTATTCTTCCTACGAGGGCTCCAAATGGGATCGCGGCTTGCTGCCCATCGACACGATTGATCTGCTCGAACAGGAACGAGGAATGCCCGTCGAAATGGATCGCTCGTCGACGATGGATTGGAGTGTCGTGCGGAAGCAGGTTGCCGAGCACGGCATGCGAAACAGCAATGTGATGGCGATCGCGCCCACGGCGACGATTTCGACCATCATCGGGGTGACGCAGTCGATCGAACCGACGTACAAACACTTGTTCGTCAAAAGCAACTTGTCCGGTGAGTTTGTGCAGGTCAATATTAACCTGGTCAACGAACTCAAGGAACGAGGTTTGTGGAACGACGAAATGCTGGAAAAAATCAAGTACTACGACGGTGCCCTCGGCGAGATCGCGGACCTCCCCGAGGACATCAAAAGGCGGTATATCACTTCGTTCGAAATGGATTCCAAATGGTTAATCCAGTGTGCCAGCCGCCGTCAGAAGTGGTTGGACATGGGGCAGTCGTTGAATCTTTACCTTGACCAGCCAAGTGGCAAGCACCTCGACGAGATGTACTGCATGGCTTGGCGAACCGGGCTCAAGACAACCTATTACCTGCGAACCCTGGGGGCGACCCAGGTCGAAAAGTCGACGGTCGACATCAACAAGTTTGGCGTCCAGCCACGCTGGATGAAAAACGCGAGTGCTTCGGGGGACATTGAACTTCATCGTCAAGATGATGCTCAGAAAACCTGTAGCATCGAAAATCCTGGCTGCGAATCGTGCCAGTAATGGCCGGAATGAGGCCGGGCGAAATCTGTGGCTCGTTTATTCGAATTCAGTTAAGTGTGAATGCAGCCGATTTCGTCCGGTTCTTCCGTAACCAGCTTTCCAATTCAGTTAAGATCATTTTTTGATAACCATCCCAAGGTCATGCAAGGAGTAGCAAATGGCGATTGACATACGAGAATCCAAATCAGTGGGCGGTGCCACGAGGCGAGTTGACGCGCAGGAAAAACGACTGATCAACTGTCATAAAGTCGATGTGAATCAGTTGATGCCCCTTAAATATAAATGGGCTTGGGAACACTACATCAACGGGTGCGCCAATCATTGGATGCCGACCGAAGTTCCAATGAACAAGGATATTGAAATCTGGCGCTCCGACATGCTTACCGACGACGAACGCCACGTGATCATGCGGAACCTCGGCTTCTTTTCCACGGCCGAGAGCCTCGTAGGTAACAATCTCGTGTTGGCGGTCTTCAAGCACATCACGAATGCGGAATGCCGGCAATACCTGCTGCGACAGGCGTTCGAAGAAGCCGTGCACGGACATACGTTCTTGTATGTCGTGGAAAGCCTTGGGCTGAACGAAGGCGAAGTATTCAACATGTATAACGAAGTTCCCGCGATCGCTCGCAAAGATGCTTTCGAAATGGAACTCACCCGGGAGGTGCTTGATCCTGACTTTACGACCGAGACGTTTGAGGGTGCCCAGTCCTTGCTGAAAAACTTGATCGGGTTTTACCTGATCATGGAAGGCATCTTCTTTTACACCGGATTCGTGATGATTCTGTCCTTTCACCGACGCAATCTGATGAAAGGTATTGGCGAACAGTTTCAGTACATTCTTCGCGATGAGTCGATTCACTTGAATTTCGGCATCGACCTGATCAACGGGATCAAAGCCGAAAATCCGGAGCTGTGGACTGCCGAGTTCCAACAGCAGATGATCGATCGCGTCCGTGAATCGGTGGAACTGGAATTGGCGTATGCCGAGGACTGCCTGCCCAATGGCGTTCTGGGCCTCAACGCCGCGCTGTTCCGTGATTACGTGCAGTACATCGCCGACCGTCGCCTGGAGCGAATCGGTCTGCCCCACCAATATCACAGCAAAAATCCTTTTCCATGGATGAGCGAAACAATGGACCTCTCCAAGGAAAAGAACTTTTTCGAAACACGAGTTACCGAATATCAAACCGGCGGAACGCTGGATTGGAGCTAACCGACGTATTGCGATTTGCTGTAAACATCACCGGATTCGAGTTTGGAATGCCCAGGCTTGAATCCGGTTTTTTTGTGCCGTCAAGTGCGTCTCATCGTACGTGGTATACGCCATCGCCTGGATATCTCACTTGATTTAGAACACTGTCCGATGAAAATAGACGACACAAATCATAATGCTCGGGAAGAGCATGCAACCTCTCCCCCGTGCAGACTTTGACGTCAAAGTCTGCATGGGGGGAGAGGTCGCCGTCTCAGCGGCGGGTGAGGGGGATCGCATTGGATATCAATGATCATCGCCCGGGAATTTATACCCTCACCCGGGTACCCGGGCCTGAGAGCCCGACCAGAGGCAAGAGGGAGAGGTACACGCGTCACGAACCTCTTGCAAGAGGGAGAGGTACACGCGACAAAGACCAACTATGCAAAGTACTTCAGCCAGCTTGTTGATGCGGTTAAAGTCGGCTGACAACGGCCCGGCTTGGGCACGATTCGTAAAATTGTATACGCCGCTGATCTATTTTTGGGCTCGAAAATGCGGACTGCAGGCAGAGGATGCGGCCGATCTCGTGCAAGACGTGTTCACATTGTTGCTGAACAAACTTCCCGAGTTCGAATATGATCAATCCAAAAGTTTTCGGGGTTGGCTCCGTACCGTGACGCTCAACAAATGGCGGGACAAATGCCGGGTCAAGAAGCTGCCCGTTGAAAACAGTTCGCAGTCATCCCTCGGAAGAATCGCTGATCTCGCGGAAGCCGAATCCAATTGGGACACCGAGTATCAAAAACAGGTCGTCGCTCGCGCAATCGAGCTGATGAAGCACCAGTTCACCGAATCGACCTGGCAAGCCTGTCATCAATATGTCATCGAAGGCAAACCGGCCGCGGAAGTTGCCGAAAACCTGGGGGTGAGCGTGTGGACCATCTACGCGGCCAAAAGTCGCCTGCTCAACCGCCTGCGAAACGAACTAGAGGGGTTGCTCGATTAGAACCGTGCCAAAACCATTGTGCCACGAATCGAGACCGTAGCCGTCTGTCGCAGACAGAAGGTGAGACAACCAACGTATTCACGATTGACAACCATTTCACCATGATGCTCCATCAACATTCAACGATACCAACTCGCGGAGCCAGTGCGCATCTGTCACCGCTTCGCGGCTGGCGGTTTCTAACGCTAACCCATCCATGAGCTTACGCTCATGGCTACCCGCTTTCACCGCTTCGCGGCTATTGCGACACGGCCAATACGGCACGCGAAGAGCGACCCGATCAGCAGCCGCGAAGCGGCGACAGCGGATAGCCCCCAGCGTTAGCTGGGGGTAGCGCTCTTTCACCGCTTCGCGGCTATTGCGACACGGCCAATACGGCACGCGAAGAGCGACCCGATCAGCAGCCGCGAAGCGGCGACAGCGGATAGCCCCCAGCGTTAGCTGGGGGTAGCGCTCCAACCAATCAGTAGCCGCGAAGCGGCGACGGGATTTTTCGATTGAGCAGTATTGGGCTTTAGCCGGAATTACGATAGCTCGATCCCGCCTAAAGGCGGGACTACGAACAAAAGGCAAAACTGACAGGCAGGGCGATTTTCCCTGCAAATACGCGGTTTGAATAAAATTTGGAATTTTCCATGCAAACGGGCGGTCGTCCACTCGTAGTCCCAATAGAGGATAATCAATAACCGACGAAATTGCGGGACGCGACCATGAATGACAAATCGAATTGCCCACCCAAGCAGACTTTGATCGATTTCCTGCTGGGCAAACTTGAGCCCAGCCAGGTCGCAACCTGTGAGCAACATCTCCACGACTGCAAGCCGTGCGGCGATACGATTCGCGGCCTGGACGCCAATGACACATTCGTCAGATTAGCTGGCAACTCCAATCCATCGTTGACTGATGCCGACGGCAGTGAAGAATCAGAACAGCTGATCGTCAAAATGTTGATCAACAAAATGCAGGAGATGCAGCCAACGCACAGTTCATCCGGAAAGCAATCCGCGACCTCGCCCAACCGCGCCGATGAAATCATCAACTTGCTGCAACCGACGGCCGGCTCCGACACGATGGGGCGGCTGGCCCACTATGAAATTCACGAATTGCTTGGCGTCGGCGCGACCAGCGTCGTGTTTCGGGCCCGCGACGAACAGCTACATCGCGACGTGGCCCTAAAAGTGTTGCGTCCGTCGTTGGGTGATGGAGCCCGAGAGCGATTCCTGGCAGAAGCTCGCGCCGCAGCTGCGTTAAATCACGAGAACATCACCACGATTTACCAGGTCGCCACCGAAGGCCATCTGGCTTTCATGGCGCAGCAATGGCTGCCCGGGGAAACGCTGGAAGCTCGTCTGGAGCGCGAACCCGAACTTGACAACGAGGAAATCAAATCCATTTCGTTACAAGTCGCCAATGGACTGGCCGCAGCACATACCAAGAACCTGATTCATCGCGATATCAAACCGGCTAACATTTGGGTCGATTCAGAACGCAACCGGGCCATCATTCTGGATTTTGGGTTGGTGCGAGTCGCCGATGACCAGCCGCAGCTGACCGAAACCGGAATGATCGCCGGCACGCCCAACTACATGTCACCTGAACAGACACGAGGCAGCGAAGTCGATTCGCGCAGCGACCTGTTTTCGCTCGGTTGTGTGATGTACCGGATGTGTACCGGTCGGTTACCTTTTCAAGCGGGAAACACGCTGGCGACGCTGCAAGCGATCCAAAACGACACCTCACCTCCACCGCGGCATCTCAATCCGCGGATTCCGGCTGAGCTTTCGGAATTGGTCATGATGTTGTTGAGCAAGGACATCGAAGGACGCCCTCGAACCGCAGGTCAGGTCGCGACGGCACTTCAGGATTCAACGGTGATGACGGAACTGTTGGCTGAACGCAGGCAAAACCTGGTTTCCGCGAGTAAACAAAAATCTCCGCCACGTCGTCGGCGGTGGTTGTGGGGGGCGGCAGCGACGCTGCTGTTGGCCTTGCTGTTATTGTCGGGCCCGCAGATTGTTCGCATTGTCACTAATCAGGGAGTGCTAATGATCGAGAGTGACGATCCAGACGTTGCCATCGAAGTACTGCAGGGCGGGGAAGTGGTCTATGTGATCGACAAGCAGACCGATCAACGCTTGGAAATCGCAGCCGGAACCTACAAGATTCGCCCGGTGGGCGATCGCAACTCGTTTGATTTGTCACAAGATGTGCTGACGATGAAACGAGGCGGCAAAATTGTCGTGACAGTTACGAAATTGGCCAACCGGGAGACTGCTTCAGCACTAACCAGTGGCGACAAGCTCCGGCAGGAGATAAGCAAGCCGGATGAACGATCGACAGACCTGATTGAAAGAGCCAAACAACGATTTGAACAACTTACTAACCAACTCAAGCAAGTCAAGATTGAACAGGAAACGGCAGAAGCGACGCTGGATTGGGCATCGGCGATTTCAGCAACCGAGACTCTGGTCGAGATTCGCAAGTTGCTTATCACGGCAGCAATTGAATTGCGCGGACTGGGCGAATTGACATCAGCAGAAGTCGACGTGCAAAAAAAAGAACTCTTGGACGAAACGTCGAGGCTCGCAAAACTTAAACAGTCGCATTCTCTTCACGCCCCGCGAGCTACGCTGACTTACGATGGCAGAACGATCGACGAATGGTTGTCGATCTTGGAAACTGAACGCAGCCCGGAAAGACTGAAAACGGCCCTGGACGCCATCAAACAACTCGGCCGGGAAAGCGACAGTCAAAAAATTGTTGACGCCATCATGCGTCTCGCACGTATTTATGGACAAAGGGCGGGCAGTTTGATTTGTTTGACAAAGCGAGGGGGATTTTCAATCGAATGCCCAAAGAGATTGTGGTCGACGCTGTTTTGCGTGAGTTGAAAGCTCCCAATCAGAACATTGGCGGTTTCTTGACGCAGTTTCCGTTCTGGTATCGCGTGTGGGATCCCAAGACGAGAAAGGCTTCACCTGATCCGGAGTTTGCGGCATTGTTGGCCAGCCGCTCAGAATTGCTGCAAAATCTGCTGTTCAAGACCATTGATACCGAGTTGGACCCTGAGTTGGCTTCCGAGGATCGTGAGCAACTTGAGTGGAGTGTGAGTCTGTTGGTTAACCTGTTGACCGAATTCGAGTTCTTCAAGCCAATTGATCAGGAAGCATTGATTGAGAGGATTTCCAAAGCTGATTCCGTTGGATTCAAGACGTAAACAACAAGGTTCGGTTGGTTGGGTATCTAACCAAAGACAGGCGTGGATACGTCCGGCTTGAAGATCATGTTGCTGAAAGTCTTGATTCTAAAAGACCTATCCGGCTGGATGTCTCGTTCACCTCTTTCGCCATACAGCAATCTGGTTTTCGAAACGCTAAAAGAAATGGGGCCTGCACACACGAGTCAAAAGACCATTGATGCCATCACGAAATTGGTGTCCGACGACAAGTACTGGCAAGGCAGTACGACCAATTTCCTGGGTAACATTCCACTCGCAAATCATCCCAAAACTCTCGCCATTGAGTTGCTCGGCAGCTTTGGTGAAAAGGCGGCCAGTGCCTTACCCGTCCTGAAAAAAATCGCTGCGAACAAAGACGACCCCTACAAGGAGGCGGCCACCAAAGCCATCATTCAGATCTCGGTTCCTGAACACGCTCGCGAAGATGCAATCAACTTGCAAGGCCGTTGGAAATCAATGAACGCCAGTGAAGATAGCACCGAGACCGTTGGTCCTCTTATGATCGTTGTCGATGGGCTCAGTTTAGCGCGGTTCGGAGGGCCGGTTCAAATGGATGCCGCTGGAACTGAACGCGACAAGTTGAGAATCGGGATTGGTTCGAAAACCATAGAATTTACTGATACGAAGGGCGAACTCGACTTGCTGGACCAATCATCACGCGTCCGTGGAATTTACGAGCTAAACGGCGACGTGTGGAAACTGTGCTTGGCCAAAACTCCAAATTCCAGCCGCCCGACTTCGTTTGACGATTCCGAGGCACAGGACCTGATCATCTTCGAAAGAATGAAATAGACTGCGAAGCGTGTTTTTTGGCGAATCAGAGCCGGTAAAATGTTGTTCCAGTCAGGTTTTATAACAATTCGTCTCAGACGTTTGATAACTTCTCCGTCGTTCCAGAACCAGCTTCGTCTGCCTTGCTTAGTTTCGGACTCATGATATCAGTGCTTTCGCGTCGCCGTGCAAAGTAAATCACTTGCGGATCCTGTAAGTCGTTTAACCGCGTGCCCAGCGGGCCGCGCTTTGTACGTCAGCAATCGCGCGGGGCGTTGCCCACGCGGTTAAACGAAAACATCCCTCGCCATTTCCATCGACTGCGGTCAAATTGATCGTGGCTGTTTTTTTGCGCCAGTCAATGCTAACATCGGCGGCAAGTTTCTTGGAACACTTGCCACGAGCAATCGGGCCCAATTCATTTTTTCGGAAGCATTATGGACTCAGGACTCAAGAACAAAACCGTGCTCATCACCGGCGCCAGTGGCGGGATCGGACAGGAAGTGGCACGTTCCTTTGCCGCCGAAGGCGCGAATGTCGCCGTGCACTATTTTCGCGGCGCTGACCGCGCGGAGGAATTGCTCGCACAACTGCCAGCCGAAAACAAACTAGCCGTCGGCGCGGATTTGCGTGATGAAGCGGATGTTAGCCAGATGTTCGAGCAAGTCGAATCTGCATTGGGTCCTGTCGAAGTGCTGGTCGCCAACGCGGGTTTTTGGCCGCCCGAAGATGTCCCGCTCAGCAACATGACTCTCGAACGGTGGAACGACACGGTCGCCACCGATTTGACCAGTGTGTTTCTGTGCGTCCGCGAGTTTCTGCGGCGAGTTGAAAAACATTCGATCGAAGCCCCTGCGATTGTCATGATTGGCTCCACCGCGGGCCACGTTGGTGAAGCGGGCCATGCCGACTACGCGGCTTCCAAAAGTGGGTTGATGTACGGTTTGCTGGCCAGCCTGAAAAACGAAATTCCGCGAATGGCCCGGCGGGGCCGGATCAACGCGGTTTGTCCGGGTTGGACGCTCACCCCGATGGCTCGCAAATTCTCGGCCAGTCCGGAGGCGATGGTTCGTGCGCAGCAAACGATCCCGCTGCGCAAATTTGGGCAGCCGCAAGACGTTGCCTCAGCGATCGTGTTTCTCTCGTCCACCAAATTGGCCGGGCACATCACCGGTCAAACGCTGTTTGTCAGTGGCGGGATGGAAGGGCGAGTGCTTTATCATCCAGACGAAATTGATCTCAAGCCTTAATGTGGCACAGACCTCCGGGATGTGATTTCATAATCATTGGCTCACTCGGAATCGCCCCGATGTGATTTCATATTCACTGGCTCACATCTCGGAGATCCGTGCCACATTTTCGGTGCTGTTAGTGCCCACCGCCGTGATCATCAGAAGTTTCGGCCGTCTGCTCAGCCGTCGGATCATGTTCGACATGTTGATCCGTGGCCGTTGGGGGGACCATTTGTCCGAGCGCTTGGATCTGCTTCTCGATGTTCTCCGTGTTTGTTTTGAACGCCGCTTCGAGCTGGCCGGCCACCTCACCGACTGTCACCAGCTGGCGGTTGGCTTCTGCAAGCCTCGCCGTCAATTCGTTTTTCGCGGCGAGCAATTCTTCCAGCTGCTGGTTCACCAATTCCAGTTTCGAGGTCCTGTCGGCCAACTTGGATTCAGACTCTTCCAGCATTTTTGTCAGCTGGCTGTTTTGGTCCTTCAGCACTTCAATTTCATTGCGCTGCGTGGCGGTCTGTTGCTTGGCAGCTTGGCGCTCGGCGCTGACCCTTCCGCCCGTCACGACGTCGCAACCACAAGTCAAAACAACCGACAACAGGAGGGGCAAACAAATTAATTTTGTGGTGTTCATGAGGAATGAATGGGTCGTGTTGAATATCGGTTGTACGGAGGATCAACGGTGGTGACCACCGTTCTACATTGAGGTCTAACATATTTTACAACGCGCCGTTTGCAAGGCTTAAACCCTTTTTTGTCGCGAGAGAAACCCATATTTGTCGAGCTATTGTTTGCCGGCAGATCCGCTGCCAGGCTATTCCACGCGTTATGAACCGCCAAATATCTTCGAAGTTCGAAACATGCCAGTTTTACGATTTGAACAACTGATGACGGGCCTGATCGTTACGCTCACGGTCCTTGTTTCGGCGTTTTCAATGTCGCCCAGCGTTGCCGATCCAGACTTGTGGGGGCACATCCAGTTTGGCCGCCAGTTCCTGGAAACAGGTCAACTGGAAGAAACCACCAGTTTCTCGTTTACCGCCGAGGGCTACCGCTGGATCAATCACGAAAACCTGTCCGAAATTGTGATGGCCTGGACGGTCGACCATTTGGGTGTGGCGGGTTTGTTGTGGGGCAAGCTGATGCTCAGCTTGTTTGTGATCGGTTCGATCCTGTATTTCAACTTCCGCGCGGGTGTGGGACTGATTGCGAATTGTGTATTGACGATTTTTGTGGCTTCGAATCTGGGGTACCACTGGAGTTTCCGGCCGCAGTTGTCGTCGTTCTGCTTCTTCACGTTGCTGGTGATTTTGTTGCAAGTGAGCTTTACCGGCTGGCGTGACAACTGGCATCTGAAGTGGTTTCAGCCCCGCTGGTTGACGCGCGGCGAACCCAAAAACGACATTGACTACAGCTGGTTTCATGCCCGGCTGTTGTGGTTAAGTCCACTGTTATTCGTATTGTGGGCTAACTCCCACGGCGGGTTTGTAGCGGGTGTCTGTATTTTCGTGGTCTATCTTGGCTGTCGCGCAGCGGAAGCACTGTCCACATTCTGGCCCAAGGGGTGGGGGCTGGTACGACGAATGTCGTTGATGATCCTCGTTGGCGTCTTGGCAACCTTGCTCAATCCCTACTCGTATCGACTTCCTGCCTGGTTACTGCAATCACTCGGAACACCGCGTCCGGAAATCATGGACTGGTCGTCGAGCCAGTTGTACAGCTTGGTCGGTCTCAAATTCTGGGGTTTGATTGCACTGGTCATTTTCGCGCTGGCGTATTCGAAGCGGAGTCTTGATTTCACCCAGTGCGTCTTGCTCGGTTTGACGCTGTGGCAGTCCTTCAGCCATTTTCGACACGTGCCTTTCTTTGCGATCCTGGCAGGTTTCTGGCTGGGGCCGCATCTTCAGTCGGCGCTTTTCCGGCTGTCGAGTCCGGCGCTGGTAAAACCCGGCCCGCCTCAAAAAGCGACGTTGGGTCACCTGGCGATGGGGGTGGCGATGGTCTTGATGGTTGGAATCATCGGTTATCAATTAACGCAACGGCTGTCGACTCTGAGAGTGGAAAGAAACGAATTTCCCGTCGATGCGTTTGAGTTCATGAGCGAAAATCGGTTGGGCGGTCGGCTGGTGGTGACCTACGATTGGGCGCAGTATGCCATCGCTGCCTTTTGCGTTGAAGAAAATCTCAGGCCCGGTCAACCCATTTCGACGGTTGCCTTTGATGGCCGGTTTCGCACCTGTTATCCGCAGGAAATTGTCGATATGCATTTCGATCTGCTGTTTGGGGATCAAACGGAACGGGCCCGCAGCAGCCACTCGCTGCCAATTGATCCAACTCGTGTCCTCCGACATGGCGATCCCGAATTGGTGCTGATCAAACGCGGGGGCGAACTGTCGGAGCGGGTCATGAATGCGCAATCCGACGACTGGGTCCTGCTGTACCAGGACCGGCTGGCCCAACTCTGGGGGCGGCGCGAAAAGTACGATAATTCGAGTCGTCCCGACTATGTCGCGTCCAGCCGTCGGATTATCCGAACCGATTTGCCCCGCGGTTACGAGGACTGGCCAGCTCTCCCGATAAAACTGAAACCGGTCGGTTTGCCGGGCCAACTGGTCAACCTCATGACTGATTGAAACTGGAACAGCTGTCCGTTGATCGTCTCCGGTCACTCAATCGACGCAATGGCTTTGGACGGCGATGCGACGAAGGATATAATGTACCGCATGGGAACTCCAATGATTCAGACTCTGAACAATAGCACTTCCATCTCGACTCCCAATGACACGCTGCGCCAGATACTTGACCGATTGGTCGATGCCAGCCAACTTGTCCAGGCCGAACTTGCAGAATATTCCCAGGCCTACGAGGTCGACGAGGATATCCGGAATGCCGACTACAAGTTGTCGGTAATTATCCCCGTGTACAACGAAGAAAAGACTCTCAGTCTCGTGATCAGCCGTGTGGCGGCACTCCCGCTAAACACGGAAATTGTGATCGTGGACGATTTCAGCACCGACGGCACACGAGACATTCTCCGCAAGTTGGAAGGCGTTCCTGGAATCAAGGTCATTCTCAAAGATCGCAACGAAGGCAAAGGCGCTGCCCTGCGAACCGGGCTCAGACATGTCACGGGCGACTACATCATCGTTCAGGATGCGGATCTCGAATACAACCCTCGCGATATCCCCGGCATCCTTGAGCCGTTGATTCGCGGCGAAGCCGATGTGGTTTACGGTTCTCGATTTATCGGTGACGAGTTGCAGGACGAATCATGGCTGCATCGGGTTGGAAATGCAGTCTTGACGGGTGCGTCCAATCTTTTGAGCGGTTTGAAACTCACCGATATGGAAACCTGTTACAAGGCCTTCAGTAAACACGTGCTGCGCGATTTGACAATCGAGCAGAATCGGTTTGGGATCGAACCGGAGCTGACCGCAAAATTGGCTCGTCGAGGCTACCGATTTGCCGAAGTGCCGATCACGTATCAGAGCCGCGGGTACGACGAAGGCAAAAAAATCGGAATCAAAGACCTGTTCAATGCGATATACTGTATCGGACGATACGGAGTCAGCGACTAGCGGGAGCACATCTCGGTTGGGCTTGTTCCGAATGGCTCGTGGTTAGTGCCTGGCAGCGTACGCAACCGGGCAAATCGCCAGTTCCAAATTGACAAAACGGCATCCTCTCCCGGCGACACGTGAGGGTCCGGGAGAGGGACGCACATGATTTGATGCGGAATTCACAACCCTCGCCCCGTCGTAGACCCGCCGCGGCGGGCGGAGCCGTCGGCCTCCCCCAATTCGGGCCCGGTTACATCTGATTCAGGAATGAACCCATGAAGACAACACGCCGCAAACTATTCGCCTGCAGCAAGCTGGTTCTGTTTGTTGGCCTGGGGTTGCTGGTCGACACGGCCTGCGCTCAAAAGCGGATCATCCAATTGGAAGTCTCGGCCAGTGACCGGTCCGAGTTGTCGACCCAGCAGCGGTGGATGGAAATGCTCAGTGGCGTCGGCGCCGACCGAGTTAGATCTCGCACTGCCCTTGGCCCCGTCGAACCGAAGGTGGAAGAAGTACAGCTTGGCGGCACAGCCAGCATCACGGTGATTGGCGTGATCAGCGGCAACGACCTTGTCCTGCCGGGTGCCAAATTCAGCATTCGCGATGCGCAGGGAATTCGAGATTATCTGCAAAAGTTGCGCGACGACGGTTCGAAAGTTGCCTTGGCCGACAAAAAGGCGTTTGGTTTGACTTCGGAACAGCTGGTCGGAATGAGCGAGGAACTGAGCGCCGTCGTCACTCAGTCGACCAAGGGCGTTAAGACGGGTAGCGCTGTCGAACAAATGCTTGCGCAGCTGAAGTCGCCTGTCGTGATGGATGCGACGGCCCGCCAGGCGCTTACGGGCAGCACGACAGTCAAGGAAGAACTAAAAGGCTTGGCGCTGGGAACGGCACTCGCCGCCGCCATTCGCCCCCTCGGTCTGGTGCTGGTTCCCACCCGGGAACAGGGCCAGGCATTGCAACTCCAGATCGTCGATTCCCGATCAGCAGATGAAAGTTGGCCGGTCGGTTGGCCGATTGAAAAACCCATCAGCCAGATCGAACCCAAACTATTCAACAAGCTTGAGAACATCGAGATTCGCGGGTTCGCCTTGGACAGCATTCTCGATCGGCTTGAGCAGCGACTGGCGGTTCCGTTTATCTACGATCAAAACACGATGGCCCGGGAGGGGATCGATTTGGAAGCGACGAAAGTGACGCTTGTCAAAGCGCGGACGGAATACTTGCTGGCGATTGACAAATTGCTCTCGCAGACCAGGCCCGGCATGAAAACGGAAGTCCGCGTGGATGAGAATGGGAAGCCGTTCCTCTGGATTTCAATTCCACATTAGACACCCTCCCTTGTTAGAAACCCTCCCTTTTTGGGAGGGTAATACGTCGCTCATTTCTTTTGCTGACGCCAGAACGCTGGTCGCATGCTCAGGCCTGTCAACGCCCTGCATGCCGCATTACTTTTGGTTGCCAATCAACTGCGTTGGCGGCGGGGTCATCCGCGTCTGTTCAACTTTATTCGTCGACGAAGTGCCGCCGACATGAATCAGCATGTCCACTCGGCTTTGCGGCTGCAAGATCCAGTGTTTCGTGTTTCCTTCGAAACGGTTTTGAATTTCAGCAACGACGAGGTACAGGTTACTGCCGCGTTGTTCAAGTTCGGTTTGCACGACTTTGCCCGGAAACTCAATTTTGCGACCGCGGGCTAACGTGGCCGTGACGGTGACGGGCTTTCCATCGATTTCAAACGGGTCGTAATCCTCTGCGCTGATCGTCCCGTGAACACGTAGCACATCCAACGGCGCGATTCTCATAATTGGTTCGCCCGCATTGACCCATTCTCCGGGGTCCTTGTCAATCTTGAATACATGTCCAGTGGCAGGCGACTTGATCTGATGACGTTCAATGCTGTCCTTCGCGGCATTGACGTTGACCATTTCGGCCTGGGCTTCGACTGCGGCGAGATTCTTCTTGAAGATGGCGGCCTGCAATTCGTGAAACGAAATTTGTTTTGAGTACAGCGAGCGCTGGGCTTCTTGCCGCGTTTTGGAGCCCTTTTGGTAAAGTTTGTAATTAGTTTCATATTCGCTGGCCGTCAGGTCAAGTTTCTTCTTGGCGGCTTCGACTTCGGTATCGTCATTGGCCTGGCGAGTGGCCAACTCATGTTTTAACGTCGCCTGTTCGAGCATCCGTTGAGCGATTTGATCGTCCATGCGGGCAACCAACTGGTCTTCCTGGACTGGTTCGTTTTCAACAACGAGAATCTCTTTGAGTAGTCCTGTCTCGCGTGCCGGCACTTCATAATCGTGGATCAGGCGAACCGTGCACGGAATGATGGGTGATCCGTCCGGTGCCCTGCGAGTCATCGAGGATGTATCCAGGGTCACCGGAAGTGTTTCGGCCACGCCACGGTAATTGCTGCTCGGCCGGTTGGTCGAAAAATCGTTGGACTGAGCGAACAAAGAGCTGGCCAGGAATAGAGTGGCGACGAGAGAAGTCGATACAAATGCGCAAGAATTCATGGTTAACATTGCCCGGTTTTGGCGTGAAGCCTGGAGATACATTTTAAGTTGATCGGCATGTTAACCGGGTAGGATTGAGGTGTTCATGCCGGATACAACGATGATTAAGAATTAGATTTAATTATACGAGCTAGCAACCACTAACAGAAGCATAATTGCATTCAATTGACCGCGATTCAAAGAAACAATCCCAGGATAGCCACCACGGTCATCACCGAGCCGAGTGTGATTTTTCCAACGGTACCAAGCATGCGGCCGATAAAAGCCGCACCACCGATCTTCAGACTGGATTTCATGGGTTTACCCATCCATCGCTCTGCCAGCGTGGCGCCGACCATGGCACCCAGGCAAGCAAATAAAACTGTTCCGATGATCCACCCGACAACTGGTATCGGTAAACCGAACACGGCGCCAACGATTCCGCCGAGGATCGAACCGATCAGCGAAGCGGTTGCCCCAGCTTTGGACCCACCCAGCCTGTTGGTACCAGCAACCGATGCACCGAATTCCAGGATCTCTCCGAGTGTGGCCAAAATGGAAAGTGTCAATACGTTGTACCAGCCCAAGTTGTGCGGTTCGAGCTGCGGTCCCAACCAAACCCACAAGATAACCGCCGCCAGGATGAACCAGTTGCCTGGCAGACCGAACAGGTTGGTCATCCAAAAAACGAGGATGACAATGATGAACAGTACGATCCAAACGTAAACCAAGATTAATCACCGTGGGAATTTCTGTAGGTCAGTCTGTCCCAGACTGACACCGCGATCAAGTCAGGGACAATCCGCATCTGGGACAGATATGGCTACGGGTTATTCGCAACCTCTCCACGACTTTAGAACCAGAACAGCAGACTTGATTGTACCGTTTCGATCAACTCGTGAAAAATGACATAACCGACGGGGCGTTCCCCACACTCGACTTTGGCGGTCACACGCGTGCCTGACCTCAAGAGTTCCGGGTTGACCTGGGTGTTGTCAAACGCGATTCGAACCAGGGCACTATTCCCCTCGTCCGAGTGAACGTCCAGGCGCTGGTCAACATTCAACAGCTTGCCGTTGAATTCCTGACCTGGATGGGAAACGAGCGTAAAGTTTACTTTCAGAGGTTCCTCGGATTCGCGCATCGCTGCCAACAGATGCGAAACACGGCGCTCTGGCATTTCCAGTTCGATCTGCCATTGGGTGTCGGGGTCAATCAGGGTCATCAGGTTTTGACCGCGACTGACAGGACGATGCAGGAGGTTTTGGCGGACTTGCCAATTGACCACGCGGCCGCGCGCAGGTGCACGAATTTCCAAAAGCGATGCCTGCGCCAGTTTGATTTGCAGTCGACTTTCGAGACTGATCGCTTTTTGGTGAGCCTTTTCAAATTCACCGCTGAGGATGATGCCGTCGATTTGTTCCATGTCGGTCGCGCCGGAAAACTGCAGGGTTTCCATGTGCTTGCGGGTCTGATTGAGCTCGCCTTCGAGGTTTTCGATTTCCACGCGCAGGTCGTTATTCGTCATCGTGGCCAGCTTTTGACCTGCCTCGACAATCTGATCCGAGCCGTCTTCGATGTGGATCTCCTGCAATACACCGGCAACCTGGGCGAAGACTTCATGCTGGACTTCTGGAATCAGCGAGCCTTTGGCGCCCAATGAAAACGGGTAGGGGAACCAGCACAGAAAGGCGATCAGCAAGGCAACTGAGGCCGCAACCAGCGTTGTTTTGACGAGCTTTTCACCGCGAAACAGGGAAGTTACCCGTCCCAGCGCCTTCCACAAGGGCATCAGAAAAATCGTGTTATGTTCGACCGCGTTGGTCAGCGCCATCTCGCTGTGCTCGACCACGACATCCACACGTTTTTCCAGCGTGGGAGTAATGTGGGAATCCTTCAGCTGCTCTACAATCAAGGCGCCGATCGGTTTGCCACGATTTGATTCGCCCGGAGCCGATTCGCTGTCAACAACGTGAACCTGTTTGAGCGGAATGATCGCCAGCATTTTGCAATGTGACTTGTCAACATACTCATGCAGTTTGCGTTCGACCTGTGGCGGGAGATCGGAATCATCGCCATTGTACCACAGCGGTTGACCGGCCCGGACGACCTTCGTTGCCAGCGAGCTGAGGAGCTTGACTTGTTCGGCCCGCCGCTCGATGGAATCCAGCCCGCTGACCGACTTGATCCGACAGCGGTGACCGCGCGCCAGTGCCACGCTGACCCGGTCGCAGTCAATTAATCGCCGGCTCTCGTTGGCAATGGTGTACACCGTATTTTCGGTATCGAGACTCTGATGCACCGTTCGGATAAAGTGCTCAAGTTGTTGCCACATCACCTGTTGTTCGGCAAACAGGCGCAGTCGCTGGTTACAGAGAAAGTCGCTGGCGATTTCGCACATCTGCACCAGGAACCGCAGGTAACCCCGCTGCGTGGTCGGACCTGCGCCGGGACGCTGAAAAATTTCGACCAGGCCAACAGTCTGTTGATCGACCACCAAGTGGGCCGACGACCAGCAGATATTCCGTTGAGTTGCCTGCTTCGTCATTGCCGCTGGCACCCGAATTGGGCGCGATCAGATTGGGCTCTCCTCCGTCGACGAGTCGATTCAACAGCAAACTGTGCTGGACCTGGGCCTGCGGATCGGCCGCTAAACCGGTCGTTTTTAAATTGATTTGATAATGAAGCTGCAATGGCTCCTCAGCCGAATCGCGAATCCAGATCGCGCCGCCGACGGAAGCCAACGCGCTGGCGACGCGCGTCAGGAATCCTTCAAAGAATTCTTCGCGGCTGCAACTGGATTTGGAAAGTTCGGAGATTTCCTGAACCAGGCTGCGAATCTGAATCTTGGTTTGATCAACGAGCTGGTGATTGATCATCTGCTCGGAACTCGATTTTGTTCCGACACGCACTGGATCCGTTGCCGTCGTGGTCGCTGAGCCCTCGCCGCTGGACTTTAATGCCTGCCCCGATGTCGACGGACCGATGGCATGGTGGATAGGAATCGCCGCGTCGATCCGGGTCGTAGGGTCGTTCGTCATACAAAGGAACCGTCAGGTTAGAGCGTACCGCTAATTATGAGGGACGATGGGTTGCGGACTTTCCCGAATAACTTCGATTCGTGCAACCTCGACTTGGACAGGGAAGAGGGTTGACAGCACGCGGCTTGATAGAGACATAGGTAGTAACAGGCGGATGACTGCTGCGAATATTCGGTGATACTTGTCAGTGTCATTCGGTACGGTCAGGAGACGCGGCTGATAGCAGTTTTCCCGCAAATAATTGACAATTACCGCGAAGTTCGGACGTGTGTAAGCCGACCTCTGCCGGCGAACAAGTGTTACATTTCGCTTAATGCTGGTATGTTTAACCCCTTTCCGCTCAAAATTCCTGGTTCCTGAACGATTTCTGGCGACCGGGCGTGCCCTTCGCATTTCACACGTAAAAACATTCAACAGATTCGATAAGACCAATGAGACTGATCGGCGAAATCAATGATGCCAATCTCGCCAAGAAATTTGCCGCCTATCTTTTGACGCAAGGCATTACTCCCAAGGTCGAGCCGGAAGGCAATACGTGGGAGATTTGGGTGAAGGAAGAAGATCAATTGGAACAGGCGCTCCAAGAGCTGGACCAGTTTCGCAAAGAGCCGGAGCACGAGCGGTACCGCGATTCGTTCGAAAAGGCTAATCAAATTGCTCGCGATCAAGATCGAAAGCGACGCAAGTTTCAGAAAAACGTGGTCAAAATCAGTAAGCGGTCCAGTGTCGGCAAACGGGCTCCGCTGACCCTGCTTTTGATTGCGATCAGCTCACTCGTGGCGCTGGCAACCAATTTTGGACTCTCGAAAAACCCGGACCGCGATGTCGTCTTTCAAGCTTTATCGTTCACATCGCTTGGACCTCCGGCATCAATCGACATCCGCGACAAATACGCAGGCGATTTTGACAATCTCAATGTACGCACGGCCAGCCTGCAACGCGGCGAGATTTGGCGGCTGATTACTCCGATTTTCATTCATTTCGGTCCCCTGCATCTCATCTTCAACATGATCTGGTTGTTTCAATTTGGCCATCTCATCGAAAATCGCTACGGAACCTTTTGGATGGCAGTCTTGATATTGGCTTCGGCTGCGATTCCGAATCTGGTTCAATCAATTGTGCCTGCTTCGATAGGCGGCTCAAGTCCTGCATTTTTTGCATCAACTGGCTATCTGATGACAATGATGGGCGGTATGTCCGGAGTCGTTTACGGCCTGTTTGGATTTATTTGGGTGAAGTCGAACGTGGATCCCGGCAGCGGATTTCGGCTGCCCCAATCGACCGTGGTGATCTTGATCGCGTGGTTGTTCCTCTGCATGTTCGTCATTCCCAATGTTGCCAACTGGGCGCACGCGGTCGGTTTGATCGTCGGCATGATTGGCGGCTATTTGCCGACGCTCATGGGCGGCTCACCGGCGGTTCGTTGAGCCGATTGGGATTTGGTGGAAAGTCAGAGGGTGGATTTCCCGAGAGAGGTCGGGCTCTCAGGCCGGGTCGCCGAGGAAATTGCCGCCACCACCACGTCTCAGGCTACTTCGGCTGGGCGTCCAACGAAATCCCGGTCCATCAGCTCAATATCGTTTCGACTCAAACGCTCCACGCTCCCTACCGCCGCACAGAATTCTCGGCGTTTCCAGGATCGTATTGCGACGGATCCTGGGCATTTGCCTGGTCGTTGGCAACGTTGGGTTTCAGCTCTACCCGCTTCCAGCCAATGGGCGTGGCGGGTCTGCGAAACATCGCAAAGAAATCGCGAATCGCATCCAGATGGCTGTTGATTTTTCGGTTGTAGAATTCGAACGAACGACTGGCTGGATTTTTTACGGGATCGTAATTCGGCAGATACATGACGAGCGACGCCGGCAGAAAGTCGTCTCTGGAGATGATGATTTCCAGTTTCTTGTAGGCCCGGGCGTCGTCAATCCGTTTGGGGTGGGCTTCCAGCCAATACGCGTTGTCAACTCCCACGGGGGTTACGGGGCGAATCCAGTACCGCTCGAGGATCATCTTTTTGTCCGCACCGAACAGGAAAAAGGGGAGGGGGGTGTTGACCAAACCACTGCCTCGCAACTCCGGTGGGATTTCCGTTTCGTTCAGCCTCTTATTCGCATAATCAAATTGATAGATGGCTTTGCCGTCGCAAATCCATTTCTCGCGGTTCTCGTTAATGTCGCGCTGTTTGTATTTTGGCTCTTCGCCGGCGACGGTCGGTGGAGCTTCAAAGTCCCAAACCTCTTCGGTCTCATAACGGCCCTGATCGGGTGCCGCAAAATTGATTTTGCCCAAAGAGATATTGTAGGGGACGAGGTGGTTGTTGGACGGATCTCGATAGTTGCAAAAGTCAGGTGAATAGTCACGTCGCGTGAAATCGCACGTCGAACGCTTTACCTGCTCGCTGCTCTGTTGCCAGTAATCGAGCAAATCGCTGACATACTTTTCCTGATCGGGGGGGAGCGGAAAACCCTCGGGAAGTTGCGGAGCGTAATTGATGTTGGGGGCAGCTCCCGTTGCCAGGGGGTTGTTTCGCTGTTCTTGCTGCTGCTGGATGATGCGATTGATCTCGGCCCGTTCGGCTGCCGTAGCGGGCTGCCGCTGGGCTGAATTCGCCTGATTCTCGGGACTTTGACCCGCGAGATTTTGCAGCTGGGCTTGTGGATAGACCTGCGTATTCTCCTGGTTGGACTGAGCCAAAACCAGGCCCGGCGCCAAAGCAATAAACAGCAACACAGAAAAAGATTGGCACGCGCGCATTTGATCTTCCTTGATTTGAATGAGCAGGGCATCTTGCCCGCAAATTTAGTCGCCGAGTCTAGCAAGTGGAACAGTACGAACCTAGGTTGATTTTAGTTCGCTGAGCGATAGCATCCACCACGATCGCACACAGGTTGGGTGCGGCGGTTTCAGCGGCAGCAATCACTTCCTGCCCGGAAGTTGGCGAAAGAATGTCCGGCTTGGCAATATTGGTAATCACCGACAAACCGAGAATCCGCATCCCATAACCGGCCGCTACCGTGACTTCGGGAACTGTCGACATTCCCGCGACGTCGGCGCCGATGCGTCGCAGGAACCGGTACTCGGCGCGCGTCTCATAATTCGGACCCAACATCGCCCCGTAGACGCCCCGATGGACCGCAAACCCGTTTTTGCGCCCACAGTGTTCGGCCTGTTTCATCAACGGTTCATCATAGGCATCGCTACGGAGGGTTGGACGGCCCGCCGCAACCGGGCCCGTCATGTTGAGCGTCGATCGAAACATCAAATCGACATGGCTGGTGATCAGCATGATCTGCCCGCTTTCCATCTTCGGATTCATCCCACCGGAAGCGTTGGTGACAAACAAAACTTCGATTCCCAAACGATGCATCGTATGAATGGGGAGCGTGGCCTGATCCACGGAATAGCCTTCGTACAGATGAAATCGGCCCTGCATCGCCAGGACAGCAGCGCCGGCCAATGTTCCGCAGACCAATTGGCCTTGATGTCCGAGCGCCGTGCTGCGAGGAAAATTGGGGATGTCGCCATAATCGATCGTCAATTCGGTTTGGATTTCGTCAGCCAGTTTTCCGGCACCGGTGCCCAGGATGACGCCAAATTTTGGGCGATGGGGAAACTTGGCTGCGATAAAGTCAGCGGCATCCCGCGCGGCTTGCTCGAGTCGTTCAGGCTGCATGCGCTGACCTGTTCTGCGGGTTTGATTTCGACCACGCTAACGAGTTACCTCTCCCTCTGGCCTCTGGGAGAGGTCGGGCTCTCACGCCCGGGTGAGGGTAGTTCAAATAATTTGTAATTTGTAATTTGTAATTTGTAATTTGTAATTTGTGATTTGTGATTTGTGATTTGTGAGTTGTGAGTTGTGAGTTGTGAGTTGTGCGGGTCAGGAAATTTCCTCTGCCAATACGCCCATAATCAGTCGTGAAAGTTTCGGTTCAGCTTCGTTGGCAACCTTGATAATTTCTTCCACGTTGGCCGGCTCCAGGGCATCGGGAAAACATAGATCCGTGATGACGGAAAAACCGACCACCCGCATCCCCGCGTGAACTGCCACGATCACTTCCGGAACCGTCGACATGCCCACGACGTCTCCTCCGATCATCCGCAGGAAGCGATATTCGGCCCTTGTTTCCAGGTTGGGGCCGGCGACCGCCACCAACACGCCTTGATGAGCCACAATGTCTTCCGCCCGGGCAATCCGCATGGCCCGCTCAATCAGCTGGTGGGAATACGGCTCGCACATGTCCGGGAAGCGAGGTCCCAGCCGATCGTCGTTGATGCCGATCAGTGGGTTGTCGCCCATCAAGTTGATTTGATCTTCGATCAGCATAATGTCGCCTTTGCTGTAATACGGGTTGAGCCCCCCCACCGCGTTGGAAACGACCAGCAAATCAGCCCCGAGGGCCTTGATCACACGGACGGGCAGTGTGATTTCCTTTAACGGATAGCCTTCGTACATATGCAACCGGCCTTCCATTGCCACGACGTTCAGACCGTTGAGTGAGCCGCACACCAAGCGGCCCTTGTGCGACACGGCCGTTGATCTGGGGAAGTTCGGGATTTCGCCGTAGTCGAGAGACGTGGCCACTTCAATTTTTTCGACCAAGGGACCCAGGCCGGTTCCCAGAATGATGCCGGCCGTCGGTGTTGCGTCCCATTTCTGGCGGATGAAATCGACGGCTTCGTTGATTTTGTCAAACAGATCGAGCATGAATTTAACCTGACAAGCAATTAACTGACGCAAGCAGATTAACCGATGCCTTGACAGACTCAAGTCCCGGTCTCGTTACCTCGCAAAAAAGGCCGTGAACGCGTGCTCAATTTACGGGAATTCGCGTCGTCGCTTGGGGGAGGCACGACGGCAAATTGCGCACCCAGGTTGCTTGTTCTGCTCGGTCTTTTGCCAGACGGGTTCGTTGATTCGGCCGCCTAGCGACCGGCCCTAACTCTTCGTGGTCTCTGTTGGTAAGATCAGTTTTTCACGTGATTGATCGGCCTGAAAAATGCATGACTCCACTCCCAAGGATCGTTTCCTCGCAAGCCTTGGCCGATGTAGCCGCAACAAGGACTTCATGCCGGCCCTTTATGATCGCTTTCTGTCAACGTCCGACGAAATCCGTGAAAAGTTTCAAGACACGGATTTCACCAAGCAAAATCAAATGCTCCTTCGCTCTCTGAGGCTGGCGGCTGGCGCCACTTCGGGAGAGACTGAAGCACTACGCGAAATACGGGCATGCGCCGAAACTCACGATCGTCACCATCTCAACATCGAACCACGACTTTATGATGCCTGGTTGACCAGTGTGATCGGTGCGGCCCGCGAGTTTGACGCGGAGTGGAACGAATCGGTGGAAGATGCTTGGCGTACGATACTGGGGCATGTCATAAAGCACATGATCAAATACTACTGATTGCCTTCGAATCGTTTCTCCCTGATCAGTCGACGCCCATGATGTCGGGGAGTTGCCGGTAACTACCATTCCAGAGACGTTTGCCCGTCGGTCGGTTACGCCTTGATCCTTTCAGCCGTAATCGTTCCGTTTGCAAACCAGCCTTCCAGTTCGATGCTGTTGCCGTCCGCCAGCGGCGTCGTGACGCGGGCGCTGGCGTAATTCACCGCAAAGCCGAGAAAATCAAATGTCTGCGAATTGGTATTCAGGTTCTCGATGACGCCGCGAGCCTCAATGTTCTCACCGCGGTTGTTATCGGTTTCCACTTCAACTTCGCGTGCATTGATCTGGGCTCCGTTATAGCCGCCTGCGACCTTGACGAAGGTGCCATTGCCGAATTGGCCTTCGAGCTGGGCGTTGGCGAAATTCACGCTCAATCCCAACAAGTTGAATGTTCGAGCTGCGGAATCGAAATTAGTGATAGCGCCACGAATTTCGAGATCGCCATTGACGCCATTGTGGTTCGAGCCATCGTCACCCCGCGTTGTCATCGCCTCCTGGATCTCCGGTTGAGCCGGCGACTTCGATTTCCGTTGCCACCAGCTGTAAACCTGTCAGTCTTCCTTCGACCAGGATTTGGGCACCTTCCACTGGCTGGCCATCTCGGCGAGCCGCCGAATAGTCAACGGTGAATCCCAACAGGTTGAACGTTTGCGCGGCTAAATCCACGTTAGTTACAACGCCCCTGGCTTCAATGTTTTCGTGGCGATTGGCGTCGGCTTCAAGTTCAACTTCACGGGCTTGCAGCACGGTCCCGTCATACGCTCCTTCTGCTTTGACAAATGTTCCGTTTTGAATGTTGGCGACATACTCGGAGTGGGAGTAACTAACGGTGATACCGAGCAACGAGAATGTCTGCGCAGTTGAATTCAAATTTGCTACGTTGCCTCGGAGTTCAAAATCTCCGTTGGCACTGTGGTCGCTGGAATCGTCGAGAATATTGTCGAAGCGGTCTTCATAGTAGTCGTCGTTTCCGTCGCCGCCGAACATCAGATCCGAATTGGCTCCGCCGTAAAGGTCGTCATTGCCCTGTCCACCACGCAAATGATCATCGCCCTGGTGGCCGTACAGATCGTCGTCTCCATCTTCGCCATACATGTCATCGTTGCCCGAGCCACCAAAAATTTCGTCGCGACCCGAGTTTCCGTGTAACGTGTCGTCGCCACTGGCGCCGTAGATCCAGTCTGATCCCCCGTCGCCCATGATAAAGTCGTCACCGTCGCCTCCGTTGATGCGATCGTCCCCGGCGTAGCCGTGGATTTCGTCCGCGCCACTTCCACCGCTTGCGTAGTCATCTCCTGCGCCGGCGATAATGACGTCGTCTCCTGATTCGCCCCAGATACGGTCGTCACCGTTCGAGCCCTCAATACGATCGTTTCCGGCCCCGCCCAGCATTACGTTGTTGCCTGTGTCACCGCCAATGAAGTCATTTCCATCGCGTCCCGTCAGGCGATCATCCCCAGTGCCGCCGCGTAAGCGATCTCGGCCGCTTCCACCAACGAGAATGTCGTCACCAGCCTGACCGTAGGCCCGTGATTGAATAGGGGTGTCATTTCGGAACCAGTCGTTGCCGTTTTTGCCATGAAACTGGATTTCGTTCACCTGATCGCTTTGAAACAGCTGACTAGTACCACCGTGACGTACGCGAATCTCATTCGTCGATTCGGTGGTAATGTGCACGGCATCCGCATTGTTCGTCCCCTCCACGAAGACCACGCCGGTAGCCGCATCAAATGAAATTCCGGCCAGCAGATGCCGGGGTTGCAGTTGCTCAAAAGTCGGTCGGTTTTGTTGCCTGGTCCGGTTGCGAAATTTTCGTTGACGACGTTTCATGGTCTGTCCCTGTGCTTGGTGAAGGAATCGTTCTATGGGTAGAGAGCAGCTTTTGGTCCGTCGGTCCGCCGCCAATAATTCGGGTTTTTATTTGTTCGGTATGGCGTGGACAGATGCTGGCAGCCACGTGAACGGCTAGTTGCACGTGCTACAAATCGAAATCTCGGTGCTACGTGAGCAGGTTTTCACACAAACGATCACCCTCCTTTTGGGAGGGTCGGACACGGTGGCGGCCGGGGAGGTGTTTTGGGGTCGGTAATCAGTGTTTGCATCTTTTGTTGGCGGACCCCGATCGCCAATCGGACTCAGCCTGTTGAGCGAATGTCGCTGAAACAGATAAATAGCTGAGTAATTACCGTTCGGAGGAAACAGATGAGGACTTCAAGTGTTTGCCAAAAAGCTCTACTCGTGTTGGTTGCGGTGTCGTTTGCGAGCGTCACGAATCAAGCCATGGCACAGCGAATCGATTGGCGCGTTCAATTAACCAATGTCGGAGCTAATTTGCTGGCCAAGGCCAAAGTCAGATTTGAAGACCGAGGAGATCGGGTGAAGTTTGATGTTGAAGGCGAGGACCTCGATGCCTCGCAATTCATCAGCGTCGATGTGCTTCTTAATGAGCAGCTGCTAACGACCGTTCCCGTGAACGCTCTGGGACGATTTGTGGTTGACTGGGATTCGCAAGACGGTGACCCCGTTCCAGCGGTCCAGCTGGACGACGTCGTGGTAGTTGTCGACTCGATCACGGGCGAAACATTGTTCAAAGGCGAGATCCGTTCAGAAACCGGCGGTCAAGCTCAACGCGGACGAATGCGCGTGAGGCTCTCGGCCGTCGAAGCAACGGGAGCAGCCAGCGCGGTCGCCAAATACGAGGCACGTTTGAATCGGCGCAAGTTCGATGTCGAAGGCCAGAATTTGAGTCCGGAAATCATGTCGGTCGATGTGTTCATCAACGGTGCCTTGATCTCAACAGCGTCGGTAAACGAGTTTGGACGTTTCACCGTCGATTTGGACACGACAAACGGACACATCATTCCCGTCGTGTTGGAGGGCGATCTCGTCGACGTATTTGACACCGATACGGGCGCCCATTTGTTCACCGGCCAGATGATCCCTCGCACTGGCCTGTAACCAGCATGTTGTCCTGGAAGTGGACCAAATCGACGTCGCAGCGTGTTAACTTGACACGCTGCGATTTTTGAATTGATTTATAATGGTAAGAAGTCAGAATTGATTACAAGCGAAAACTATCTCGAAAGCTGCGTTATGTCCGACGGCGAACAAAACTCACAACCGCAAAGTGAGTTCGAAAAAATTGAAGACGGCGAACTGCTCAGTCGTTGCCGGGCGGGACAGGAAGATGCCGCTACCGCGTTATACCTGCGTTACGCCCATCGACTGCAAAGCCTCGCGGAAAAGCAAACGGACAAGAAAATGGCGGTTCGTGTTGATCCCGAAGGCATCGTCCAATCCGTGTTCCGGACTTTTTTTCGACGTGTCACCGACGGGCAGTACCAGGTTTCCGACGGCGAAGATTTGTGGAACCTGCTGCTGGTAATTTCGCTCAACAAATTGCGAACGCGGGCCACCAAGCACCGCGCTGCCAAGCGGGACGTGGGCAAAACCGTACCGCTGGATGGCTCCGACCAGGCACGCACCGGTCACGACGATGAGGCCCTGATGATCCTGCGAATGACAGTCGACGAAATTGTGGGATCGCTGCCCGAAGTCGAGCGCGATGTTGTCCGGTTGCGGATCGAGGGCCACGAAGTCAATGAGATCGCCACCCGCACGCAGCGTGCCAAGCGTTCGGTCGAACGCATCCTGCAGAACTTTCGGAAGAAACTGAAGGATTCCATTGAAGAATAGTCTTATGAATCGCGGCCACGTAGAAAATCACGATCAACTAGAGAAAGTGCTCTTCGACTTTGAACAGTCCTGGTTAAGAGACCAGAGCACGGACATCGAAGATTATCTCCCCGATCCTGCTGCCGCCAATTACCTGGAAATCCTGACGGAACTGGTTCGCAGCGACATGGAGTTTCGGGCGGAACGCGGGCGGACGCGTCAGTCGGAAAATTACTTCTCACGGTTTCCGATCCTGTTTGCAAGTGAAGGTGCCAAAAAGGCGGTCGTGTACGAGGAGTATCGGCTGAGAAACGCCCAGGGCGAAAGTGTTTCTGCGGCCGCTCTGAGCGAGAAGTACGGCGTTGATTCGACGGGTTGGCCCGAACTTCAGCCCGCCGCTGCCAGCCAGTCGCACGTCAGCCTCTCAACTCAGGCCGACAGGATCAGGCAGCAAAGAATCATCTTTCCCAACGTTGGTGAGAATTTTGAGAACTTTGAACTGGTCGGCGTACTGGGCGAAGGAGCTTTCGGGAAAGTCTTTCTGGCGCAACAAGGCGATCTCGAAGGCCGCCTGGTCGTACTCAAGCTGACGACCCAAAGAACGGACGAACACCGCTTGCTCGCACGACTCCAGCACACCAATATCGTGCCGATTCACTCGGTCCATCGGGCGGGAGAACTGCAGGCGATTTGCATGCCGTTATTGGGCGTCGCCACACTCGAAGACATTCTGCGCCAATGCGGAAAATCGGGGGACCAGAATCGGGTTTCAATTCAAAGCGATGCGCTGGTTGATACGGTCAATCAAAAAAAGGAACTGACGGTCGCCGATACGATTCGGGATGCTGACAACGCCAAACATTTTCGCTTGCGAAAGAAACTCAAGGACCACGAGCACGTGCAACGCTGCAGTTCATTTCAGCAATTTGCGGTCGACTTGATTCGTCAGACTGCCGAAGGTCTGGGTTATGCTCATCGACGCGGCATCGTGCATGGCGATCTGAAGCCGGCAAACCTGCTGGTCGACGACGAGGGGAAGGCGGTGATTCTTGACTTTCACCTGGGATCCTCCCAAGAGGAAGACGTCGGCAAACATGTTGGCGGTACGCTACCCTACATGGCGCCCGAACATTTGCGGTCCCTGGACCGTGGTGAGGGCGAACTTCAACCGTCAGCCGACGTTTACTCGGCCGGTGTCATGCTGTACGAAGTCATGACGGGCAGGCTGCCCTATGAAGACGATTTGAAGACCACGTTTTGTCTCGACGAGCTGGCGGTTATCAAGGACGTTCCGTTTACAATCTCGAAGTCGGATCGCGATTTGATTGGCGAGGACGTGTCAGCCATCGTTGAGACGTGCATGCAGCCAAAACCGAAAGACAGGTTTCAGAATGGGTTTGAACTTGCCCTTGAACTGGAACGCTCACTCAGTTGGCAACCGTTGCACAGGGCGTCCAACGGCAGCTTTAAAAACCGAATCAAGAAGTGGGCTCGCCGGAATCCACGGTTGTCCTCGGGTTCAACCATTTTCGCGGCCTGCTCGTTGGTGATTGCGGCACTCACGATCGCTTGGTGGACGGTGGCGTCCAATCTCAACAAATTGAACGCGATCTCCACAAGTCGCGGTCATATCGAATTGGCCCAGTCGATTCGCCCGTCGCTGGCGGCGGCCCATGGATATCATGATCCCGAGTTTTTTGCGAGTTCGGCGGAGCAAGCGGAACAATTGCTGCAACTCAATGCGTGGCGTGACATGCGGGATTTGGGATCTCAGCGATATTTTGGCCGGCTAGACATGTCCGATGCACAGAACGAAGCATCCGCTGCGGCGGAAATGCATTTCTGGCTCGCGGAAGTTTTTCAGAACCTAGCCACCATCAACCACGATCAACAGTATCTTGCCAAGGCGCTCCAGCACAACAATCGAGCAGCTACGTTCTGGCCGAACGATCGCACGCGGTTGGCAATTTCAAAACAGGAACACATCATTCAATCCAGACTTGATCAGACGGATGTGCCAAATGACGAACCCGCACAACCCGAGGAGCCCGACAATCGACTTGATCGAGTCCTGTCGGCATACCTGTGCCAAAAAGATCCATCCACGGCCGAGCGACTTTACGGCGAACTCGTCGAAGAAGATCCAGAAGATTTCCTGACCTGGTTAATGTTAGGCAATGCCTGCGCGGAGCAGGAAAAATTTCAGCAGGCCGAAGCCTATTACACCGTTTGCCATTCCATGGACAACCGGTCGAGTCTGCCGGTTCTGTATCGAGGCATGACCAGACTGCAAGACAGGGAAAACGGAGTTGGCATTGTCAGATCTAAAGCTGGCTGATCGACTTGCACCAGACGATGTCTCGATTACTTTGAATTTGGCATTGGCCTACATTCAGGATCGCGATTTTGAAAATGCCCTGGGCAAGCTTGACCGCGCAATTGATTTAGGCGCGCAGCAAACCCGCGTCTGGTACTTGCGCAGTAACGTCCGCAAAACGCTGGGCGACACAGCTGGTGCTGAGGCAGACATGAAAACATTCCTCAATACCGATCCCACGGACGAAATCAGCTGTGTCACTCGCGGCGTCAGGAAAATCAACAGTGATCCGCAGCAAGCAATCAAGGATTTCGAGCGGGCGCTTGACTTCAATCCCAAATCGGACACCGCCTACAACAACATTGCCCACGTTTATTCGGAGATTTTGCACGACTCCCCAACCGCGATCGAATTCATGGACAAGGCGATTGCGTTCAATTCGGCCAATCCAAAACTGATTGCGGCTCGGGGAGTATTGCTGGGCCGCACGGGGCAACGAAAATTGGCGATCGCGGACGCCGAATCCGCGCTCCGGTTGGATCGTTCAGCTGACACGCTGTACCGCGTGGCCGGAATTTACGCCCAAACCTCGCAAATCGAGCCCTTGGATGCGTCGATGGCCATTTCTTTGTTCGCACGGGCGGCATTCGAAAATCCGGGCTTGGTGATGCGGATGATGAAAACGGACCCCGATCTTGAGCCCTTGAGCGATCAACCGGCGTTTACATCGCTGGTCGACGGAATCAGGCAACTCTTTGAGGCGGGAAAAAACCCTTAAAATAAACATTCAATTTGGCGGATCGGCCAGGCTGTTTTTGCTAATAATAATAGTAGGCCGGAATACAAGGCAACGAAACGTGGGATAGGCATCCTGCCTCTCATGAAAGCCCAACCGTCAATTGATTTAACGGCAAGAGCTTCGATTGGTTGACAAGCTGGAGGTTGATCCCACGTCAAGTACGCTCGATTCCGGCTAGACCGGTTGAGGAACAAGATGAATACGTCGGCATTTCTGCTTGAGAATTATTGGCCCAAGAACGGGTTCGAGTTGTCGTCGCCGGGCGCGTTGGGGCCCTCGTTGCGAAGCGACGGTGAAAATCGCGGGCTATGGGAATCGGCCAGCCGGTTGACGCTCAGTCTCGCCCCTGATGGAACAAAAATCTCAGCGTACGACAGCTCACTTTACGCTTCCTTTGGCCATCTGCTGACGGACGAGCAACTTCAAGACACGATCCTGTCGGCTTTTCAAGCGTGGGCCCAACATTCGAGTATCAATGTCGGGCTCGTCTCAGATTCGGGTGAAGATTTTGGAACCCGTGGCGCAACGCAAGGCGACCTTCGCTTTGGCGACATTCGTGTTGGTGCGGTCCCGATGGCGGGCGACGTGTTTGCCGTAACGGTCCCCCATGACGACCTGTTGTCGGGTACCTGGGCGGGCGACGTGTTGTTCAACAGTAATGCCGACTTTGCCGACGCCGACCAGTTTTTTGCCGTCGCCCTTCACGAGGCAGGACATGTGTTTGGATTGGATCATACCAACGATGTGACGTCGGTCATGCATCCGACTGCGTTGAATCAAGTCTTGAATCCTGATGATATTCTCAACGTGCAATCAAAATACGGTGTCCGCGCGCTGGACCAATACGACCTCGATGGCAAAAACAATGATACGAAAAAGAGTGCCGTTGAGATTAGAAATACCGGCAGCATCGATGGAATTATCCCGTTGATGGTCGTCGGCGACATTCAGGACGCCACGGATGTCGATTATTTTTCAATTCGTCCCAATTCAGGCTATGACGGCTCGATTACGTTTCGGCTGATCTCAAATAGCGTCAGCCTGCTCAAGGGAAAGTTGACGGTGTTTGATGACAACGGCTTGGTCATTGGCTCAGTCAGCGAAACGACGAATACCGGAACGGATGTTTCGTTCCAGATTCAAAATGTCAACCGATGAGCAGGAATACTTTGTGAAAATCGAACCGATCGGGAACGCCGACAATTTGTTTGGAAGCTATGCCCTGGTCACGACCATCGATGACAACTTGGTCCAGGGTTACGACCTGATTCCAGCGGCTGTTCGGCAGAATTATGGAATGCTTTCACAAGGTGAAATCCAGGAGCTGTTTCTGAATAATTTGGAAGGGCCAATTGAAAACGACCTGCACACCAACGACACGGCCGCCACGGCGACGATTCTCGCGCAGTCACCAAACGCAGCCGCCGCGAACGACTATCGCATGCAGGCTGCCATTTTTTCCGACACGACGGTTCCCGATGTCGATTTTTACCAGGTGCAGGCGTTTGATTCGGTCATGTTGATTCGAGTCAACGCGATGTTGGACGCGGAGCAAACAAGCGGGTTGATTTCGAACGTCCAGGTTTTTGATTCGTCACTGCAGCCGCTCGCGGGCCAGATCAAAGTCAATGGTAACGGCGAGTTGCTGGTTGAATTTCAGGGCATCATCCCGGAAGCCAACTACTTTGTTTCCGTTGCCGCAGATCGACCCGGATTTGCGTTCGATACGGGTAACTACGATCTGAATATCGCTTTCAGGGAAGCGAGCATTGCGTTCGACGTTCTGGGGAGCGGGCAACTTGACAGTCAACATCGGTCCCGGGCACACACCCTGTACGTCGCCCGGACGCAGCTGTTTCATTTTGCGTTTACGGCGCTAAATCAGGCGACGGTGCCTAATGCGACGATCTGGATGACGGTTTACGATCAGGATGGCGAGGCCAAGTATCGAGTCGCGACTCGGCCTACCGAAACACGAACTGCCCAAAGCGTATTGCTTCGTCCGGGAAGTTATTCGATTCGCGTCAACGTTACCGTTCCGGCTCCGGTCAATCGGCGCAACATCATCCGTGCCATTCCCCAAATTGACTATCGCATCGACGGCATTGGTATCTCGGATCCGACCGGGCCGGAAGTGATTGATCCCGCGGATGACCCGTTCGCACCTTGCGATCCGACGAGTTCGGATTTCTGTTACCCGAACGGCCATCAATCACCGGACCCGTACGTCTTTGTCGACGAAGACGAAATCACTTTGCCCAATCCGACTCGGAATCCCAATTGGCAAGACGCGAACCAGTGGTACTGGACAACGAACTGGCTGGGTTAACAGTCTCAACAATGAAACCCATGACCAATCGGAAGTTATCCAACCACGCCCAGGTCACGCCCAATGGCTTCAAAAACAAGTTCATTTTCTTTCGCTTGGGCATGACGCAGCGCCTTGAGCAACCAGCTAAGGCGTTCCCGGATATCGGCAACTTCCGGAACCTGGTCTAATTTTTTGAATTGATCCCGCAATGTCTTGATCTGTCGCTCCAAATCACTGAATTCCTGTTTCAGATTTTCCATTCGATTGATCAGGCGAGGGTGGTCAGCGGCGATTTCGGCGAACAGACCTTCGTTCGAATTCAGCTCGGATCGGCTGTCCCGCAACGCCAGTTGCAATTGCTCTAGCTCGCCCTGGACGACCACGTTCCAGTCGTCCTCGCGTTGGAAAGAGGCGGCAGCCAAGGCCGATTCCAGGTTGTTCATCAGCGCAATCAGCCTACCGCGATCCCGCGCCGCTGAATCCGACGCTTCCGTTTGCGAACGTGAGCCAACAGGGACACCAGCTGACAGATTTTTCCGGTTCATGAATCACCTCTACGCAAATATTTGTGCGGCCCGATTCCGCTGACAAATTTTCTCCAAAGCGCAACTTGAGATTCCTTTTTTAAACGTGGCAACGATTTTGTCAAATCTGAAATCGCTCGTGAAACCAGCATCCACTCAAGCCAAAAAAATTTTGTGCTCGGAATAAATTTTGGCACGCTCGTTGCTGCCACCGACATTTTGTGGTCGGACGACTGACAGAGTTCAGCCGGTCGACGCAACAACGAAAAAAGCAAGTCGCGTCGAGCGGCGATTCATAAACAATTTTTGTTCATTGTATTGGAGGTAACAGCTATGGTTACGCGTTGGCCTTTGACAAATTTACAACACGAAATGAGCCGGTTACAGAGCGAAATGAATCAGCTGTTTTCCCGCACTGGAAACGGCATCCATCCCACGCCTCGGTCGTATCCCGCGATGAACCTGTGGGAAGACGGTGATCGTTTTATTATCGAAGCCGAACTGCCGGGAATGGATCTGGATGCCATCGAAATTTTTGTCGACGGCGGGAATCAGCTGACGGTAAAAGGGGAACGAACCTCTCCGGCTCACGACCAGGCAACGTGGCATCGTCAGGAACGTGAGTTTGGCCAGTTCGTGCGAACCGTAACACTGCCGGCCAACGTCGACGCCGAACGGGTGGAAGCTGTTTTAAAAAATGGCGTGTTGACGATTTCGCTGCCCAAACCAGAAGAGGTCAAGCCGCGAAAAATAACGGTCAAGGCCAAGTAAACCGATGACTTCACCGTGGCAGATTCGCGAAGCGACAGGCGAGCCCCGTCCGCCAAGTTTCTCGTTTCTGTGAACGGTTTTAGATAGGTTGGCCAGCCCCCGAGTCGAGTGTTGCGATCCTCGGTTGTGCTCGTGTTGAAGATGTTAACAGGATTGCAGGCTCGGGGGCTGTGGGGGGCATTTCTACGAAATTCCAGTTGAAAACTTTGCACACGTCAAAACTTCGCATACGACAGACAGGGAGCAAAACAATGGCAGCTCAAATGATGAATCAGGAACAGCTAAAACAGGAACAGGAAACCAACCGGGGTGAATTCACCAGGGACGTAAAAACCTACGTTCCGCGCGTGGATATTCTGGAGAACGAAGACGAAATTGTCTTGCTTGCTGATATGCCGGGCGTCGATTCTGAAAATCTTGATATTCAATTCGAGGATCGACAGTTGACCATTCATGGCAAAGTGGATTGGCGTCACGCTGACATGAATTTTGTCGGAGGCGAGTACGGAGTCGGTGACTTTTACCGCACGTTTACGATCGGTGAAACGATCGACCCCGAAAAGATATCTGCGGAAATCAAGAGCGGCGTGTTGACATTGCATTTGCCGAAGTCCGAAGCGGCCAAGCCAAGAAAAATTGCGGTGAAGTCTGGATAGATTTTTGGGACCCGCGAGCTGGATCGGTTTGCGGCTACGTGATTTTGATCTCGAAGCACAGAGGAATGTTCGGGGGAGGAATGTTCGGGGCGGAATGTTCGGGGACAGACAGCAATTCTTGCGGGCTAGTCGCGGGAGCCCGCGCGAACGTCAGCCTGTCCTCGGGGGGTTCCTTCCTTTTAGTTGTCCGGGCCTTGCAAGCATGCTAGCGAACGGCTGCCTGTCCCCGATTTTACTGTCCCCGATTTTTCTCTTTTGGTCCCTGGAGAACGGCGGCCAGTCCCCGATTTTGCCCGCGACATAACAAAGAGGTGGACTACTGTTTCTATCCGACATTTTATTTGTTGTACTCACTTGATATGATCAACCTGAGCGATTTTGAACTCCTGGCGTGAACGATCGAAAATCACAAATGCAATACATCGCTCTTATTCACAACAACACCGACTCGACGCCAACAACCGATGAATGGGATCGATTCTTGGACGCCGCGAAAGCGACGGGCATGTTCAAGGGCGGCAGCGAAATTGGTTCGCGAATTGTCGTCGGTCGAAAGGCGGTTTCTGATACCACGCAGAGCTTGGGCGGCTACATGCGTTTTGATTCCGATGACCTGAAACGATTGCAGGAATTGCTGGAAGATCACCCGGTGATCAAGCACGGCGGAACAATTGAATTGTGCGAAATGCCAAAATCCTGAACGCGTGGCTTGCGCAGTTACATTCGAGTTACAAACATTTCGCACAGAAACAGTAAAATCTGCGGGCATACTGGTCCTTCATTTATGTGAAAAGGTTTCCTGTGCTCAAGTTAATCTGTGTTGTTGTTCTCACCCGCCATTTTGGTGTACGTTGAGAATACAAGCGATGGTCGTGGCCTCCGAGCCGTCGCCCCGGCCGATACCGCCGTCTGGGCCTTAACGACGACCGGCTTTGCGGGCGTGCATGGCGCAAACGCGGCCGCTTCTGGGCGCGGCGTCTACGGCCAGGCCAGCGCCACCAGTGGCACCAACTACGGCGTGTTTGGCGCAGGTAGCAGCGCCAACGGGTTCGATTTTTACGCCGGTGGTGTAGGCGTCAACTACGGTGCTTCTTCTTCCCGTCGCTTGGGGTGCCAGCTTGGGGTGCCAGCTTGGGGGACAGGCAGCCGTTTGTTAGCGGATATCCGCGCACGTCACCAATTTCGACGGAGCGAAATGCTGCTGTGCTACCGGTCAACGTCTTCCGAATTGGAGCGTTTGAAGGCTGCTCTTTCCGAGTCGGCCGTCTTGGCCGGTTTGGGTTTGAAGACCGTTTCGTTGACCAGTCGTTTGTCGGCCGCGGCGAAGCGGTCGGCAATTTCCTGCTCCAGCGTAAACACGTATGTCAAGCGGCGGCCATCGGCGGCCGCGACATGGTAGTAGATCCATTGCACGGGGACCTTTTCCTCGACACCCTCCACAACGACTCGCAGGGCCGTTAATCCGGTGCTGGTTTTCAGTTCTTCGTCGGCGACGACCTTCGCCGATTCTTCCGCTTCGATGATCTTGGCAACTTCCGTCTTGAATTGCTCCAGCTTCAACGGATTGTCAGCGGGCCTGGCTGGCAATTCGACGATGTTGCACTGAGCCAACAGGTCGCCGCGGTCGACATAACGCAGGACCGCTGCGTCGTTCTCGGAAGCGATGATGCGCCAGCGAGGGTCATAAATGACTTGAAACTGGGCTGCCGCCGATTCCCATTTGATGCGGCGTTCAACTTGTTTGGAACTGATCTGTGCCAACGCATCGTTGGATAGTTCGGGAACCGAATTCTGCGATTCCATTTTCAAATCGATTTTTGTTTGACCTTCGAATCCCGGGGCAACCTGGCCGGGACGGCGTTTCTCGTTGATCGTCGTGCGCAAGGCGGTTAAATGCTTGTTCTTGATATTGATCAGTGCGATCCCGCTGAGTTCGATTTCCGTCGTGACGTCGTCGACTTCCGCTTTGACAGAGCCAACCAGATAAATTTTGGCGATTCCGTTGCTGAGGTCCTTCAGTAAGAATTGCACGTCATTTTCGTAAACCTGATCCACCGCCAGAAATTCGGCAACCGAATCGGACGAGATTTTCCATTTGTCACCCAAGCGAATGTCCTTCCGCGTGAACATGCTCGCAAACGTGAGTGGGTCGGCTTGATTCCGGATAAGGTCCAACTCGGATTGTTTAAGCACCGCGGAAATAGATGCCATTTGCAGCCGCTGGGCTGAATCCGACTGGACTCGAGCGACAATCAGACGATTTTCCGTCGGCCAGTTTCGACTCAGTGTTTCCCTTGTCAATTTGGATGCTGGCCAGGGCATCGCGGTAATATCGAATCGCTTGAAGTTGAGTCCCCATTTCCGGTAAATCTCTGGGCGAAATCGAGTTTGGCGACGACTTCCAGCGGTAGGGAATTGGGTTCTTCGTCTTGCCCGGCTGGATCCACGATGACGACTCCTTTGTGCTCATATTGAGACTGGATGTCGTGGAGATCCCCTTTTTCGTATTCCACCAGCACATCGACTCGATCCTGGGCCCCGGCTGGTTGGCCTACAAAAGCCAAAATCATCGCAAAAACAAGGGTTTTTGCCGCCGCGGGCAACGAATCCGTAAGTATCTTCATAATTTTTCCGTTTTTTGTCCCAATATTTCAGCTATTTAAGCGAAAAGTGGTTTGCCGAACGGAGGCGAGTCCGTTCCGACCCCTTCCAACCGAGTCTGATTCATAATCGGTCAGATTCCCGTCTCAAATCGAACAATCTCGCACCGTTCCGCAACGTTTGACATCAATTTGATTGCTGTCAGCCAAATTCCCGAATCCCATGGCGGTTCATTTTTAGGGTTTTTTTCAAAATTCTCGAATAAATTCTAAATTCGTGAACTTGGAATGGAATTTGCGGACTATTAAGTACGGCTCGGCACGAATGACTTCTGGCTGCCAAAAACGGCAACGAGAGGACATCAATCGCGGCGGCCGTCTGAGTAGGTTGATTGGCGTTGAAGAGCGAAGTGGTTTTGCTTACACCTTTGTTGTGGGTTTGCAAATCGCCTTGTTTCTCGGACGTCAGTCAAAATTCGCTTGATTGGTCGAACAAAAGGCCGGTTGAGTCGTAAGGACTGCAGTGGATTGGACGTCACTGAACAGAGAAAGCAAAGATCAAGGAGGATCGCAAATAAGGAACTTTGCCCATTTGGAATCGTCAAAGTGGTAGTGTCTCAAAACGGGACTCGACCATCCTGAACGAGACAAACGGGACAGAAAGAGGTTGACTATGCATACCGATTACAAATGTGATTCAATTCGAGAGCTGAGAAATCAGCAGGTTCGGTTTGCGCCACGAGACAAGAAAATTCAACAGATTGATGCCGCCGAGAGACTGCTTGGCGAAATTCAAGACGATAAAAACTATAACTTTGAGTTTGTTTGTTACCGCATCACGGACTACCGCCCCGAGAAGGCTCCGATCGTAAAAATCAAAGGGCACGAACTTCGTCAGGACCTACACGCGTTCATCGAAGACCTGTCCGATTCGGCAAACATCATGGCGGACGAGATTGCTCAACCCGTTCATACGGTTGAGGATCTGAGCAAGAAATTTAACGTTTCGACCAAAACGATCTCGCGTTGGCGGCAGCAAGGGCTCGTCAGCCGCAAATTCATCTTTGACGGCGGCCGTAAACGAGTCGGATTTTTGCACAGCAGCGTTGATCACTTTGCCAAACACAATCGTGAAAAGGTCAAGCGTGGGGAGCGGTTCAGCCAACTGAGCACTTACGACAAAGACGAAATCATCGAACGTGCACGGCGGCTGGCCCGAGCCGGTGGGTGTCCCGCTGAAGTAACGCGCCGCATCGCCCGGCACATGAATCGCAGCGTCGAAACGATTCGCTACACGATCAAACAGTTCGACCAGAAGCACCCCGAGATGGCGGTCTTCCCGGATCAAACGGGTCCGCTGAACCTGGAAATGAAAGAGCGTATTTACGCGGACTTCCAGGCGGGCAAGTCGGCTGAAAAAATTTCGCGGCGGTACTGCCGCACGAAGACCACGGTATATCGTGTCGTCAATGAGATGCGGGCCACCAACATCATGGAGCTTCCGTTGGACTTCATGGACAACCCGGAATTTCATCGCAAGAGCGCGTTCGCCAAGATCGTTGAAGCCGAAATGCCGATGCCCGAAAAGCAGACGCGCCGCACGAAGCCACCTGCCGGCCTGCCGCGTTACCTCGCTTCGCTGTACGAGCACCCGTTGTTGACGCGTGAGCAGGAGCAGTACCTGTTCCGCAAGTTTAACTTCCTCAAATGCAAAGCGCGGCAACTGAGAGACCAACTGGATGTGTCGCGAGCCCGTTCCTCCGAGATGGATGAAATTGAGCGGCTGTACGACGAAGCGGTCAAAGTCAAGAACAAGATCGTGCAATCGAACTTGCGACTGGTCGTTTCCATCGCCAAACGTCATGTCGCTTCCAGCGATGACTTTTTCCAGCTGGTCAGTGATGGAAATATGTCGCTGATTCGGGCGGTTGAAAAATTCGACTATGCCCGCGGCAATAAATTCAGCACGTACGCCAGTTGGGCGATTATGAAGAACTACGCCCGAACCATTCCGGGTGAATTCAAGCAGAAAGATCGCTTCCGCCCGACTTCGGAGGAAGTCTTTCTCAGTCGGGCCGACCAACGTTCGGATCGGTACCTGCTGGAATCGCAACAGGCCAAGCGCAGCGAACAGGTTAGCCAGATCCTGGCCAGCCTCGATGACCGCGAACAGCAGATCATCATCAGCCGGTTCGGTCTGGACTACAGCCAGGAACCGCAGACGTTGAAAGAAGTTGGCGAACAGTTGGGCGTCACCAAAGAGCGGATTCGACAGATCGAGGCCCGCGCCCTGAACAAACTGCGAGCGGCGGCCAAGGAAGAGAATATCGAGCTTCCCGAAGGGCTGCTCGAACCGGAAAACAATAACAACTGAGACGGCAGTTAGACCGAGTTCGCAAGAATTCAGATCACCAAATTTGCTAAATCAGGCCGGCCGCAACCGCGGTCGGCTTTTTGCTGTGGCTGGAGCATCTGCGATCGGTCCATCTTTTACACGTCACGGAGCGAGATTGTCATTCTCAGCCGTTCATTGAAGGTTGTTTGGTCAAAAGTCAGATCCCGGTGAACCTCGGGTGGCAAATCGACTCAATTCGTATTGCGGGTGAGTCGGATTCGGATATATTTGTCGGTCTTCAATTACCTTGCTGGAGCGCGCCAGCGTAGCTCAGTTGGCAGAGCAGCGGTTTTGTAAACCGCAGGTCGTGGGTTCGAACCCCTCCGCTGGCTTTTCCGCTTTATGCCTCTCAAGTGGGCGGTTCGGTAATTTATTAAAATTAAAAGGCTTAGGGGGGGTTACCGAAGCGGTCAAACGGGACAGACTGTAAATCTGTTGGCTCAGCCTTCGCAGGTTCGAATCCTGCACCCCCCATTTGTTGGCAAAATAATGGACAAATTGGGCGATTATCACCTGTGAACTTTGCCTCAAAACGTTACCATTTGAGGATTCCAAATCGGAATGAGTTGGCGGAGTTAAGCGCGGAAGCCTGCTAAGCGTTAATTGTTGAATTTTCATTCAGAATCTTGAGAACGTCCATTGGGCTTTGGACGCAATTTGATACATTGATAGGTTCCGATTGCAGCTCAGGGATGGTTTTGCGCCATGGTGGGTTTGATGAACGGTTTAGCGGGTGTAGCTCAATGGCAGAGCCCCAGCCTTCCAAGCTGGTTGTGAGGGTTCGATTCCCTTCACCCGCTCATCGATATTTATATTTTGTGGAATGGGAAAGAACCGGCTGATTAGCTTTGGCTGCTGTAGCTCAGTGGTAGAGCGCGTCCTTGGTAAGGACGAGGTCATGGGTTCGACTCCCATCAGCAGCTCTGATTGTTACGGCCTTTGGGTCGTTTATGGCTCGACCCCCGGGTCGAGGTTTAACTTGGTTAGCGAATTAGAAGAATACAGGTAGGTTTAAATAACATGGCCAAGGAAGAATTTAAGCGGACAAAACCGCATGTGAACGTCGGCACCATTGGGCATATCGACCACGGCAAAACGACTTTGACGGGCGCAATTCTTGCAGTTCAGGCTGCCAAGGGTTTGGCGAAAGCAAAGGGTTATGCAGAGATTGCCAAAGGGGGAACCGTCCGCGACGCAACGAAAACGGTAACGATCTCGGTGGCGCACGTTGAATATGAGTCCAACAATCGTCACTACGCGCATATCGATTGCCCGGGGCACGCCGACTTTATCAAGAACATGATCACCGGTGCTGCCCAGATGGACGGTGCGATCCTGGTGGTGTCTGCCGCCGATGGTCCGATGCCCCAAACGAAAGAGCACGTACTGTTGGCGCGTCAGGTTGACGTACCGGCGCTGGTTGTATTTCTGAACAAGTGCGATTTGGTTGACGATGAAGAGTTGTTGGAACTGGTCGAAATGGAAATTCGTGAATTGCTCAGCAAGTACGATTTCGATGGTGACAATGTTCCTATCGTCCGCGGCAGTGCTTTGCCCGCCTATCAAAATCCAGCTGATCCGGAAGCCAGTAAATGTATCGGCGATTTGATGGAAGCCATCGACTCGTACATTCCCGAGCCAACACGTGAAGACGAAAAGCCGTTCCTGATGGCAATTGAAGACGTGTTTTCAATTGAAGGTCGCGGAACCGTCGCGACGGGGCGGATTGAGCGCGGTGTAGTTCGTACGGGTGAAGAAGTCGAGATCATTGGTCTCGATGCCGTTCCTCGCAAGACAACTTGCACGGGCGTGGAGATGTTTCGCAAGATCCTCGACGAAGGCCGCGCCGGTGATAACGTGGGCTGCCTCTTGCGGGGTGTCAAGCGAGAAGAGATTCAGCGCGGACAAGTCTTGGCCAAGCCGGGTTCGATTACTCCGCACACCAAGTTCGAAGCGGAAATTTACTGCTTGAGCAAAGATGAAGGAGGTCGGCACACGCCATTTTTCAGTGGTTACCGGCCGCAATTCTACTTCCGGACAACGGACGTTACCGGGACCGCCAACCTGGTGGACGCCGAAATGTGCATGCCGGGGGACAATGTCAAGTTGACCGTTGAATTGCACAAGCCGATTGCGATCGACGACGGTGTTCGGTTTGCAATTCGCGAAGGTGGCCGAACGGTAGGTTCGGGCGTCGTAACGAAACTCCTCGATTCGTAATATTCGGCGGGCCGGTCGGACGCATTCAGTTGCCACGGGCCGGTTCTGTTGATGTTGAGGCTTGCAAGCAAGCGTCGCATGGCACTGATTCATGCGACGCTTTCAATGCAAATATTGAAAGCGTGATAGCAACAAAGATTGATTGTGTCGGGACTCAAAACAGGGGTGTAGCTCAATTGGTAGAGCACTGGTTTCCAAAACCAGCGGTTGCGGGTTCGAGTCCCTCCGCCCCTGCCATTGAGACACAGTTTTCTGGCAGGTGATTACAAAGCGGTCGGCGGTTGAGGTTAACGGTCGGCGGTTGAGGTTAACGGTCGGCGGTTGAGGTTAAGCAGGCGTTGTGTACTTTGCGTACTTAAATTGAACGCTTGAACAAGGTTTTTATTTCGGGCGACCAGGACGGTAGTTCGGCAAGCGAGGTGGTTGTGAGTTCGATGACAAAACAAAAGCAGAAGGTCGGCCAAGATGGCGCCAGTGTGGGCTTTTGGTCGGAACTGTTTCGGTTCGGGTTGTATAAACCCAACCAGGGGCGAATCGTTCGCCAGGTGACGTTTCTGGCATTTGCAATCATCGCCTGTCTGGCTGTCTATGAGATGTATCGCACCAATTGGCTGGGTAATTTTTTTACCGGTTCGCAATACTTTGTGTTCATCGCGCTTTGCTCGTTGGGGATTTGGTTCTCGTATCGCGTTGTTAATTATTCCGTGTTTGCGGATTTCCTGATCGCCGTCGAAGCAGAGATGAACAAGGTTTCGTGGCCTTCCAAAACGGAGTTGTGGAACGCCAGTGTGGTCGTGATGTTCGTGATTTTTGCCATGGCGGCTTTGTTGTTTGCGTTTGATGTGATTTGGTCCAAAGTGTTTCAGTTGCTTAGAATTCGTTACTAAAAGTTTATACCATGGTCGACGACAAAGCAGTCTCCGATGAACAGGCCCACGGGTCGGTCAATCCGGTAGTCGAGCAATCGGTTGCCGCCGAAGATGCCGCGCCAAGGGTGCCCGTCGAATCGTCTGACTTCGAACCGGGGAGCAAGTCGATGTGAGTCAGACTGCCGAGTCGGTGACTGCCGAATCACCAGCCGCCGAATCGGCAACCACCGAATCGGCAACCACCGAATCGACCGAGTTGCCGCCTGCCGAGGAGATCGACCTTGAGTTCTCGGCGGACGAACTGATCACCGACGATGAACTCGAAGAACTCGAAGGCGAAGAAGACAAAGAAGGCGACGAAGACGCGTCTCCGATTGAAGAGTTTGTCGAAGAAGTAGCGTCGGTCGAGTCGACTGCGGATGACGGCGATCTGAACTGGTACATCCTCAAGGTTCAGGTGAACCGTGAAAACTCGATCTGTGACGCGTTGCAGCGAAGAGTCAAAATCGCCGGCCTGGATTCACATGTTTGGCGACATCCTGGTCCCCACGGAGGACGTGCGGGAATTCAACAAGGCGGGCAAGCAACGAATCGTCAAGCGAAAACTGTATCCGGGTTATATTGTCGTCAACATGATCATCAATGACGACAGTTGGTTCCTCGTCCGGGAGACGCCCGGCATCGGCGACTTTACCGGGGCCGCGGGAAAACCCGCACCGCTAACCAAAGAAGAGATCGATCGGATCATCGCGACGACCAAGCCCGAGGTCGAAGATGCAGGCGAGGGCGACAACATCAAAACTTCGATCAAGTTCAAGGTGGGTGATCGGGTTCGGGTCAAGGAAGGTTATTTTCAAAACTACGAAGGCGAAGTTTCAGCAATCGACGAGCGCAATGGCCGGATCACGGTGATGATCAACATCTTTGGTCGTCTCAATCCGGTCGAACTCGATCACTGGCATGTCGAAGACTTGTAAGATCATCCGCCGGCTGCGACCAGCAATCGAATCAGATAACGGGAATAACAAGACAATGGCGAAACAATTAACGGGTCAGGCAAAATTTCAGGTTCCGGGCGGGCAAGCCACGCCGGCGCCGCCGGTAGGTACTTCGTTAGGTAAGTACGGGATTAACCTCGGCCAGTTTGTACAGCAGTTCAACGACCGTACCAAAGAATACAACGGCACTCCCATTCCGGTGATTGTCAGTGTGTACAACGATCGCTCCTTTGATTTTGTGACCAAAAGTCCGCCGGCCGCGTCACTGCTTGAAAATGGCCGCCGGGATTGCCAAGGGATCGGGAGTGCCCAACGTGGACAAAGTCGGCACCGTTACCCGGCAACAGGTTGAAGAGATTTGCCAGAAGAAAATGGCTGACCTGAATGCACGTGATTTGGAGCACGCCTGCCGCATGGTTGAAGGCACCGCACGGAGCATGGGGATTTCGGTCAAAGGATAAGTCGTCCCGTTCCATGAATGGGGAAAGATGGATCGTCGAGAGATGCAGGGATTGAAGAACATAAACAGGGGCCGAAACAGGTCAAAGAAATGAAAAGATCCAAACGATTCAAGAAACTGGCAGAGACCGTTCCGGCCGTGCCGGTCGAACTTTCCAAAGGCGTCGAAATTCTCAAGAATTTTGGCGGCACCAAGTTTGATCAGGCAGTCGAGGTCCATATGCGACTGGGTATCGATCCCAAACAAGCAGATCAGCTTGTCCGCGGATCTCTCGTGTTGCCACATGGAATCGGCAAATCGCAGCGGGTAGTGGTGTTTGCCCGGGGTGACGCTGCCGAAGCCGCGAAGGCCGCCGGTGCGGACGAAGTGGGCCAGGACGATCTGGCGAAGAAGATTACCGGTGGCTGGCTGGACTTTGATGTTTGCATCGCGTCCCCCGACATGATGGGTGTCGTCGGACCGCTGGGTCGCGTGCTTGGTCCGCGCGGTTTGATGCCTTCGCCTCGAGCCGGAACCGTGACGCCCGATGTCGCCTCTGCAGTGAAAGACTACAAGGCGGGTAAGGTTGAGTTTCGTAACGATGACGGTGGCAATGTGCATGCCATCGTCGGAAAGCTCAGTTTTGATGCCACGCAGCTGGAAGAAAACATTGGAGCCTTCATGAATTTTGTGAATTCGCTCAAGCCCAACGCCTCCAAAGGCACCTATGTCAAAGGTGTCACGATTACCGCGACGATGAGTCCGGGGATTCAGATTGCCGCTTAACCAGGAACCGTCACCGCGACCCGGGTGACTTACGAATAAGACAGAAACATGAGTAAATACGTAAAAGACTTGATGACCAGGGATATGGGACGTCGCCTCGATGGAATTGAGGATTGCGTACTGGCCAATGTGATTGGTCTGGACGCAAACAACACGACTGCGCTGCGGAAGCGGTTGCGTGAGAAAAATATTGGCCTGTTGGTCATTAAGAACAGCCTCGCGCGGCGGGCAACCGAGGGAACTTCACTGGCTCCGGCTTTTGAAGGTCTTGAGGGAGCGGCGGCCGTCATGTGGGGCGCAGAAGATTTCGTCTCGCTGGTCAAAGAAGCGGTCAACCTCGACAAAGATGCCGGGTTTGAGCAATTCAAGGCCCGTGGCGGAGTGATGGGGGGTGAACCGCTCACGGCAGAGAAGGTTCACGAAATCAGTAAATGGCCCAGCCGCGGTGAACAGCTCAGTTTGCTGGTCGGCCAAATCCTGGGACCGGGCTCCAAGTTGTCCGCCCAACTGATCGGACCTGGTGGCAAACTTGCCAGCCAGATCAAGCAAATTTTTGAAAAAGACGAATAGTCTCGTCGGAACTGATAAACGTTTAATCCAATTGATCGATTGAATTCCACCCGCCCCGCTTGGGTGGAAAAAAGCCAGTTAGAAAGGTGCGAAGCGATGTCTGAAGAAACAGCAACCATGGAATTTTCCGATTCGGCAAAAAAGCTAGGTGATACGATTGCCCAGTTGACGCTGAAGGACGCCAAGGAATTGAGTGATTACCTCAAAGAGGTTCACGGTATCGAGCCCGCTGCCGGAGGTGCCGTCATGATGGCAGCCGCTGGGGGTGGCGACGGCGGCGCTGCTGTCGAAGAAAAAACCGAATTTGATGTCGTCCTGACCGGATTCGGAGACAAGAAACTTGACGTGGTGAAGGTCGTCAAAACCATCACAGGTGCTTCTTTGATGGAGGCCAAAAAGATGGTCGAGAGCTGCCCGGCCACCCTCAAGGAAGGCGCATCGAAGGAAGACGCCAATAAAATCAAAGCTGATGTGGAAGCCGCCGGCGGAAGCATCGAGCTCAAATAACCTGCTGAATCAGGGTCAACGTCGCGGGTCAGGATGGCTCCCGCGACGATCGCCCGCTTTTTGCCAAGCCAGTCCAATGTTTTGTTCGTTGTGGTCGCGTGCAAGACAACCAGTGTACCAACCTGAAAACCGGACCGAATTCGACCCGGCGGAACCAAGGTAAGCGTATGCGCCTGCAAACTTCGTCGCGATTTTTTTCTGGCTGCCCCGCAGTCGGCAAGGATCGTTTCGTCGGACGCCCGCGAGTTACGTCGTTTCGCCGCGCCAAATCATCCTGGTCCAACCAAACGTTTGCATTTCAACCCCCAACAACCGCATGTCCGTCGGTTGTTACCTGATTTTTGATCCGGAGATTCCGCGCTTATGGCAACCCCAGTTGAGCGACGATTGCAGCACGATAAAGTCCGCCGTTTTGGAAGTGGTCGCGACTACCAGGTTCCGCCTGATCTGACAAAGATCCAAACGCAAAGCTACAAGGCGTTTTTGCAGTCGGATGTGGAACCCGAAAAACGAAAAGTTTCCCAGGGCATCGAAAGCGTCTTGCAGGAAATTTTTCCAATTGAAAGCTATGACAAGAAACTGCGCCTCAGTTACGTTCGCTACGAACTGGGCAAACCGCGGTACACGCCGGAAGAATGTCGGCAGCTGCGGCTGACCTATGGACAGCCGTTCCGCGTCTGGCTGCGCCTCGAAAAAGAACAGCCGATTGAGGAAGAAGTCTTTCCTGGGCGATATCCCGATCATGCTGGGCGGCGGTGAATTCATCATCAACGGCGCCGAACGGGTGGTGGTCAGCCAGTTGCACCGCTCACCCGGCATCGATTTCGTGATGGAAGCCGACACCACCTCCGATCGTAAACTTCCCAGTTGCCGGGTGATCCCCGAACGGGGTAGCTGGATTGAAGTCAACGCGACCAAAAAGGACTCGCTGACGGTACGGATCGATCAGAGCGGCAAGTTCTCCGCAATTACGCTGCTGCGCGCGATGGACCCGAAATTCAGCGAAGACTCCGATATCTTGCGAGCTTTTTACGAACCGCTCAAAGTCAAAGTGGTCGACGGTCGAAGTGCCGCCAAACTCGAAGGCAAAATCGCTGTCGAAGATATCATCTTTCCCTCGACCTCCGAGCGGGCGGGCGAGATCATCGTCGACGCCGGCACCAAGATTTCCAAAGAGATGGCCGAGACGATTATCACTGCCAAGGTGAAAGTCGTGGAAATCATTCACGCGCCCCGTTCGCCGCTCATTTTCAACTCCCTGGAAGATGACAACACGTCCAGTCACGAAGAGGCATTGCTGCGGATCTATCAGCGATTGCGACCCGGCAACCCGCCGGCTCTGGAAAAAGCCCGGACACTGTTCACGGAAAAATTCTACGATCCCAATCGTTACCGGCTCGGAAAAGTCGGACGTTTTCGCATCAACCGGAAGCTCAACCTGGGCGTTTCGGAAAAAGAGATGACGCTTCGTCCGGACGATATCCTGGCCTGTATCAAGTACATTCTCGAACTGTCCACGCCCGGTGGGGCGGCCCAGATTGACGACATCGACCACCTCGGGAATCGCCGTCTGCGAACCATCGACGAACTCGCTGCGGACGAATTGCGCAAAGGCTTTCTGAAGCTTCGCCGAACCGTCCAGGAGCGGATGAGCATGAAAGAAGTCGATGACATGACGCCGCGCACCTTGGTGAATCCCAAGAGCGTTTCAGCGGCGATCGACTATTTCTTTGGTCGCGGTGAACTCTCCCAGGTTGTCGATCAGACCAATCCCCTGTCGCAACTTACCCATGAACGGCGTCTGTCGGCGTTAGGCCCGGGCGGCTTGAACCGGAAGCGCGCGGGTTTTGAAGTTCGTGACGTTCACATTTCCCACTACGGTCGGATCTGTCCGATTGAAACGCCGGAGGGAACCAACATCGGTCTCATCTCCAGCCTCGCGATTTTCGCCAGCGTCGATGATTACGGATTTTTGGTGACTCCGTACGCGGAAGTCAAAAAAGGCAAAATCACCGACAACATCTGTTGGTTGCGGGCCGACGAAGAATCCGAAGTGTTCGTCGCGCCTGCCGATACGCACGTCGAGGACGGTGCCATCGTGGGTCTGAAACAGCTCGGCGGAAACATTATCGCCCGCTACAAAGCTGACTTTGAACTCGTGCGGCCAGAAGAGGTCAGTTATATCGACATCGCGCCGTCGCAAATGGTCGGTGTTTCGGCCGGACTGATTCCGTTTCTGGAACATGACGATGCGAACCGGGCCTTGATGGGTTCCAACATGCAGCGCCAGGCAGTTCCCCTTTTGGTTGCCGAACCGCCGATCGTGGGCACCGGTCTGGAAACACCCGTGGCCCAGAATTCGAGCATGGTGGTCAAGGCGTTGCGCGCCGGCAAAGTCACCTATGTCGATTCAACCCGGATCGAAATTGGCACGGACATTTACAACTTGAAAAAATACGTCGGTTTGAATGAACGAACCTGTCTGAACCAGAAGCCTCTGGTGCAACCGGGGCAGCGGGTCGAAAAGAACGACGTCATCGCCGACGGTGCCGCGACCTACAAGGGCCAGTTGGCGCTGGGTCGTAACGTGCTGGTCGGGTTCATGTCGTTTGATGGATACAACTACGAAGACGCGATCATTATCAGCGAAGAGCTGGTGAAGAACGACACCTACACCTCGATTCACATCGAGGAGTTCGACGTGGAAATTCGCGAAACGAAACTGGGACGCGAAGAATTCACGCGTGATATTCCCAACGTCAGCGAAAAAGCGCTGCGGAACCTCGACGAGAACGGAATCATCCAGGTCGGTACGTATGTTCGCCCGGGAGACATTCTCGTCGGTAAAGTTTCTCCCAAATCGAAAACCGAACTGACACCCGAAGAAAAACTCCTGCACGCCATTTTCGGGCGGGCCGGTGAAGACGTCAAAAACGACTCACTGGAAGTTTCCTCGGGCGTGGAAGGCATCGTCATCGACACCCAGCGATTTTCGCGCCGGATGAGCCTTTCAGAAGAAGAAAGAAAAGTCTTCGAGAAAGATCTGAAGGCCGCCGAGACGCAGGGGAATGAACGGGTCGCTGAAACGTTCAGCCTGATGATCGAAGCGATGGAAAAAGTGATCGGTAAAACCATCACCGACGACGACGAAACGCCGTTGACGCGCGATCAAAGCCCCAAATTCATTGCTGAAAAAGCGGCCAACTTCCGCCTCAATTCAATTGTGGACGGGATGCGCAGTGAGGACCGGATCAAGCAGTTGAAGCAGGTGCACGCTGACATGTGGCCTGCCGTTGAATCCGCGATGGATGACCGGGACCGGGTGGTCAACAGCATGAAGCGGGGCGATGAACTTCGCAGCGGCGTGCTGCAGATGGTCAAAGTCTACGTGGCCACCAAACGCACGATTTCGGTGGGCGACAAGATGGCCGGGCGTCACGGTAACAAGGGTGTGATTGCCAAGATTCTTCCCGTTGAGGACATGCCTTACCTGGAAGACGGCACACCGCTACAGATTCTCCTCAATCCGTTGGGCGTACCCAGCCGGATGAATGTGGGTCAAATCCTGGAAACTCACCTGGGCTGGGCCGGCTCGAAGCTGGGCTTTCAGGCGATCACTCCGGTTTTTGACGGGGCGACCGAACAGGAGATCAACGACGTGTTGTTCGAAGCCGGACTGCCGCGTCACGGCAAATGTCGCTTGTTCGACGGCCGGACAGGTGAGGCTTGCGGCCAGGAAACGACGGTTGGCTTCATTTACATGTTGAAGCTGCACCATCTCGTCGACGACAAGGTTCACGCGCGCAGCACCGGACCTTACTCGCTGATTACACAGCAGCCGCTCGGCGGTAAAGCCCGCTTCGGGGGACAGCGGTTTGGTGAAATGGAAGTCTGGGCCCTCGAAGCCTACGGAGCCGCTTACATCTTGCAGGAGTTGCTGACCGTCAAGAGTGATGACGTCGAAGGCCGTACCAAGATTTACGAATCGATGGTCAAGGGCGAAAACACACTCGAAGCAGGAACCCCGGCAAGCTTTGACGTTTTGACCAACGAGATTCGTGGTCTGGCGCTCAATATGCAATTGGAAAAACGACGCGGCTAAACAGGCTGCGACTTACGACAAGCAACTGCCGGCTTCGGCCGGTTCGAATAACGATCACACAACAAGGAGCAGGTGACTATGGCAATGGCCGACACCGCATACGATCGAATCAACGATTACGCTTCCGTAAAAATCAGCCTTGCGCGTCCACACGACATTCGCAGCTGGTCCATGGGGGAAGTCAAAAAACCGGAAACGATCAACTATCGAACTTACCGTCCTGAAAAAGACGGTTTGTTCTGCGAACGAATTTTTGGTCCCGAAAAGGACTGGGAATGTGCCTGCGGAAAATACCGCGGGATGAAATACAAAGGCATGATTTGCGACCGCTGTGGTGTGAAAGTCACCCACTCCCGTGTTCGTCGCAAACGCATGGGCCATATCGAACTCGCGGCGCCGGTGGTTCATATCTGGTTCTTCAAGGCGATGCCCAGCCGGTTGGGCAACTTGTTGAACATGAAGACCTCCAGTCTCGAGAAAGTGATCTACTTCCAGGACTACGTGGTCACCGATCCCGGTTCCACCAGTCTGGAAAAGCAGCAACTGCTGACCGAAGAAGAATACCGCGCCGCCAAAACCCAGTTCGGCGAAGGCAGCTTCAAGGCCAACATGGGCGCCGAAGCAGTCCGCGACTTGCTCAGCGACCTGGATCTGGTCAAGCTCTCGGAAGAACTCCGCGTGGAACTGGCCGAAACGGGTTCCAAGCAGAAACGCAAAGACTTCACCAACCGCTTGAAAATCGTCGAGTCGATTCGCGACAGCGATAACAAGCCCGAGTGGATGGTGCTCGACGTGATTCCGGTCATCCCGCCGGACTTGCGCCCGCTCGTGTTGCTGGACTCGGGAAATTTCGCAACGAGCGACCTGAACGATCTTTATCGGCGGATCATCAACCGCAACAACCGCTTGCGGAAGCTCGTCGATCTAAATGCACCGGAAGTCATCATTCGTAATGAAAAACGGATGTTGCAACAGTCGGTGGACGCTCTGTTCGACAACAATCGCTGCAAGCGTCCTGTGCTCGGCAGCAGCAATCGACCGCTCAAGTCACTGACCGATATGATCAAGGGCAAGCAAGGTCGCTTCCGTGAAAACCTGCTCGGAAAACGAGTGGACTATTCGGCCCGCTCGGTGATCGTGGTCGGACCCCGGCTGAAACTCCACCAATGCGGTTTGCCCAAGAAGATCGCGCTGGAACTGTACCAGCCGTTCATCATCCGCAAGCTCAAGGAACTCGGGCACGCCGACACGATCAAAAGCGCCAAGAAAATGCTGGAGCGGAAGGACGAAGAAGTTTGGGATATTCTCGAATTCGTGATCCAGAATCATCCGGTGATGTTGAACCGTGCTCCGACGCTGCACCGGATGGGGATCCAGGCATTTGAACCCACGCTGGTGGAAGGAAACGCGATTCACCTGCATCCTCTGGTATGCAAAGGCTTTAACGCCGACTTTGACGGCGACCAGATGGCCGTTCACCTGCCGCTTTCGATTGAAGCCCAGGTTGAAGCGCACACTTTGATGCTCTCGACCAACAACATTTTCGCACCGTCCAACGGCCGGCCGATTATGAGTCCTTCGCAAGACACCGTGATGGGTTGCTATTACATCACGCTGATGTTGCCCAACCAACCGGGCCAAGGCATGGTATTTTCGTCGCTGGAAGAAGCCGATACGGCGTTTTCACAGGGTGTCATTTCGGTTCACGCGCGGATCAAGGTTCGCCTGCCGAAGGGTCGCTTTGTCCGGCTTAACGAAGAAGACCGGTTGCCCAGCCAGATTATTGAAACCAGCTACGGTCGCATCCTGTTTAACATGATGCTTCCTGCCGGGATGGATTTTTACAACTACCCACAAAAAAGTGGCGATCTGGCAATCGTGATTTCCGACTGTTATCAACAGCTCGGACGCCGCGCGACAATCGAACTGCTCGACGACATGAACCAGCTCGGTTTCCGCGAAAGTACGCGTTCCGGTCTGTCATTTGCCACGGACGATTTGGTGACCCCCGATTCGAAAGAAAAAATCGTGGCCGACGCCGAAAAGGAAGTGCTCAAGTTTCGCAAGCACTATGAGCGCGGCGTGATCACGGAACAGGAACGGTACAACAAAGTACTCGACACCTGGACGCACGCTCGTGAGCAGATCACCAAGGAAATGATGGATGCCATGGAGCAGGATGACCGGGGTGGTCTCGGTTATGTTAATCCGGTGTTCCTGATGGCCCACTCCGGTGCCCGGGGCGGTGTCGAACAGATTCGACAGCTGGCCGGGATGCGTGGTTTGATGGCCAAACCGACGGGCGAGATTATCGAGACGCCCATCAAGGCGAATTTCCGGGAAGGTCTGACTGTTCTCGAATATTTCAGTTCGACGCACGGTGCCCGAAAAGGTCTGGCCGACACGGCACTCAAGACCGCCGACTCCGGTTACCTGACGCGTAAATTGGCGGACGTTGCCCAAAACGTCGTCATCACGATGGACGACTGTGGAACGACTCGGGGGATCACCAAGGGAGTTATTTATCGCGGGGAGCAAGTCGAGGTCCGCTTGGCGACCGCGATTAACGGGCGCGTCTCGCGGCAGAACATCGTCAACCCCGTCACCGATGACGTCATCGTTCGCGAAAACGAAATGATTACGCCGGAAATTGCCCGACGAATTGAAGATCTGGGCCTGGAAAAGATTCAGGTCCGCAGCCCGATGACGTGCGAAGCGGACTTGGGTGTCTGCCGCACCTGCTACGGGATGGACATGTCGACCGGTGCCGAAGTGGAAGAAGGCATGGCCGTGGGAATCATCGCTGCCCAGAGTATCGGCGAACCGGGAACCCAGTTGACGATGCGGACTTTCCACATCGGCGGTGTCGCTGGAACCATCACCGAGGAAAGCGAAAAGCGCTGCAAAAAATCCGGCATCGTCAAGATCACGCGGATGCGTTACGTAACCAACGACAGGGGCGAAACGGTTGTTCTGACTCGCAACGGTGAAATCGCGGTTCTTGATCCTCGCGGTCGCGAACTGGAAGTTCACAAAGTTCCCGCCGGTGCGTTCTTGCACGTGAAAGATGATCAAGAAGTTGAACCGGGGGCGATTCTTTGTCAGTGGAATCCGCACGCGATCCCGGTTCTCTCCGAAGTAGGTGGCAAGATTCGTTATGAAGACATCGTCGAAGGCGAAACCATGGCGGAAGAAAAAGAAGCCAGTGGAACCATCCGCCGCACGATTATTGACTTCAAGGGCGACATGCATCCGCAGATTATTGTCGTCAACGACTGACGGGTCGGTCGCCGACGTTTACTATCTGCCTGAAAAAGCGAACATCATTGTTAACGAGGGTGACGTTATCTCCGCCGGGGCGACCGTGGCGGAAGTTCCCCGCGAAGCATCCGGTATCTCCGATATCACCGGGGGTCTGCCGCGTGTTACCGAGATTTTTGAAGCTCGAAAACCAAAAGACCCCGCCGTGTTGGCGCAGGTCGATGGTGTCGTCGAGATCTTGAGCGAAAAGAAACGCGGCAAGCGGACGATCATGGTCAAGAGCGAAAGCGGCCAGGAATTTGAACACCTCGTGCCTCCCGGAAAGCGTTTTCGCGTGCACTCCGGGGATCACGTCAAAGCCGGGCAGCAACTGGTCGATGGACCGCTCGTGCCCCACGACATTCTGGAAGTTTCCGGCGAAGAAGCGGTGCAGCAATATCTCGTTCACGAAGTTCAGAGCGTGTATCGTAGCCAGCGCGTCGAAATCAATGACAAACACATCGAGATCATCATCGCCCGGATGTTGCGGAAGGTAAAAGTCGAGGAAGCGGGCGATACGCACGATGCTGCCGGGGTTGATTTGCGATCGTTTTGAGTTTCTCTACCGAGAACGAAAAGATCGCCAAGTGCCTCAAGATTACGGACAAGGGTGACAGCGACTTTAATAAAGGCCAGATCGTTCCCAAAACCGTCCTGGAAGAAACGAACGCCAAGATTGAAACGCTCGGCGGAAAGCCGGCCAAGGGAACCAAACCGAAAGCGGCCACTTTCAGTACCCAGTTGCTGGGGATTACCAAGGCTTCGGTCCAAAGTTCCAGCTTTATTTCAGCGGCCAGCTTCCAGGAAACAACCAAGGTGCTGACCGAAGCGGCATTGGGCGGCAAAGTCGACAACCTGGTCGGTTTGAAAGAGAACGTGATTCTCGGTCACCTGATTCCAGCCGGAACGGGCTTCAAGACTTTCCAGGATTCGGAAGTTCAATACAACCTGGAAGCCATGCGTCAGATTGCCTCGACTCCCTCGCAGACCTTGGAAGAGAGCTTCCCTTTGCTTGAAGCAGGTTCTGGCGACGGCAGCTCGCGAGACGGCGAATCCGGTTTTGGTCGGCCTTCAGCCGCCAGTTCGCTCGAAGATTTGATGCGGGGCGATTCCGGTGCTTCGATGGAAATGGCGGGTGTCCACGATGCTCCATCGTTGATGGACATGACGCAGGAAGTCGCGCCTTCCACCGACTTTGCCACCCCATCCGACATTGGCTTGGCAGGCATGTCGCGTCCGGCGGATTCTGGATTTACCGGGACCGGTGGATTTGCCGACGGCGACGGGCCGATCGTTCACGAAGCTTTGCCTCGCGACGACCTCACGCAAATCGAAGGCATCGGGCCCAAGATTGCGGATTTGTTGAGCTCCGCAGGCATTACGACCTACGCTCGACTTGAAAAGACGTCGGTCGAACAGTTGCGTCAGATTCTGGCAACCGCCGGCGGAAGTTTTGCGGTTCACGATCCGGAAACCTGGCCTGCCCAGGCGGCGCTGGCGGCCAACGACGAATGGGACAAGCTCAAAGCTTGGCAGAACTCGCTGTACGGCGGCGTCGAAGTTGAACCGACCGCTGCTGCGAACCAGGAAGATTTGACTCGGATTGAAGGCGTTGGACCCAAGACGCAGGGATTATTGTATGCGGCAGGGATCACGACCTACGCCCAGCTGGCCGCGACCGACGCGGACCAGATTCGAGCCATCCTGGCTGCCAATGGCATGGCCGGCCATGACCCCGAAACCTGGCCCGCCCAAGCGGCATTGGCTGCGAACGATGAATGGGACAAGCTCCAGGCTTGGCAAGATCAACTGGACGGCGGCCGACCGTCCGCAGAGGCACCTGCTGCCGATCAGGCAGTCGAGGACCTCAAGCTGATCGAAGGAGTGGGACCCAAAGTCGAAGAGCTGCTTTACGCCGCCGGCATTACGAGCTACACGGCGCTAGGCAATACGGAGGTGTCCCAGATTCGGCGGCTGTTGGCAGAAGCAGGCGGATTGATGGCAACCTTTGACCCATCGACGTGGCCTGATCAAGCCAAATTGGCCGCGGCCGGCGAATGGGACAAGCTAAAGGCCTGGCAGGCTGAACTCGACGGAGGCATTGCCTAAAACGTAGGTCGGTCTGTCCCAGACCGACAAAATGAAACGTAGGTCGGTCTGTTCCAGACCGACAACTGCGAGTTTGGACAGTGAGCCTGAGGACAGGCACGCCTACCGAGGAAGTTGGCAGAAAGTTCATTAGAGGTTGACATTGTGCCGTAATTCATTAGTTTTACGGATTGCGAATGGTCCGCGTATTTGCGGATCGCCAGACATTTTTTGGAATATTTTTCACTATGCCCACGATTAATCAACTCGTTCGAAAACGACGCAAATCAAAACGCAAGTTTACCAAGGCGCCTGTGCTGGATCGTTGTCCGCAGAAACAAGGCGTTTGTTTGCAGGTTCGGACCATGACGCCGAAGAAGCCCAACTCGGCATTGCGTAAGATTACTCGTGTGCGGCTCTCCAACGGCAAAGAGGTCACGGTCTACATTCCGGGTGAAGGCCACAATTTGCAGGAACACTCGATCGTCCTCGTGCGGGGTGGTCGCGTTCGCGATCTGCCGGGTGTCCGGTACCAGGTCGTGCGGGGTGCTCAGGATACGTTGGGTGTCGAAAACAGAAAACAGTCTCGCAGCCGCTACGGGGCCAAGAAGTAAGTGCCCGGTCGTCCGGTGCGAAACAACTGCAAAGAAGTTCTTTGCTGAGAAACCAATAATCAGGATTGTAAGCCAACCATGGGAAATATTACCGCCAGCCGATCGCATCTAAAGCCGGATCCGAAATTTGATTCGATCCTGGCCAGCAAGTTTATCAATTGCCTGATGAAGGACGGCAAGAAAACTGTTGCCCAAAACGTCTTTTATGATGCACTGGACGAAATCAAGAAACGGGTTCCGAATCACGAGCCGATCGAAGTATTTACACAGGCCATTGAGAACGTCAAACCGCACCTGGAAGTTCGTTCCAAGCGGGTGGGTGGTGCATCCTACCAGGTCCCCATGCAGGTCAGCCGAACCCGTCAGCAGAGTCTGGCGATCCGCTGGGTGCTGAACGCCGTCCGGGACAAAAAGGGACGTGCGACGCACCTTAAGTTGGCGGACGAATTAACCTCGGCCTTTAATCGCGAAGGTGCGGCGATGACCAAACGCGAGAATACGCACCGGATGGCAGAGGCCAACAAAGCGTTTGCTCACTTTGCCTGGTAACACGAACCTAATCGAAACCGCTTTGTCATGAACAACGCGGTTTTTTTCATGCGCGAAAGGATCTTTCAGAAATCTGAGCCAACCTTGAATCCAACATGTCCCGAAAACTTGAAAATCTGCGAAATATTGGCATCATTGCCCACATCGATGCCGGTAAAACAACCGTCACCGAGCGGATGCTGTTTCTCAGCGGCGCCAAACACCGCGTCGGGAAAGTCGATAGTGGCAATACCACGACCGACGACGACGAGGAAGAACAAAATCGAGGGATCACGATCTACTCGGCCTGTGTGACATTCGACTGGAAAGACGTTCACATCAACTTGCTGGATACGCCGGGACACGTGGACTTCACCGCCGAGGTCGAGCGCAGTCTGCGCGTTCTCGACGGCGCGGTGGTCGTGTTCAGTGCGCGAGAAGGCGTCGAAGCGCAAAGCGAAACGGTTTGGCGACAGGCTGACCGCTACAAGGTTCCGCGGCTGGCCTTTATCAACAAGCTGGATCGTGAAGGCGCGGAGTTTGAGCGGGTTTTTGACTGAGATCCGGGACCGCCTGCATGCCCGTCCCGTTGCCATTCAGATCCCGGTGGGCGAGGGGCCGGCCCACATTGAAAATCCATTTCGCGGGATCATTGACCTGATCAAGATGAAATTTCGAACCTTCGAAGACGACGGCAAGAAGATCATCGAGACCTCCATTCCCGAAGAGTTGGTGGCCCATGCACAGGCTTGGCGTGACACGTTAATCAGCGTGCTTTCCGACTTTAGTGATGAACTGATGCAGTTGGCACTGTCGGATGAGCCAATTCCCAATGAGCTGATCCGCAAGGTGTTGCGTGAAGCGACGCTGGCCCAGCAGATTCAACCGGTTGTTTGTGGATCCGCGTTGCACGGGATCGGAGTGCAGGGCGTTCTCGATGGCGTGAAGTACTACTTGCCCAGTCCTCTTGATCGGCCGCCTGTCGAAGGTCTTCGCCCCAAAACAGAAAAGATCGAAATCAGGAAGCCCGCTGTGAGCGAGCCCTTCTGTGGCCTCGTATTCAAGATCCTTCCCGCCAAAACGGGGGACCTGTACTGGGTTCGTGTTTATTCCGGCGAACTCAAATCCAATTCGCGCGTGTATTGCCCGGGCAAGGACAAGAAAGAAAACATCGCCCAGCTGTGGCAAATTCATGTCTCCAAAAAAGAGCGTGACGGCCAGATCGATCGCGTCATGTGCGGCGACATCGTGGGCGTCATCGGACCGAGGTTTGCGGTTACCGGTGATACATTGTGTGATCAACAGGCACCGATTCAGTTGGAATCGATCGACTTTCCCGAAACCGTCATCGAAATGGCGATTGAGCCGGAAACGACGGCCGAACGAAACAAACTGGCCGATACCCTGGAAATGTTGAAACGGCAGGACCCGACTTTTAAAGCTCGGGAGAATCCCGAAACCGGTCAAACGTTGATTGCCGGAATGGGCGAATTGCATTTGGAAATCATCAAGAACCGCCTGCTGCGCGACTTTAATCTGAACGTGAAAGTCCACAAACCGCGCGTGTCATACCGGGAGACCATCTCGCACGCCGTGGAGGTTACGGGCGAGTGTCATCGACTCGTCAGTGGCGAACAGCTGTTTGCCAAACTGAAGCTGAGAATGGAACCGGACGACTCGGTCGATGCGGGGGTCAGCATCCGGACCAGTGGCGTGGCCGGAAAACTGTCGGGTGAAATCATGGAGGCCGTCAGAGGAGTGTTAACGGCCAAGGGTGAAGGCGGCGGCGTCATCGGAAGTTTTCCGCTGGCGAAGATCAAGGTCACGCTGCTGGACGCCGAAGTCAGCGAGGAATCAAACGAAATGGCGTTCAGCATTGCGGCGGGCGAGGCGTTTGAAAAAGCACTACGTCAAGCCGGCCCCCGTTTGCTGGAACCGATTATGAAGATCACGATCACGACGCCTGAAGAGTATTACGGTGAGTTCATTGGCGATTTGTCGCAGCGGCGGGCCCAGATCGTCAGTACCGACACGCGCGGGGGGATTACCTTCATTGTGGCCCATGCACCGCTGGGCGAGCTGTTCGGGTATTCCAACGCCATGCGCAGCCTCAGTCAGGGCCGGGCTGGCAGTTCCATGGAACCGCTCGAATACGCCCCCGCCCCCGAACATCTGGCGGCGTCTTTTGCGCTGTAAAGTGCAGACGATGCCCTGACTTCGGTAAACGGTCGTGAAGACCCGCAAAAAAGGGTCGGGAGTCGATTCCCACAATGTCAAATCGCCAAAATTCCCCTGATTTCAGCGTACTTCGGGCTGTCGATTGACGCTTTGTGTTGGAGCGGTAAAATCCTTTGTTTGAACGTGGGCAAGCTACATAGCGTCAGCGGATGAGCTGACATGATCACGACAAGTTGGCGAACAGATTTGGAGACCCGAATGGCAGTTGAATTTACAAATGATAATTTCGAAACGGAAGTACTAAACTCGGATCAACCGGTGCTGGTTGATTTTTGGGCCTCCTGGTGTGGACCCTGTCGGCAGCTGACGCCGATCGTGGAACAGTTGGCGGGCGAAAATAACGATGCCAAGATTGGTAAGCTCGACGTTGACGCACACCAGGACATCGCCATGAAGTATGGCATCACCAATATTCCCACGATCCTGGTTTTCAAGGGTGGTGAAATTGTCGAACGACTGCAGGGTGTGCAACCCAAGGCCAAGCTGCAGCAGGTGCTCGATTCCCACAAAGCTGAAACGGCTTGACCAAATTCGGCTGAATTTGAACCATAATCGCGGTCCTGACGGGCGGCGATTTTTTTTGGCTGTGGATTTTTGTTGAGCCAATCCACGTGGGAACCTCTCCCAAGTTGGGAGAGGTCGCCGTCCCACGGATTTCTGACAGGTGATCGCCGAGCCGGAAAATTCGTTTCAACCGAACGAGGTTCATGTGGCGAGCAAAGGTTGGACGATTCTAAAGCTGGACAACTGATCGGCATGATTCCGGCTTTTTTGCGACTCCCGTGACTCAAATCACCAGGCAAATACGAACGGCAAAAAAACCGGTAAGACCAATGATTGACTGGTCGGACCGGATTCTGTTGACGGCGCCAATCTTGTTGGTCATCGGGATTCTGTGGTTTTCACCCAACTTCGATTCGTCTCAGCAGATTCGCCAGACCCCGTTCGGCGGCGACTTTCTGCAGGAGTGGGTTGGGGGAACCGTTGTTCGTTCGGAAAACCGTAGCCGACTGTACGACCTGGAATACTTTGCCGGCCTCCAACATGATCCGACACTCGTTGGATTTACCTGGCCCGAATCGCAGTATTATCCGGCGATTTACCCACCGTTTTATTATTTGTTGGTCAGCCCCTTTGCCGCCCTCGAGTACCGCACGGCGGTGGTCCTGTGGTGTATCTTGTCGGCCCTGGCGCTGGTTGCCAGCGCTGCGTTGTTGCTTCGCTATTATCCGCCTGCGTCGCAGTTTTTTATGCTCGGTTTCGTGTTGGCCACGATCTTCGTACCGACGATTACGTGTTTGAACATTGGTCACAAATCGACCTTCCTGTTGTTGATTCTGACCGCCACGTTCGTGTTGCTCTATCACAAGCGAGAAGGTTGGTCCGGGATCGTTTTTGGACTCGTTGCATTCAAGCCGCACCTGGCCTTGGCGCTGTGGCTGATGATGCTGGCAAAGCGACAATGGCGATTCGTGCTGGGGGCCCTGGCAACCGTCAGCACGCTCGTCCTGTTGTCGATATGGGCCGGCACTGATCTTTGTGTTGACTATTTCAATGTCTGCCTGCAGACGGGCAATTACATTCAAACCGGAGGATATCAGCTCACCGATGCCCATTGTCTGTGGGGCGCCGTGCAAAATGCGCTGCCCGGACAGTCGGTTGTCACGGTGAACGTCGTGACGGCGATCCTGTCAATTTTCGTCATTGGCTTGCTGGCGTTTATTCTCAAAGGCCGGTTTGGGCCAAAATCCAGCGGCTTTGCGTTGCAGTTTGCTGCCATGGTGCTGGCGACTGTCTTGTTGAGCCCCCATTTGTATTTTTATGATTTGACCATCACTCTGTTGCCAATGGTGCTCATCTGGTTTGCTAACAGGAATGCCCCCATCGATTATCGCAAGCATGCGCGCGTCGTCTCGCTGCTGATTTTGGTGACGTTATTTGGGGCCGGTTCGTTTCCCGAAGTCGCGGCAGCGACACGGATTCAGCCCAGTGTAGCGCTGTTCGCGATCATGCTGTGCAATATCGCGATCATCATGCATGGGCAGCGCAAGATGTTACCGCTGCCAGTGAATCGGAAGATAGTTAATTCGTATCCAGCAAGGCAAGATTCGGCGCGATGCGCTCCAGTTGGCGAGCCATGAATTTTTTGACTTGTGACGTTGTCTTCAAATTCATGACGGATTGCACAAGCTGTTCTGCTTCGTGAACCGAGATTTGACTGGCCAGCTGTTTAATCGAGGGAATAAATGCCGGGCTCATGCTGAAACGTCTCAGTCCCATCCCCAGCAGCAACACGAAAGCTTTGGGAGTGCCGGCCATCTCGCCGCAGACCGTAACCGGCTTGTTCGCCTCATTGCAAGCTTCGATCACGCGTTTCAAAACGATTAAGACCGGTGGAGCGAGTGGTTGGCAGAGGTGTGAAACCTTGGGATTATCGCGATCGGCCGCCATCAGGTACTGGACCAGATCGTTGGACCCAATGGAAACAAAGTCGACGAGGTCGAGCATGGTGTCGATCGAAACGGCTGCTGCGGGAACCTCCAGCATCATGCCGATGGGCAATTCTTTGGTCTTGATCCCTCGACTGTTAAGCGTTTTATACGCACGGCGAACCATACTTTTGAGTTTCCTGATCTCTTCGACCGTGGTCACCATGGGAAACATCATGCGGACATTTCCGTCCGCGAACTCGCTGGCAGCCCGCACAATGGCACGAATCTGCGTGTTGAAAAACTCGGGATGTTCGAACGAAAGCCGAATGCTACGCCAGCCCATAAACGGATTGGCTTCCTGGTGATTGTGGCCCAGATACGCGATCGTCTTGTCGCCGCCAATGTCGAGCGTGCGAATCGTCACATTGTGATTCGGACTGGCCGCAACAATATCGCGATACGTTTCATATTGCTCATCTTCATCGGGAACACTGGGATGTGTCAGGTACAGGTACTCGGTGCGGTAAAGTCCGATCCCCGAAGCGCCCATGGCAGCGGCTGCCAGGGCATCGGGCAGCAAGTTGATATTGGCCTGCAATCGCAAGGGTACATCGTCGGCGGTGACGGCCGGTTGATCGCGGTTTTCTGCGAGTTGATCCTTGAGGTGAAAAAACTCGCGTTCGAGTTTTCTGAATGCTGCGAGGGACTCTGCACTGGGATTGATTTCGACATGACCGTCACGCCCGTCAACGATAATCGTATCGCCCGTTTTCACGCGTCGCAACAATCCTTGCATACCGGATACGGCTGGAATACCACGGCTACGGGCGATAATGGCGGCGTGGCTTGTCTGGCTGCCGGCCTGGGTCACGATTCCGCGGACGTCAATCGATCCCAGGGCGACGGCTTGTGAGGGCATCAGTTCATCAGCGACGACGATCAACGGGCCTTGCAGGGATTCTGAGGCGTTATTAGCGGTATCAGACAACAAAACCCCCAAGCGGATAATGACGTCGCGAACATCATTCAGACGCTCCTTGAGATATTCATCGCTGGTGGTGGCAAACAGGGCTGTGTACTCGCCCAGGAGCCGATGCAAAGCGGCTGGCGCGGTCATGCGTTCGTCGACAATCCAGCCGCGAATTTTGTTGGTGAACGCCGGGTCGCGAATAATCGCCTGGTGGACCGTGAAGATCGAAGCTTCATCGTGGCCGACCTGGGCTGCGACTTTTGTTTCGAGGGCCCGTAACTCCACCGTGGCTCGGTCGCGTGCCGTCTCATAATTAGCCAATTCGGCTGTGATTTCAGAATCTTCCAGCCGCTTCGTATCCGGATTCACGAAAATCTCATGAATCACAAACGCGGTGCCAATCGCTACTCCCGGTGAAACTGCAATACCTCGTCGCATGACCAGAATCTACCACCCCCATGGCGGACTTTCAAAGGGACAGAGGACCGCACCCAGGGAAGACCTTGGGGCTAAGACTGGAGGTCGGGGCCAGCGGCTAAGGCTGGAGGTCGGGGCCAGCGGACGCAATCGACCGCGTCCAGCGGACCGGTTTGCCGTTTTCCGGATGGATTGGGCGGTTGAATGTTATTGAGGCAAAAAAGCGAATTTGCTATATTTGACCCATCTTTGGCCGAAACGCAGATCGCCTGCTTTGGCTTTTTCCCCCCCAGATTACGTCGGCCTAAGACATGCGTTTTTCCCAGCTTGACAGAATTATTTCGCTGGAGAAGGGTAAATCGATCACCGCGGTCAAATGCCTTTCCCTGTCGGAAGAGTACTTGAAAGATCATTTCCCCCGCTTTCCCGTGATGCCGGGTGTGCTGATGATTGAGAGCATGTTTCAGGCGAGCATGTTTCTGGTGCGTGCGACAGACGAATTCAAACACTCATCGGTGGTTGTCCGCGAGGCCAACAATTTTACGTTTAAGGGTTTTGTGCAGCCGGGCGACCAACTGGTGGTTAATGCCGATATTAAATCCACCAGCGATTCGCTGACGAAGATAAAGGTCGCGGGGTCCGTGAACGGAGAAATCGCTTCCTCGGGCATGTTTGTACTCGATTCGTTTAATTTGGCTGAGCGAAGGGGCATCGATCCGGCGATGGACCAGTACATGATTCATCAATTTCGCTTGACCTTCAGACGACTTTGCAATCAACTTGATCAATCCAATTTGACGGGCTTGGCCGACGTGGAGGCGGTCGCGGTGTCAGCCGATTCCTAGACCGAAGAAAAACGATGACTTTTGGGCATGTTGCCCGCTACATTGATATCTGAAAATTTTACTTACATGATTCCAACGGAGACTGTTACGGATGCCTGTTAACGCTGAGGTATTTGGCAAAGTCAAAGAAACGCTCGTTGACGCCCTGGGCGTCGATGATGACGAAGTGACTGAAGACGCGACCATGGTGGGAGATTTGGGCGCCGAGTCCATCGACTTCCTCGATATCGTTTTTAAACTGGAAAAGACGTTTGATATCCAGATTCCACGAGACGAGTTGTTCCCGGACGATATCTTGACCAGCGCAGAATTCGTTCAAGACGGCAAGGTAACGGCGGATGGATTGGTCAAGCTCAAGGAACGCATGCCGTTCGCGGATCTTTCCAAATTTGAGAAAAACCCGTTGGTTCAGGATTTTGGTAATCTGCTTACCGTCAAGGATTTGTGCAACTACGTCGTTGCCAAAACAGCAGCAGCCTGATTAAAGCGGTAGACCGAACAAACAGCCAGCTTTCAACTGGATGGGTCCTCAGAAATACAGCGACCGCAACGTGTGCGCGTCCGGTTCGATTGCGCGTGTTGCGTCGCCAAAACCGGGGCTAGCGGCCTGCGGCTGATGATATGATACGATTCGCCCGAATTAATAGACGCTGCCTGGTGCACCGCCGGCAGCTGTTGTTTTGCGAATAGCTAACTGAGGTTCACTTAATTATGCGTTGGTTCTGGATTGATCGGTTCACCGAATTTGTCAGTGGCAGTCACGCTGTCGGACTCAAAGGCGTCAGCCTTAGTGAAGAAGTGGTCGACGAGTATGCGCCCGGAAAACCGTATCTGCCGCATTCGCTGATCATTGAAGGATTGGCTCAAGCCGGCGGTTTACTGGTTGCCCAGCAAAGCGACTTTCTTGATCGCGTTGTGCTCGCCAAGGTGCAAAAAAGCAAGTTTTATTTCGAAGCGTATCCAGGCGATTTGCTCACTTATCGAGTCGAGATGGAGAACTTCAGCCAAATCGGTGCGTTTGTGACGGGGACTTCGCATTTGGGTGATCAATTGCAGGGCGAGATAAAATTGATTTTTTCGATCCTCGACGATGAACGATTTGAAAACGTCGAACTCTTTGAGCCGGCCGAACTGTGTCGCATGTGCCGGCTTTTGGGGGTTTTCGGTGTGGGGGTCAATCCCGACGGAACACCAATCCAGGTTCCGCCGCACATGGTCGCGGCGGAAAAAGCCCTGCTGTTGTAACATGAGGCAATTACCATTGGCGGCCGATCAACCCATCACGCCGTTTTTGGTATTATGCGGCCATGTCCGGTCTGATCGACTTTGGAATTCTTACAGGTACTCGTTGACATGATTGCTTCCGATAATCGCCGCCGAGTTGTCGTCACGGGAGTCGGCGTTATCAATCCGTTGGGTAATGATGTTGAAACCGTCTGGTCGGCTGTCAAGGAAGGCAAGTCCGGTGTTGGCTATACAACGATATTTGATGCGAGTAAATTTCCGACGCGCATTTCGGCTGAGATCAAGAACTGGGATATCGGGGACGCGGGCGAGGATCCTGAAGTCTGGAAGTTCCGTGGACGGCACACCAAGTTCGCGGCAGGGGCGGCCAAGCAGGCAGTACAAGCCTCCGGGGTGATGGATTCGATTTCGGACCCCAGGCGGTTGGGCGTTTACATGGGCAGCGGCGAAGGGAACCAGGATTTCTATTCATTTGCCTCCATGATGGCCGCCGCGCTCGATGACGAAGGAAACCTGGACCTCGTCAAATTCACGCGCAAAGGACTGGAAACGCTTAATCCGCTTGTCGAACTTGAGCAGGAACCGAGCATGCCGGTCGGACACATTGCCAGCCTGTTCAACGCGCAAGGCCCAAATTCAAACTGCCTGACCGCGTGTGCGGCCAGTAGTCAGGCGATCGGCGAAGCGACGGAGATCATTCGCCGTGGGGAAGCCGACGTGATGTTGTCCGGTGGCACGCACAGTATGATTCACCCGTTTGGCGTTACGGGATTCAATCTGCTAACCGCGCTGTCGACCAACAATGATAATCCCGCCGGCGCTTCGCGTCCTTTTGACCGGTTGCGCGACGGGTTTGTGTTGGGCGAAGGCGCCGGGATGGTCGTGCTTGAAGAACTGGAGCACGCCCGGAAACGGGGTGCACATATTTTGGGAGAAATCGTCGGCTACGGATCCACGGCAGACGCCTATCGAATCACGGACATTCACCCGGAAGGCCGGGGCGCAATCGGTTGCATGCGCATGGCGCTGCGGGATGCCGGGCTGAATCCGGAACAGATTCATTATGTCAACGCGCATGGAACCAGCACGACGGTCAATGATAAAGTCGAATCCAGAGCCTGTCGCGAAGTATTTGGCGAACATGCGATGCAAGTGCCCGTCTCCAGCACCAAAAGCATGATGGGGCACTTGATCGCCGCCGCCGGTGCTACCGAGTTGATCGTGTGTTTGATGGCGATTCGGGATAACGTCCTGCCCCCCACGATCAATTACGAAAATCCTGATCCGCTTTGTGATTTGGATTATATTCCCAACGTAGCCCGCGAGGCTCGCTGTGATCACGCCCTCAACAACAGTTTTGGCTTTGGCGGACAAAACATCACGGTCATCGCGTCCCGGTTTACGGGGTAAGAAACACGGCCCCGTTCGCGCCGAAAAACCGTAGCCGCGTCTGTCACAGACGCGGGCACCGCGCCGTGCCGCGGTGTCAGTCTGGGACAGACTGACCTACTTAATTGCTACGCCAAAAAAAAGGCCGCTCGAGGCGGCCTGTGATTCAATCACCGGTTCGTTGTGGCTCTTCATTCGGCGGGTTCGGATCGAGCCAGCAGGTCTTGGCTGCCTTTTGGCTTGACGACATCCGTTGCTTGTGCGATCCAGTTTTTTGCTCCCCCGGCAACGTAGCCGGTTTTGCCAAGGATTTGGCCATCGGCGGAAATGAAGAGGACCGTGGGATAAGAGACGATTTCGCGGCCAAATTTGTTCTTGAGATTTTCGTTCTGCATCCGAATTTCTTCGGGCAACGCATGACTCATTGGAAAATCAACTTCGACTTTGATTACGTTGTCGGTTGACCAGCGGGCGAATTCGTGGGTTGTGAACACTTCTTGTGACAACTTTTGGCACCAGGCACACCAGTCGCTTCCCGAAAAGACGAGCATGATTGGGCGGCCAGTTTGTTTTGCCTGCTCGACCGCTTTGTTGTAGGACACCACCCATTCGGCATAAGGCCGGATCGAATTTGGCTGATCGCCCCTGGATTCTGCAGCCAGGGCAAAACCGATCATCGCGACCGCGAAGCACAAGAAACCGAACATGTGTTTGGGAGTGTTTGGAAAGATGGCGAGGGAAGTTTTCATGTTGCTAATCCTGCTTGGTGCTTTGGTCGAAGACTGACTTGGCAAGATTGCAAGGGACGTGCCAGCTCCCCGGGAGCGCCGTCCAGAAGTTGTTGGTGTCGTCACTTTGTACGTGACCGACGCCGTTTTTATAAGGGTTGCAGGAACTGTGCGGCGTTGCCATCCGCAAAAACGTGTCGACAAATTCTCAACGCGTTTAATCGGTTAACCAAACACGGCCCAGCGTGTTGCAAATTTTCGACCAACTCGCAACCGGAAGTGTGTCGCTTCAACATCATGTTGCAGAAAGGCAACGTGGCTGTCCGCGAAGTTGCTGATCAGGCAGCCTTCTGCTCGCGTTGCTTTTGACGATACAACTTGCGGGCTTGACCGATCCAGTCATCGCGATCGATTCGGTCTTTGAAAAACTCCAGCAGCATCGAGAATTCCTGGATGTTCTCTTCTTCCCATTCCATGATCTGCTTGAACGTGTAAACGCCGAAATCATTCAGTCGTTTTTCGAGAACTTCCGCGATCCCGTAAATGCGTTTGAGGTCGTCCCGGGACTCGGGTTCGTCGACGTAGATGACGCCGCGGGAGTCGTGCGCGCGGGTGCGACCGCCGTATTCATGGTCATATTCCCCGCCAAAAGGCGCTGACAGGATGACTGGTTCCGACCTCGCCTGCTTCAGTTCTTCGATTTCGTCGCGCAGCGATTTGAGCTTGTGCCGCAAACCATCCGCCTCGGTAAACGCCTGGTCACGCTGGGAAATCAGCATGTTCAGCCGCACCTGGATATCATCTCGTTGCTGCAGATTGGAAAGCCGCGATTCCGCCATTTCGCGTTCCGAATCTGCCAGTTGGCCGGCAAGCTCGTCGCGTTCCTGTCGCAATTGTTGAATTTCCGCGAGTCGTTGTTCGTGGCCCGCTTCGCCCCGGACACGTTCGTCCCGCAGATCGGCCAGTTTGGCGGTCAGGTTCTCGCGTTCCGCTTGCAGGGACCGGAGTTCCGTTGTCCGTTCCTCCAGCCGTGCCTCGCAGATATGGTACTGCTGTTCCATCGTCGCCAACTGCGTGGCCAGTTTTTCGCGATTCCGTTTAAGCGTCGCGACTTCGGAGAGTCGTTGTTCGAGCAGCGATGTGCCCTCGACATTGCTCTTTTGAATGGATTCCAGTTGGGCAGCAAGCTCGTCTCGCTGCCGGCGTAATTGCTCAAGTTCTTCCCTGGACGCCTGCAATTTTTCTCGCAATCCGTTGGCTTCCGACTCAATCTCCAGCCGGCCTTCCTTGATGTCCCGCAGCTTGATTGAAAACTCGTCCGTTTTTGCCCGCAGCTGCCGAATCGTCATTTCCTGGTTCTGATTCCGGGTTTGCAAGGCCGCCATGGACTCGCGAACTTCCTTTTCCGCGTCGAACGCCTGGTCGCGTTGGGCGGTCAGGTGGGTCAAGCGATCGGTGCTGTTTTCCAGCGACTGTTCCAGCGACAAGCAGCGAAGTTTGACCGATTCGGAAGCCGCCTGGGTGGCATCCAATTTTGACAGCAACAGCTGTTGATCCTTCAGCCGTTGTCGCAGGTCGTTGGCGACGTCTTCGGCCAACTGTTTCGCTGACAGGGCCGCCGCGCATTGACCACGCGATTCCTGTAACAGCTCGCTATGACTCTTGAGCGTCGATTCCAGTGAAACGAATTCTTTTTCCAGCCCCGACTCGTTTTGCCGCGCCGTTTCCACAAGCAACCGCTGAGATTCCAATTCCGATTTCAGGGCGGCAATCGTCGCTTCGGCCGCGTGAAGTTTCTCAGTCGTGCGATCGTTGACTCCCGACAGTTGCTTGATGTCGGTGGTTCGATGCAGCAATTCAGTTTGTAATTTGGCCAGTTGTTCGCGCCAGCTCTTTTCTTCGGCGTTCAACCTCTCGACCGATTGCTGCTGTTCTTCGTGCAACCGTTCTTCTGCGGTCATCCGAGCCTGGCGTTCCTCGTCCAGCCGGGACTGAATCAGTTCCAGCCGGCTGCGGTGGGCACTGACGTCGGATTCGAGGGCCAAGCGGTCTTGTTGGAACTGCTCACGACCGGCAACCAGGTCGTCACACAGCTCCTGCAGGATATCGAGCTTCCCTTCCTGGCTGGACAATTCGTCAGTCAATGACTTCCGCTCGGTTTTGTATTTTTGGAGCTGTTTGCTGAGATCGTCATTATCCGATTGCAATTGCAAGCGGATCTCTTCGTCCTGCGTCCGATCGCGATACCAGAGGAAGTAGCCAATCAGCATTCCGGCGAGTACAAGAAAGAGGCCGGAAAGTAGCGGCATCAGTGATTCAGGCATGACGAATTCCGAGTCGTACGTAAGGTGATCGTTCCAGCAGGTCACGTTCGCACCAACGAACGCTAGCTGCGCGGTAAGAGAAATGGACTGTATCAGTCCTAAGGCTCGGTTAAATCGGTCCGATTTCTTAAGCAAATCTTGTTGGGTTGGATAAAGCGGCGGTTTTTTGGCGGCTAGCAAGTCAACAAGGTCCGAGCGTGTCTGACTTTACCCTCCCTTTTGGGAGGGTCGGACGCGGTAGCGGCCGGGGAGGGCTGCCGCAAAATCGAATACGGTTTGTTTGTGTGCCCTCCCCGGGCCTGAGAGCCCGACGCTCCCAAAGGGAGGGTGGCGTCAACGACAATCTCGATGGGCCACTAAATTCCGTGAAGCGCCCACAAAGGGAGGGTGTTGACAGCTTCCACCCACTTGCATACTGTATTATAACACTAGTACAGTACAGCCCTCAAACAGTTGAATGGTTGGATCCATGTTTTTCAGTATCAACCCCAGCAACGGCGTGCCGGTCTACGAGCAAGTCTCGCGGCAGATCATGTTTGCGGTGGCCGCCGGAGGCTTGACCGTGGGTGAGATGATTCCGTCGGTGCGTGAAATGGCCCGCGAGCTGGCGATCAATCCCAACACCGTCGCCCGGGCGTATCGACAATTGCAGGACCAGGAAATTCTCGAAACATTGCGGGGCGAAGGAATCGCCGTCGCCAGCGGCGCAAAAGCAAAATGCAAGTCGGCCCGTACAAGGTTAGTTCGCGAGCAAATTGCGCAAGTCTTGCGCGACGCCCAGCAAAGCCAACTGACCGAGGAAGAAATCCGCAAAATCGTGGAAACAGAACTCACCAAAATCATGCGACCCTAAAACTGCTGCGAAACTCGATTCAACGAAAACTCCAAGACAGATACGAGGCACCCATGTCAACGGTCATCCAGCTCAACGAAGTGACAAAAGTGTTTGGTTCCACGGTCGCACTGGACCGAGTTTCGCTGGCGATCCCCCAAGGCGTTGTGTTTGCCTTGCTGGGAGAAAACGGGGCCGGCAAGACGACCGCGATTCGAAACATGCTGGGCCTGCAGCGGCCAGACTCGGGTTCCATTCAAATTTTGGGGCTCGATCCCCAGCAGCAGGGCATCGAAGTCCGCCGTCGAGTCGGGTATGTGCCCGATAACCCGGTGATTTACGACTGGATGACGGTCAAAGAGATCGCCTGGTTCACGGCCGGGTTTTATCCCGAAGGGTTTACGGACCGGTTTTACGAGTTGGCCGCCGAGTTTGAGCTGCCGATCGATCGCAAGATCAAACAGCTATCGAGGGGTGGGCGGGCAAAAGTCACCTTGGCACTTGCCATGGCTCACCAACCGGAATTGCTTGTTCTCGACGAGCCGACATCCGGGCTCGATACGTTGGTGCGGCGCAAGTTCCTCGAATGCATGGTCGACGTCGCGTCTCAAGACAGAACGGTCCTGCTGTCCAGCCACCAAATTCCGGAAGTTGAACGAGTCGCCGATTACGTGGCGATCATCAACGAAGGCAAAGTGCTGGTCAGTGAAAAACTGGAGACGCTCAAACAACAGCTCGAACGCTGGGTGATTACGTTTGAGGACGCGGCGTCGGAACTTCCGAAGTTTGACGCGGTTGTGATGACTCACGAGGGTGTTGGGCACCGTCGCCAGCAGTTGGTCGTTCGCAATCCCGGGCCAAACGCGCTGTGGAAGTTGCGGGATGCCCCGGCGATCAACGAAGTTGAACTTCATACGCCGTCGTTGGAAGAGATATTTATTGCATATATCAAGTCCTCCCAAGCCGGCATCGCAACTTCGGACCGCGATGAACATCCGACTGCCAGCGAGCTGAATCCAGAAGGAGAACGCCCATGACCAGCCTCATTCTAAATCGACTGGTCTGGAAAGATTGCCGCGAACTCATGCCGCTGTTTCTGGCCGGGTGCTTGGCGTTCGTAGCCACCATCGCGGCGACTTGTTTTTCCTGGTCGGGAACGCAGGAATTCAAAAACCTGGGGCCGATCGTCAAACTCATCTCACCTTTGAACATGTTCGTCAATGTGTGTGGACTTGTCGCTGGCATTTTGCTATTTGCCCCGGAAAAAGAGAGTCGCACGTCGCAGTTTTTGGGCAATCTTCCGGTCGCACCCCGGTCGATCGCAACGTCCAAGCTCTTGTTGGGCATGGCGTGCGTTTTTCTGTTCGTGACGTTTTGTTATTTTTGCGTTGCCGTGACCGGAATGATTTACGGTAAAGCATTTTTTTATTTGGGTTGGCCCCCGCGACAGGAAATCATTAGCAATTTGTTTGTGCCGGTCATGTGTTTTGCCTGGGGAGTGTTCTGGTCGCTCACGCTCAGGTCGACTTTGTTTGCGTTGGTCGCTGCGACTGCGTCCGTCCTCATCGCGGAATCGTTGGCAAATTTTTTCGTTCCGGAATTATTTAGTTTCCCCAGTTCATCGCCTGCCATTTCGGTGATCACCTGGGTGGTACGGATTCCTTTATTGGCAGTCGTGATTGCACTTGTCGTACGAGCTGTGCCGGACTGGTTACAGGATGAACCCGTCAAGACGTTTCAGATTTCGTGGCCGAAAATCAGCCGAGTCCACCGCCCCATTACAATGAAAGTGTCGCCCCGCGGTGTTATGGCAGTGTTAGTTTGGCAGACGTTTCAACAATCCAGGGTCATGCTAATCGTTGGTGCAGTTGCCTGCGGCATGATCGCAGTGATCGGCCTGTTTCAGATTTCTCCCGAGGTGTTTGCAATCTTGGCGTTGGTGTCGTATGCAATACCTTTATGTGCCGCGAGCCTGGCATTTGCACCGGATCAAACACGACACCATTATCGCTTTTTTCAGCAGCAGGCCGAATATGGCAGGCGGCTATGGTTTTCCAGGCTCTTACCGACAGCAGTCCTGGTTGTCTTGGCGACGGTCTGTTTGACCTTTGGATTCGATGCGTTGTCGGTCGCGCAAAGCTCCTCGTATTCTTCCTTTTTTGATCGCAGTGGGTACTACATCGGAGAATACAATTTGCCACTTGTCGAAGGCGCGATTCTGCATCTGACCCCGATAAAGGTCATGTTGATCTTGTTGACCGGCATGTCGATCGGTCAATTTTTTTCCATGTTGGTTTCGTCGCCGATTCTCTCAGTCGTTTGCGCGCTCCTGTACGGGACGTTGGGAATTGGCTGGGCTTTCCTGATGCTTGTTTGCGATGCGACTCTCTGGCTTTTTCTGTTGCCCGCCGCATTGATTTTGTTTTTGACAACCTGGGTTCAGGCTCCGCGGTGGCTGGCCGACAAAAAAACGGTTTTTGACCGCTGGTATCCCTGGCTTTCACTTCTGTTTGCCGCGTTCCTGGTGATGAGCGGCTTTGCCGTCAAAAGGTCTGTCCGAAGTTGCAAAATCGCCGAGCGCTGGCGTGGCCAGCAAGGCGTCGTATACGGCGCGTTATGATGAGATCACCGGCGACGAACCGCTATCGACGCCTCGTGATCCTGCCGTCACCGCACTCCTCGAGCCCTCGGAAGAATTATTTGTTGCTCTCGAAGAATTCGTCAAACCCGAATCTCCTGCCGATCGACTGTTTGACCCATATCTTTCCGATTCCAGGTATCTGATTAACCAGCGGATCCGGGAATTGGACTCAATGACGCTTGATCAGATCGTCAATTCTAATGCCAAATCAATCTCATTGATTCACGAGGCACTCCGGCCTGCCAACGGCTATTTCGTCTTGAACCCGCATTCAGAAACGGAACGCCTCAAAGAACTGCAAACGCTGCGAGTCCTGTTGTTGTGCGAAGCCGAATATTGGATGCGTCGCGATGACAGCGAGAAGGCATTGAAAAGCGCATTCGCGTTATTTGAAGTTGACCAGGCAATGCCGGTACGACTCTGGGGTCATCGGCTGATGCCGTTTCCTTTGTTTTATCGTTGGAGTGAGTTGCCCGGGCAGTCCTCGGAACGAATCAAAGCAGCCATTATGGAACTTGGGCGGCGAATGAAACAGTCAAGAGGACAATCCGCAGCAATGGAACTGACGTTTCGGCATTTGGGTTTTCAAAATCAATTGGAGTTAGCGGTCTCCAAGAACGTTTTGCAAGCGAGTCCTCAATATATCGATCCCATTGCCCATCGACTCTTGCGATGGATGCCATGGGAATTCGAGCGGGCGAAACGAGTGGGTGAGCATTTGATCGAATACTCGGGGCAACGTGAAATGATCATTGACGCGCTCCTGGCCAACCCTCGTCGCTACTTCGGCCCCAATATTTACGAACGGACACGCGGTCTTAACGATTCACCGTTCTTGCATTACGCACGGACATCGCCAGTTGTACCCTGGATGGAGATTGACGAATTCAATTACACCTTGCGTGGTCAACTGGCCGATGTGCAAATGTTTCGCTATTCCTTAATTCGGATGGCGCTTGCCGCCTGGCGGCTGGATCATGACGGTTATCCTGCGAAACTCGAGCAACTTGTTCCGGCGTATCTCGACGTCGTTCCCTGCGATGTGTATACCGGTGGAGACTTTTGTTATTCTGCGACGGGCCTGGATCATCCCGCAGTGTGGGGCGTTAGCGACACCCAATCCGTGATCGCTGATTATTTGCAAGTTGGCGACAAATCGAAACTGGAACGAAACTTGTCGTTCCGAGAACGGGAACCCGAATTCGATCCGGATGATGCGATCCCAGCCAACACGCCGTTTTTGTTGCCGTGGTCGTCCGCCGGTGGGCAATCCACGACGAGAGTGAACTTGACAAGGATCGACGACAACGGCTTCGCCGTCGGAGAGAACAAAGTCGATTGCTACGATCTGTCCGATTCGCAGGGTGTGGCCGGTAGAGGTGGCTTGTTCTCAGGTATTGATTCCGAATTGCCGAAGACGGGAGAGTGAGAATTCTTGTGAGCGGCATTCCACTTCGATTCTCAAACCGTCAACACGCGATCCCGCGCAGCAATCTCCCACCGATCGACGACTTTTCCGCCCGACACGATCGTTGCGAATTGATGGACGGCCGACGTCGGACAGGCATGACGTGGAATGGCAAGCAACGCATCTCCCAACGCAAACCCGTCGGCCCGAGTTGTCGCGATCACAACATGCTCTTCGGTCTGCTGAACTTCAAGGGCGTCGGGAATGTCCGGAAAAGCTAACCGTTTACCCGCCGGTTGATCGGCCGCGCACGATTTGTGACCAACATCCAGTGTCAAATGTCCGGGGCGATTGTTGCTGATCACACGCGTCAGGATTCCCAGTGCCGGGACAAACGGCATCTCGGGAAACATCTCGGCCATCGCCGCATCGTGAAACACGGTTGTCCCTGGGCTCAGCTGGATGTTCGGTTCGCCCTTCTCGGCCAGGATCGGAAAGGAACCGGTTCCCGCCGTCACGATGCGGGGCACGTCGAGCCCGCTCATCAACAGCTGATCTCGGAACTGCGTGAATCGATTCCAGCCAACGTCGACGGCCGTGGTGCGTTCGTCGAGATCGGACTGCCGGTTATGCCCGTCGTACCAATGCAGCCCACCGAGCTTCACGCCGGGAGAACTGGCGATCATTTCGTATAGGTTGATCGCATCCGGGCCGATTTCGATGCCGGTGCGGCCCATCCCCGGATCGAGGTCCAGCAAGACGGCCACTTCCTTATTGGCTGCTTCCATCGCGGTGGACAAAGACTCGAGGGCGGTCGGGCTGTCCACAATGGTCGCGAACCTGGCTCGCGGAAATTTGTCCATCAACCGGACCATTCGCTCCACGTTGGGACCGACCAGTTGATAAGCGATCAAGATATCTTCGACACCCACATCCGCCAGCATCTCGGCTTCGGCGATCGTGGCACATTTGTGGCTCGCGATCCCCAGCTTTATTTCCAGCTGCGCAATTTCGCGGGTCTTATGCGTTTTGCAATGCGGGCATAGCCGCGTCAGGTCCGCCGGCGATGCGAATCATCTCTTGCAAGTTGTGTTCCACGAGATCCCGGTAGATGACGAGTCCGGGCGAAAAGATTTGCGTTACATCCTCGATTTCATACGGTGGCTGCATGCGGTCGCGTACCCTTCGCTCAAATTAATATTGGGCTAAAATTAGCGGCTTGTTCCGTGGCCTGATCAATAAATGGGTCGGGAGTCTTTTTGAAGAAACTATTTGCAGCTTGATGACGCGTCCTCAAAAAGACTCCCGACCCCCTCAGCGCGTTTCATACTCGACTCGGAGAGTCAAGCTACGGGCAAAAGGCCATACTCGACTCGGAGAGTCAAGCTACGGGCAAAATGCCATACTCGACTCGGAGAGTCAAGCTACGGGCAAAAAGCCATACTCGACTCGGAGAGTCAAGCTACGGGCAAAAAGCCATACTCGACTCGGAGAGTCAAGCTACGTTAGCGCTTCACGGATAAACCCATTATGAGCAATCGAAAGATCCTGGTCACGGCGGCATTACCGTATGCGAACGGACCGATTCACCTGGGCCATCTCGTCGAATACATCCAGACCGATATCTGGGTGCGATTCCAGAAATTGCGCGGGCATCGCTGCGTTTTCATGTGCGCCGACGACACGCACGGGACGGCGATCATGATCCGGGCGCGCAAGGAAGGCCGCAGTGAAGAAGAAGTCATCGCCGAAGCCAGCCAGGAGCATCAACGTGACTTTGCCGGGTTCCACATTGAATTTGACAACTACGGCAGCACGCACAGTGACGAAAATCGGCGGCTCTGCGGCGAAATCTGGAAGTCCATCCGCGCGGCAGGCCTGGTCACCGAAAAGAACGTCGAGCAACTGTTCGATGTCGAACAAGGCACTTTTCTCGCCGACCGGTTTGTCCGGGGCACGTGTCCCGTCTGCAAAACGCCCGACCAACCTGGCGACAACTGCAGCAGTTGCGGAACGACTTACGGGCCCGCCGACTTGATCGATCCGGTCAGCACGCTGTCGGGGACCAAGCCGGAAGTTCGCTCGGCCCCGCATCTGTTTATCGAACTGGAACAACTGCATGACTTTCTGCGCGAGTGGACACAATCGGGCAATCATCTCCAGCCCGAAGTCGCGAATTATCTGAAAGGCCATTTTCTGGGCGATCCGGACAGCAAAGAAGGGGCCAAGCCACTGCGCGATTGGGATATCTCGCGGCCTGCTCCGTATTTCGGATTCGAGATTCCCGACAGCCCTGGAAATTTTTGGTACGTCTGGTTCGATGCCCCGATCGGCTACATCGCTTCTACGCAGCAGTGGTGTGACAAAAATAACGAAATCCTCGATGACTGGTGGCGCAACGACAAAACGGAGATCCATCATTTTCTCGGCAAGGACATCACCTATTTTCATACGCTGTTCTGGCCCGGAATGTTGAAATCGGCTGGGTTCACGCTGCCAACGAAAGTTCACATTCACGGCTTCTTGACCGTCAACGGCGAAAAAATGTCCAAGAGCAAAGGGACGTTCGTCAAAGCGGAAACGTATTTGAAACACCTGGATCCGTCGGCGCTGCGCTACTTTTATGCGTCCAAGCTGGGCTCGCGACTGGACGATATCGACATGAACCTGGAAGAGTTTACTGCCAAAGTCAATTCCGACCTGGTCGGCAAGGTGGTTAATCTGGCTTCCCGCAGTGCCAAATTCGTGCAGGCGACTGGTTTGTCAGCCAGATATCCGGAAGATGGAGGGTTGTTTGAATACGCTGCCAACTGCGGCGGCCAGATTGCCGAAGCCTACGAGGCTTGCGATTTCAGTAAAGCGATGCGGTTGATCATGGAGTTGGCGGATCGGGCTAATCCGTTCGTCGAAAACTCGGCGCCGTGGACGATGAAGAAAGATCCGGACAAGGCCGTCGAATTGCAGGAAGTTTGCACGATCGCGCTCAACCTGTTTCGACAGCTGGTAATTTATCTGGCTCCCGTGTTGCCTGATTTGGCAGCCAAAACGGGAGATCTGTTGGGCACGCCGATCGAACACTGGAACCAATCGCAAACACCGCTGGTGGGAACGCCGGTGGCCAAATTCACCCACATGATGAAACGAATTGAACAAAAGGACATCGAAGCGATGACTGAAGAAACGAAACAAGAACAGGCGGCCGAAGCAGCATCGACAAACGAATCGGCCGATTTGGCCGCGGTGCTGGAAAAGTACAACGACAGTGACGTGCCGCTCAAGGACGAACCCCTCGCGGAAGAATGTACGATCGAGGATTTTGTCAAAGTCGACTTGCGCGTGGCCCGCGTCGTGAAAGCCGAACACGTCGAGGAGGCCCGCAAACTGCTGAAACTGACGTTGTCGCTCGGCGGGGAAAACCAGCGACAGGTTTTTGCCGGTATCAAAGCGGCTTACAAGCCCGAAGACCTCGAAGGCCGGCTGGTCGTGATGGTTGCCAATTTGAAACCGCGACAGATGAAGTTTGGTTTAAGCGAAGGGATGGTGTGCGCGTCGGGGCCCGGCGGCGAGGATGTTTTTATTCTCAGCCCCGATGAAGGCGCCAAACCGGGGCAGAGAGTGCATTAGGCAAATGGGAGGTCGGAGGTCGGAGTCGGAATTCGGATTGCGACGCGGCATAAAACTTCGCTGCACAAATGGTGCGAACGACGACGCCCTCGCCTAGTTGTTAAGCGCAATGTCATTCAACGAACGTGTTGCTGTCATCCTTTCTTGGAAGGCCTCAATTGAACATGTACAGACCGCGACACCCAAGATTCCCATTCCGAACTCGGACCTCCAATTCAAAATGCTGTTAGCCGCGCTTGCCGATCGATTTGTGCTTTGTCCTTCCAGGAATCAGATCGCTGCCGAAGACCTGACGCCGGAGAGAATCGACACGCCGTTCGGATTCTTGGAAGCCTGGTGTTGCGACTCGGTCGAAGGCAGGGCAGGGGACTACGACGTGGTGGCGATCAAGTTCCCGGGGGCCGGTGGCCGCGCAGAACGAAGCGGCCCGCACCCCTTTGAATTGTGGGAGGGATTAAACGCACGCGTCTGGACCATTAACCATCACGGGTACGGCGCAAGTTCGGGAACCGCATCGTTGCAAAAGCTGGCCCAGACGTGTGATGCGGTCTGGCAATCGGTTGTGAATCGTCATCCGTCGAAAAAGATCGTCTTGATTGGGAACAGCCTTGGATGCCTGTCGGCGCTCTACGTCGCCGCACGATACCCGGCGGCCGGCGCGTATCTGCGCAATCCGCCACCGATCGCCCAGCTCATTCGGGACCGGCCGCGCTATAACTGGTGGAATTTTGGTTTTGCGAAACTCATCGCCAAACAAATTCCTGCCGAATTGGACGCGGTCGCAAACGCAGGTAATTCCAGATGTCCAGCGTTGTTTGTTTGCTCCGAAAAAGATTCACTCGTGCCAACCAGTTTTCAACAGCTCATTTATGAACAGTACGCGGGTCCACATACGACTTTCGTGATTGAAAAAGCCGAACATCACGATCGAATCCCCGTCCGGCAGGAACGGGAATTTTTGGAAGCCGTCGATTGGTTGCGCGCGAGGGTGATTGAGAATTGTGGCACAGACCTCCGGGCTGTGTAGTTCGCCCCTCGGAGATCCGTGCCACAATCAAGCATCTTGAGCCTCAGTAAATCCTCGGAACAGCCGCCGTGCGACTGGCAAAAATCTCAACTTGCCAAGCTGGAAATGACAGTTCAATTCGCAAGCTGTTTGAGCTGCTCCATCAGCTCCACAGGAAACAGGCAAAAGCTGAATTCACGCGAACCAAGCACGCGGCTGGTGCGGATTTTTTCGGCAATTTCGATTTGACTTGCGAGCAATTTGACGCGCTCGGCTTCGACATAAGGCTGTAACAGTTCATTACAGCGGGTAATTTCCAAATGCCGTTGGCGACCGGATCCCCGGGGAGGCGTTTGCGCGATCCACTCCATTTTTTCTGCACAGATTTTCTGCGCGGTCGCGTCCGGAGCAAGCAAATGCGCCTCGGGATGATAGACCAGATCGCGTAGCCGTTCCTGGATACGTGTGGCGTCTGACGGATGCACGTCCTCGGCGGGCGAAGGCAGCTTGATGGTGGCCGTCAGCGTCACAAAGCGAGCCGGCTGCAGTCCAAAAAACTTTTCGATAATCTGATCGGTTAACTGGTCGTACTTGGCACCACCAATCCCGTGCAGAAATAAATCACTCAACACGGTTCGACAGAACATCGTTGTAATCAGAGCTCTTGGCCGAATTGCAATTCCCCGCTTGGTTGTCAGTTCAGCGAACTGTTCGACGAAGTTTGTTTGATCAAGTCCGAACTCAAGGCGGTTGCGATCTGTGATCGTGATCTTGTCCTTCGTGGCGTGCGCGAACAATCGACGTCTCAGCGGATTGTCGGTGTTCCAGATCCACAACGGCGCTTCCAGCCATTGGCCAACGGATTCCAGCGCCGGGACCGGATGTGAGCGACTGCGAATTTTGTGGACCTGACGATATTCAGTCAGCGATTCGTTATAGATTTCCTGAAAGCGAGGCAGGTTGGCAAGCAGGTGTCTGGCGAAGCCGGCAAACGCCTGAGTTTGCGCGACTTGGCTGAGCGGGACTTCCAGCGTTTTCAAACCAAAATCCAGTTCGCTCGCGTGCCGACTGGTAGCGAGAGTTTGTCCCAGCCGGTCGTCCCGTTTGCGAAACTCGACGGCGTGTTTCCAAAGTTGGGTGACGATGGGCGACTCGACGTAATCCTTGATTGCGTTTTCAACGCGACTCGCAAACCCGTCAAACAATGCTGGATCTTCGATCGTTCGAGCCTCAAAGGGAACGTTGTCGGCAGCCGCATCGATCGGCAGCAATCCAAACGCCGCGTCGCCGTCGCCGATCAGTGGAATCTGAATCGAAGCGACACCACAAATGTCGTTGTCGACAACGAGATTGATCGCCGCACAATTCAAACGCGTGCCTAACTCTGAAAGCGCGAAATTTTTGTACCAGACGCCCGGGTGGAACAGTGTCGGCTGATGTCCCGACATGATGATGGGGTCAGTCGCTTTGACAGAATCGAAGAGATTTGAGACGTCGCGGTACGTCGCCGTATGTCGAAATGCCAGTTCGGCAACTTCTCGGCGGCCAAGCGACTTCAACTCATCAAGCGGGCGCCCATCGACGAAAACGGCAGCGTGGTCAATCCTCAAATTGTCGCGCAAGAGTTGACCGGCCGCCTGCAACGGCGGGTCTTGCAAAGTTCGCCCGTTTTCGCGGGGGGCTCGCAGGCGGTGATATTGAAGAGTCGTTGGCATGATTGACTTCCCGTCGGAGTCACTTATCCAACGCGTACACCCTGCAGTTTTTCGCAATCGCTGGGAAGCGCCGCGAAGGCCCGATCAAGAACCTGCTTATAATATTTCAGACGCGTGGCACCGTCATCCAGTGGTCCGCCAAACGAACGTGACTCATCAAGATAAATCAGTGGAACCGCGACTTCCACGACCGTCAAGCGTTTACAAGCTGCCTGCACCCATAATTCCAGAGGCATGGCATATCCCGTTTCCTTGATGTCAAGCTGCTTAACCGCCGCAGTGCGATACGCCTTGAATCCACAAAACGCATCGGTCAAGCCAAATTCCAGCTTTTCATTGAGCATTTGAGTGACCTGATAATTGATTTCTCGCCGTTCAATCGGTGGCGGCGTATCAGCATCAAATGACTTCAAATAGCGGCTGCCAGACACGATGTCGGCGCCCGTGTGTTTGCAAGCGGTTACAAATTGCCGAATGCGTTGCGGTTCGTGCTGGCCATCACAATCGATGGTCACAAGTATTTCGAAACCATTGGTGGCGGCATATTCGAATGCAGTAACCAACGCGGCACCGTATCCCCGGTTGGTTTCGTGTTTGACGAGGTAGATATCGTTTCGTCGAGCCAGTAGCTCAGAAGTCCCGTCGGTCGAGCCATCGTCGACCACCAGTACATGTGGGCTGTACCGCACAACCTCGTCAAGGACTTCGTTGACGGTTTTGACCTCGTTGAAAACAGGCAGGGCGGTTAGGAAGTTGCTATGCATGTTGACCTGTTATTGGGGGGGCCGTTTTTCGTTCAAGATACACATTCTAAAGGGCGTGAAGTCATGGTCAACAAGAAACAAATTCAACTCGTTGTGACGCCCAAATTGCCGAGAATTACATCCATGACAGCGGGTCGGACTCTTTTTCGCTTGCCCAAACTTCAATATCGGAAAACTCGGTCGCCAAGCGGGTGGCGAGATCTTCGACAGCGAACCTTTCGCTCGCGTAGTGCCCCAGCAATACCATCGCAACGTCTCGAGCTGACGCCTCCAGGCACGTGTGAAAGTTGGTTTCGCCAGTGACGAAGGTATCGCAACCCAGTTCGATCGCTCGAGCCAGCAGCGATCCGCCGCTCCCGCAGGCAACCGCAATGTGCTGAACCCGATTAACCAGGTTACCTTTTTCCTCGCGCCCCACGACATGAATACCGGACAAACCAAACGTCGTTTTGACCGTCTCCGTGAATTTGGCCAGCGTTGTTTCTTGTGGCAAAATACCATGCCGACCAGAACCCAACTGATCGGGATCATTGGGAATCAAATTCAGCGGCCGAATATCTGCCAGGTTCAATCGCTGCGCGAGGGAGTGGTTGATGCCTTCGTGGGCAGAATCAAACCCGGTATGCGGGCTGTAAATCGCGACCCCGGCACGAATCAAATCCCATAGCAGCCGGGAAGCCGTTTGTTCGGTCGTCAATCGTGTGAGGGGACGAAACGGCAGCGGATGATGGGAAACAATGACATCCGCTTTGCGTGCGATCGCTTCGGCGGCCGTTGCGGGGGTGATCGTCAGACAAGTCATCATCGCATGTGCGTCCACCGCAGGGTCTCCCGCAAGGAGTCCCACGTTGTCCCAGTCCTCAGCCAGTCGCGTGGGTGCGAACGAATCGAGATAGTCACAAATGTCCTGGATCTTTGGCATCTTGTTTCGTGTGTGGCATGGATGGCGTTTATTTAAATAATATTGTAACGATCGAGGGCAGCTCGCCTAGCAATGACGTTTTTTTGTAGCAAAGCGAGTCCCTCACTTTGTTCCGCGTCGCGGACGTCCGCCTCACCGAAGCATTCTTTACCACACCGTAGCACCGCATCGGGCTGCGCCCGGACTGAGCGAAGCGACTCGCTCAGCTACATTCGCAAGCGAGTCTTGCACGATATTCCGCGTCGCCGACGTCAGCACACGTAGTTCGTTTCCCGGAAATAAGATAAACTGAGTCCGAGTGACCTCCGGGAACCAGTTTTGAAATGCTACAACTCAAAAAAGGCTTGCGACTTGACTGTTTGCGACAGCCGTTTAAACAGGCGTTAGTAACTGCCGCGCGCATTGGTGCCGAAGGAGTCGAAATCAACGGCCGCACCGACGTTCGCTCAACCGAAATGTCACGCACGGCCATTCGGCATCTTGCCAAAATACTTGCGGATTTGAACCTGAAGGTTTGCGCGGTGCATTTTCCAACCCGGCGGGGTTACGATGACGTCGCGGATCTTGAACGCCGGATCGAGGCCACCAAAGCCGCGATGACTTTGGCCTACGAACTGGGCTGCAGCGTCGTCATCAACAAGATCGGCCGGGTTCCCGAGGACGCACAAAGTGACCGTTGGCAGACGATGGTGCAGGCACTCACGGATATTGGCAACCACGCGCAAAAAGCCGGTGCCTGGCTGGCGGCTCAGACGGGCGATGAAGATGGCAAGACACTCAAAGGCCTGCTCGATTCCCTACCGCCGATGTCATTGGGAGTCGACTTTGACCCGGGCGATTTGATGATCAACGGGTTTTCGACCAGTGACGCGATCAAACAACTGGGCGCTCACGTGATGAGTTTTCGGGCCCGTGATGCCGTGCGGGATTTCGCGCAGGGCAGGGGAGTGGAAGTTCAACTCGGTCGCGGCAGCATCGACTGGGCAGAACTGTTGGGGGTGCTCGAAGAGCACAACTATGCGGGCTACCTTACGGTTGATCGGCAGACCGATGCCAATCCGGTTGCCGAGTGCGGCCAGGCACTGGAGTATTTGACGAATCTGTTCGAGTGATCCCAATCTCCGCCAAATAGTCCTGGTCCTGGTCTTAGTCCCGATTCTTCGTCGGCGAATTATGGCAGCGCAGGGTTTAAATAACTGCTGACGAAATAATTAATTGTGAATTGTGGTTTTTCGGTCGCCCGTGCAACGTTGCCCGGCTATCGAGCCAGTTCGATTTGAAGTCCAAATCCTTCAAATCCCAGGAAGCCGATGGTTGGCGCACCCGCTTCGGCCCAAAGTTGACCTTCGTAGGTTCCCCGCACGCGGAGGCTGTGGCCGTGTTGCAACTGCGCGGCCCATTCCGTACCCATACTGATTTCTCCGATGCCGACAACTTCGTCGGCGTCTTGCAGGTTCAGGAATGGCGTGGCGGGCTGTGGACTTTGATCGCCAATGACCGTTCGATTCAATTGTTTGCTGCCAAACAGAAGTGCCCCTCCACCAGAAATGACTGCCGACAAACGCGATTCTCCCAAGCGCTTTTTGGCGTCCAGATAGACCGACGGTCCAACGCCTTCAAATTCCCGCTCCCATTGCAAGAGTGCCGTGGGTGCCCCGGGTGGAAAGGAGACCGTCGAATTGAGGGACTGAGTCAGCTTTCCATATCGGAGTCCAAAGCCGCCGGTGGCCGTAATCGATCCCATCGTGCCGTCCAGCGTCAGGTACAGGTCCAAAACTTGAGTGTTAAGTGAACTCGACGTGTTGAGAGTCTGGCCGGGAATCGCGGCAAAAATATTGGCCGGAAAAATAATGCTGACCGCATGTGCCGCATAAATGTTGGTTCCGTCGGCAACGCCTTGAAAGGGTGCACTGTCGGCGTCGAACTGCCAATAGGAGGCGCGGACGCCAACACCGCTGTCGGACTTGAATCCAAAAAAAGCGCGCGGCGTGAACTCGTAATCAAATTCAAAAGGGATCAGTGTCTGCGTCCCGGTTGCAGTATTGATTTGAGAAGCCTCAAAGGCTTCCTTGAAATGCGGCTTCGCAAACACGGCGGCAAACCCGGCAAAAAATCCGCAATCGCGCTCGCAATCAAGTTGATCCTGGCAGGTTTGGTAACAAGAGTTGTCAACCATCGACGGCTGGAAGTACGTCTGCATGTTGCTTGCCGGCGGGCTGACAATCGGTGGAGCCGTCTGATTGTAGGGCGCGTTGGGCAACATCAAGTTGCCTTGGGATTGACCCGTGTACATCGACTGGTCGCTCAAGTTTGTCGATTGGGCCCACGCGGGTTGCCCCAGCAACGTCAATACAGTTAGCAGCAACGAAAATACCGAAGTGCGCATCTCGAATTCCCCCCGGAATGAATGCGAGGATTGCCCCGCAAAAAGACAGCAGATGTGAAAATGTATCGGCTGAGGCGCCGCGGTTGATCAGCGAATCTATCGCGGTGGGTGAAATTTCTCCGGGAATCCTGATTATGCCAGCAAGATCCTCGGCTATGCCAACACGGTTTTGTGCGGCTGACCTGGAATCTCCTGAACGTAACGAGGCACAGCATAGCCCGGTAACGCGACCCGCATTTCCGCGATCAATTGCCGGCCGCGTTCAATCGAAACTTCGAAATGGGCCGCGCCTGCGACCCGGTCAAGTTGATGCAGGTAGTAAGGCACAACGTTGCACTCGATCAACGCGTTACTCAAGTCGATGAGGGTCTGGGACCTGTCGTTGACGTTCCGCAGCAGCACCGACTGGTTCAGGATCATGATTCCTGCTTCCGTTAAACGGGCCAGCGCCGACTTGACTGCCGCGTCGATTTCCTGAGCGTGATTGATGTGAACGACGACAATGGTTTGCAAGCGAGTCGCCGTCAACATGTCGACAAAATCATCGGTAACGCGAGCCGGGATAACGACGGGCAAACTGGTGTGAATTCGCAGTCGTTTCAGATGCCCGATGGATTCGAGTTCCCCGATTAATCGTTGCAAGTTTTCGTCGACCAGCGTTAGCGGGTCTCCGCCGCTGAGCAGTACTTCGGTGATTGTCTGGATCGGCGGCGATCTGATTAAGGGCTGGTCGCCACTGGTCGATGGAACTTGGTGAGTTATCGTAGGGAAAGTGCCGGCGGAAACAGTAGCGACAATGGATGGCGCACGTGCCCGTCGTGACCAGCAAGGCTCGCCCCGCATATTTCTGCAGCAAACCGGGTCGCGAATTGACGCTTGATTCGGCCAACGGGTCCAGTTGAAAAGTGGTCGGCGATTGGTCTTCGTCGATCACGGGCAGCACTTGCAACAGCAGCGGATCGTGCGGGTCTCCGGGCCGAATCCTGGCCAGGTACGCCGGCGGGACGAAGACGGGGAATTGCCTGGCGGCCTCGATGCGGGCCCGAAATTCCAGCGGCAAATCAAGTGCTTGGCAGAGTTGGTCAAGATCTCGAATGGCCGATTTGAGCTGGTTTTGCCACGTCGAAACGGCGGTTTGTTTTGGGGAACCGGCGCCGACAGGAATCGCTTTTGGAGTTAAGATTGTCATTTCCCCAGAATAGTAAAAAGCTGTCCTGCAGCTAGTGCCAGGCCACCGGTTCTGGCACGAATTTCAAACAAACACAGGATTTCAAACGTGGCATACAAGACAAGTGATTTTCGCAAAGGGTTGCGAGTTCAAATTGACGGCGAACCTTACATCATGACGCACATGGATTTTGTCAAACCGGGCAAGGGAAACGCGCTGTACAAATGCAAACTGAAAAATCTGCTGCGCGGCACCACGCTCAGCCGGACTTACAAGGGTGGCGACTCGCTCGATGAAGCCGATATTGTCGAAACCAATGCGCAGTACCTTTACCGCCAGGGCGACACGTTCGTCTTCATGAACAATGAGACCTATGAGCAGTACGAAATCCCCGCCGACAAGATCGAAGACAACTGGAAATATCTCACCGACGGCATGCAAGTGCAGGTTACGATCTTCAACGGCGTTCCGATCCTGATGACGCCTCCCAATCATGTGGAATTGAAAGTTGAATACTGTGAGCCTGGCGCCAAGGGCGACACGTCCACCAACGTGACCAAGCCGGTTAAAGTTGAAACGGGGGGCGAGTTTTTGACACCGATTTTCATCGCCATTGGCGACATCATTCGCATCGACACCCGTACCGGCGAATACATCGAACGCGTCAGGGGTTGAGGGTTCATGATTTTTCAACCAAACGAGGTATACTGATCAGCACCTTTAACTGATTGGCACCCAGTATTTTGCAAATGTGGCTAACCAGGTTCAAACACAATGGCAGCGGCGACAAAAATTCGATGTTACGATTACGTTAACCACCCCTTCGCGGAGGTATGTGAAGCCTTAACATCGCACAGCAACGAGATCTTTCATGACGCCACCCAAGCGGCCGAGACCCGCGCTGGCAAAGTGGCGGCCGGTCTGCACGTCAAAGTGGCCGGCGTGCGGATTGGCAAAGAGGTGCTCGTCAACGTCAAAAGCTTTGTGGACATCGAAAGTGATTTCGAAAAGAAGATGACTGTGCGGCTCGAATGGCAAGCCGCCGAAGCATCGGGACTGTTTCCGGTCATGCAAGCCCAGCTACATGTCTATCCCATCACGGCGTCCGAGACGCAGCTGGATTTTCAGGGCGAATACGAACCGCCGCTTGGGTTGGTGGGTAAAGCAATTGATGCCGTGATCGGGCACCGGATCGCCGAGGCATCCGTGCACCATTTCGTTTCCGAAATTGCCGAGTATCTTCGGAAGAACCTGGCTTGATGGTGCCAGCATTCTTGCTGGGTGCCGCGCCTGTCGAATCGTGTACAGGACCACCACGAGCATCGCGCCCAAAATTTCGACAATCCAGCCCTACCAGATCTGGGTGCCCCGCTTCTTAAGCTGATTGATGCTCCGTTGCTCCTGCGATTTGGTGCCTCGCCGAAACTCCTATCCAGTTCGCTTTCGCCGTGCGCGAGAAGGTCTGATTTTCGACAAGTTATAAACAGCGTCGCGCTTGGTACATCCGCACAAAATGATTTTTTGGAGTCGAATGGATTGCAAAAAACTCGCATTCATGTTTTTTGTGCCACGGGACTTGAACAATGGGGTGCGCGAGAGCCATAACAGAAAAGTCAATCTCGGATGACAATTTCCAGGCTCGGGCCAAGGGAGGGCCGAACTCATGGACGGGAAAACCAGCAGGTACCGTTTTCTGACGCGCAATGACGGGTTTCGTATCGAGGCGGCCAATCGCGTACCGGTCGATGTGTCTCTTTGCGAAACGGGGTTTCGAATCAGCGTCGAACAAGTGAGGCAACTGAAGCTGTTCGAAGATATCGCGGAAGATGGATCGCTGATATCGGAGTCGTCTCAACTTCCCGATACAAATCTTGTTCAGTACCGACGATTGGCCGATCTGGTCGCCAAAGGATTGATGTCACAATGGCAACCGCCTCGAGATCGAAGACCGCTCTGGAAAGTCCGGCAATGGGCGGTAAGCCAAACGCGACGCGCACTCGGTGGCCGCATGTTCGAGCAATGGCGACGGCTGGTTGCCCAGGCAGACCCATCGATCTGGGGAGTCCAGAAAGCCGTTTTTGCCGCCGGTCGCCGCACGCCAGCGCTGTTGCATGAGCCGCTGCTGTACCAGGACAGATATCTGACCCGGGACATCCAAAGATATCGGGCTGCTGCCGCTTTGGTAACGATCGCCGACGAACTCTGCCAAGCGCAGAAACAGGCACAAGCTTCAATCGCAACCGAGCAATCACCGGAGCCTTCTGAATTTCGGGACGTTCGCGGCGACGACCAGGATTTGTGTCAACCGGCGGAGGTGATTGCGTGTCTGGCGAACTGGCAAGACGCCTGTTCACCCACCGGCGCAAAGTACCCCAGCTTGAGTCGCACGCTGATGCGGTTGCCGGGTGGTATCCCCTGCTCGCTGTTGTTCAACCTGAGGTTGCTGTACCTGGAACGCCCGCTGACGGACCGTCTGGAATTGGTCACTTTGTTGTTGGCCAGGGAACGTGCGGTTGATGATCCCACCTACCACTTCCCAGCCAAAATTTTGTTTCACGCAACACGCCAGCAAATCCGGGCCGCCCTCGGAAATCTTTCCAAGAAACTTCGATTTCCTCTCAGTCATCGACGGACACGAGATATTGGCACACTGGTCGAATACCTGTTGGATTTCCCGGACGAGCACCGCGGCGGACTGTCAGGATTGCTACGCAAATCGATTGCCTGGCATGAAGCGTTGGGCGGCAACGGAACTTTGGACGGCAGTACGGCAAGTCTTTGCAAATCGATGCTTACCAAACGACCGCCAATTCCGCTGCCAAAGTCGCCGGGAGTAAGATTTCTGGGAACCGTTGGGGATGTTTTGGCGGAAGGCGAAAAGATGGGGCATTGCATTGCGAGTTATGCTGCTCGGGCAGTCGCCGGAAGATGTTACCTGTTTCACGTTAATCACAACGGGTATGTCGCTTCTGTTGAACTGGACTCAATGGGCCTCGTTCGCCAAGCTTATGGACCACGCAACGAATCTAATCCGGCAACCGCTTATGCGACTCGGATATTGGGGCGTTGGGGGAAGAAGCTTTTCTCCGCGGCCGCTGCTTCCGCCGCAAACGATCGTCCATTTTAAGCAACGGTTTCTGCCGGTTCGCTGTCATTAATCGTTACAACTCGGGCAACGTCAACGGCAACTCGGACGCATTGCCCTTTGGCCGGATTCTCCCCCAGCCCGACAATTCATTTTCCAGCACCGGTCGCACGACCCATGCCCGGACGGTAATATTCGCCCACAATCCGGTGAAATTCGATTTCTTTGTTGACGTCAAAAGACATGGGAACAAAACCGAGGGTTTTTCTTTGCCGCAATCCAGAAATGGGCTTCAGGCGCCCTAAAAGGAATGGCGTAATACGAGCTGTCCAATTAGTATCGAAATGAGAGCTTTACGCCAACCGTTCAACTCGCTGCGCGGTTGAGAATCATCGTTGTTGCCGACAGAGTGGAATTCTCATCCAATTTCGATCCATCCTCCCGAGTATATTTTGGCTGAAAGTCCTGGCTGACGGTTGGCAGACACAATCCTTGAGAACGTCTCGTGCGAATTCCAGAAATTACTTCATTGCCTGCGTTAATCATGTCTCCTTGCAGTAATCTCGGCTCTGTCAGACGGGTTGGATAAACAACGGAATCCGACATGGGCAGAGCGTTCAACTGGATTATTGGTTTGGTGGCGATCATCTGCATTCTTGTGTTTGCAGTTTTTCCCGCAACGCATCGAATCCACCCGGACTTCATCGGTTATTACCTCACGGGACGGATGGTGACACGCGGCGAGGCCCCAACGCGAATTTATGAATATCCGTGGCACCAGCGACAAACCGTGTACGCCGGCATCGATAACGAACCAAGCGCGATCGGGTACAATCCTCCCCCCACCGCCTTGACGCTCCTCCCGCTTGGCTGGCTCGAGCCCAAGCCCGCCAGTATCGTCTGGTTGGCAACGAATGTGGTCATGACTATCACACTGTTGGTGGTCTTGGCCCGCGCAACCGGGCTCCCGTTCGCAGCGGGTCTCGTGCTGCTCCTGGTTTCGACACTTTCGTTCCGCAACAACCTCACGTTTGGGCAGATCTACATCATGCTGACGCTCATGGTGGCGGCTGCGTTGGCATTTCGCGATGCGGGATTCCGGATTCTGGCCGGTGCGCTCCTGGGCATCGTCACTGCGGTCAAGTTATTCCCCCTTCCACTTTTGTTTTACTTCCTGTGGCGCCGGGAGTGGAGAGCGGTGATCGGTTTTTTTGTGGGATTGGTGTCGGTCTTTGCGATCTCGGTGTTGCTACTTGGCTGGGAGATGCACGTCGATTGGGCCACCGCAGTCTTGCCGAGGTCACTCCAGGGATTTGGTGACAATCCGGGAGTCAACATCCATACCTGGAACAGCCTGCTGCTCAAGCTGTTTTTTTATGATGAGGCACTTAATCCGTACCCACTTGTTAATTCGACTTTCATGTTTTGGTTCATCCGCGACCTGGGAACGTTCACGCTGTTGGCTTGTGCGTTTTTTGCCGCCCGCTCGCGCGACGATGCGCTGGCGCTGAGCGTCGTCGTGCTAATACTTCTCATCATCTCTCCGAGTACGCGCTCCTATCACTTGATTCTGTGCATCGTTCCACTGGCATATTGGGACACGTACCTCGTCCGCAAGGGAAAGTGGCCGGTTGCAGTTGCAGTGACTTGCCTGTTCATGATCGCGGCGTCGCCGTTGCCATACCGATTCCCGGACTTGTTTCTGAGGCTGGGTGCCCTGGTAGGCATCGCGATTTTGCTCCTTCGCGAGCTGCAGCCCTGGCGGGTTCCGACGTGGGTCCTGTCGTCCATCGTCGGCGTCGGTCTCATTCACGCTGCGATCGCGTCATCGCCCGGTCATCAAGATGCGGCCGTGTTGGTGACACCAGCCGCATCGATCGTGGAGTCTCCAACCGTCCGAGCCGGAGCACTTGCGTATTCTGCCATTTCGGACAAGGGCTATACGTTGCACGGCGACGTGCCGCCCGGCTTACAGTTTGCCGGACACGTTTTTGGCACCCGCTTCGCGCGCCAGTCCAACTCGTTGTTTTTCGAGTTGGCAGAGCATGGTCACTCGGAAATTCTTGAATGGCGCGACGGCGTCCATCCTCCGCTGGACGACTCCCCAGCTGAATTGTGTAACCCCTGCGCCATCCCGCGACGGCCGTAAGATGGTCACCGTGTGCGATGGAGCTTTGTACCTGTTCACGGCTCCCGGCCAAGGTAGTGTTATCCTCCGCCTTGACGGCGAAATTGCCGAGCCGGACCTTTCACCCGACGGGAATCACGTTGTATTCGCCTGGCATCGGAATGGGCAATGGGGCATCTACGAGACCGATCTGAGCGGAACTGAACCTGTTCGATTGACACGCGGCAGTCATCATGAACGCGGGCCGAAGTATTCGCCGAGAGGCGAGTGGGTGGCTTTTTCCCGCCAGGATCCGACCGCCGATATCTGGGTCATCGAGCGAGCGACGGGACGCGAATATCGAATCACGCAGCACCCGGGCAACGACACGCAACCCGAATGGAGTGACGATGCGAAAGTGCTGTACTTCGTGAGTGATCGGCACCGTGCTTTCCATCAGGGAACTGTTTTTCGAATCACCCTTCCAGACGACATCGTGGAATCGGGATCCTAGGAATCGTGGTCAGTAGCGTTTCTTTACGACAAAAACGTGGGCGAGCGGGCTAGCGCTTGAGTAACCCACATCTTTCCCGTGATACTTTCATGCCCCATGCCACCTTGTGTGGCATGAGCAACCGTTTTTCGGGGTGGAGCATACCTTGCTAACGGAAAAACATTCGTTTCTGCCACACAAGTTGGCCGCGGACGGGAGGAGAAGCGCGTCAACCTTACGGATTGTTTTCCACGTGTTTTTGATGCAAGCAAAACTTGTGATGTACGATGAGCCCTTGGGAGGGTCGGACGTTGTCGCGGCCGGGGAGGGTTCACTGGACCGGGCTGTCTGAATCGACCTTGCAAATTTCGTGTCGCTCCTCTAATTAGCTGTTTCAGGGCGCATGCCTCGAATACTACCAGTTCACCTTTTTAGAAGGATTTCGCGATGTCCCGAATGCTATCTCTTGCCGTCATTGCGGCAATGATTATCCCGTCGTTAGCCGCTACCGCCCAGGACGCCGATTCCTGCCAGAAATGCCCGAATTGCCAGACCATCGAAGTTGAGCTGGTCGGAGTTGAAATTCCACCTAAAGGTACGAAACAAAATGAGACGACTAGCAAGCGAGCAACTTCGAAGCAGAAAGAGTTTACTCTTGAGGTGAGCGTTAATTGCGAGATTCCTTTCTTGACTAAATTGCCATTTCTCAAGCAAGTATTTGGCCATGCCATGCAGCAAGAATGCGACATTTTTGTGTTTGATAACAATTGCAAGAAATGTTGCGGCGACGATTGCGAAAAATGTTGCGACGACGAACTGCGAAACCTGTTGCGACGACTGCAAGACCTGTTGCGGCGACTGTAAGACATGTTGCAGCGACTGCAAGACCTGTTGCGGCGATTGCAAGACCTGTTGCGACGACTGCGAAGATGGTTGCACTAGCTGTAAATCTTGCGCAGACGCGTGTTGCGCTGACAAGCCTCGGGAAGTCAAGGTCCAGATGACTTGCGACGGCGAATCTCCAATCTGGTCCAACGTTCCTTTCTTTTCAAACGTTCCGGTGATCAACTCGCAATTCCGAAATGTCCACTTCAACGCCAACGAGGCCGACACCTGCCGGGACGGTGAATGCCCCGCCGCGTGTGCCAAGACAGCCTGTCCGGCATGTCATGGAAACCTGGCCTGCGATGCCCCAGCCTGCCGCGCGGATACGCATTTGCAGTTAGCCAGCCATCAAGAAGCGGCCAGCGCAAAAACTGATTCAACCCGTGATGATTTGATGCAGCAGCTGATGGAAATGCATGTGGAAAACGCCCGGCTGCAAGCCGAGGTCGAAGCGATGGCTCACCACATGGAATTGATGGAAGAGATGTACAACGTTCGGGCAGAAAACGCGGCCTTGAGGGCGCAGCTGAATTTGATCGAAAGATACAAAGCCGAAACCACAAAATAGCGTTCTCTGACAACACGAAATTACCAACGGGACTGGTCATTGCCAGTCCCTTTTTTGCTGGCTGCCGCAGTGGTAGCGTTTCCAGAAACTGTTATTACTGTTGCAGGGTTCGGTTAATGAGTACTGCAGGAATACGGTCCTGCTTCTTCACAACGTGTGCATGCCAAACTCGCCAACCACTCGACCGAACATCACTGGCAGGTCTATCTTGCGACACAGTCACCCGTTTCCAATCATTGCCTTGGTGCTTCTATCGCTACTAAGCACCGTTGGTCAGGATGCAAGCCATGCGGCCGAGGCACAGGCTCGTGAAACGGCTGAAAGCGGCGGAGAAGAGTCGCATTGGCAGCCATCCAATTATCTACGTGATGAAACTTTGGTGTCACCTGGCGAATATTTGGCCGAAGACCCACTCGCACCAACTCAATTTGACACGCAGTCACCGAGCGAAGGCGCAATGTCGCCGGCCACGCTTCGTTCGCTGATGCGGCCCCAATTTGCATTCCGCTCCGACTGGTTGATAGCCAGCGACTTCGATTTTTCCAACTACGATATCCGAGTCACCGTTCCCACTTATCCGTTTTTTGGACCGCCTCCGCCGATGATTAGCGTCGGTTTGGTATACACCGATTTGGTTGCCGCCGACACATTTGGATTGCCACCAAATTTGTATCAATATTCCCTGGGGCTATCCTGGGTGCGCCCGATCAAGGAAAAGTGGATGCTGAGATCCATGCTCGGCGTGGCGTTGGCGACGGACAACCGAAATACGACAAGTGACGCGTGGCAGTTTCGCGGTGGGCTCTTTGCCGTTTACGAGCGCAGTGACAAGTGGCAATGGGTGCTGGGCGCGATCGCCATCGGTCGCAACGATCTCCCGGTCGTGCCTGCGATCGGGGCCGTTTGGAATCCAAGACCAGATTTGAAAGTCGATCTAACGTTCCCCAAACCAAGAGTCTCGTTGCTGCTTTCGGAAAGTGAATCTCGACAGCGATGGGCATATGTTGGCATGGAACTCGGCGGAACCACCTGGGCCTATGAGCGTCCTGATCGCATGAATGACCAACTAACCTACAAAGACTGGCGTGTGGTTGCCGGGTGGGAGTCGCTTCCGACGCCAATCGCTGGCACCCGTTTCACAGCCGGGCGCAAGTTAGGTTTCCAGATCGGTTACGTGTTTTCACGTAAGCTCGAATTTATCAGCAATGCGCCCGATATTTCTCTTGCCGACTCCCTGATGTTTGGGATAAATACAAGTTTCTAACCTAACGTCATCAGCGAATTGACCGCGTCACAAAAACATGAACCCGAGGATTCGCAATGCGTAACGTAATCCCGACGACTTTCCTGCTAATGGCTCTGTTCATTTGCAATTCCAGCTATTCCCAGAATTCTGCGGACGCGGAATCTCAAACACCGCAAGTGCCGGATCGGACAAGCGAGTCTCTGTGGTCGGGAACTCCACCGCTCTCGACGTTTTCCACCGAGGGAGACGTTCCCCAGTTGATTCTCACGAGGGTGGCCTCACCCGAGCCGACGGCCGCGATCGTAATTCTCCCGGGCGGTGGCTACCACGGTCTCGCAATGGATCATGAAGGCTATCAGATTGCGGATTGGTTTCATTCGCTTGGCGTGACGTCGGCTATCTGTACGTATCGTCTTCGAGGGAAGGGGAATGACGGAAAGGGCTACGGACATCCTGTGCCGATGATGGATGCCCAACGCGCGATCCAAACACTCCGGGCCAGAGCGAAAGAGCTGAACATTGATCCGAATCGAATTGGCGTGCTCGGATTCTCCGCCGGTGGACATCTTTGTTCGACGGTCTCGACGCATTTCGCCAAAATCGATGAGTCGTCGGATGACCCGATTGCGAGAGTTTCGTCACGGCCCGACTTCAGTATCCTTTGTTATCCGGTAATCACATTTGGCAAGCCCTACACGCACCTGGGGAGCCAGCGAAATCTGATCGGCGCGGACCCGGCTCCGGAATTACTGGAAAGTCTATCCAACGCGACGCAAGTTACCGAACAGACTCCGCCGGCGTTTCTGTTTCACACGGCCGAAGACTCTGCCGTGCCCGTTCAAAACAGCATTGACTATTTCCTCGCGTGTCAGCAGAACAATGTTCCCGCTGAACTGCACGTCTTTCCAAAGGGTCGTCACGGAGTCGGCTTGGCCAAAGGCTTGCCCGGTGCCTCCCAGTGGCCCCGTCTCTGCGAGCAATGGCTAAAGGAAATTGGCGTCGTTACCAGCGGCGAGTGAATCGTTTGGGCGGCGTTTATTTAACTCGCTTACCCGTCGAGTTTTCATTGACTCACCCCCCTCCTCGCGAACGCAACGATCGCAGCGCGACCTGCGTCTTACGAGCTTGCCCAGGCTATCCATTTTGATTTTCCGGCAATGAAAAAGATCCCAACGGCACGGCCAGCATTCTGCCCTATGCGCCGTTTAATCAGGATTTGAACCGCTTTACCTTAATCGTAAAGAATCTTTCGACTCCCGAGGCCGAAGTGACGTTCGGAGGCTCCAGGAAAACGTTCAGCCGACAACAGCTGAGCGAAGGCGTCAACCTGGCGGCGGAGTTTCTCGAAAATCCGTTTGTCGAACCATTCAATGAAGTTCTGAACCAGGTTGGGCAAAAGCAGGCGTATGAAACGTCCATGATCAAAGGGTTCATAACCAATTTTCGCCAGCTCAAGGGTCCGCTCGCCGAAGACCCCGAAGTCCAAACGGCACTTGATACACTGCGCCGCAAAATGAATGAGCTGGACCAAGCGGCTTACGAGACAGCGAAAGCTGCTGTTCAGCCAGTGCGCTACAAAATCGTGGTGACACCCAAAGCGTAACCAGTAAACGAATATTTTGCCCAAGTTTGGGGCGAAAACGATCAGCAGTGAAGGCGGACTAACAGAAAAATGCGACCAGAATCGCCACGCAGGTGATGATCAAGAATAGCGAGCGGAGCGACAACCGCCGCATGTTGCGGCTGACGATCCACGTCCGGTAACATCAATACCGGGCGACCGGAGTAGTCGTTCGTTCGTTCAACAGGCGGGCGAGTACGTTCAAGCCGATTCGCAATTCACTTTCGTTGCGGGCGGCACCCAAGGCAATCCGGATGGCGTTGGGAACTGGGATGTTGGGGACCGTAAACGACGCGGCCGAGTAAACGTTGACGCCGTTTTCTTTGGCTGCCCGTTCGAGGGTTTCGCCGGACCAGGCATCCGGCAATTTCAGCCACAGATGATTGCCCACGGGATCGCCTTGAAATCGTTCGCTGTCGAAAAACTCCCGCGCGATTTCTTGCCGCCGTCGTGCCGTCTGAAGCAACTCAGCCAAAAGTTTGTTGGCGGTACCGTCGTGAATCCACCGCGTTGCAATTTCGCAGGGCAGCGGAGCAGGGAAGAAATTGGAAGCCCGCATATTCATCATCATCGCTTCACGGTAGTTGTCGGGTACGCGTACGAATGCCAGCCGCAATCCAACGGATAATGTCTTGGCCAACGAAGAAATCAGGAACGTACGATCTGGTGCGATGGATGCGATCGGAGCCGGTGCCGCCTCGATTAACTTTCCGTAAACGTCGTCCTCAATCACGCACAGATTTCGAATCGCGGCAATTTTTGCGATTTTCCTGCGACGGCTGGTGGGCATCGTGGCCGTTGTTGGATTCTGGTTCGTCGGAATGCAATACAGAACCTTTGCGTTGCTTGCCGCCCGTTCAAGTTCTGACGGAATGATCCCTCGCTCATCCATGCGAACCGGAACGAGCACCAGCTGCAGCAGTTTCGCCGCGGCAATCATGCCTGGAAAAGTCAACGCTTCCACCAGCACCGCATCGCCAGGCTGGCACAAAGTGGCCAACGAAGAGATCAGTGCGTTTTGAGTTCCGGTACAGATCAAGACTTCAGCCGCCGAACAGGCAACTCGATCGTTCAACCATTTCGCGGCGGCCACGCGATGTTGCTCGAACGAATCGATCGGCGCACTTCCGAACAGCGACACGATATCGCGAGAATTGGCAATCTGGGCCAGAGTGCGAGCCAGCAGTTCGTGTTGTTCCGTAACGGGCGGGAGATTCAATCCCAGGTCGATGACGTGTTGTCGATCTCCGTTGTCGTCAACGCGGTCTTCGAAAGAACGCACGAAAGAACCGCGTCCAATCTCCAGCGAAATCAAGCCTCGCTTTTCCGCCAGCGCATACGCGCGACCCACGGTCCCGATGGTCACCGCCAGTCGTTTGGATAATTCGCGCTGAGTTGGCAGCTTTCTGGCCCGGAAGTAATTTGCCGCTGGCGATATCGTCTCCGATGTGCAGCAGCAATCGCTTCGTACTTGCTTTTGATGTCAGTGGCGAAGTTCGGGGGTCCAGATTGTCATGGTGACAATTATTGCTACAAATTTTGAAAAAATCAAGTAATATACGGGTTCAATTTTGGAATAATGTAGGGCGTCCGCTGTTACCAAACGTGGGATTGGCGGCTTGATTGTCGTGACAATTGACAAGCTGGGAACTTATCCCACCTGGAAGAACCGCCGAGTGGCCACTACTTTCAAACAAGGAGAAGATCGTGAATCGAAGCAAGTACTTTTTCACTGTTGTTATCGTTGCGAGTCTGTTGTTTCAACGCTCGGCCAATTTGGCGAGTGCTCAGGACGCCATTCCGGAAACGGCGGCCGGCGAGAGTCTCACCAAGCTGATCGAATCCATCAACAGTTCCGACGACGAAGTCCGCTCGGCTTTCCTGAAAGACGGCTTTGCGGAAAACGATGAGGCCACGCTCAACCGACGTAAAATGCAAACGGACGAAATTCGCTTGCAGTTGGGCGAATTGACGATTAACAAGATTGCCAATTCTTCGGAGAATCGAATTTCAGCCGTCTGTACAACATCCAACGGTCCACGTGTCGTCTTGACCCTGACGCTCACTGACGAAGCGCCGCACAAAATCAAATCGGTTGCACTTGAAATGGGTGGCGGCGAAGATATCAGCGCCTCAACTGACACACCCTTGAACTCAGACGATAAGGCCGACGTGATCGAACGGCTGGCGAAGCAGTTGCGTGCGAAGTATGTTTTCCCCGAAGTCGGCGAAACGATGGCAAGCGCCGTCGAAAAATCGGTCGCGGACGGTGATTACGACGATATCGACGACGAAAGTGGATTTGCCACGCGGCTAACCGATCAACTACGCGAAATCTGCAATGACAAACACCTTCGTGTGCGCGCCGGTTCGCCACGCAACCCTGGTGAACGCGTGGGTTATCGCCCGGTCGACAATCATGGCTTTGTCAAGGCTGAAATGTTGCCTGGTGGGATTGGGTATTTGAAATTCAACTTTTTCTCAGGTGATGTCGCGGCCCAAAAGACAGCTGCTGCCGCGATGAAATTCCTGGCTAACAGCAAAGCGTTGATTTTTGACCTGCGCGAAAACGGTGGCGGCTCGCCCGAGATGATTGCCTATCTGAGCAGTTACCTGTTCGAAGAACCGGTGCATTTGAACAGTTTCTACAACCGACCCACTGACACGACCACAGAAACCTGGACACAGAAAGAAGTTCCTGGCAAGAAGTTCGGACCTGAGGTGCCAGTGTTTGTCCTAACAAGTTCCTACACGTTCTCGGGAGCCGAAGAATTTTCCTACAATCTTCAAAATCTTAAGCGCGGTACCCTCGTTGGCGAGACAACCGGCGGAGGGGCTCATCCGGTGATGCCGGTGACGCTTGGCCCGCGAATGCATGTCACAATGCCTTTCGCCCGGGCGATCAATCCGATCACCGAGACGAATTGGGAAGGTGTTGGCGTAAAACCACACGTCGAAGTTTCCGCGGAGTTGGCTTTGGATAAGGCCATCGAATTGGCGAACGCCCAAATCACTGAGTTGGCTGCGAACGATGCAAAGCAAATGGACAAGACCGAAACGGCAAACTTGGACTTGGATCAGCTGACTGAAACCGCGAACGAACTGATGAATGAGGGGTCGTTTGCGGAAGCGGCGAAAGTGTACGAAAAGGTCACGCAGCTGGATCCGAAAAACGGCGATGCCTGGTTTCGATATGGCTATTGCCTGCACGCCAGCGGTGAGCTGGACAAAGCCATCGAAATTCACAAAAAGGCCGCCGAGTTCGAGCAATTCGCCGGGATCGCGACTTACAATCTGGCTTGCGCCTATTCGCTCAAGAATCAGGCCGACGAGGCTTTCGGGGCGTTGGAAAAAGCGATCGAATTGGGTTTTGGTGATGTCAACCAGGTGGAAAACGATTCAGATTTCGATAATGTGCGTAAGGACAAACGTTACAACCAATTGATCGAGAAACTAAAGAACGGTGGATAAGCATGACGTAGATCAGTCTGTCCCAGACTGGTGCCGCGATCAGGTCGCGGTTTCGTCCGTGTCTGGGACAGACGCGGCCACGGGGGTTTTATCGATCGAATGGGAGGAACAGATGGCCAGCGAATTGGCGAAGTCAAGTAAAGTGTTCCGCGGGTTTCTGTGCACAACGGTGGTTGCAGCGTGCCTGTTTTTGTCCGGGATGCTATCTGGCTCACAGGCTTACGCAACGTGTCGATTGGGACCGTGGACGCCACAGGTCACAACCGAGTCGCCAGATTCGCTAACGCAGCTGCGCGCGGATGTCGATGCCTGGATCAGCCAGGGGATGGGGAGCGATGATTTTGAAGAGCTGGCCGGCAGAACGATGGAACTTGCCAAACACGAGTCGGACCCCAGTGAATTACTCAGCATTCTTCACGAATCCAGTCGCCTTTGTTGGCATGGGCCTGCCGAACAAACTCGAGCTCTGCGTACCGATTCGCTGCATCAGCTGCTTGAGATGCCAGAAGAATCCGGTCGCGCGAGGACGATGATGCGATCTCAGTTTCTTCCGGCATTACATCGAATTGTTCCGGAGAAGCAATTCGAGGAGGTCGAGGTGTTCGATCAATTGGTTGACAAGTTGATCACTGCAGACCTGCCGCAAGAATTTCGCGCCGATCTCGGGTATGCAAAGTCACTGCTGCGGGTTGAAGTCAACCGAGCCTGGAATGCCGGTTGGCTGAACCAAGCCGAACGAGATCGAATAATTGAATGCGCTGCATAAGCTGGATTCTGAGTTCGGATCAATGGAAGCTGCTGACGGAAAAAATTATTCCGCACTTATTGCCAGTAATATCCGGGAATTAAAGGAGCTGGCATTTGGTTCCCCCGTTCCCGGATTGACGCTGACCGACCTGCAAAACGGCGAATTCGATCTCAAGGACTCTCGCGGAAAAGTCGTTGCGCTAATTTTTTGGTCCAGCTGGTGCGCTCCGTGCCTGGCACAAGTCCCACAAGAAAAAGCAATGCAGAGCAGTTTTTCCGGAGAGCCGTTCGAATTGATTGGAGTGAATTCAGATCAATCCGCGGATGAGGCTCGCGAAACATCCGCCCGGCGAGAAATGACCTGGCGAAACGTGTGGGACCGTCCTGACAGCGAATCTTCGCTGGGAAAGTATTTTGCGATTCGGGGCCTTCCCAGTGCCATCGTGATTGATCGCGAAGGGCGGATTTGCGGGAAATTTGTGGGTTCCATTTTCAACCGGGATTTCACGACCAGCGATGTCAAGCAGGTCGTTGAAGTCGCCCTCGGAAAACAGAACAGCGGCGCCACAAAAATCGCCGGCAATACTGGCTTCGCCAGGAAAATGGAACAAACTGACGCCGAGCCGGACAATGCGCATGACGACACGAATGAGCCAGCCTTCACGGCCGAAGAGCTGCAACGCTACACCGAGGTCGCAACGAAGCTCATCACGACGCTCAACAACGAAGACAGGCAGGCGTACCGCGCTTTGTTCACGGATCAGGCGTGGGAGTCGGCGATTCCGTGGTTTCGCGAGATGTTTACCACCCAACTCAGTTCGTTTGGTCGCATCCAAACCGCCTACGCGCCCCGGCGTGGCCTGGTCCGCATTTCTGAAAAAATGGCTTTTCGAGGTGGCGGTGACAAATCCGTCACGATCATGGTGAAATTCGAAAATGGCATGGGCGGTGCGATTTCCTTCGAACTCAACGCTGGCAACAAGATCGTTTCATCCAATGTCTTTATCAAACAAGAACTGGCCGCCTTCGTTGACAAAACCGCAACGCCGATTTTTGAATTGAAATAGGACTCTGGTCCGAGTCGCATTCGGCAAAAATGAATCATCGGCCAGAGTCGCATCCGGCAGAAGCGACCCACGTAAATAATATTGGGATCCGAACACGCAATCTATCAAAAAACGCAATGAAGCAAAATTTTCGTTTGCATTGCGTGCGTTCGGTCTCCGCCGTGCAGTCTCGGTGGGGACCACCGAGCCACTTTGAATTCAGTCAATGAGCTTGGACTTTGGTACGGGTCGCTCCAGGTGGTGACCATGGCTGCCGATTTCCCGCTGATAAAGCAGCCACGCGAACACGAGCCCAAACAGGCTAAGCAAACCAAACAGCCACAGCATCGGCAGGTATCCACCCGGATTTTCCGCGCTCGCCTGGTTGGTGTCATTGAGCCATCCCGCCGCAAGGTTACAAACCGTCAGGCCGAGGTTCTGCAGCATAAACATCAATCCATAGGCCATCCCCAGTTGATTGGGACGAACCAGGTACGGGATCAATGGCCACATCACCGCCGGCACCAGCGAAAACGCAATCCCGATCAAGACCGTTGTGACCCACAGGCTTAGTTTGGTGTATGCCAGGATCGGAAACGCCAACAGCAACAGCAACGTTCCGAAGGCCATCAACCAGGATCGCCGACCGATCTTGTCGACCAGCAATCCAAACACCGGTGTCGCAAAAATCGCCGCGGCAAAAACGTAGCTGTTCATCGTGCCCGCCGCTTCCAACGACAATCCGTGGGCGTGCTGGAAGTACTTGATGGAGAAAGTGCTGCGAAACGGAAAAATGACGGAGTAAAACGTCACGCACAACCCGACGATATACCAGAAGGACAAATCGAAACGCCACAAGTCGCTCCAGATGATCTTGTCCGGCGGCGCCGGACGCGAAAGTTCATATCGTGCTTCGGCGCTGCGCTCAAACAGGTAATAGACGACAGCACCGGCCAAGGCAATCCCGCTCAGGACCGCCGCCAACACGAGCGGCGGTTGCCAGCCGCGATCGTAAAAAGACGAAGCCCATACAGGAGAGACGTCGGCCGCATACGATCCCGCTCGGCCGAGGCTGAGATTCAAAGCAAACGCAAACCCCAGCGAGCGGCCTACGAACCACTGGCCGAGCGCCGCCGAAATCGCGACGATCATCGTCTCGGCGCCCAAACCAAAGATTAATCGCCCCGCCGCCATCACATAAAAATTCGGTGTGGCGGCCGTCACGGCGACTCCCACCAGACAGATCGCCGCGAATATAAGGGAAGACCTTCGCGTTCCGATCCGGTCGACGATAATCCCACCGATCAACACCATGAAGATGTTGGGGAAACTGTAAATGGCGTTGAGGGTTCCAATCTGTACATCGGTAAACCCCAGCAGTCGCTGCAAATTATCGGCCAGCGGCGCGACCGCATCGTAAGCGTAGTAATTCCCGAACATCATGATGCTCAACAGGACGAGCACAACCCAGCGAGCAATGGCGGGTGGAGGCCGTCGGGCATCGCGATCCGCATCTGCTTGTTTTGGTTCGCTGGCCATACGATGATCCGGAATAAAACGACTGTTTGTAATGAACGATTTGCGTTCGACAATTGCCATAACGACAACATCATCCGGCCGACGTTTCTATCCCAATTGCTGGATCGAAATCAAGCGACCGGATCGTCGAGCTCGTCAATTGAGTGCATTGACCGTGCAGGTTAGCTCCAGATTTTCCGAATGTGATGGGATAAGTTTCCAACTTGTCACCGAATGCTCCCGAGGGACCCAGCTTCCAGCCTGTCAAAAATGCGTCGACACATTGACACCGTAGACGGCAAGATGCCTGTTACACGTCTACGTCGAACGATTGATTGCCGACCTCGCGTTAACTTTAACGATGACATAATTCGTGCACCGCTATGACTAAATTTTCCTGACTGCTGAACGCGTCTTGGTGATTCTCATTTCTCGATTGTCAGGATCTGCTGAAATCAGGATACGCCGATTGGGCAATTGGTCCCTGGGGCAGGTTTGTCGACACCTGCGGTTGACCTACGATTCGAGCATCAATGGATATCCGACGTGGATGGGTCTCTTCGCACCGGCGCGTCCTTTGATGCGATGGCTGCTTTTGCCCCGGCTCCTGCGCGGCGACTCGCCGGCTGGGATCCGAACGGCCGCCATGTCGTTCCACCGTCTGACTTGGATGACATGGCAGAGGTCACCGCGTATTCGGCAAGCGTAAAACGCTTTCAGAGTCACGATGGCTTTCTTCACCCTCATCTGGGGTTCGGCAAAATGGACCATGCAGTATTCGAGCAATTTCACGCCGCGCATGCGGCGCATCACCTTGGTTTCTTGATTCCGGATGCGCCTGAGAAAGTCAGCGGCGGTTAATCGGAAACAAAACTGGCCTTCGTTTCAAATGTTGATTCCATCAACAGCCAGGTATCCGGATCGAGTTCCACTTTGGACGGAACTAGCTCCGAAGGGATCCGGAACACATCGCTTGCGCCGCTGACTTGCACCTGTTTGACAATCGGCTTTGGACTGCCTTCGTAAAACAAGCCGATTTCCAATGGCACGTTGAATTTGTGAAATTTTTGCGTTTGCTGAAGTTTAATGACGACCTGCTTTGTTGCTGACTCGTATCGCCAGTTTCCGGCAAACCTGGGAAATTCCGGTGCATACAACCATTGCTCAAAAAATTCACCTAAATCGGTACCGGACACGTCCTGCATTACTCTTTGAAAGTCTGCCGAACTGCAATTGTTTTCGCGGTATCGCTGGTAGTATTCGCGCAGCCCGTTCCAAAAATGTTCGTCGCCGATTTTGTGACGCAACATGTGGAGCACCCACGCACCCTTCTGGTAGGCGTCTCCGGTCAACGTCCGCTCGACCGGCAACCGCTCGTCAACCAGTGGCTGATCGGGATGGCTCGCAGCGCTGCGGATCACGCGCTGGCGGTCCTGTTGCATTCCTTCAACCAATCTTTGCCGCCCCATTTCCGCTTCAAAGTACAGGTGAGTCAGGTATGTCGCAAATCCTTCACTCAGCCAGACATGATTCCAGTCATTGGTCGTGATCGAATCGCCAAACCACTGATGGGCGATCTCGTGAACCATGATTGGAAAGCCGTTGCCGCGTGAGAAGACGTCTTCACCATAAAAAATGCTGCTGGCAAATTCCGTCGCGCCGTATCGATTGGTCGATTGAACGTTGGCCAGTTTTTCATACGGATACGGTCCGATTCGATCGATGAAAAATTTAAGCGGTTTACCCGCTTCGCCGAACACAGCGAAGCCCACGTCCTGGTCTTCAGGAAAAACCCACGTTTGAATGGGGATGCCATTGACTGGCTGCACGTCTTGGGTCGCGAACCTGGCGGCGCCGATCACCATCAGGTAAGTCGAAATGGGCACGCTTTGCTTCCAGTGAGTTCGCCGCGTGTTTCCTTCGTCGGCCAGTTCGTCAATCAACTTTCCGTTGGCAACCACTTGGTAGGACTTGGGAGCCGTCACGATGAATTCGCACGTCGCCTTGTCGTACGGATGATCCAGCACTGGCAGCCAGTGCCGCGCGCGATTGGGAAAATTGTCGGCGAAGAACGTACGCTCGTTGTGCTTGTTGTTACGAATGACGAGCCCTTCTGCCGGCGTTCCGCGATAATCGATATTGATCCGTAGGGACTGGCCTTTGTCGATCTTTCCCACGATCTTCTCATCGAGTTCGATCCTGAGCCGATTGTCCCGATGCTCAAATTTCAGCTCGGAATCTTCAACCGTTATGCGAGAAACGGTCATGCCGGTTTTTGCATCATCCTTCGCCTTGCCAGTCAAATCCAACTCGAATCGCTCGACACCCGCTTCGCGAAAACGAATATCGACGCTGGTTTGCCCGTCGATCTCATTAGAATCATCTTGCAGCTTCAGCCGAAAAACGTAATGCAGTACGTCGACTTGCCGGTTGCGGGGATACCGGTCGGCGGCTAATAGACTGGCGAAGCAGAGCACCGTCAGGCAGGTGGTTAGCGGAAGCACACATCGGCGGAACCGTCTGGAGCGGTGCTCCCTAAGTACTATCTTCAAATCGCACTGGTTCATTTGGTGTACTCCTCGCCGAAACTAACTGGAATGCCTCATTTGGAGGTGTATGATACTTGAAGTTCGTGCGACAAACGTCGGGGGCAAACCAACAAATAATTCGTACTTCAGGAGGTGGGGAAATGCGGGCGATTTTGAGATTTTTTTCTCTCCTGTTGGTATTCATCGGTTGTGGCAGCGTTGTCTCGGCCGTTGATTCTCTGAATTACTACCACGTTTTGTTGGAGAGCGATGCTGACAGAATAGACAACGAGGTGTACCAGGCGAGCTACGATTCATTGCCGGACTTCTTTGATAACATTTTGCATTCATCGTCAAATTTTTCGCAACTGGACATCAGTTCGGCGTTCAGCGTCGGTGGCATGACGTATGACGGCCTGCAATACCACGTGTTGTTGGAAAGCGACGATGACCGCGTGGACAACGAAGTCTATCTGGCGAGCTACGATTCATTTCAGGACTTCCTTGATAACAATCTGAGTCCTTCCTCAAATTATTCTCAGTTGAATGTTAGTTCAGCGTTCAGCGTCGGCGGCTTTACTTTTGATGGCTTGCAATATCACGTGTTGCTGGAAAGCAACGATGACCGCACAGACAACGAAGTCTATCTGGTAAGCTACGATTCGTTGCCCGACTTCTTTGACAATATCCTGAGTTCTTCCTCAGGTTTTTCGCAGCTGAACATCAGTTCGGCGTTTAGTGCCGGCGGGTTGGACTTTGACGGGAGTCAATACCATGTGTTGTTGGAAAGCGATGCTGACCGCACCGACAACGAAGTCTATCTGGTAAGCTACGATTCGTTGCCGGACTTCTTTGACAACATCCTGAGCTCTTCCTCAGGTTTTTCGCAGCTGAACATCAGTTCGGCGTTCAGCGCCGGTGGTTTTTATTCCGAGCCAAAGTTTTCCGTGCCGGATTCGGTAACTGTTACCCGCGGCGTATACGCTTCCGGTGACGAAGCCAGCCTGGCCGCGAGTGACAATGTTGACTTTGTTATCCGGCGCAGTGGCACGGACACCCAGTCGCGTACAGAAATTGAGGTCGCAGGCCTGAGTCGAACGGCTAATCCTGCGAGCTTCGAAGTCACTTTGGAGGGTGCTGTATTTGCCCGATCGCCGGTGATCCAGACCATCGAATTGTGGGATTACGTCGCAAGTGCCTGGGAGTTGGTCGACACAAGGAACGCGACTAATCTGATTGATTCGACAGCGACGGTCGCTGTGATCGGTGGTTTGGGCCGATTCGTTGATCAGGCAACCTTCCTCGTGGAAGCTCGCATTCGTTTCCAATCGACGAATCCACGGCAAAAATTTTCGTCAAACACGGATCAGTTCCTGTGGACGATCGGTCGGTAAGACTCGGGGCTCACCGAAGCACGGATTGCGGCCAGTTCAATTCGGCGCCGTGAGGGTCGCATCAGTCAATGTCAGGTTGCCCTGTTTGGACGTATCGCCGACTCGCATCGACTCAACGCCGAGCAGGATTTTCCAGAGTTTGACAAATCGCGTGAACAGGCTTTCCTGAACATAGGGGATGCCGTATTTTTTGCAAACGGCCTGTACCTGCGGTTGAACCTGTTGATATTGCCGCATCGACAAATCCGGCCACAGGTGATGTTCGATTTGATAGTTCAACCAGCCGTGCATGAAATCATTCAGATCCCCGCCGCAATGGTAATTCGAAGTGCCGACAATCTGCCGCACGTAAAATTCGTTCCGATTCGAAACAGGGGTCGTGAAGCGATACAAGTCGCTGGCGGCGTGGCTGGGTACAATCGTCAGAAACGTGTGAATGTTGGTGAAGATTTCGGCCATCGCCACATTGATCAAAACGCAGGTCGCCGCCCATTGCCCAAAGGGTAAAAACAGCAAGGGTGTCAGAACAAAACGCACCATTCCGTAAGGCAGCACGGCCCGCCGCCAGAATTCCCGACCCGCCGGAGAGATTGGCAGCAGCAGTCGCAGCGTTTCAACCGGGTGATGATCGTCCGACATGACTTCGCGCAACTTGCCTTGTTCGGATGGTGCTTTTTGTTTGCGCGCACGTACTTGTTGCATAATCCAGATCGTATTGGGCGCGTAGTAAATCAGCTTCCAGGTACACATGAAAAAGAAAATCGCCAGCGCCTTGAGCGGCCGAGGCAATCGCCACTCGCGAAAGAAATCGACGTTCCGCTCGACAAGGTCGGGGTCGGTGAGTTCGCCCGTGTAGTAATGGTGAAAGATATTGTGTTCCTGGTCCCAGGCCTCTGGAACGATCCAATCCAGCCAGTCGACAAAGCGACGCCATCCACGAGCAAATAACTTGCTGGTGTATCGTGGCGGAATCCCGGGCGTTTTGTCGTAACCGCGATGCGTCACGTGGTGGGTTATCATGGTCCACCGCGTAAAATTTCCCTGGCTGATCAGGAACGCCGAGATCGGGTTTGGCATCATCCAGGCCGTAGCAAAGCCAGCCGCACTGCACAGTCGGCCCCAGCGTTCGATTTTTCGCAAATGTCCGAAGTCTGCTGGGCTCCGAGCCGCATCGAGTTCTGCCCGGATTTGTTTCAGCTCGTTTCCGATTGCCTCGTAGTCAAGATAATCGAAATTTTGAGTAACGGTCCGTTTGTCGTTTGTCATCGCATTCGCAAGTGGTGTGATGGGACGCGATCCGTGAATCAGCAGATGTTGGCCACGTTGTGTCCGGGAAGGCTGCCAAAAATCATCGGGACAGGACCAATCGTTCCCTGCAGGCCAGCGATTGTCAACGCGAACTGCAAAACCGAGTCGTGTCGGTCGGTATCGCGCTATCTCGAAATTCGTAGCGCGCCAAATCGCACAATCGTACGACCTCGCGTTTGCCCGCCGCAATCGAAGTTGAGGGGCCAAAAGCCTTGTCGGTGCGCACGGTATGATAATTGCCCCGTTGCTTTGACAATCTTTTCCGGGACCAGACAGGTAGATTTTGGATGTCAACGGTTTTGACGAACGACCACTACGATTATGCAGTCATTGGCATGGGTATCGGGGGCCTTACCTTGGGCGCTTTGCTGGCCCAGGCGGGTCACAAAGTCATCCTATTTGAACGGCACGAGGTGCCCGGCGGCTATGGTCACACCTTCCGCCAAGGTCGGTTTTCGTTTTGCGCCGAATTACACTATGTCTGGGACTGTGGGCCCGGTGAGCGCGTCTACCAGATGCTCAAGAAGCTGGGCTTGGAGGAAACAGTCACCTTTCATCGCCTGGATCCGGAAGGCTTCGATCGAATCGTCGCGCCCGGAATTGACTATACGATCGGCAGCGGATTTGAACGGGAGTGTCAGCGGCTGACCGAAAAATTTCCGGCGCACGCCGCCGAATTGAAGAAATATTACCGAATCATTGCCAAGATCCACCTGCAACTTTATCAATTGCCGATTGGATTTTCATGGCGAACGGTTCTGGCTCACCCCCGACGTTATTCACACATCATTCGCTACCTGAAATGGACACTTGAGGACCTGTTTGACAAGCTTGGTTTTCCCGTCGAGTTGCGATTGATCCTGGCGGGACAAAGCGCCATTTTTTGGGCACCACCCCGTGACCTGTCACTGGTTGTACAAGCGGGTGGTGTCGGGAGCTATGACCAGGGCGCCTATTATCCCGCCCAAAGCTTTATGCACGTGATGAAGTCGTTGCGGCGGATCGTCAAACAACAGCCCGGCTGCCGAGCGCTACTCTCCACCGAGATCACCCGGATCGAAGTCGCCAACGGAAAAGCCCGCTCGGTGACGACGGCGGGCGGGGAAAGTTTTACCGCCGACCAATTTCTGTTTGACGGCGACGCCAAGTTGAGCCTGGATCTGATCGGTGCGGAGCACTTTCCGACCGCATTTCGCAAGAAACTTGATTACGACTATGGGACCAGCGTCGTGAGCGTTTATCTGGGACTCGAAAATATCGATCTGCGAAGCTATGGTTTCGGAGAACCGAACCTGTTTTGGCATCCGAAAGTCGACTTGAACGAAGTCTATGATGATCAATTGGGCGATCAGATTCCTGATCGACCTTACTTCTTCTGCAATTCGCCAACGCTACGGACACATGATGCGGTGTTGGCACCTGCAGGATGTGAGCAACTGGTGATGGTCGCCCCATGCAGCTACGATTTCTTTCGTAAACTCCGTGATCACAGCGAGGATGACTATCAGGCTGCCAAAGCGCAATATGCAAAAAATTTGGTTGGCGTCCTGGAAACAGAGTTCATTCCCGGGCTGTCCCAGCACATTGTCGAACAGGTGATCGGCAGTCCGCTGACCAACGAGTTTTACGTGCGGGCACCGAAGGGCAACTGTTATAGCACTCCGCTGGATCCCAAACATGTGAATCTGCGGCGACTGAACTACCGGAGCCCTTTCCCAAATCTCTATTATGTCGGCGCCAGCAGCTGTTTGCCGGGATTCGCCACCATCATCCACTTTGCCTGCCTGTTGTATGAACAATTAACGGGCGACCGTGTATCCCGGGATGCATAATCAGCGAATGAAGTTCCGGGTCGTGTTTGTCGTTGTCACGGGAGTGTTATCATATTGGTTACTGATTCCCCGACGAAGCAATCAAGGCGAGCGGCTGTGAGCAAATCAAAACGCGAACAACAACTGGAAACAAAAATTCGCGAATTGGAAGCAGAAATTGTCGAGCTCTCGAAACGCGCGCGGTGGCCCGTCACGGGGGAAACCGTCCGGGTTCCCGAGCCGTTCAAGCCCTTTTTTGAGGTGGCCCAGGAAACCGTTCGCAAGTTCTTTTCCCAGACCCGAACCGATCCCACGCAGGCCACCATCGAGATCAGCGGCGAACGCTATGTGCTACTACGGGCTTCATCGCTTTCAGTGGACTTCCTGACGACGATCAAGAATCTCTACTCCGACTATGGAGAAGACGAAGCTTTCGCCATTGGCCGCAACTTCCTGTTCGACATTTCGCATGTCATTGGGATGGAAGACGCCAAGAATTTTCACAAAAAAATGGGGGTCACGGATCCCATCGCCAAACTTTCCGCCGGTCCCGTTCATTTTGCTTATTCGGGTTGGGCATTTGTCGAAATCAGTCCCGAAAGTACACCGCAGCCCAATGATGACTATTTCCTTAAATATGATCATCCGTTTTCCTTTGAAGCCGACTCCTGGATCAAGGCCGGCCAGCGTTCGAAACACCCGGTTTGCATTATGAACTCGGGCTATTCTTCGGGATGGTGCGAGGAAAGTTTCGGGATGCCGTTGACGGCCATCGAGCTGACTTGCAAAGCTGCGGGAGATGAAACTTGCACCTTCATCATGGCTCCGCCGCACAAAATCGAAGAGCATCTTGGCAGGTTTGTCAAAAATCACCGATCCAGTCGCACCGCTTTGAGGATTCCAAGTTTTTTTGAACGGAAGCGAGTTGAAGAAGAGATGCGAGCCGCGCGACAAAAGGCGGAGGAATCTGACCGCTTGAAATCCGAGTTTCTCGCGAACATGAGTCACGAAATTCGCACGCCCATGAACGGGGTGATTGGCATGACCGAATTGGTGCTGGAAACGAAACTAACCGACATTCAACGCGACTACCTTTCCTCCGCGCACGACTCGGCCGAATCATTGATGACCATTATCAATCAGGTGCTGGATTTCTCCAAGATTGAGGCCGCGGGAATCGTCCTTGACATGCGACCGTTCGATCTAAGACAAACTCTCGAAGAATCGATGAAACCGTTTGTGCTACAAGGAGAATCCAAAGGCGTCGCTGTCTCCTGGAATGTGGCAGAAGAGATTCCTGTTCGCTTGATCGGCGACGAGGGGCGGTTGCGGCAAGTGATGAACAACCTCGTTGGAAACGCAGTCAAATTTACGGCCAAGGGCAGGGTCGACATCAACGTCTTTCTGGAACAGCTGAACCGAACCGAGCACTATCTGACGTTGCATTTTCAGGTCAGCGACACGGGTATCGGTATTCCGCCCGACAAACTCGAATCCATTTTTCATCCGTTCACGCAAGTCGACATGTCGACCACACGTCGCTACGGAGGAACGGGGCTGGGTCTCGCGATCTCGAACGAATTGGTCCGGTTAATGAATGGCCGAATCTGGTGCGAAAACAACGAACATGCGGGCAGCTCATTTCACTTTATCGTCCAATTCAACCTCGACGACGACCTGCCAGCGAAGGAGCAAGCTCAAGAGTCGGTGGCGGCGATCCCAGTCGACGCGACAGACGCGGATAAACAGGCAACCAGTCGCACAAAAAGTCTGAGAATCTTGTTGGCAGAGGATTCGAAAGTTAACCAGGCTTTGGCGAGTGCTATGTTGGGAGCGTGGGGGCATACCGTCACGATGGTCAACAACGGGCAGGAAGCGGTTGATTCATGGCGAGCGTCCCCACACGAATTCGATTTGATTTTGATGGACGTTCTGATGCCTGAACTCGACGGGAAAGAAGCGACTGCCGCGATTCGAAGAATAGAACAGGAGACAGGGCAACACATTCCCATCGTCGCCATCACGGCGCTGGCCATGAAGGGTGATCGCGAAGCCTGTTTGAAGGCCGGCATGGATGACTACATCAGCAAGCCGATACGGCAGCTTGAGCTGCAAAGTGTGATCACGCGGATCTTCAATTGACAGTGGTTCAGAACAAACGCGGCTGGAGTGAGGGTTTAGATAATGGTCCGTCGGCGCGGTCCACCTCTCACTCTGGGAGAGGTCGCCGTCTCAGCGGCGGGTGAGGGTCTAAATCTGCCTTCGCACTGTGGCCGCAATCAATCATCGAAAAACGCCCCAGGTCGCCGACTTCCAGATGGACCGCTTCCCCGATCTGCAGTCCCAGGGTGTAGGTCGCCAAACGTACGTTTTCATTCGCCGGGTCCGGCTGGCGTCGATGATCTGGAAGACTTGGGGTCGGTAAGAGCGTCCAGATATTCCTTTTCTCCATATGCAGCTACTCGACGCGTCAACAAAGCGCGCCAGCGAGTTGGAGCCGCTCTGAGATGACGTTATCATATCCAAGGCACCGCGACGGCGGCGTCATCAAGTCCTTCCGCAGGCGTTTGCAAACATGCGCGCGTTGATTCATGGTAAATCGGTTGGTGCAATTCGTTGGCCTCTTTGTCTAGGAATATTGGCCACGTTGACATTACTCCTTGTTCGTACTGGCAGTACAAGGCAGCCGGAATCCGAGGGAGCTCTTGTGATCGTTGGAGGGGGGGCGGTACCCGCGGATGTGCGCCGGAGTTTTTCAAAATGGCGGGGGGCAACGATCGGGCACGCATCGTCGTCCTGCCTACCGCCAGCTTCTATGCCGACGATCCCGCAGAGGCCGACTACTTTCTGGCGGACTGGCGTGAGCTGGGTGCTGTCTCTGTGCAACTGCTTCATACACGCGACCGCCAGCTGGCCAACGATCGGGACTTCGTAAAACCCTTGCAGGAGGCCACCGCCGTCTGGATGAGTGGTGGCGATCAAAATCGATTGATTTCCACCTATCGTGGCACGTTGGTGGAAAAAGAACTGCACAACCTTCTCCAGCGGGGCGGCGTCATTGGAGGAACATCCGCCGGAGCGGCCGCCATGTCTGACCTGATGATTCAAGGCGGCGACCGGGACGCGAAAACAGGGCCGGGATTTGGATTTTTGATAAACGTGGTTGTCGATCAGCACTTCGTGGCTCGCAATCGCGTCGAGCGTTTGCGCGGTGTGTTGGCCAAGAACAAAGCTCACGCCGGATTGGGTATCGACGAAGGAACGGCGGTCATTATCCGTGGGCAGTCTTTGACAATACAAGGTAACAGCACGGTGACGGTTATCTGGCCTCAATCGTCGAATCATGCAGGGCAGGAGCAGACGCTGTCGGCGGGTAAAGTTTTGGACCTCGCCACGCTGTGCGCAACAGAAGATCGGAAGCCTGCGATGCTGAAATCTCCATCGATCGCTTCGAAATCTTTTTATACTGAACCGCTCGACGATCCAGCCGCAACGTACCTCACGACAGATGCTTTTGAAGTCCATGCCGATGGCATGGGGGATGATGCGCCCGCGATTCAGGCAGCGATTGACAAAGTCGCCGAAAATCGAATCGGCGGAGTGCTGTTTATTCCGCCCGGAACTTATCGGCTGGGAAGCACCGTTTATGTCTGGCCCGGGGTTCGGCTGATTGGCTATGGCGAGCACCGCCCTGTTTTCAAGCTCGCTGAAAACACGCCGGGCTTTCAGGAAGGGCAGGGGAAGTACTTGCTCTACTTTTCCGGCGGACGAAATCGTGAGGGCGTGCCCCGCGACGGCAGTCCTGGAACTTTTTATAGCGCGGCCAGCAACATTGATCTTGAAATTGAAGCCGGCAATCCTGCCGCAATCGGGATCCGCTTTCACGTCGCGCAGCATTGTTATCTGTCCCATATGGATTTTAGACTGGGCTCGGCACGCGCGGGGCTGGAGGATATCGGCAACGAAGTCGAGGACCTGCATTTTCACGGTGGCCAGTTCGGCGTCATCACAGCGCGGTCGGCCCCCGGCTGGCCGATCTTGATGATCGATTGCAGTTTCGAGAATCAAAGTGTGGCCGCGATTTCGTGCGACGAAGCCGGACTGGCGATCGTGCGACCCTATTTCAAGAATCTGCCCACCGCCGTCTCAATTGTTCCCGATAAACCGGACGAGTTATGGTTAAGCGACGGTCGGTTTGAAAACATCACCGGTCCGGCATTGGTGATCAGCAACGAACACAATGCCCGGACTCAGGTCAACCTGCAAAACATGACCTGCGAAAACGTTCCAACTCTGGCAAGCTTCCGGACAAGCGGGAAAAATATCGTCGGACCCTCATCAAAATATGTCGTCGAGCAGTTTTCGCATGGATTGCACATCGGCGAAATGGGTGCGGTCCGAAGGATCAAGACGACGCTGGTTGCCAAGCAAGTCGATGTGTTGCCAGAAGTGGTTGCCTCCGATATCCCCGACCTGCCGCCGCGCGAGACGTGGGTCAACGTGCATGATTTGGGAGTCGTCGGTGACGGTGAGTCCGACGATACGGCGGCGCTGCAGGCGGCAATTGCCAAACACCGCACGCTTTATTTTCCGACTGGCTGGTACAACGTCAGCGAAACATTAACGCTTCGTTCGGAATCGGTTTTGATTGGACTGCATCCGTTGGCAGCCGTCATCAACTTGCCCGACAACTCGCCTGCGTTCCAGGGCGCGGGTGAACCGCAAGCCGTGATCGAAGCGCCGCCAGGTGGGACGAACATCGTGACCGGGATGGGAGTTTACACCGGCGAGTCAAATCCGCGCGCCGTTGGTGTCAAATGGATGGCGGGTACCAATTCGATGCTGAACGATGTTCGCTTGCACGGCGGGCACGGCACGCGGACACCGTGCGCCGCCGAGAATCTATACGGTCGCAACAACAACAACCGCGAACTTTGGAACAGCCAGAACACCAGTCTTTGGGTGACCAACGACGGAGGCGGCACGTTTAAAGACATCTGGACTGCGAATCCCTACGCGAAATCCGGCATGCTGATTACGGACACGTCCACCAGCGGTCGATTGTACGCGATGTCAGCCGAACATCATGTCGATAACGAAGTCGTGATTCGAAATGCCGCCAACTGGAAATTCTATGCTTTACAATTCGAAGAAGAACGAGAAGAAAGCCCGCGAGCACTGCCGCTGCAGATCGAAAACTCAAAGAACTTGCTGTTCGCCAATACATTCTTCTACCGGGTCGTGAGCTGCTTTCAGCCCTACCCACATGCCGTGAATGTTGCGGGTTCGAGCGATATCCGGTTTCGCAACGTTCACTGTTACAGCAACAGCAAGGTATCGTTTGACAGTACGGTGTTTGACGCGACGTCGAAAACAGATGTTCGCGATTCCGAGTTTGCGGTGCTGGATATGCCGGGAGCATCACCACGCGAGAATTTGCAAGCCGGCCGATCTGCCAATGCCAAGGTCGAACTGATCGCTGACGGATTCCTGAATATCGCCGGAGCGGCGGTCGATCCCAACGGCGTCGTTTATTTTGCCGACAGTCGAAATCAACGCATCTATCGTTGGTTGGAGAAAGAATCCCGGGCAGAATTGGTTCGCGTCATCCCCGAGCGGCCGGTTCAACTGGCATTCGACCAGGCCGGGAATCTGTTGGTCGTCGCGTATGAAGGCAACGGATCGGTATTCGCATTGGCTCCCAATTTCGATGAGAGCCAGATCGTAAAGCTCGAACCACTACCGGCCGAACCGCGCCCGGGATTGGTTCCGGTCCTGCCATTGAACCTGTGGAAAACCCAAGTCGAGTTCATCCGCGACGCAACGCTGGAAAAGCCGTTTCAATACGTCTCTCCTGACGGGACGACATTCATCCCGGCCAGCGAAGATTTTGCAACTGGCGCCGAGCGGTGGGGATCCAAGTTGTCAAACGAACTGCGCGCCTTTTCACTGGCTCCCGCAATCAAAGGGCGACCGTTTTATGTTTCCAACGAAGCCGAGTTGCAGACGTGGTCGTTTGAAGTCGGCCCAGCGGGCACCCTTGCCAATCCCAAACTCTTTGCCCAAGAAGGCGGGGAAGGTTTGGCAGTGGATGCGCAGGGGAATGTCTATCTGGCGGCCGGTCAGGTCCGAGTCTTCAACCCGTCCGGCGAATTGATCGACACCATCGACGTGCCGCAGCGGCCAACGTCGCTGGCATTTGGCGGCGAAGATCGCAAGACGCTCTACATCACCGCGCGGTCGTCGCTTTATCGTCTTCGCACACAGTCGCGTGGAAGCGAATGATGAACCCTTCCAAGTTGAACGAGGTAGTCGGCTTCGGTGCCGGTATCGAGTTCGATGGCGATCAGAGACATTGTGTAATCTAATTCACTTCAGCATAGGTCCAAACACCGCGAAGCTCGCCGAGGTATTTCGATGCGAATTACATTGTCATTGCTGTCCTGCATGATCCTCAGTGTCTCGACAACGATATCGCTTGCCGCCGATATTACGACGGTCGATGTCGTCATTTACGGCAACACCGCGGCGGCTGTTGCCGCTGCGGTGCAGGTGAAACGAATGGGCAAGTCGGTGGTCATTGTCGGACCGGACAAACATCTCGGCGGACTCTCCAGCGGCGGATTGGGATGGACAGACAGTGGCAATAAAGAAGTCATCGGCGGGGTCAGCCGTGAGTTCTATCAGCGCGTCAAGAAATATTACGACGAACCTGAAACGTGGAGGTGGCAGAAGCCTGAAACGTATCCGCGGTATCGTCCTCAAGACGACGCCCAGTGGACTTTCGAACCACACGTCGCCGAACAAGTCTTCGAGGACCTGGTGCGCGAATACAAGATTCCGGTGCACCGGGACCAGTGGCTGGATCGCAAGCCGGGAAAGGGGGTCGAGATGAAGGGCGGCCGCATCGAATCGATTACGATGATGTCGGGCCAGATCTTCCGCGGGAAAATGTTTATCGATGCGACCTATGAAGGCGATTTGATGGCGGCGGCGGGGGTGTCTTTCGTCACGGGCCGTGAATCGAACCAACAATACGGCGAAACACTCAACGGCGTGCAGGCCCGCAACGCCCTTATCCATCAGTTCACTCACCCGATTAGCGCGTACAAGGTACCGGGTGATCCGTCGAGCGGGATGTTGCCGCGAATTAGCCCGGATCCACCAGGCGAGGAGGGTGCAGGCGATCAGAAAATTCAGGCGTATAACTTTCGCATGTGTTTGACACGTGTGCCCGAGAACCGCGTGCCGTTTCCCAAACCCGCCGGCTATGATGCGTCGCAGTACGAGCTGTTGCTGCGGGATTTGAAGGCCGGCAGCCGACACATTTACGGCAAGTTCGATATGCTGCCCAACGGCAAGACCGACACCAACAATCATGGGTCTTTCTCCACTGACAACATTGGTATGAATTACGACTATCCCGAAGCGAGCTATGAGCGCCGCCGCGAGATCATCAAAGAACACGAGACATATCAGCAAGGCTACTGTTTCTTCCTGGCCAATGACCCACGCGTGCCCGAAGACGTGCGAGCGTGGTACGGCCAATGGGGCCTGGCGAAAGACGAGTTCGTGGACAGTGGACATTGGCCCCATCAGATCTATGTCCGTGAGGCGCGACGAATGGTCGGGGACCTGGTGGTGAACGAAAATCACCTGAAGGGCACGATCCCTCCCAAGCGGCCGATCGGCATGGGCTCGTATAACATGGACTCGCACCACGTGCAGCGGTATGTCGACACCGATGGTTTTGTACGCAACGAAGGCGATGTGCAGGTCAATCCGGGCGGACCGTACCCGATCGACTACGGCGCGATCATTCCTCGAAAAGCCGAATGCGAGAATCTGTTGGTGGTCTGTGCGGTGTCGAGTTCGCACATTGCCTATGGTTCGATTCGCATGGAGCCGGTATTTATGGTCCTTGGACAGAGCGCCGCGACGGCTGCGGCAATCGCGAGCGATGCGCAAGTTGCTGTTCAGGATATCGAGTTCGCCAGGTTGCGAAAACGTCTACGGGAGGATGGACAGGTGCTTGAATATCAAAGCAAGTAGCAAGACGCCGCGCAAGCGAGTGAGTTTTCGTACAGATACGGACTAACTGGCTTGCGCAGCGTGCTTGTAATATCGGCCGTTCAGGTCGAAACCGGCAAACCGTTTGGGCCCCGACGAAAGGAGCGATTTCCGGCACAATTATCCCGCTCGCAACGTGAAACGGCTTACGGTTGGCCGAGATTCGTCGTGATGCACGTGGTCGGATTTTGGTTATAATGAAGGTTCAGCTTGGCCTTACAGCATTGCCGTCCTTCCATCCGGAGCAACCATGAAGAGATTTTTTTCGGTCCTGTTTATTATCGGGATTGCCCTCCCTAATTTCGCATTCGCAGATCAAGTTCAAATTGGCGCCTCATTCGATACCGGTTACGTTGATCAACTTCCCGACAACAACTTTGGTGCTCACACCCATGTTCCTGTTGGGCAAGCGAATAATGACACTGTGCGACGAGCCTTGTTTTTTATGGATGTCGCGGCCTTTATTCCGGCGGGATCCACAATTAACAGTGTCGCTTTTGAATTTGACGTCACCCAACAAGGCGGACCTCTAGGTCAGCAAGGCGCGTCGTTTGAACTTCGGCGAGTGACGGCGGCCTGGACGGAAGGCAGCGGGGTCGGCAATTTTGGCTCGGCCACGGGCGATGGAGCGACCTGGGTCAATCGAACCAGTTCTGATCTCTGGATGACTCCCGGGGGAGATTTTGCAGGCATTTCCAGCGGGTCAACTTTTGTTGATTACGGAAGTGGTACGGAAATTTATTCATTGGGTAATGCCCAATTGGTTGCTGACGTGCAAAACATGCTCGATGATGCCGCAAACAATTTTGGTTTTGCGCTCAAAGCCGAAAACGAAGGCTTGCCAGGTTCTGCAATGCGGGTGACGTCCCGTGAAAATACGATTCCTTCGTTGGGCTCCGAGGCCAGGTTGATCATCGATTTCACGCCGCCGGCAACGACGGTCGTTGTGCCTGATTCGTTCACGGTAACACGCGGGCTTTTATGTTGCTGGTGACGAAACCAGTCTGGCCGACAGTGACAACGTGGATCTTGCTTTGCAGCGTCTGACTACCGATATTCAGTCGCGAACCGAATTCGTGGTCATGGGAACCAGTCCGACGGCCAATCCTGGGAGTTTGGAGGTCACGTTGGAAGGTGCCGTGTTTGCCCGTTCGCCGGTCGTTCAGACCATTGAATTGTACGACTACGTAGCGGCTGCCTGGGAACTTGTCGATAGCCGGAACGCGACGAACATGATCGATTCCACGGCCACCGTGGCGGCCACCGGCGACTTGAGCCGGTTTGTCGATCCGACCACTTTGGCCGTCGAGGCGCGAATTCATTTTCAATCGCTCAGTCCACGGCAACGATTCGCGTCCAACACCGATCAGTTCATCTGGACGATCGGCCAGTAGAGGCAATGTGTTGAATCGCCCTGATTTTTTCAAAACTACTGTTCGATCAGCTTTTTGAATTGGGGATCGTCACGAAGCAGGGCGAAGTCGTCGGAATTCGCCAGTTCGTTGAGATTCAATCCGGATTTGACACCTAACGAAAGCATTTCCAAAGCGGCGGCGCAATAGCGGTCGGCTTGAGATTTCCGTTCCTCCGATTTCCAGCCTCTCGTCGGCCTGTGCCATTTCCGCGGATCTGGCCAGAACTTTGGCAGCAAGCTTCCACATCGGTGCGAGGAAATGCGGATCGCACCGGGCCGCCATGTCATCCATCGAGAGTTGGGCCTGCATGACAGCCCGCTCGTAATCACCCGCGATGGCCATGATCATGGCGCAGTTCAGCTGGATGGATCCGCGATCCTCACCCTCGGCCATCGTCGTGGCCCGCTGACAATCGACCAGCGCGTCATCCGGCCGGCCTGATTCAACCAGCAAGCGAGCCCGCGATGCCAATAGATCCGGAAAAAATGCAATCGCGTTGCGATTTCGCGGTTCCAGTTCCAATACTCCCTCAAATAGGGATACGCCGTTTTCAAAATAGTCGAGGGCCTGAATCGGATCCGAGTCAAGCGACTTTTTCCCCAGGCGGACGTAGGCCTGCGCAAGCCAGGTGGTTGCAACGACGTTGCCGGGGGCTTGGATAACGACCGGTTCCAGAATGTCAATCGAGTTTTCCAACGCAGCGGTTTCTGCTGCCGAGTCGCCTGACAAGTTTGCACTGCTGGCGATTTCAAACCAGGTCATGCCCAGGTCGATGGGATTCGCCAACACCGTGGGTTCCTCGCGACAGAGTTGCTCAAACACCTCGCGGGCTTCTTCCAGGTACTGGTTGGCGTCGTCACTGCGGCCGGTGACTTTGCAAATCTCGGCGAGATCTCTCAGGATTTTTCCCAAAACACGTTGTTCGAACGATGTTGCGTCAGATTGCGAGGCCGCTTGGCGCTCCAACTCCAACGCGCTCAAAAGTTGCTTTTCGGATTTTCGCCAGTTGGAAAGTCCTTGGCCGATCAGCGATTTTGCCAATTGTTGGTGGGCATATGCCAAATCGGAGAGGCGATGCGTGTTTTCCGGATGTAGCGCGCGAAGAATACTTCTTTGTTCGATGGCATTCTGCTGGAAGACGATGGCTTGATCAAAACGCCTGGTCCAGGACATGACATGAGCATGCAGTGCCCAGGCCTCAGCAAGATTCTCGTGCGCCCCCGTCCATCCCGGTTTACCTTGCAACAATTCTTGCAGCAGCTTGGTCGATCGCTCGACCGCCGCGATGGCCTTGTTGGATTGTCCCGATTCAGTCGCCTGGTGGGCAAACTGGTTCAGGCAAGCGGCAAGTTCAAGTTCGATTTCTGGTTGGCGGTCGTCGTGTTCCGAAACTTCGTCAAATCGATCGATCGCGTTTTGGTAGCAAGTCGCGGCTCGGTCCGGAGCGTCGATTTCAGAAGTCAACACGCCCAGCCGTTGCCAGGCCCGCGCCAAATCGAGCTTGGCGAATTCCGTATCGTCTCTCAGTTCGAGCAGTTTTTGTTGGAAGTCGACTGCCGTTTTCAACAATTCCGACCTGAGCGGCCTCAAATCGTATTGTTTCAAACGCAGATCCTCGGCGACACGCGTCCCAAACTGGTCCACTGCCGACACGGCCAGTTCAAGATTTCGATTAGCATCGACCAGGTTGACCTCGGCTTCATTTCGCATCTTTTCAGACCGTTGCCACAAGTAGAGTGTGCCAACCCAGGCCCCGATTGCCACGATTGCCAGGACCAGGGAAAGTGCCGCGATTGCCGGATTTCGACGACACCACCGCCGGCCCCCTTCGGCAACCGTCTCGCGGCGAGCCCGGATTGGTCGATCGGCCAGGAAGTTGGCGAGATCTTCTGCCATTTCACCAGCCGATTGATAACGTCGCCCGGGTTCCTTGTCCATCGATTTCAACACAATCGTTTCCAGGTCAACGGGAATGCGGGAATCGACCGATCGCGGTTTGTTCGGCGACTCGGCCCTGATTCGCTCGATCAGACGAATTCGGTCGTTCTCCTGAAACGCGGGCTGCAGTGTCAGCAATTCGTAGAGCGTCGCGCCCAGACTGTAGACGTCGCTGCGCGGATCGCTCCAGCCGCGAAAACGTTCGGGAGCCATATATCGGATGGTTCCCACGATGTCACCGGTCGCCGTTAATTCCCCGTCTGTCGATTGCAGACAGTTTTCGACAGCTTTGGCCAAACCAAAATCCATAATCCAGATGTGATTATTTGAATCGAGTAACAGATTCGATGGTTTGATGTCGCGGTGTAAGATCGACTGCTTGTGCGCAAATTCCAGAGCATCCGCAACCTGCCGCACAATTTCGGCCGCATCGCGAAAGTAGTGTCGGTTTGTAGAACTTGAACGAGAACGCAACGAATTAGCTGGTTCAAGCGATAGCGACATCGAGCGATGGGATTCTTCGGCATCCTTACCAGGCAATTTGCGACTGTCCGTTTCTGATTTTGGCAAATCAGGTTGAGTTTCGTTGTCGCGATTGGTGTCCAGTCCTGACAGTCTTCGTTCGGCTGGTCGGGACGGAGAGGATTTCCGCGCCAATCGCATGTCTTCAAGCACCCGATCCAGCCCACGACCCTGGATAATTTGCATCGTGTAAAACCAGGTATCACCTTCCTGACCTACGTCGAAAACGGGAACGATATTCGGGTGATGCAACCGTGCGGCCGAGCGGGCCTCCAGCTGAAAACGATCCAAACTCCCCTTGCTGCGCAGCGCCGGTTGGGACAATATTTTTAAAGCGACTTCGCGCCCCAATGAACTGTGCGCCGTGCGATAAACAATCCCCATTCCCCCGCGGCCCAATTCACCCAGAATTTTGTAGTTCCCGACTTCCGCGCCGGCAAACTTGATGTCACCCAGCCCCGTGCCACTGGAGGACGAACTGCCCGGCGAAAGTTTTTCGACCAGCAACAGAGACGGAAACAGGCTGCGAATTCGATCGGCTTGATCGGGATGGCGGCGGGCGAAATCTTCAACAGTTGTATTGTTGTCGATACGACAAAGCTGAATGAACTCGTCGACGAGAGGAGCCAATGGATCCTGGATTTCTGATTCAATATTGTTCTCAGGAACCATTCACGTTACGGCGAACTTTCAAGGATCGACCGCCAGGGCGAAGGAAACTAAAACTTGCAAACCGCGATTGAATGCACGCCTCTTATCGTACTGACATGCGAGAGTGAAAATCCACAGAATTGTTGAATTGGCGTAGTGATTCGTCGTAATAATAACCACCAAAAAGTGCCCCGCGGTAGTTTTGGAGTTGCAGTGTTTAAAGGCGAGCTGTATTTGGTTTTGTAAAACGAACGCGAAATCGCACTGCAGAACCCTCCCCGGGCCTGAGAGCCCGACCCTCCCGGGGGGAGGGTGTCTAATTTCGCCCTCCCGCTTGCGGGATGGTTTCCGACTCAACCCTCCTGCTTGCGGGAGGGTCGGACGCGGTAGCGGCCGGGGAGGGCTGTCGCAAAATAGAGTGCGGCCTGTTGGTGTACCCTCCCCAACCGCTGGCCATCAAATCGTAAACTCGTCGCCTAGCGCGGCCCTTAATCGCTCCAGAGCGCGGATATACCGGTTGCTGGCGGCCGTGGGCGAAATTTGCAAAATGTTGGCACATTCGCTGTTGGTCAACTGTTCGAAATGACGCAGCACTAGAATCTCGCGGTCCATTTCATCCAGTCGATCGAGGACTTCCAGCAATTGTGTTTGCAATTCGTCTTTTTGCGCCGCCATGCTGGGCGAGGTTAACGTCCCGGCAATCTGACTGGCCAGACCGGAAGACGTCCACGACAGGTTTCCGGCTTCGTCGAGAGAGACTTCCCGTTGCGCGCTGCGCAATTGCCGATTCAAATGGTGTCGGTGCAATTGAGCCAGTCTCTGGCAGGCTAAAAATCGCAGCCAGACATAAAACGGAACTTCGGGATTCTCGGCAAATTCCTTCAGCCGCCGCGATGCGTCAAGAAAAGTTTCCTGAATGACGTCAGACGCATTGACGCGAGATCTGAGCCGCGCGTGCATCCGAAACTGAATCAGACGCTCCAGGCGTTCGCGCTGGGATTCAAATAACCGCCCTACGGCATCTGCGTCGCCGTTAGCGGCGTGTTGCAGCAGTTCACTTTCTGATTCACCGGTGCGCGTCATTATTTTCAAGCCATCCAGTCAGACGTCGCATTGTATCACGCCCGGATGGCCGCTAACCAGCTGTTGTCCCGAAAGTCATGTCGATTGGCAGTGGATGCTGTCCGAGGTTTGGCAGTAAACGTCAGGGATGTCCGGTTCCTGCTGATTACGTCCGCTAAACCAAACCCGAGGGAAACGAGCAGTAGAAACAGGGGAAAATCAGTTCAAGAATCCATGAATGCAGCATGTTTTTGCAACCGCTCTTACGTTTTGACACTTCAACAAGGTTTTGTCATGAAAGCTCTAACAGTAATTTTTTGCCACATCGTTTTGTGGTCCGTTTTTTCGAACTCGCTGTCTGGGCAACTTTACGTTCAGGACTTCGAGCTGGATTCAACTGCGAGCTGGAGGGTCGACGCTTCACTAAACACCGATTTTTGGGCGGATTTCTTTTTTGACTATTCAACTGTGGGGATTCCGCCGGCACCTCACGGGACAGGAACGCGCGGATTGCAACTGCAGGCGAACCTCTTTACCAACGAATTTGGGGGCATGAGCGTTTCGCCAATCGGGCAGAGTTTCAGCGGTGACTATCGGTTGACCTTTGACTGGTGGGCTAATTTTAATGGCCCGTTTCCAGACGGGGGATCTGGGTCCACGAACCTTTCAACGTTTGGCGTAGGCACCGTCGGAAATTTTGCACAATGGCCTGGCGGATTCACAGACTGTATCTGGTTTGCGGCCACGGGTGACGGGAATTCTGCATACGATTGGCGAGCCTACTCTACGGCTGAACCAAGTGGCTATCGACCCGGGTTTAGCCCATATCATGTCTATGCGGCGGGAAACAATTATGGCGACACCAACAACACACACCCTTATTACTTGAGTTTTGGAGGCGTCGGCGCTCCAACTGCGCAATTCGCTTTGTTCCCACAGCAATCCGGAACGACACCTGTTGGGTCGTCCGGGATGCAATGGCACGAAGTGGAAATCAAGAAAGCCGGTACAATGGCGACCTGGAAAGTCGATGGTTTGCTGATCGCGACAATCGATCTTAATACCGTCACGTTGTCGGGTTCAAATATTTTCTTTGGACATTCTGACGTTAATTCCGGTTCCTCAACGGACCCGAACGACTATCTATTGTTGTTCACGTTGATCGATAACATTAATGTGAGCCCTCTCACTATGGACGTGGTCCCGGAATCTTTGTTGGTGACCCGTGGCACCTACGTTTCTGGAGGTGTATTCGATCTTGCTGAAAGTGACAACGTAGATTTGTCTGTCACGCGGGCATCGTCCGACATCCAGTCGCGAACCGAATTCACAGTCCAGGCAGTCAGCCCGGTTGCTTTTCCCAGCTCATTGGAAATAACCCTTGAAGGCTCGGTGTTTGCCCGTTCACAGGTCAATCAGACGATTGAATTGTTGACTATCGATGGGTCGGGGCATCAGGAATGGGAACAAATCGATACCAGGCCCGCAACCCAGTTCACGGATTCCACCGTGACGATCGTTCTCAACCCGGCCACCAATTTGTCACGGTTTATTGTTGATCCGTTGACCATGCGCATGGAAGCCCGAGTTCGCTACCAATCCGTCAATCCCCGGCAACAGTTTTCATCCAATACCGATCAATTCATTTGGGCAATTGGCCAGTAGTACATGGCAAGGGTTCCACTCTCTGCCCCGTTTTTCTGTTTACGACCCCTATTTCAAAGAAAGCAATTGATGAAAAACTCATTCAAGTACCTGCTGACTGCAACGGCCCTGGTGGTTTCATTGACAGATGCAATCGCGACGGCAGATCTCACGTTATTTATTGACACTAACAATGAGACCTGGGAGCTGGCTGGCTCCGACTCAGGCGAAATGGGCATCTCAGGCACATCAAGTGTAGTTGAATGGTTCACAGCAACTTTTGAAATTGACCCATATCAGGCCATCTCTGGGACGAGCCCGGCATTTGAAGTGGATGGCTTCAGCCAGGTCAACGACAACGACAACTTTGCGATTCTCCAGACCATTTTCCAGGGACCGGTGTTCAGCGTGAAAGTAAGCGCGTTCACCTCATTTCAAACATCGAACACAACCACCCTAACCGCACTGGGAGGTCGCAGCACTTACTCGTTCCTGTCGCCTGCATCAAAAACGTGGTTTGAAGGATTGATTGGCAGTGAGGTGCAAGAATTCGCAGGCTCAAGCTTCAACCCCATCAGCGTGCGCGCCGTCCCCGAGCCTACCGGATTCTGGTTAATCGCCCTCACCGGTCTCGCCTTCGCACGACGTTACCGCGTATCGCGGCGCTGATCGTCAAGTTGTCATCACCGGAATTCATTGGTTTGGCAGTGGATGATGCCCGTGGTTTGGCAGTACCTTCTCAGAGGTCCACAAAAAGCTTGGTGGGGAAAAAATAACATGTTTTCAATTGGAAAATGGTTCTCGTACGTGGCGGTGGCCGGCAGCGTGATATTAGCCGCTGATTATGTCCGCGCGGACGTCGTGCAAAACTTTGACGGCGGCGGGACGCCGTACACGTTAGGCGGGATTGCAACTGTGGCTGGCGTTGGCAACCCTGGCGACGGGCTGCGGCTGACACCCTCTCTAGGCAGCCTGTTTGGCGTCGCCGCGTTTGAGCTCACCGATCCCGGGATGTACAGACGAATTCTGATCGAATTTGACTTCCGCATTGGCGAGTATATTCAAGAGGCCGCGGATGGTATCGGCGTTGCGCTCCTTAACGCCGGCACCTATGGTGATACCGGTTTGCCGGCGGAACTCAATAGCTACCAGGAGTTCGAAGAGCCTGTCTACACCAACTCATTGAGCGTAGGTTTTGACACGTTTGACAACGGAGGTGAGGGCGACTCCAGCGTCTCACTCAACGTCAATGGCCTTGTGCTTGATAACATCTCCGTCTTTCCCCAATTGGAAAACGGGTTCTATCACCATGCGAGCATACTTCTTGAGTTCGTCCCTGGCGGCGTATATGTGACCGTTTCCATCTTGGATGGCGGCTCCAACATTCTGTCAATTCCGTTTGCCGGACGATTCATCCAAGACTTGATCCCGTACGAGTCACGGCTGTTTTTCGGCGCACGTACGGGTGGTTTTTCCTCGTCCCACGACGTGGACAATATCTCAGCGATCTACTCGGACCCTGTGGGCAGCGACCATTTCTACGGGGCAACTTCCTCGCCCACCATGTCGGAATTATATGCTCTCAATCCGTTAACTGGCGACGCGACGTTGGTGGGGCCGATCGGCTTCAAACGTGTCAGTGGCATGGATTTTCATCCGACAATCGGCGTGCTCTACGCAACCGGCGAACGAATTGGTACGACCACGGGCGTCTTGATCAGGATCGACCCAACGACTGGAATCGGAACCGAGATTGGACCCACGGGCGGAGGCTTCGATGGGAGTTGGTCTGATCTTTCGTTTCGCAGCGATGGCACATTGTTCGCCTTCCAGCCGCTAAACGACCCGGAACATACGCTGTTTACGATCGACACGACGACCGGTGCGGCGACCGTCGTGGGCGACACGGGACTGAGCTTTGACGGTGGCAATAGTATCGCATTTGTCGGCAATACGCTGTATCACGTGGCTCAAGACTCCGGACTCAACACACTCGATCAGGTGACTGGCCAGGCGTCCCATGTTGGAACGGTGGCGTTTTATAACATCGGTGTTAACGGACGATTCTCGGGTATGGACACTGATTCGGCAGGTGTCCTTTATGGCATCGCGAAAGGAGATGGGAATACATTTCTCACGACCCTTGATTTAACCACACGAGTGACGAGGGGTGGACGTGATACCGGAGTTGCCAATATGGATGCGATTGCGATACAACCGCCGCAATTGTCAGTGATCGCACCCGACTCGGTGACCGTGACTCGCGGCGTTTACGTGACCGGCGATGAAACCAGTTTGTCCGAAAGTGACAATCTGGATTTTGTCTTGCGGCGGCTTGGTACCGATATTCAGTCGCGTACAGAATTTGAGGTCATGGCAACCAGTCCAACTGCCAGTCCAGCGAGCCTGGAAGTCACTTTGGAAGGTTCCGTATTTGCGCGATCGGGGGTGGTCCAGACAATTGAATTGTGGGACTACCCATCGGGTGCCTGGGAACTGGTCGATACGCGAATGGCGACCAACATGGTTGATTCAACAGCCACGGTGGCTTTGACCGGTGACTTGGGCCGTTTTGTCAATCCGACAACGTTCTCGGTCGAGGCTCGAATTCATTTTCAGTCGCTCAGCCCGCGCCAAAGATTCTCATCCAACACCGATCAGTTCATCTGGACGATTGGCCAGTAGTTTTGTTGGTACTCCGTAGATCGTACTGTTCCAGAATGAAGCCGCAACGAATGTCGCGGATTTCCGCGTCTGGGACAGACGCGAAGTTGAGGTTTTAAAGAATTGCTTCGGCTTCTTTTTGGCGATTCTGGAACACCAGGAACTCCATTAACATCTCGCGCGCGGCCTGCGGATTGCAGCCGTAGGCTTGGCGCAGGTACTTCTCGGCAGCATCCAGATCACCGTTCATCATGTTCAGATAAGCCAATCCCAGTTTGACTTCCAACACGTCTTTGATCCCGATTTCGTCTGAATATCGAAAACTTGTGAGGGCTGAATCAATATTCGCATGATCGACCGGCGTGAAGGGCTGTAACAACTGTCCACTCAGTAGCTCGGGCCAAGTCGCGGCGACTCGATTCAGATGTTCACGGCCACGGTATCGGTGATATTGCACAAAGCAACTGTGAATCGTGAAGGCAAACCACGCGCAGAGTATCACCATCGCCCAACGACCGGTTTTGCTGATGCTGCCATTTCGTTTAAGAGAAATATTTTGAATCCGCAGATCTCGCACGCGGAAAATCCGCCAGAATTGAATCGCCAAATAGGCCGTCATCACGCCGATGGCAATGGCCAGCAACAGCGGCGGGATGTCGTAAAGGCCGCGAATGGCATACACAGAAACAGCCGCCACGACCAAACCAAACACTTCCTCGGAAAGAGAAAAGTCGTATGATTTGCGCGGCGCGGCGGTTTGTTCTCACTCTCCAAAGCACTGCCTGAATTTTCCAGCCCCGGTTTTTCTTTAAAACCGAAATAAAGAGCCTCGTTTGGACACACGCTGACGCAATCCATGCATTTCATGCAACCCGGGTCGACAACCATCCCAAAGTCTCTCACCTCGGCATGCACAAAAACATTCGAGGTGCACGCGGCGGTGCATTGACCGCACTGGTGACATGCGTCGGTGACGCGGATTCGGCCCACTGCCAAGCGGTCCGCAATCGAGAAAAAAGCGCCATACGGACAGGCGTAAGTGCAGAAGCCTTTATTGCCCAGGAGGTAAACGATGAACCCGCCACAGACGACAAAAGTAAGAATCGAAACGAACGGCCCTGGAAACGTTTGCCAGAAATTGTCCGTCAACAAGTGATTTGAAAAACCGGGATGAGGTTCGCCTCGCCATAATCGTTTCAACGTCGGCCAAAAAAACATATAGAAAGCAGCGGCAAACGGCACCAATACCAATAAGCGGCTGCGCAGTGGCTTGGGACGAATCCCGATGCGGCGTAACACATATCCGGACAAATCTTGAAGTGCAACGAGATGGCAGGCCCAGCCACAAAAAAACCTCCCAAATACAACCGTGCTGAGGATGGCAACTCCGAAAAATATCGCCCCTGCATTCAAGTAACCCAATTCAATGGTGTACATTGCCTCGGACGGTTCAACCGGCGATAAGGTATGACGCCAAATCAAAAAATGAGTGATGTGCACCGCAATCAACAATTGCACCAATATCAACACGCACGCGGACGCGACCGCGACCTGATTTTCGGCGAAGCGTCTTGGAGGTGGGACCGCCAGCGTGGGGAAGTATCGGCAGCGAATCAGTTGTTTTCGTTGTTCTGTTTTTGGGCATATTGAGAAATCCGCTGGTAATAAAGCTCATTATAGCCCACGGTTCACCCAATTCCGGATTGTCAAAGTCAAACCCCGAGCAGCGGTTTGAAGAATGCTCGGGTTTTTTTCTGCTCAGGCCACCTTCTTGAAAAATCCGATCAGCACCAGCAAGATCACGGCTCCAAGCGTGCCACCAGCAATTTCGTTCAAAATCGGAGAATTCAGCACGTTGAAGTTTCCGAATAAGTACCCGGCGATCAAGGCGCCGAGGATTCCAACAATGATGTTCCCCACAATCCCGAAGCCATGCCCTTTGACAATTTGCCCGGCAAGGAACCCTGCAATTGCCCCAATCAATAAGGCAATAATCAGACCAGTAATGTCCATAATTTGATGTCCCCAATTTGTTTTGGAAAAGAAAAAAGTGTGACCAGCACGGACAAATCACCACCGTTTTGTCGAATTCCGTCCGCGATCCTGAAAACAACTATGGCGCGCTTTCTACCATCTGCAAGCCCGCGATACAATCAAGAAATCGGCACCTGGAAAAATTTTGATGTTATGACCGTAATTCTTCGCCGGGCAGCTGTCGACTGACGCGAAAAGCCGCCCACATCAGGATGCCCAAGGCGATCGCCAAACAAACACAATTGACCAACGTAATCAACTGCCACAGCCTGCCGGTCGGATCGAGGCCCAGTCGCTCCCGAAAAGTCAGCGACGAAACGTAGTTCACCGCCGGTACGGCAGTCAACACAGAAACTGACCAGCGTTGCACCGAACTGAGTTCCGGTACCACGCGATGTCCGTAAAACGTGAAGCCAACCCACGGCACGATCAAAATCAGGCTGTCGTACGACTGGTGATAGATCGACAGCAGAACGGAGAGACAAATGATCATTCCGCTCAGTCCACTGGCACCGTAACGAAGTGACTTGCCGCCGATTCGAGACAGGGCGAATCCGGGTGCGACCAGCAGGCCCAACATCGCCGTCAGGCAAATCAAATCGCCCGGATTGGCTCGTAAGATCTTGGCAGCCATGGCCGTCACATCGAGCCGGGTCCAGCTGTTGAAGGGACTTTCCATGACATCCTCGTGTAGCGATTCCTGACCCTCGATAAATCCCCTGATGACGTCGCTTGGACCGCTCCTGGTAGCCAGCCAGCCGAACCCGGCCAACGCGCCGACGGCGGAAAAGACCACCCCTAAAACGACCGCCCGAAAATCGCGACGACACAACATCAGGATCATCAAGGGCAGGAAAAAATTTGGCTTGCTGGATACCAGCAACAATCCCAATCCTGACAACCACGGTCTGCTCCGGGCAAAGTGCAGAGCCAAGGCGGTACCCAAGGCCAACTCGGCGGTGAAATAGCCGGTAAACAACGTGATATGCCCCGGTCGCGACAGCAGGATCAGGCACGCGACCAGCAGGAATAAACCCGATTTCCAGCGGTCGTCACAAAATTTGATCGCCAGGCACGCAATTGTCAGCAGCAATGCGGCGTTGTACAGGAAAAAAACTACGTCGGCCGTCGGCAAGTCGAACAATGTGAACGGCAGGTGCAGCACAAATGCAAACGGCGAGTACATGGGTGCCGAACGCGGCATTGTGTATTTCTCGCAAACTTCCCTCGCATAGGGGTTGTCGCCATGGCGAAAGGCCAGCGTGGGCAAGTACGTGCCGTTATGAAAATCGCTGTGACCGCTTTGATCGTAGTTGAACTCCAGGGACGGTTCCGCGTAGTTCCGTTGCACGCGATACCCCGTCGCCGCTATCAGCACGACGACCAGGCACATCAACACAATCTGTGTTGGCCGTTTTTCCAGGATGGGATGTTCAGACAGCAATTGGGTTGTTTATCCGGGTGAAATGATGCGTTTGATTCGACGCAGCGTTCGCGTCGGCGAACAGATCATGGAGTACCCCATCCGGCTGTAGCCGCGAATCCGTCTTTGACTCAGGATTTCTGCCATCGCCACACGATATTGGCTGACTGAATAGCAATCCAGTTTAAAAAATATCGAGCGGGGCCATTTGCTCGAGGGATGATTGTTCCTGAATTCCGCAAAATCAATTTTGCGTCGCCCGTCTTGTCGGCGTCGCGCCAATTCGCACGCAAACTCATTGTGCAGTTGAGATTCGGCCATCCGCCGACCGTTGATGCTGCCCGCATGGAATCGCATCCTGCCAACGGAATAGGGCAAATTTGCCAGTCGCGAAACTTCACCGATGCGCAGAAAAAAATCCCAGTCTTCGGAAATATTGTACTCCCAGTAGCCGCCAAGTTGATCGAACAATTCGCGTCGAAAAATCGTCATCGAATTGCAAATCGCATGGCGGTTGTGGATCAACTCGAGATAGATCTGCTCGTGGTCGCAAGGCAACTTCGAACCAACGCCCGCTCCCGAATCGCCGAGATAAGTAAACTGCCCCCCCAACAAGCCTACCTCGGGATGATCGTTCATAAAGCCGACCTGGGCCTCCAGGCGGCCGGGATCGCAAAGGTCGTCGGCGTCAAATCGAGCAATCAGTCCGGTCTGGCACATGCTGATCGCCCGATTGGCCGCCGCCTGCTGTCCAGCGTTGGGCTGATGCACAACTTGAATGCGAGGGTCACCAATGGCGTCCAGGAAGCGGCCTGTATCGTCGGTCGAACCGTCATCGACAACGATCATCAACCAGTTTTTCATTGTCTGATTCTGAACCGATTCAACGGCCGCTGGCAAATACGGCATCGCATTGTAGGCGGTCATGACGACGGTGACCTGAGGATCGTTCATCAAAGCGTTCGTTGGCGCGCTCGTCGATTCCCGCTTGGAGTGGGGCGAAGTTGCGTCCCATGGTAAATTCGAATTCGCAGCACTCACGAGAAAGGCCGAGGAAATTGGATGCAGGTGGAAACAGAAAGATGGCGACGCGTTGGCCCGATAGCGAACTATCATAACTAGAACAACAGCGTAGTTTTTAAATCAGTTTTGGGTCGAGCCTGCTTTTTGGTCAAATTCCAGCGGGGCCTTTACTGGCGGGAGTCGTGATGGATGCGGTTTTGGTGGTTTCCCCCGACATTTTCAAGGCAAGCCGCAGGCTCGTGTAAATCCCCGTTTGTTGGAATTTGTTCAAACATCGTTTAGAATGGGAAAGGCCAATAATCTTCAGTTCCGCGTCGGGCATCCTGCCAGGTTCATTGGTTACCGACAACCCCGTTCGATCAGCGTGGACGATACGCGATACAAACTTCTTCCCAGATTCACGGAACCCACCATGCTCCCAACGCTTTGCGAAACATTGCTGATCCTGTTTGTTCTAAACGGTGATGCTTGTGCCCGACCGTATGACATTCACATTGATCCGCAGGTTTCGATGGCCTTGGAGTCAAACCCGACGGCGCCGGTCTGGATATTTTTGAAAGACAAGAATACGGCGGATCAAGACCTGGCACTGGAACAACTGGAGAACACGTACAACCCGCGGGCTATCGCGCGGCGCATCAAACGCCGGACATCGCCGGGATTATTCGATGAAAGAGATCTGCCGCTTGCCGATTCGTACGTCACGACAATCGCAAGTCACGTGCAACGCGTTCGGGTGCGCAGTCGGTGGTTGAATGCGGTCAGTGCTGACATTACGGCTGATCAGCTGGCTGCCCTTGCGCGGCTCCCGTTTGTACGGGCCATTCAAATTGTGAGGCGAAGTAACGGTGTCGAACTGATTGACGAGCAGGAATTTGAACCTGGCAACACAAACCTGGGGCCAGGTGATTTTTACGGGGCCTCCTTTGACCAGCTGCAAACCATTAATCTCCCGCTGGTTCACCAGCAGGGTTTTACAGGGCAGGGGATCATCATTGGGGTCCTGGATACGGGTTTTAAACGCACCCACGTGGCATTTACCCATCCAGACCATCCGTTGAACGTCATCGCCGAATATGACTTTATTAATGATGATCCGAACACGGCACCTCAAGCCGGCGATGATTCGTCGCAACACAGTCATGGCACCCTGATTCTGGGTACGATGGCCGCCTATGAACCGGGAACCTACGTTGGGGCTGCCTACGACGCCGCGTTCATACTTTGCAAAACCGAAGATATCACCGATGAATATCAGGGTGAAGAAGATTTCTATGTCGCAGGCCTCGAGTTTATCGAGTCCAACGGCGGGGACGTCGCGACGTCGTCGTTGACCTATCTCGATTGGTACACACAAGCCGACATGGATGGACAGACGGCCGTGACGACCATCGGTGTGAACACCGCGACCGACAACGGCGTGCATTGCTGTACGGCAGTCGGCAACGCCGGGCACGATTCAAATCCGTCGACGTCGCGACTGGGTGCGCCGGCAGACGCTTACAACGTTTTCAGCGTGGGATCAGTCAACGTCAACGGTCAAATATCCGGTTTTAGTACCGACGGGCCAACGGCCGATGGACGGACCAAACCCGAGGTCCTGGCGGTTGGTTCCTCGACCGTCACGATCAGCAGTTCCAACAACACCGGATACACGACGGCCAGCGGCACATCGCTGGCGACCCCCTTGGCGGCGGCCGCCATCGCAAGTGTTTTGCAATCCGACGAGACGTTGTCCGTGGGCTCGATGCGCGACGCATTCCTGTTTCATGCCAGTTACTATGTCGCCAACGGGACCTTCGATCCCCTGCATGTGCAGGGCTACGGAATTATGGACTCACTGGCTGCACTTAACTCGGTGAATCCGCTGATTGTCGCGGCTGAGTCGTATCACGTTTCGCACGGAACGCACATTGCAGGTGGCGCCTTTGAACTTGCCGAGAGTGACGACGCCGATTTTATGCTCCAACGTTCAAGTTCCGACATCCAGTCGCGGATCGAATTCGAAGTCAAGGCATTCAGCCCGGTGGCCAGTCCCTCATCGCTGGCAGTAACGCTGGAAGCTTCCGTGTTTGCCCGCACTCAGGTCGACCAGACCATCGAATTGTTTGATTACGTTGCGAACGAATGGGAACAAGTCGACACGCGAGCCGCCGCACGCTTTACTGACGCGACCGCGACCGTCGCGGCGACTGGTGATTTGTCACGATTTGTGGAAGCCGGCACAATGTGCCTCGAAGCCCGAATTCGCTTCCAGTCGCCCGTTGCCCGCCAGCAGTTTTCGTCCAACGCAGATCAGTTCATCTGGACGATTGGCCAATAGGTTTTACAAACAATTCCCGAGACATATTTTTGACAATTGAGAGCGAATCAATTAAACCAGGCGGCGAACCCGACGAAATTGGCTCCGAAAACATTGTTGATCCGCCGCAGGAATTTTTCGTCGGCGAACTCGGTAATCTCGCCATCTTCCAGATAGCGTGTCGCGGCGGTGCCTTGGATCCACAAGACAATCGCTGAGCTTTCCGGAGGGTCCTCGAAGACCTTGCGGATGTTGATTCCGCGTTTGCCTGGTTTACCGGTGCGTAAGTAGTCCCGCCAAAACGGTATCAGCTTTTCACCCGCGGCAACACGTTGTGCTTCTGCCAGCGTCGCCAGCCATGTGTCGATCATGTCCTGGCTTACTGCGACGCCGATGGCACCCGTCTGCTGCGGGTTCGGGATCCACTCGTTGTCGTCGTCGGTTTCGGCAAGAATAAATTTCCACATCTCCTGGCCGTTGTCGATCGTGCCTTGCAGGTGCTCGAGTACCGCCTTGAATCGCAGCGGTTCCTTTATCGGGATATCGAGGGTCAAAGATCCGACGGCGACAACGTCCATCACCGGCAAAATGAAGTTGTCGAAACCGCCGTTGGCATCGCCGATTTTCCTGTCTTCGTCCATTAGCCACTTGTGTGGAGTTTTGACCTGTTCGAATAAACGATGAGCGCCTACTTCAATTATGTTATTGAAGTCGTGAGCCAACAGGAATTCGCCGACGGCCGCCTGCAGGTGCAGGTATCCGCGTAGCCAATGAACGTCGCCCCGGTCCAGGGTCAGTCCAAAACTGACGATCTGTTCACGATTCTGCGGGCCAAACATGAGTTCCAGAAGCCTGGCCGCGTTCACCGGATTTCCATTTCCCGTCGGATCGATTTGGATCAGTGCTGGCTTCAATTCAAGTTTGACATTGGGATCGGTGATCCCGGCGAGTGTCAATTCGGCTTTTGTAACATCATCAACCCAAGTCTGCAGCATTTGCCGAAACACCTCGTCGCTGAACACCTGCGGATCAGGATGATCGGGAAACAGTGCACGCAGCTTCGGTTCCATGATCGGTCCAAACGTTCTTTCGGTCAAAAATCCATGACGATTCAGGTCTTGCAGCAAATCTTCCAAGGCTCGACCAAACTGGATCACACCTAAAGCAAATCGAGTCTGATCATCGTTGGGGCTGGTTTGCAGCTTGGTGGTCAAAGCTGCCTCACCCTGGGCTAGCTTTCCGTTGTACAGGTAGTCCCGCGCAGTCTCCTGTGCGAAAGTTGGGCAACGGAAGTTAGGAAAAAGGCTGAACACGGCCATCGCCAAGAGAAGAATCATCGAATTTAGGCGACGCCTTGTGATGCAGGAAGCAATCATTTCAGAGATCCTTATGTGGAGGCCGGGAACCAACTCGTCTAGTTGTGGCAATTAGCATACCAAATCACCTGTAGCAGCCTATTGAGACGGATGCGACCTTGTCGTCAGTCGTGTGTTTGGTATTGACGCGACCAACGTGCACTACCGCACTCGCGCTGGTCACTTCCGCACAGATAAGACGACCGGTACCCGCAAGCGATGCATCGGCAAACCATTCAATTTCTGTAGAATGGGCGGTGCGTTGAGCAGAATTCAGGCAAATTGTTTTGCACGAGTGGACGTTAATGGAATCACATTTCTGCCAGATGTCCAATCCGCTGGATCGGCATTCTGGGCGAAAGTCTGGCGCGCCCTGGCGGGTTTCTATGAATCGGGCTCCATGAAATATTTCGTCACCGGTGCAACAGGATTTATAGGAAGACGGCTCTGTATGCGGCTGGCCCGGTCGGGCGAGCAAGTCGTGGCACTTTGCCGTAATCCCAATACAAATGTGCTGGCATCCCAAAATCGAAAAGGTGCCTGGAGACGTCGGAAAACTCGACTCGCTTATTCGCGGGATCACCGACTGTGATTCGTGTTTTCATTTGGCAGGCTTGGCCCGACAATGGCATCCTGACCCGGTTGCCTTTGAAAAAATCAACGTGACAGGGACCCAAAATGTCTTGGACGCGGTGGTAAAGTCTGGTTGCCAACGAATTGTGTATACGTCTACTGCCGGTGTGTTCGGTGCATCGCCGCACGGTACTGACGATCGACGAAGAGTCCGAAGTCGTTTTACCTCCGAACACGATATACGAGAAAGAGCAAACTACGCGGACAGCAGTTGGTCGAAGCGTCGGCAGCACAGGGCGTGCACGCCGTGATCGTTAGTCCCACTCGCGTTTTCGGACCGGGGCCATTTAACGGAAGCCAACAGTCTGGCGAAAATCATGACTGCAATACCAGGTCGGGTCGATGGCGCTGGATGCCAGGGCGATGGATCTTCGAATTGGCAATTACGTCTTTGTCGATGACGTCGTCGAGGGCCACGTTGCCGCGCTGCTGCGTGGGTAGACCCGGGCAAAAGTACATCTTGGGCGGCGAAAATCTTTCTTTCCGGGAGCTGTTTGGCTTAATTGGCCAAGCAGTCGGCCGGCAATACAAGTTGAGAGAAATACCGGTGTTTCTGATCAAGTTGTATGCGCGGCTGGAAAAAGTGAAAGCGGAATGGTTTGGCATTTCGCCTAATCTGATGCCCGAGTTTGCTGCGAAATATTCGCGAGATTATCGACTGAGCAGTGACAAAGCAATCCGGGAAATTGGGTATCGCAGTACTCCGATTCGCGTGGCAATTCAACAAACTTTAACCGAGTTGCAATAGCAGCACGTGGCGCCAGCCAGTGAGTCCATTAATGCAAGGTAGCTTTCTCACTTGCTTGCGCACCATCAAAACTTGCGCGACTGCTTGTAACCGTACGCAACATCACCGGGCCTGACTGACCCACTGTTGCGCCAAAGCCGTGAGGTCGTCGGTCAGTTCCGCTTCGTTCGAATTGGCGAAGTAATATTTTTCGACGCGATTGATTGAGTCCTGCAGTTCCATCGACTTTTCCGCGCTGATTCCGTTACGTTCCTTGATGTCTTTCAACAACGTCAAAACAGTAAACGGATTGACATCGTCGGGCACGTTGAACCGGCGGACAACTGTCTGTTTTGGACGAGTCGACACGTAGATCAGCCCAGCCATTCCCACCAACCCCAGGAATACCAGCGGAATCAACCAATACAGAAACGCCCAGCTGAAGGCCTTGTAATTCTTTTCCAACGCAACGGTTTTGTCGACGACGACGAGGTCGGCGTCTTCATAACGTTGGAACTTGACACCCGCATCAGCGAGTTTCGCATCACTGAACGAAAATTGTTTCACCTGGCTGCTGGTATCTTTTGCGCGATACTCAACCGTCCAGCTGCGATCGGACAGAATCTGAATTTCGTTACCGTCTTTGTCAAAACGGGTAGGCAACACGCCCTGATCATCAACGCTAACGACTTCAAAATCTTCGCGCTGCAAGTCCAAAATTTCGTTCAGGTCGGGCACGAGTCCTTTCGCCGACGCGGAAATCTCCAAGACCAGTTTGCCCTCATCAGCCTGCCGTTCGTCCAAGGTCTGCGTGACTTGCAAGTTCGCGACAGGGCGCGGCGTGCCTTTTTCGGCGGACGAGTCGATCACGAGCGCTGGCGACTCGATCGGGATCACGACATAGCCCGAGGTGTCGAGAAAATCCATATCCAGTTTCAGCGGCGCGATTCGATCAATCTCGGGGCCGCGCGGTTTGAGCAGGACGTAGGCGTAGGGCGTCAATCGCCAGCCATCCTCGGGAGCGGCCACGGATTGCATCGCGTCGGCACCAACAAACGTAAGGTTCAAGATCTCAAAGTGTTCTTCAAGCGCCTGGTTCACCGCATCGGCAAATTTGTCTCGATAGTCTTCCGTCGGGCGACCGTAGTTAAACGCATACGGCATATTGTTTTGATTCTGGACGTATTTGGAAAAACCACCTGCCTCCCGCTCGATTTCCGACGTGTGCAACAGATTGACATAGATTCCGAAGGGCTGCGAATGACCGACATCGTCACTCCCGTCCATGGCAACATTCAATTTGATTTCGCTGACAAGATCTTTGTAATAGTCATACAGGTTTTTAGCTTCCCACGCTCGCGGATGGTCCCCGACAATTTCAAAACCGCCGCGCAGATAGCGGAATTTGATCTCGGGTTTGATCGGACTCATGCGGGTGAACATGTTGTTGGCAACTTTTGCCATGTGCACCTCGGCCAGGTTGCCCGGCAGCGACTCAAGCGCCGCGCGAATCCGCGGATACTGCCGCAAATCGGGAACGGTTTTATCAGTGATTTTGCCCAGGTCACAGGCTCCCAGCGCGGCATAGAACCAATAATCATAGACGTCGGTTGACTGATCTTTCTGTTCCAGGGTGGCCACGACATCCTTGTACTTGTCGGCAGCGACCTGGAATTGCTCAAACGCGGCGTCGCGACGGTCGCTGAATTCGGAGCTCTTTTGAATCGTCTGTGAATAGGCGTTTTGGTCGTACATCAAGCAGGCTTTGGCCAGGTGCAGTTGCCAACTATCGGGGGCCGCGACAAGAGCCTCGGCGGCCAGTTTGGAGGCAACGTCGTAACCGCGCAAAACTTCTTTCTGAACTTCCGGTTCGCGGCGATTGGTCTGCTTGGCTTCCTGATTGCGCACGTCCCGCCAGTTGGAAGACAGATTGGATCGCATGGTCTGACAGAGCGCCGCGATCGTTTCGGGCTTTAAATCTTCCAGTTCGCCAAAGACGCTTTTGACCGATTCCAATCGGAAAACCTCGGCGCTGCTGTGGCACGTTGTGTAGGCCTTGGCCAGCAAATCCTCGTTCAAATCCTCCAGCGACATTTTTCGAATGCGTTTGACCCAGGCCGAGAGCTCGGCCAGGTTCCGTTCCTGTTTCGAGCGGGTCAACGGAATTGATTCGGCCTTTTGATCAAAACCGTAAAAGTAGATGTACGGGTTGCGCTGTTGACGATCAGTATTCGGATCATGATTCGTGGTCCAGATCCTCAAGAATTCGTGGACAAGGTCACGGGCAATTTCCGGGTGATCGGTGGCGATTTCTTCGATGTAGGGGAACGCTTCGTCCTCTTCGTTGATCCGCAGATGTAAATTGGCGGTCAATTTGCGCAGCTGCGTATGCAAACTGGGGCTCACATGTTCCTGCCATTTTTTGCTGGGCACGATCTCCAGCATGTCGCCCATTTTGATCGGTTGCGGTTGTTGTCTGCCGCCATAGCGGCGGTTGAGGTCATCTTGATCGACCCAGTAATAGTTCCCGTACATGTCGATCTGCATGTATTGCTGGCGACTATTTTGCGTGGAATATTGGATCGACGTTTCCGCCTCGGTGAGCCAGTTTTGGGCAAGCAGCGTCAACGCTTGACCCCAGTCGTTGGCGTTTTCAGGGGAGACTTCGATCATGTTTTCGACGGCCTTGTTCTGCAACTGCAGGAGTTTAAACCGCTCGTCCTCGGAGATCATCGCGGCCTGCGTCGCCATCGTGGCCGATTTGGTTCCCAGATTGCTAAGGATTTTCATGCCGCGCTCAGGTGCTTCGGTAAAGCTCGCATTGACCCAGGCCTGGCCCAGGTCTTTATCAACGAGCGGAGAAAGTTCGATCAGCTTGGTGAGCGCCGCATCTTTGTCGGCGGCGTCAATGTCTTTGATGGCGACGATCCATTGGTTGATCTGCCATGCTTTCTTTAGCCAATCGGCGACGGCCTTGTCACGGTATTGAACGGCCGCCAGCTGAGCCCAAATCTTCAAGGCCGGCAAATCGGATTGCGTGCTCTCTTCCTCGAGCTTGGGCAGGAAATCTTGGACATATTCAGTGAGACCGCCTTTCATCAACAGGTCGGCAGTGGTGAGCTGTTTGATACGATCGTCCAGGCCAAAGTGGGTCGTACCCGCCTTCAACTGGGCGATGAAACCGGAAAAGTCATGACCCGCGTCTTTGCCCACGGTGATGAGCGTCGCCAAGGCGTTGATGTGGGAAGTTTCCGCAGCCGCTGCCGGACTCGCGCCGGCAGTAGATTCGCCACTTGTGGCGGCCTGTTCCTGAAGCTGCGCCAATGCCTCTGGAGCAAGGCTCTCAATCGTGACACCTGGAGGGAGTTCCACGCCGGGTGGGTGTTGAGGTTTTGCGGATTCGTCAGAGCTGTCGGTGTCTACGTCGTCGGCTGGCTTCTTGATGACCAGCTGGATCGGCTTGGGAGCCGCTTCGGACAATTGCAAAATGTCTTCGGGGGTCAGAAAGTTCACCGGCGGCTGCTGTTGGTCTTGCATCTGAGCCATCAGCTGCTGGGCCATTTCCGGCGGTACGCCCTCGGGAAGCTTGGGAGGAGCAACCGCCAACGATTCGAGCACGTGGGCATAAACTTTGTCGGCGTCAGCCGGTTTCAGCGTGCCCAGAAACTCTTTGACTTCTTTCCAATTCCCGAGCGTGACGGCTCGCTCGAATTGTCTTACTTTGCGTTTTGCCTCTTCCGCAGCGGCCTTTTTCAAATCTTCCGGTTTGGCAGCGGGGCGGGCTGTGACGACCACGCCTGCTTTTAACTGGGCGTAGGCTTCCAGGTTTAATTCTGGTTGGGCCTCCTCCGTTTTTTCGGCAGGCTTGCCGTTTGCCGTACCTTCGCCGGCGGCGGTGTCAACGACCGGGATAACGGCCTGTGCGACGTCAGTGGTCGCTTGAGCCGGAGTTTCAGCTTCTGTCGCTGAATCGGTGCTTGTTTCAGCCGGCGTCTCGGTCTCGGTATCCGCGGAAGGCTCAGTCGTTTCTTCGGGGCGTGCTTCCGCGGCTGCTTCGCCGGGTTTTTTTGGTAACGTGAATTTTGCCACGACTGATTTACCATCGACGCTCAAGACACTGGCTTGACCGACGTCCAGTTCTTCGTGGTGGATAACGAGTTTGTCTTGTGGATTGAATTTTGGCGGTTCATCGAAACGGAGTACAACAATACCCTCGTAGACGTTGGCAATCGTGGCCGAGAGAGCCATTGTTTTTTCTTTGTTTGAATCCGGTTCCCTCAAGCTCCAGGCTTTCAAGACAGCTTGGGTCGTACGATCGAACTTGGCCTCCAGGAGTTGCTTGACCAGACTTTGTTCGGGAGATTCGCCTTCGGTTTCGGTTTCGGATTTTTTTGCGGCTGCCGCCTCGTCGCCCGATTCGGATTGCGAGCTCTCGATCGCGGCTTGCGCCGTGGCTGGTCGAACCGGCGTCGCTGGCGACATCCTCACTGCTCGCACAACTTGCGCGTCAACTTCTGCGCTCACGCTAGCGAACGAAACGAGAGCGGTTGAAACGGCAACAATCCAAAGAGTCTGTCGACAAGCCATCGTGTGGGTCCTGTTTGATGGTTTGAAATTCAATTGGCAGGTAGCGCTCCATTGTACACAAGTCGGAGAGGAAGAGCCGCAAGACAACCATCGATGGGAGTGGATTTGTCTCGTTTAAGGGCAATGCCTGAGGCGACGAATGGCACCAAGGGGGTGTTCGGGGGACAGGCTATTTTCATCGTGGTGTTCGGGGGACGGGAGGCGGCGTTCGGGGGGGCTGTTCGGGGGACAGGGAAAGCGCCGGGATAAACCGGCTTGGAATAGGGAATGAAAGAGTCCTACAAGGAAGATTTAGCCAATCACTTTGGCCTCGAACCGTACGCTGTCGATGGCAACATCGGGGGTGTAGCATCGGTAAGAGGAAATGCAGGCCAACTATTGAGCTCCGAAATCCTCAGTTTCGCGTGCCGATCTTATCCTGTCAGGGAGAAGGCCACATCGTCTCGACCGCTATTGGCAAGGTGGATGACGAACGCGGCGGAGTCAGTGAACTTGTGCATGCATGGACATTCCAAGCGCGAGAACCGGGAGATCCCATCAGTTTCCGCATCGCTCTGAGGCATATCGCTGCGGTGCGGAACGGTCAGCGAACCTCTCCGAGGGCACTGCTGGCATGAACGCTGATGGGAAGTCAGATGAGCCTACCGGGCCATGCCTTCTCTGCGAGTGTGGATACCTAAACCGGATGGTCGCCAGCGGCCATTGGGGATCGCGGCCTTGGAGGACAAGATTGTCCAACAGGCTGTGTTGTGGGTCCTCCAAAGCATTTACGAGCAGGACTTTCTCGGCTTCAGCTACGGTTTCCGCCAGGGTCGCAGTCAGCATCAGGCACTCGATGCTCTGAGCGTTGCGATCACTAGCAAGAAGGTGAACTGGATATTGGATGCCGATGTGAAAGGCTTCTTTGATGCGATTGACCACGCTTGGTTAATCAAGTTTCTGGAACACCGCATCGGCGATCAACGCATTCTTCGCCTGATCCGCAAGTGGCTTCATGCCGGGGTCATCGAAGAAGGCCAATGGTCAAAGACAACGGAAGGGTCGCCACAAGGTTCGGTGATTTCACCGCTCCTTTCAAACGTCTACCTTCACTATGTGTTCGACCTATGGATCGAATGGTGGCGGAAACATCACTGCCGCCGAGATGTGGTTGTGGTTCGCTATGCGGATGACTTTGTGATTGGTTTCGAGAGCCATGCCGAAGCAACAGCGTGTCTGGAAGAACTCCGCACGCGGCTGGCAAAGTTTGGTCTGGAACTTCACCAAGGCAAGACGCGCCTGATCGAGTTCGGTCGTTTTGCGATCGAACGTCGCGCAGAACGCGGCGAAGGCAAGCCTGAGACGTTCGACTTTCTGGGGTTTACCCACAAGTGTAGTAAGACCCGAAAGCACGGATGGTTTACCATCCATCGTCACAGCATCGCCAAACGCATGCGTGCGACATTGCAAGCGATCAAAGCGAAACTGCGAAGGCGAAAACACCGTCCACTCGGCGAAACGGGTCGTTGGTTACGACGAGTTGTGCAAGGCTGGCTGAATTATCACGCCATCCCTGGCAACAGTAACCGCATCGGTCGCTTCGTTGACGAGGTAACTCGTCTGTGGCTGAAAGTGCTTCGCCGTCGCAGCCAGCGAGGTCGCAGCTGGAACTGGGAGCGGATGCACCTTTTGGTGCGGAAGCATCTCCCTCGTCCCCACATTGTTCATCCTTATCCTGACCAACGGTTTCGCGCTCGACTCAAGGTAGGAGCCGTATGAGGTAAATACTCACGTACGGATCTGTGCGGGGGGCCGCCGGCAACGGCGGGCCCTACCGCGATTCCATTTATGTCTTTTTTGGTCGACCAGGAGGACGCAAAGTCGACTCAAGGCCAAGCTTCTTTGCTGTGTTGGCAATCCAGTCAGGGCTGCCATAGGGTGTACCGCGAACACAGCTTTTCCTGATTGCTGCCAACTCCGACTCCGAAGCTGGTTCGTTGACGTATTCTAGCCATTTACGCGGTTTGGGGATTGGCCACTTCGTAAGCATCGCTTGATATTCGACACCGCCAAACTGACGTATCCACAGACTTCCCCATTGCCAGTTTTCGGCTTTCGATACCAGCTTGGCACGTAACGCGTTGCGTTCAACGTAACGGTTGACCTGATAGAAGTAATCTTCGGTCTCAACCGGAAACGATTTGAAACGGCCCTGATAAAGATGACCGTTCCCAACCATATTGTAATTCTTCTGCCAGCGAGTCACATGCGTGACGGTGAGCCGCTGCATGAACTTACCAAGGTCAACATCGTCCTCGGGCCACAAAACAAAATGCCAGTGATTGGGCATTAAACAATAGCTCAAGATCCGCATCGGCCGTTTTTCAAGCGTTTCCTGAATCACGCGCTCAAACGCCAGATAGTCTTGATCGTTAAAAAACAGCTGCTGTTTCCCGACGCCACGATTGATGACGTGAAAAACCATTCCGCCGGGCGCTTGTCGGGCTGTTCTAGGCATCTCAACAGATTATCGAAATTTCCTAGTTTGTCAACAACTGGACCCGTCCCCGTTTCTTGGTTAGTTTGTCAACAACTGGACCCGTCCCCGTTTCTTGGTCCGTTTCTTGGTCTGTTTCCGAACTATTTGATCGCGATCTGATTTGCAAAATTGATGACCAGAGTTTGGAATTGATCAACGAATATTTTGCGAGTGACCCCGCCCACGGGCCACTAAACGGAATGCCGCCAAAAGGGTCGCTACAGTATTCAATTCGGTACGCACATACGTTGGAATGCTACCTCAACGAGCACGGCGATGGCTTTGACAGAACATGGGCCTATGATGTGCTAACGGATGAACGGCAAATAGTGTACGGCACTACACATTTGAACTGCATGGAATTCTTGCGCGACCAACTGTCATCTGAAGACGAGGAGTGGAAGACAATTTCGAAAATTGCTGGCCCCTTTGAGTGCGGTCCTTGGCGTTTAGATTGGTGGTCCAAGTATTCTCATGGATTTAAAATCGAAATAATCAGAACACCGGGAATCGCCAGATAACAAATGCCCCTTTGACTTCGCGTGCGGTGAGGGGAGAGTCGGCGGGGAGCTGACGGGTGGCGGTCGGAAGTCGGTGGGAACTGGCAAAAGCGGAGCCATACAATAAACACCGCCGCGCGAGCGGCTCACTTGAACAATATGATGGACCGCCGAGTAGCCGATCTTGGCTGGCCCTGGAATCTCTTGGCAATTAAACTATGACTGGTCGGTGCGGTCATTTCCCAACGTTTTCCGGCTGGAGGTTATGTGCAATTCCAGCTTAAGCATTTATTGATTGCAACAACAATCATCGCTGCCACTTTGGCCATCTCCCCTGCGTTGACGATTTTCTTGTTTTTTCTGCTGGCATTGTTTCTTCTGGTGAATTTGATCGTACCGCAACGGCGGTTTCATAAGGATGCCGATCTACAAAAACACAACGGTCATCAAATATTTTCGCCAACAATCGGGTTGGTAGTATGCACGGTATTGTTTTTGTTCTCGATAGGGCTTCCGATAATTCAAGAGTTCGTTTACTTGTCAACCGACTGGTATCTCCAGCTGTGGTTAGTGCCCCAATTCCTTTGCTACATCGCCTCGTTGCTGCTACTTTCCTTCGTCCGCTTTGACTCTCACGACAGATACGAGTTTCGTGTTATCGTCACGATCTTTTACATCGTTTTCATTCCTGTCACGCTTTTGGGTGTGTTCATTTGGGGCATTCTCTCAACTGAAACCCTTATCCTTGGCAACTAGCAATCGCAGGATAACATAACAATTGAGCGTTTGAGTTCGGGTGCGTGACGGGAGGGTTGACGGCCAGCCCAGAACCAAGAATAAGTTGAAAGCGACTTGGCCAGCTGGTAATCTTGCAACAACGCAAGGCTCCGCCCGATTGAAACGGCATTGGCCCGCTACTGGCCCGCGGGCTGCCGAGGTTACTTCGAGCGTTTGCGTAACGACTTGCTTGAGGCCAACCTCGCGTTGTAGCCGCGCCAGCCAGCAACAGCTTGGCAACCTCCTGATGCCCCAAGTCGACGAAACTCAGGAGACGATGTGCATAAGTTGAAGCGAGGTCTAACGCTCGGTAAATACGCGCCGCTTCATCGCGGTCACCAGCTGGTGATCGAGACCGGATTGTCGGAGATGGACGAAATGGTCATTATCATTTACGACGCGCCTGAGACCACAAATGTCCCTCTTGCTGTTCGTTCAGGATGGATTCGTGAGCTATACCCGGAAACGCGAGTAATCGAGGCTTGGGATGGCCCCACAGAGGTCGGTTACACGCCAAATTTGATGCGTGCTCACGAGAACTTCGTGATTAACCTCCCGGGCGTGCACGGGATCACGCACTTTTACTCCAGCGAGCCCTACGGCGAACACATGAGTACCGCGCTGGCGGCAACCGATCGACGGGTAGACGAGGCTCGTGGGCAGGTTTCCATCTCGGCACGCGAAGTGCGCCGGAACCCCTTCTTGAATCGCAGGTATGTACACCCGCTCGTCTACCGGGACCTGATCGTAAACGTCGTCTTCCTGGGTGCGCCCAGTTCGGGAAAGACCACGCTCGCTAAACGCCTGGCCCAAGATTTCGACACGCAGTGGATGCCTGAATACGGACGCGAATATTGGGAAAGGCATCAGGCCGATCGACGTCTCAGTCCAGAGCAGCTTGTCGAGATTGCGGAGACACACGTCGAACGAGAGGACACTCTATTAGAGCAATCGAACCATTATCTCTTCACCGATACGAACGCGATCACTACCGCAACGTTTGCCCGGTACTATCATGGCACCGTGCACCCACGACTCGCTGTACTGGTCGACCGAGCAGTCACGCGATACGACGTTGTTTTCGTCTGCGACATTGACATCCCCGACAATGACACGTGGGACCGGTCGGGTGAGGTCAGCCGCATCGCGTTCCAGCGACAAGTGATTGGCGACCTGAACGAACGCAAAGTGCCGTTTATCCTGCTTCGGGGTACTTTGGAGGAGCGGATCGCGCGCGTGCGCCGTGCTTGGCCGTTTCAAAAAGTACATGAATTTGCTCGAACTGTTTGACGGCGGTCCGTAATGCCCAATTGGTTCAGTGTTGACACGGTGTTTTTTACGGTCTTGGGCTATCCGATGAGCTACATCGAGTTCGTGGGAACCGTGCTTTATCTTTGTTCGGTGTGGCTAATCGTCAAACGCAACGTGTTCACTTGGCCGGTGGGAATTGTGAGCGTCATGCTTTACATGCTGCTTTTCTATCAGATTCGTTTGTATTCGGACGCGCTTGAGCAGGTCTACTACCTTGGGGCAAGCGTGTACGGATGGTGGTATTGGTCGGGGTCACGGCAGGACCATCACGTCATTTCGGACGTATCGTACAGTTCCGGCAAGACCATCGTCGTCTGGCTGGTCGTCACCATGGTTCTCGCTTCCGCTGTTGGTGCGATCATGAGTCGGGTACATGTTTGGGCGCCGGGAGCATTCCCGGAAGCCGCGTCTTTCCCTTATCTCGATGCGCTGACGACAGTCATGAGTCTGACCGCCATGTGGCTCATGGCTCGAAAACATATCGAGAGTTGGTTCTACTGGATCATCGTCGACGTAATCGGGATTGGGCTCTACTTCGCCAAAGATGTCAAATTTATTTCATTGCTCTATGTCGTGCTCCTTGTCCTGGCGGTGCGGGGTCTAATCGAATGGAGCAAGGCGGGAGGACAACAATTGCGGTTGAGGTCGAGTGGGAATGATAGTTGAGGGAATGGGCGTTAAATTCATACTATACGCGGAACTAACAGCAGGCTTGCAGTACTAATGCGGTCTTTGATTCAACAGATCATCCATGACTCTTTTCGGAAGTTTCCCCTCGTGCATCCGGATCAATCCCATCGGACCGCCCGGGCACCGCCACCCGGGCGCATTTCCCTTGAACGTGTGCCTCTTTATCGAGTTTCGCGAACGAGCAGATCACGGTATTTCGGACCGTCCGGAACCTGCAAATCCGGTAATTGATCAAGATTCCGGCCTGCAACAACGTCAACGAGCCAGCAGCCCGCGAAAAATCAATCTAGAAACTAGTTTCTAGATGTGCAGCCAAGCTGTCTGGTCATAAGGCTCGACAAAGGCTCTGCGTGGCCGTTTGCGGGCCAATTGATGCTGAAAACCCATTGACCATGATTCGGGCGTATCGATCGAATACGGGCATTCTGGGGGCCTGGCTGTCCGTCAGTACCGAAGTAGGTCGCGTCCAGCCAAATCGTTTGTTAGTTGCTTTTCGATGTTGTATGAACCATGAGCGGCCCAGCGAAACAGACTGGTGTGAGTGTAAAACGGCGAAAAGGTCGAACATCCCCAGATTTACTTGCACCGGAAGCTGACGCCAGCGACAATCGGTCTTGAGCCCAGGGGGGCGACGTCCCACTGCGACAATTTGTCAAACCAAACACATGTTGGTGCATTTCTGATCGGGAAATACGTCTGAAGGACCCAGTAAACCCGTACCGGTATCCGATCGCCCGAATTACTTGGTCCCCGACAAAATGCAGAATTCTTGCGCGAGAACGTAAACGTTTGCCTTGTGTTTCCGCGCGATTTACAATCGTCGTGCAGCTCCTTGCGCAAGCAGATTGATGTAGGTGACGAATGAAGACGATAACGGCTATCTCGATGTTGTGGTTTTCAATTTGCGGCGTCGCAGTTGCACAGTCCGTTGACTTCGATTGGGCCATGATCGGCAATCCAGGCAACTTGGCAGACAACGATGGCAACGGTTACGGAAGCGTGGACTACGTCTACCGAATCAGCAAGCACGAAGTTACAAACCAGCAATATGCGGTATTTTTGAACTCCGTCGCTGCGACTGACGCTCACGATCTGTTCGACGGACAGATGGAAAACACAACAGTTGGTGGCATTGTCCGTTCGGGGGCGAGTGGTAGCTATTCCTATTCCGTGAAACCGGCCGTCGGCAGTTACACGTACGATGATAAACCAGTTGTGTGGGTGGATTACTTTGACGCAATGAGGTTTGCCAATTGGACTCATAATGGACAGCCAATTGGAAGCCAGAATCCGGCCACGACTGAGGATGGGACATACGAACTTTCCTTGGGACGTAACGCGGTTCGCAAGGCGGGAGCACAGTTCTGGCTTCCCAGTGAAGACGAGTGGTACAAAGCTGCGTATTACGATCCCGGCACCCATGCTTACTACGACTACGCTACGGGCAGTGACATATTACCTGACAATCATGATGTGATCGCTGATTCTGGCAACTCTGCAAATTACTACAACGACGGCTGGTCGACGGGCAATCAGGCATTTCCCCTCACGACCGTGGGTGGCTACAGCCTGTCTGCAAGTCCATACGGAACCTATGACCAGGCTGGCAGTGTTTGGGAGTGGACGGACAGCCAGTTAGGGCTTACGCGGATCATCAAGGGAGGATCGTGGAATGACAACCAAGAAAGTCTCAATGCTTCCCGCCGACAGTCCTACAACGTCAACTTTGACAATGAGCATGTAGGCTTCCGTGTGGCAAGCGTGTCGGCCGACGTTGTTTTCGATTGGGCAGTCGTCGGAAATCCTGGAAATCCGCCGGACCGAGTTTACACTCCTATTAATCCAGACCGCCTCCAATTCGGAGCAGTTAACTACACTTTCCGGATCAGCAAACACGAAGTCACCAACGCTCAGTACGTTGACTTTCTGAACAGTGTCGCCGCCAGCGATCCGCACGATTTGTTTAACCAATCTATGGAAATTACCCGCAGTGGCAACAAAGGCAGTTTCACCTACTCGGTCGATGCAACGTATGAGACAAACCCGGTGAACTACGTGTCATTCTTCGACGCGATGCGGTTCACGAACTGGTTGCACAACGGTCAGGGAACGGGCAGCACGGAATCCGGTGCGTACACAATCGAAAACGAATCGGAGCTTCACTTAATCGGAGGAAACGAGACACGTTCTGCTGGAGCAAGATTTTTCATTCCCAGCGAAGATGAATGGTACAAGGCCGCTTACTACGATCCGCGCTTGGCCAGCGAAGGTGGGCCGCCAGGAGACGACTTCTATTGGTTGTATCCGACGCAGCACGATATAGCTCCTACGGCGGAGCTACCTCCGGGTGGCATCAATAGTGCAAACTCCAGCTATGTCGTGGGCGATAACACAGATGTCGGGGCCTATATAAATACGACCAGCTTCTATGGCACTTTTGATCAAGGAGGTAACTTGTGGGAGTTGAATGAAGCTGTCATTTTTACCACGAAGCGCGGGCTGCGAGGCGGCAGTTGGCTCGACAGCGTCAGTCAATTGGCGGCGTCGAGCCGGAACTTGTTCCGCCCGGACGACGAGAACTTTGACGTTGGATTTCGCGTCGCGAGTTTGCTCCCTGGTGAACCGACCATGGTTGCTCCCGAGTCGTTTACGGTGACACGCGGTGAATACATTTCTGGCGGGCTGCCGGAGCTGACTGAAAGTGACAACATGAATTTGTCACTGCGGCGACTAAATATTGATACTCAGTCGCGAACGGAATTTGAAGTCAAGAGTACGAGTCCAACAGCGTTTCCCACCACTTTTGAGTTTACGTTGGAAGGTGCGGTCATTGCCAGTTCGAATGTGGTCCAAACGATTGAGTTGTTTGACTATGACGCATCTGTATGGGAATTGGTCGACACCAGGAATGCCGCCAGTTCGCCGGCTCCCGAATGGGTTGTTACTGTCGCTCCAGTTGGCGATTTGTCCAGGTTTGTTGAAGCGGGAACCATGTGTATAAAGGCCCGGGTGCGATACAAATCAGACAGTCCCCGTCAGAATTTCACATCGAATACCGATCAAACAATTTGGATGATCCAATAAGCTTTGCTACACAACGACAAACAAAATTCCCGTCGCGCCGCCGAACGATCGGGAGCACGTACGACACATGACCGGATACGGATGGGCAACGCATTGTTTTCGATTCCCGCCGCGAGGGCGCCGACTCGTCGCAGGCGTGCAGTGAAATGCAGTGAAAAACAGAAATCGCTGAGCCAATTCCAAAACCTGAAGGGATTCCAGCGAAATCAGAACAGGCAGCGGGATAATCACGTATAATATCTCTTGACGATCAACAATTTCAAACTTGATCAGGACACAGCGGTTATTGACTCATAATCAGCTCATTGCCAGAGCCTCAACTGTTCGATGGTTTATAGCCTGTTGTCCCAACGCGTACGTTGACTTCTTTCGCTTCGGCTATCAACACTTAGAATTCAAGTGTGAAAATCGAACGACGGCTTATTTGATTTGAACAATTGCCCCATCGGGACGCTGCACCATGCGCGACAATTCCTGGATTTCCTGTGTGTTCAAGCTAATTCGAATTCGGCTCAACCGGATACCTCGTTGGCAGCGTACCTCGCGATGGTCCCCCCACCATTTATTGGCCGCAGTGGCATTGATGCCCGTGCTGGTTGCAACCGCGAGCGGCGACGGGGGGCCGTTATTTCCCGGGCAGAAGGTTCCGGCAGGAGGCGGCCCCATTTCGATTACGTCCGCGGACTTCAACGGCGACGGCTTGATGGACTTGGCAACGGCGAATGTCAATTCTGATGACGTCTCGGTGCTGCTGGGTATGGGAAATGGGATATTCGCACCGGAGCAACGCTTTACTGTTGGACGTGAGCCTCCGTCCATAACAACGGGCGACTTTAACGGCGACGGCATCAGCGATCTTGCCACAGCGAACAAAGCCTCCGGTACCGTTTCGGTACTCATGGGTATTGGGGACGGCACGTTTGCGGCGGAGCAAAGTTTTGCGGCTGGATATGGCCCCAATTGTGTTACGACGGCAGACTTCAACGACGACGGATTTGTCGACCTGGCCATAGCGCACTTTTTGACCGATTATGTTTCGGTTCTGCTTGGCGTGGGCGACGGGACATTTGCGCCGGAGCAACGTTTCACGACGGCATATGGCCCCACCAGGATCGCGACGGCAGACTTCAATGGCGATGGTTTTACCGACTTGGCCACCGCGAACACTCGTTCCGATTCCGATAACGTGTCGGTATTGCTGGGAGTGGGAGACGGGACGTTTGGGACCCAGCAATGCTTCGATGTGCGGAGTCCCGATGCTATTACAACGGCGGATTTCAACGGCGATGGAATTTCCGATTTGGCCACATCGAGCATAGTTTGGGGTACTGTATCAGTGCTACTGGGCCTTGGAAACGGTACATTCGAGAAGGAGCAACGCTTCGACGCAGGAGATGGCGCCCACTCCGTCACGACAAGCGACTTCAATGACGACGGAATTCCCGATCTGGTCGCGGCAAACCAAGATTCCGATGACGTGTCGGTGCTGTTGGGTGTCGGGGACGGCACGTTCGCGCCGGCGCAACACTTCACGGCGGGAGATCGTCCCATTTCAGTTACGACGGCAGACTTTAACGGCGATGGCATTGCCGATTTGGCCACATCGAATGCTCTATCAAATGACGTATCGGTGCTGCCTGGAGTCGGTAACGGAACGTTTGTGGCCGAGCGAGCCTTCGCGGCTGGAAATGGCGCCGCTTCAGTTGTCACCGTAGATTTCAACGGTGACGACATTTCCGATCTGGCCACGGCAAACTCGAATTCCGACGACCTGTCTGTGTTATTGGGAGTGGGGGACGGCACGTTCGCGCCAGAACAACATTTCGCGGCAGGAAACCGCCCGTGGTCCCTTTTGGCCGACGACTTCAACGGCGACGGCATTTCCGATCTGGCCACGTCGAATGTATATTCCAATGATGTATCGGTATTGCTGGGATTGGGAGACGGAACGTTTGCAGCAGAGCAAAGATTCGCTGCGGGGAATAGCCCTTTCTCTATTACTTCGGGCGACTTCAACGGCGACGGCATTGCCGATCTGGCTACAGCAAACGTGGATTCAGATGATTTATCCGTGTTGTTGGGAATGGGCGACGGCACGTTCGCGCCAGAGCAACGCTTCGTGGCGGGAGATGGTGCCCGCTCCGTCACGGTCGGAGACTTTAACGGCGACGGCATTGCCGATCTTGTTGCGGCAAACAAGACGTCCGATGACGTATCGGTGTTGCTGGGTATTGGCGACGGCACGTTTGCGTCTCAAATGCGCTTCGCGGCGGGAGATGATCCCCGGTCCGTCACGACAGCCGACTTTGACGGCGACGGCGTTGCCGACCTTGCTACGGCGAACGTTAATCTCAATAACGTGACGGTACTGTTGGCGCCGGGGACGGCACATTCCCGTCCCGGCGTCGCTTCGCGGCGGGTGATGATCCCCGGTCTGTGACGACAGCCGATTTCAATGGCGACGGCTTAACCGACTTGGCCATTGCCAACGACAATCCTGGCTACGTGTCGGTGTTGTTGGGACTGGGGGACGGGACGTTCGCGACAAAGCAGAGCTTTCGGGTGGGGATTTCACCCATGTCCGTGGCGACCGCCGACTTCAACGGCGACGGCTTGACCGACTTGGCCACCGCAAATTTTACTTCTGATAACGTGTCGGTGCTGCTGAACCAATGTGGCGGGGGTGGTCGTCTTGTGGAACTGTCTCCGAGTTCCTATCTGGTCACGCGTGGTGAGTATGTTTCGGGTGGGATTCCCGAATTGGCCGCCAGTGACAACCTGGATTTGTCGCTGCGAAGGCTCACTTCTGATATTCAGTCGCAAACTGAGTTTGAAGTGAAGTCCGTTAGTCCCACCGCAAGTCCGACTTCGTTGGAGGTGACTCTGGAGGGCGCGGTGTTTGCTCGCTCGGAGGTCACGCAGACGATTGAGCTGTACGATTACGTGTTGGGCGCATGGGAAGAAGTCGACAGGCGAGCCGCGACCAGATTTACCGATTCGTCAGTGACGATTGCTGCGACCGGCGATTTGTCCAGGTACGTGGAACCAGGAGCGATGTGCATTGAAGCGCGAATTCGATACCAGTCGCCGGTTGCGCGCCAACAATTTTCGTCCAACACTGATCAGCTCATCTGGACGATCGGCCAGTAAGCGAACGCTTCGCGATGGGTTTGATATTAGGTTTGATGCGATGCAATTCTCGACTTCCGTTTGAACTTGGAAGTGAGTTTGCAGGAGCCGAAGTTTAAACTCTGCGTTCGACAAAACGATGCACGCGAAGGCGTCAATGCTGATGTGTACGGCTGAACGGGACATTAATTTGCTCAATGCTTAATACTTTACATCGCTTCGATTTCAGGTTGACGGCGTCAACCGTCGGCTCGGTGATCTCGACCGTATGGGGCTTTCGTCTTGAACGAACCAAACAAACCAGCCAGTCCGGATGACGATTGGTCGCTGTTGGCTCGTTGGGTGAACCTCGCCGCAGGTGGTCCCGTCGTTGCTGGGCGATCGGGTTGTTCTCGATTTTTGGCGGACTCGGCGACTGCACCATGTCGCAGGCACTTCATGCTCGTAGGTATTCAAGTACGTTCGTTGGAATAATTGATATATCGTCTATCGTTTTGCTACTTGTCGGGTGCATGTTCATTGCAATTGGCCCAATTTCGTGGTTTTGGTTTCATAAATCTGGGTGATACATTAAACCGCATTGATGGTGTGACCGTTCGACGTATAACATTTGGTCCCGAGAAATTGACCGCCATTCACGTGAAAACGAGGTGGCGATCAACAGCGTTGACTTGTCTTTGGCGAATTTTGATGAGGTTCCCTACAAAGATCACGAGCGAATGGTCGAAGTCCCGGGATTCAATTGGAGCAATTCTGACACAATGGTCGCTGCGAAGAATGGCGTCTTCTTTGGTTTTACTGTTGAAGGTGTACCGCACATTTATATTTGCCCGCTAATGAATGGTGCGCGAGGCGTGGCATGGGTGACGGACACCGATAAAATTGGAAAGGAATCGAGCGTCCGGTACGAGTATACTGGCGTAGCGAATTGGTACATCTGGACCTTGTCTGTGTGACAATCGTCCGATAAATCGGGTAAAGGCCTCCATCTCGCAAACCACCTCAGCATTCGGGTCGGCACTAAGCGGTACTCCGAAGCAAAGCAAGTTCACCAGGGTGTGATTACCTTGCTGCTTCGCGATCAGTTTGCATGGCCAATTTTTCGTCGGAAGGGCTACGTTTTTGTGCGTCCCGTATCAAACGACCCTTTTCGAATAATCAACCTGGCCCGACGTCCAAATCACACGCTTGATCTGCCTCATTTAGCCAGGTCCTGGCTGTCGCTGCTTCGATCCCCGGCAAAACGCACGTTTTGCGAACGCCAAAATCCTGGATTCAAGATTTACTTGCACCGTAAGCTGACGCCAGCGACAATCGGTTTTGAGCCCCGGGGCGCGAAGTCCCTCTAGGCGACACATTGTCAAACTAAAAACATGTTATGCGGTTGGAATCATGCGTTGGCTGATTGACGGTGACCCCGATTCAGTGATTCGGTGGTTTCGACCTCTTCTTCTGGCGGCAATGCTGCTCGGATACTTCTGCGTAAAGTTTGATTTTACCGGAATCGTAACGTGTATGTTCGCCGGTGCATTGGTGCTGCGGGTGGATCGTTTGGCAAATACCGAACTGAACGAGGACTCTGGATGCTCGCGGTGCTTTACCTGATTCTTTACGGCGGCATATATGCAATCTTCATCTTCGGCCAAATCTGTGACGTGGTAAGGAACGCCGCGCCGACGCCACTCGCGATCATGGTTGATGCGACGCTGGGCACGGTCTTGCTTTCAACAAACTTCAGATTCATGTATCGCGTTGGACGCATCAACTGGTCGATTTCCCAGGAAACACTCGACGCTTAACTTGGTTTTGTCGCATAGTCCCTTCGGAATCACCTTCAATGTTGTAAACTGTTTGGCACATCACAGTCACCCGCTTCGTTCATGGCGGTGACGTAAAAACCTTCCGTTGGGCGAGCTTCGATCAATAGGTTTCCGTGCGATGGCAGTAAATCATGCTGACGGTATGACGTTCGCCGGTGTATTGGTCTGCCCCATTGTCGTTGTCGTGAATGTGATTGGCGCGGGAGCGGGTTGGCTCACCTTTCCATGTGTAGTTGCAGTCTCGCCGATATGCTTTGCCATCCTTTACCTCGGTCGGAAGCTCACCTATCTGATCACTGGCGTTGGACTCCATCTTGTGCAACCAATGAAGTCCTGGCTTCAGGGCATCTTGATGGCTCCCTTCTTTTTCCTGTACTTCGCCTTGCCGATTTGTGGAATAGTAGTGGCGGTATTCGCGTCCACCTATGCCGCTACCTACCTTGCCGATTTCGCGAGCCATCTGGGTGGTTGGACAGGGTTTGCGATGGCAAGCATGGCTGCTGTCATATCCGCGTCGGGAATCGTGGCATGTTGCAAGTCGTGGCTCCGCTATGCAGCGAAACAAAGTGGTGCGAGTACCGCCCAACAATGATTATCTGCATTGTCGCTGCGGTTGCTGTCCCCAGTGCGGAGGTCCATTGATTCCGCATAGGTTTCAACCCAAGCCAAGTTGGTCACAAGTCATGGCTTCTGCCCACCGGCCGGCGTGGTATCTCCGCCTCTGAGCATGCCAAAACTGGCATTTCGACTCTCAATCGGATAAGCTGACGTTTTACCCAGTCGCCACGCGCGACAAAGTTCAACGCACGATCTATCCGTGTGTACCTTAACATGCAACCCCTCGCGACGTCTCTCCCAGTGACACACCGATAGATCGCAATTCGTTATCCCGCCTCACATTGGACTGTCGTATGGGTGACCCAAAATTAGCGGCCGAAAACAAACCGGCGGTAACTTGGATTCGTCGCTTGACCAAATGGGCCCTGATACTGCTTGCCGTCATTGTTGTTGTTCGTATCGCAGATTATGGGTGGTTTCGATCTCAGGTTCCGTTGCGATTTACCGCCGCGAACTGGTCTGGGACTTGGAAGACGCAGCAATATGGATTGACTGGACGTCTTCTCGTTCACCTTCCCGATCCATTACCAGAAAATGAGCACTTTCAGGCAGAGGCGTTGGTCTATTACCCGATTTACAGTGTCTGGAAAACAGGTCAATTTGTTAAAATGGAATTCGCTGGTAATTTCTCGCCGGAATCGTCTACGTCGGCGGGAATAACAGAAAACGAAATCTCCGGCTCACGCGGTAAGTTGAAGTTCAAGGCGACGGCTGGAATTCAGGTAGTTGACTACGTCGCGATGATGGATGAATCTGGTAATCGAGTGATTGGGAGCTACGTTTCAAAATCACCAAGTGACATCGGCTATTTTCTTATCCAGAACTATTAGGCGAGGTTGAGTGAACGGCCATGCGAATGGCGGGATAATAATCCGTTGCACACGGAGCCGCGGGCCGCGCAGTATCTGAAATCAATGTCGTTCGCCGCGGCTCGGTGAACGGTGCCATTAGGCTTGGGACAGTGAACGTATGGCAGGTGTTAACACGAGATCGCTTGGGCCGAAGGACGCCGTCCTGAGAGGAATAAAGACTTGAGTCAAAACATGCGTCAATTGGTGCGGGTTGCCTGTGGGTTGTTGCTAGTTGCAGCCATCGGGATAGTTGGCTGGATGGCGAGCGCGATCAGCCGTGACAACATTGAAGCGTTCCGCGCTTGGAATTCGCTTTACGACTACATCTCTGTAGGCGGGGTGGTCTTCTCTTGCCTCCTGTTGGGAGCGATCGCAGTGCCGACCAGGAGAGGTGCACGGGTAGCGCTTGTCGTGCTGGGTGTGGTCCTGTTGGCAACCGGGATATTCGGCCACTACGGCTTCAAGTTGCTCAGCAACGCTACATTGGCACCCATTCCCCCCATGAAGCAGCTCAAGCCTAATGCTGCGGAAACCGTCCTCGGGTTCCACTACGTTTGCCCCACCCTGGGAGGTCACGTGGCCTTCGGAGACGGTTCGGTAAGGTACGTCGATCGAGAGCAATTCGCCACACTCCGCCATGCTGACACTCCCGACCACCCCCCGGAGTTCATCTCCCCAGTCAAGGTGCCACCGGCGGACAAGCCGAGAGAGAACGCCGGTGAGCCGCAGGGCGAGAGCACGTTAAGTCGCGCTCAAGAACGCATCAATCACAGCAATAACCTAAAGCGGATGGCCGTGGATCATTTTCGCTTCCAGCCACGGGACGGTATCCAGGTGCCATTGAAGCCCGAGGACTTCGGGACGTACTATGGGATGACTGACGAGTTGCGGAGGGCCATATCCGACGGAACCTATGTCTGGTACTTCGGCTGGGAGCCTACCGTTTCCTATGCTACCGAGAGGACCAGAGCCCTGTGGTACGATTTCGCCAGCTGGGCCTCGGTCTATATCGCAGGTTTTGGTGCCGGTTCGTTGCTCGCAGGATTGGTCTTAGTCATGAAGCGTTCGAACCCGGCGCTGGTCGCGGGCAGTGAACCGACCTAAATCGGGTAAGGACTTCCACTGCTGAAGGTCCTCCCCACACCACCCAGGGCGTGTTGATCAACCGGGGCCAGTAGAAACATTTGGGACAGCCGCTCACAGCCCGTACAATAAACACCGCCGCGCAGCGGCTCACTTGAACAATACGTACTTTCACGCTGCCAAGGAAGCACAATGAACGAACGGGTGATTCTCGTGGGCCACTCAAATCTCATCAGTGCAGCCTGGTTTGTTGCTTCATTTATAACAACTTCATTTTGTTGCCTACTTGTGTACTCGGGCGGATACTCGACTGTCGTTCCGTTGATTGGCGAATCAATCGCTTCGCTTCGCCCGGGAGTTTTGTTTACGCCAGTTTGGGCTACCATCACCTATCAAGTCGTGAGATTGATTCTGCCAAAAAAACTGCTCGGGTCTTCCACGGCTACGGCGCTAATTTCCGGGTGTGTTTCATTCTTATTGCTCGTCGTAGTCTACGATCGACACCTTGTTCCTTATTTGGCCAAAGCGGCGGGCAGAACTGAATTTGAACAGGATACATGGGCCAATTACTTTTTCGCAATGGTCGCTTGTGTTACCATTGGTGTTGCGGCCGAATGCTTGGTCGCACAACTTGTAATCACAGGAAGTTCGAACACCAACTCAGAGGCAGCCGCATAGCAATCGAGGAACAACGATGCGATGACCACGAAGTCGCAGAACCGGGCGATTTCGGGATGGACAGTTTAATCACACGACTCGATTATCGCGGTCGTTGCCCGCCCGGAGGGAACCCATCCGTTGGCTGCAATCAAAACTGAGTACGCGAATACCGACTTTGATCTCCGATCGCCTGATGCGTTTGATACTCTGAATTCGGAACTGTCGTGCGGCGCTTGCGTTTTGCACTACACGCAAGGCGATGATGGACTCTGGTACGCAAGCTACGAGGCCATCGGCTAAACGACGATCCGAACAATGACATTCGTGCAATACTCTACGTTATCGCCAGTCTTTCGGATGCTGCCAAGGATCAATTTCGTCAATGCACGGTGCGTGACTTCAATGTTGGCTTTCATTGCGGGGATACGTGGGCGTACAATTGCTCTTTAGCACGAGAACTGCTTTCGGCGATTGCGAAATCGGGATGTTCGGTCTCAATCACTTTGTATCCAATGCGTGAACCAGACGGGACCCCGAAGGTCGACCAAGAGGGCGTGTGACAATCGCGTGCACCCGAGTCGCGAAGTCGGGCGTTTTGAATTGACGATCGACCGCCCGGACTCGGCTATCACTGCCAACTATGAGGTCCTGGTATTCGAGTGACCCATTTTGCAAATGACTACATCTTCCAACCAACATGCGAAGCAAGAAATCGAACGCACTCGCGAAAGTCAAAGTTCCTGTCTCATCTGGCTGGCCTTTGTTCTATTATTTACATTTATTGTCTTCGCAATTTGCTTTGGCGCTGTTCTTCCCGCATTCAAAAGGTCGGAACAATTCGCTCAGAAAATGGAACTAATCCAAATTGATCACGCATTAAACCGTTATGAAGTCGTACTCGGCGAGATGCCACCAAATGCAGCCCGAAACGAGATTCAATCTCATCTAAATGCCGTATACAATTTCTCAGGATCGATTCCACCAAACATCGACACACTTGATGAACGAGAGCTCGTTATCTTTTGGTTGGGCGGTAAAGCATGGGAGATTTTGGGTGACGCCAGTAAATCGGATAGAGTTTTCTACGATTTTGATGATTCGCGAATGACTGATGTCGATAATGATGGCTTCCCTGAGTTTGTAGACCGCCGAGGGAACTTTTATATACTTCGTGATGGGCAGACTTTCGTTCAGGATCGTAGTGATGGCACCGTTATCTCGATAGAAGACCTAGCACCAATTCTCAAAGAAAACGGCGAATAACAATGCCGTGAACGTGCGGACTGGCAAGGTCTGATTGACTAGCGGGTGGGAATCCCGCCGGGGTAGGCGTTAGCCACGCGCCCCTATCGAGTGTCGCTGGGTCGGCACGATTCAAGCTGCAACTCAACCGTTTTTTGCATCGGGTAAAAAAACCACCCTTTGATGGGAAGCCCATACGAAACTAATCAACTCGATGCTCAGTAAGACATTCCTTGGAACGATCCTGGCGTTTCTGGCCTCCGTGCTGTTGTTCTTTGCGGTTTGGCAATATCAACGTCGCACTTTGACCTGGAGCCCCGTCCAAATTGAGATTACTTCATCTGAAATTGCGCATTTTCGTGAGAGTCGGACGGGACGAGTTTGGACAGCGACAGTCGACTATTCTTTTGACGGAAAGAACTACACAAAAACAATCCACGACCTTCCCTTCGGCGCTACTCAGGTTTACGTGGACCCAGATGATCCATCGAACGTAGTTGGAGAACGAGGAGCAACGGTACGCGCTTTATTCGTACCTATAATAGCTATTTCTGCAACTGGCTTATTCGGTCTCGTTTTGATCTTGATAAAATTGTCCCCGTCCGATGACAAGTTCGTGGACTGACTGTCACGGACGCAAAAAAAGCGGAATAACAAATGACCGTTTGACTTCGCGTGCGGTGAGGGGAGAGTCGGCGGGGAGCTGACAGTTGGGGCCGGACCCAAAACCGAGACAAGTTGAAATCGGGTTGGCCAGCTGGTAATCTGTCAACAACGCAATGCCCCACCCGATTGAAACGCACCGTCAGTCCGATTATCGGCTTGTGGGCTGCCGAGGTTTCCTTGGGCGGATACATGACGACCTGCTCGCCGCCCCGGGCCAACACAAACTTCGGCTTTTGCCGATGATCGCTCTGTTTAACAGGAAGCAAAACTTTGGAGCCTGCGGAAATGTTGATTCAAAAGCCATCAAAGAGAATTGGTAGCGCCATCATCGCTGAGCCTCAGTCTCACTGCCTTAGCACTTCCGTCGTCGGAATGCTTAGGAAAACAAGAACAGTCGTCAGTTGCGTCGACCAATCAAGCAGCAAAAGATAATTTGACGCGGCCACTAGAGGATACTGTAACGCAACCAGCTACAAAGCCTGCTGCGCCGCTACCCGAAGCCAAGTGGATGGTTGGTATTTATAACAAACTCAATATGGCTTCGCCCATTGAGCGAATGGGTCTTGCTCAGGTGGACGGAATCGAGGTAAAGGCTGATGGTAACCGGGTGACGGTGAAGTTCCATCTTCTTAATCAATCTCCGACGAAAGATGAGAAAAAGTTCTTGCTACATCTGGCTCTTTACTCAGGTTACCAGCTGAAGCTGTGCGAAAATGAATGTGACCTGGATAATACGTGCTCAACAGTTGTTTTGGAGGGCACACCATATGGAAGTTTCACAATCGACCTTGTCAAAACAGGGCCAAACCCGGAAAACGCCGCTATCTTTATTGAGCCAGTAAACTGGAAGTTTTTCGATGTCAGCTTCCCGGATGGGAATAAGCATGCGGAGAAAGCGGCCAAAACAATGACAGGATACGCTGCTAGTGGGACTTTTAGGACGGATTCTCGGGTGGAAGGCGGCAAAATCGTAGCCATCGAGTTCGTAAAGACGATAGCATTGGATGAACCAGAAATAGTCGACGGCGACTATCGGCTAGTTAACGGTCGAGTCTGCATTAAAGAACCACCAGTTTCGCGCCGGCCAAACTCATATAAAAATGGTATGCGGTTTTGGCCTGGTTAATGTTATCCAAGACTAGCCGGTTGCCTTCACCAGAAGGCCTGCAAACGTATCGCAAGTGGCATCCATCAATCCTTCCACGCACCCAGACACCGGCGAAGAAATACCAGTTGGCCGAGATGATAGGCGTTGTGATCGGCAACCAGGAGTGCTTCCCTCACAATCGTCTGACCGTCACCGTGCGGAATCCGGGCATATAAGTCAGTGTCTGGATCGGCGACCAAATCAATCATTGCCTGCAAGTCGGTACGAAACGCTGCGACACTCCTGTCCCATGATTCGACATCGGGTGGTTCATCACCTTCGGGCCAATATCCGTCAGGGAATTCAGGCGAAACATGATTTGGATTGCGGGAGAATCCACTTGGACTATCAACGGGTGACAAAGACTGGACCTCAATCAAAAGCAGGCGGGCTTGAAGATCGGGCGGTGGCGTGCAGGAGGAGCGTCTCATGGCTCGCGCAGGCTCGAAAAACTTCGATTGACCCGAACCAAATTCAAATTGTGCACGTGTGGAATCGCTGCGTTCGACGTGCGTTTCTGTGCGGCCAAGACCCGCTGACCGGCAAGGACTTTGAGCATCGGCGGCAGTGGGCGCAGGAGGCGGGGTGTTCGGGGGACAGGCCGTGGTGTTCGGGGGGTGTTCGGGGGACAGGCCGTTGTCATGGGGGGCAGGCGGTGTTCGGGGGACAGCCTATTTTCATCGTTAATTAAGTGTACGGTGTTCGGGGGACAGCCTATTTTCATCGTTGATTAAGTGTACAATTGGCCACTTAAACTGACAACGGGTGACAAAGACTGGACCTCAATCAAAAGCAGGCGGGCTTGAAGATCGGGCGTTGGCGTGCAGGAGGAGTGTCTCATGGCTCGCGCAGCTCGGAAAACATTAATTGACCCGAACCAAATTCAAATTGTGCACGTGTGGAATCGCTGCGTTCGACGTGCGTTTCTTTGCGGCCAAGACCCGCTGACCGGCAAGGACTTTGAGCATCGGCGGCAGTGGGCCCGGAACCGGCTGGAGCAGCTGGCTTCCGTCTTCGCGATCGACTGCATTACGTTTTCGATCATGTCCAATCACACCCACCAAATTCTCCGCAGTCGCCCTGACATTGTCGAGTCGTGGGATGACCGCGAAGTTGCCTTGCGCTGGCTGCGGCTAGGCTCCAAACGAAATCGACGCAGTAATGACCTGGTTGAACCAACCGAATTTGAAATTAGTCAGTTGACGAACAATCCCGAGCGGTTGTCTGAAATACGCGTGCGGCTTTCGGATGTCAGTTGGTGGATGCGTTATTTCTCGCATTACATAGCTTGCCGCAGCAACCAGGAAGACGAAGTAACTGCGAGGTCATTTTTGGGAAGTCCGTTTCGGTTCAGAACTAATTCGTAACGATGCGTCGATCCTGGCTGGCATGATCTACGTCGACCTGAATCCGGTTCGAGCTCAACTGGCGGCGACGCCCGAAGAATCAGACTACACCGGTGCCAAGGACAGGATTGATGATTTGCGAATCAGCATGGGAACCACCGATCTGAACCAGCCGACATTGACTTTGACGTCCAGCCAACATTCGCTTCACGATTGGGAGCGATTGGGCGCTGAGCATAGCGGCTGGATGTGTCCCGTCGAGATCAACGAAGCCACGGATCCGATCGGCCCTGATGCGGACCCAAGCGGTCGTCGAGCAAGCCGCAAAGGGGTCGTTGCGATTTCGTTAACTCGATATTTGGAGTTGCTCGATTGGGTTGGGCGCACGATTCGCAGCGATAAACGCGGCGCGATTCCGGCCGGATTGGCTCCGATCTTGAGTCGACTTGGATTGACGGCCAAGAGTCTGCTGCAACAGCTGTGGGAGTTTGGCGCACCTCATCCGGGTGAAGGAAGTGTCGTGACGACGGAACCGGAAGCAATCTTAGACGTGCGTACTTCACTAGCCGTCAGCAGCTGAGCCCCAAAGCCTGACGATTGATCGAGTCCGGTTGGACATGTGCTGGTTGGAAATTTGCAACCAACATTCTGACTCCGCGCACAACATCAACCGTCATCGCAGCCATTGTCTCCAAGTCGGCAAGCCTGGCAATCTGGTAAATGAAAGTTCTGGCTAAAGGAATGAGTTGCGACTGCCTGGAAATTCGTCGGTCAAATCCCGCCGTGCTTTACTTAATTTTTCCGCGACCAAGATTTGACAACCTGTCCCCCGATCACCCCCCGTCCCCCGATCACCGTCGCGACCACAGCCTGTCCCCCGATCACCCCTGCGACCAAGATTTGACAACCTGTCCCCCGATCACACCCCGTCCCCCGATCACCGTCGCGACCACAGCCTGTCCCCCGATCACCCGCGACCAAGATTTGACCTGTCCCCCGATCACCCCGTCCCCCGATCACCGTCGCGACCACAGCCTGTCCCCCATCACCGCCCCGATCACCGCGACCACAGCCTCTCCCCCGATCACCTCCGTTGGTGAACATCGCCCCACGGAGGCAAGCTGCCGTGGTGACGGGGTTTTTTTGGATCGCGTGCTGGTTGTGAACATTGCACCACGCAGGCAAGCTGCGAGGTGGCGAGGTGGCGGGGCAGGGCGAGATTGCGTTTGCGGGGCAGGGCGAGATTGCGTTTTGGTTGTGAATTTTTATTGCTTTCCAAACCGGTGTCTGTCGTCCACGATTCGGGCTTGTCCCGATCGAGACCTGTTCACTACCAGATCGAATCGATGAAAACGGACGTCACTGCCCGGCTTGCCCGGGTAAGACGATGTTCCCTGTCTCGCACGCACTTCGTTGGTGAACATCGCCCCACGGAGGCAAGCTGCCGTGGTGACGGGGTTTTTTTGGATCGCGTGCTGGTTGTGGACATTGCTCCACGCAGGCAAGCTGCGAGGTGGCGAGGTGGCGGGGCAGGGCGAGATTGCGTTTGCGGGGCAGGGCGAGATTGCGTTTGCGGGGCAGGGCGAGATTGCGTTTTGGTTGTGAATTTTTATTGCTTTCCAAACCGGTGTCTGTCGTCCACGATTCGGGCTTGTCCCGATCGAGACCTGTTCACTACCAGATCGAATCGATGAAAACGGACGTCACTGCCCGGCTTGCCCGGGTAAGACGATGTTCCCTGTCTCGCACGCACTTCGTTGGTGAACATCGCCCCACGCAGGCAAGCCGCCGTGGTGACGGGGTTTTTTTGGATCGCGTGCTGGTTGTGAACATTGCTCCACGCAGGCAAGCTGCGTGGTCGCGGGGCAGGCTGTTCGGCGACAGTTATTCGTTCCCTTCGCGTTGCCTCATCAAATGCGCTACTTTAGTAAAGTAGTTGCCTCAACAAGATGTTACCGAACGACGGTGATAAGGAGGCGCTACCTGAACGGTCAGATTAGTTATCCGACGCGGAAGGAATTGTTAGCGGCCCTGCGAAATCGATACTTGGTTGCAAGCAGAGGCGAGAAGTCTAAGATCCTGGATGAGTTCGTTTCGACTTCGAGTTCGACGAGTCCAGATTTGCCAGCAGGCAAGATGCCCAGGTCAAAGTTGGCAAGGTAGGAGTCTGCAAAATCGTGTTTGACGAGTTTGGCAGTCGCTTTTGTCCGGAATTCTGGCTCGTCACAAACCCCGACACAACAGAAAAGAAAAAACCAAACGGCCACGAACAAAGACCTTTTGAACACCTTGTGCTCCAATACAGATAAGAATTGAAACCCGGATTCCGTTGGTTAATCGACATGATATGAAGGGGGCGGGATTGCAAGGGTTTATCAAAAAAAGTTTTGAACTTATTTCAGCGACTGTCGTGATCTAAGGTCATGTTAGCTCCGCGTACTCAACAATGACGATTCGGGCGCATTCGCCTGTGGCGTGCCGTAAACGCGATACGTTTCAACGAATGGATTCTGTCACGGCTAAGCGGCTGGAATTTGATTTGATATCTGAACCCCATGCTGACGCATGCGGCAATCCGCTGTCACGACTTCGTAGTTTAAACCCTAGTATGGCACAAAAGTTGATTGGAACGTGTTAATAGGCTCTGATTTCGTTTTTAACGGTTTCGGTGTGTGCCTACAGCAGACCTCGAAATGCTGTTGTAGATCGCTTTGAACCCTAGTCATTCGATGACGTGGGTGAGCACAGATCGCAGCAGTATTCGTTTGAACCCGTACCGTCGCCTGACCGGTGTTATCCAGGTCGTATTTACTAGGTAGGGACTAGCAGTAAAAATCTAGAGGAAGCACCATTGGGCACTAACCTCCCTCGCGGTTTTCGACCCGCGACTAGAAGTGCCTTACGGCTCACAGAACCAAATCCTCAGCAAAAAAAGCCAGGATCAAATCCTGGCTTTGAGTGTTGAGTTTGCTTGTTCGAGATGCAACTGAATTCGAAATTAGCTACCGCTTCCTTCGGGAACTTCGATGCGACCAGCACCTGAACCTTCTTGTTTTTTGCCGTGACCACGGCTGCGGCCTTTGCCGCTTCACGTGCCCTGTCATTGGCTGGGCAGGGGTAAGGCCTGCAAATCTCCCAGGTCCATGCGGGCCAAACGAATCGACGATTCCAGATCTTCGGCACTTCGCAGAGCCAACTCGCTGTCACCGAGTTGTTCGGCGGTTTGTGTCAACTGCGTGTAGTGTTGCCGAGCCGCTTCGATTTCGGGCATCCATTCTTCTTCTGGCATCCCCTCCAGTCGCATCAGCCAAGTCATGTAGTACTGTGAGTTGGCCAGTGTCGATTGCACCTCGGCCACAAATCGCGGATCCGATTCATCGTCGGCGCGAGCATCAGTCAACAACGCCTCCAGCGCTTGCCGCGCTTTGGGAAGTTCGGCGGCCATCATCTGGGCCTTGGCCTTTTCCAGCATGATGTTGCGAGATGCGACAGTTTTCTCAGCTGGCAAAGCCCCCAGGACTTCATCGTACCCGGAAACCGCGTCGGGCCAGTTCCCATCATCGACCGCGGCTCTGGCATCTTTCATGATTCGATTGATGCGATCCATTTCAAGCTTTTCCTGCCCCGGACCGAAGTGATATATCACTCCGCCCAACCCGGCAAACAGCCAAGCAACAATCAATAAGATTCTCATGGCCTACCTTTTGGTTTAATTCAATCAAGGCAACTTCCACGGTGCCATTTGTTGTCCCGTATACTAACGCAATTTGACGATATTGTACAAATGAATTTATTCAAGAAATGTCGTTTAACGACTCGCCTGATGGGGCGGCGTTTTCCCCGGCCGCAGGGCAATTTTCGAGTTGGAGGAGATTTTCGTGCCCGGTTGGTATGAACTTCCAAAATAATGCAGCAAAATCGGGATGACCGCAAAAATGGATGAACCCACGATCGCCGCCAACAGCGACCACTCCCGGCGAGTCCATTTGGTTTGCTTTTCGTCTTCGTCGGTCTGGATGAACTTGTTGACCAGTTGAGAAGTCAGTTGTTTTTGATTGCCGTTGTGATACGACCCGCGCAGTCGATTGGCAATCTGCCGCAGCGTGTTAATGTCCTGTCGTGATTGATGCCCGTCGATAAACGACCCCGAGTTCGCGTCACCGACACCCACCACGAAGAATTCGCTGACCGAAGCGGGCAGGTTCGGCATCCCGCTGGTGGGAACGGTGTCGCCATCGGTGAGCATCAAGATGTAGGCACTTCTGGGATTCCAGCCCTTGGCGACTTTGGCCGCTTCGGTAATTCCGGCCATCAGATTCGTTTTGCCCGGTTTAAAGGCGTGCCACATCGGCATCTTTTCCATGATGTGACGGACAACTTCGTGATCTTTGGAATCTTTGAGTAACATCTTGGCATCGGTGTACACACCGATGATGGTGATTTTGAATTGCCGCATCGGAATTCGATTGAACAGCGATTCAAGAATGTCCGAGGCGCGTTGCCGACGGGTCCGGTCGCCATCTATGCCGGCGTCTTCCAGGTGCATGCTGGGGGAAACATCCACGACCAGTACCAGGTGTTTATATTCGTTCTCCGGTATCTCGCTGGTGTTGTGCACGCGCGATTCGACAACCAGTAACAGCGAGAGGAAACCCCAGGTCGCTGCCGACAACGCAGCGACCCGCAGCACCGGGACTGCCATCGTCCAACGTGCCGGGCGACCCCGGGGGCCGAAAACCAATTGTTTTACCTTGTCGAGTCGCCGCAGATGGACGACTTCGGCGGCCATCGCAATCACGGCAACGAGCAGCGTGATCAGTTCAGGAAGAATCTCTACCATGGCGTGAACCTCAACTTGATCAACGACAGGAGAGACATGCCGACCAGGGCCAGACCCGCGATTGCGAACGGTTTGAACCAGTCGAGAATTTCGGCGTAGGTTCGCGTCAGTTTGGCGACTTCCATAGCGTCAATTCGGTGAAACACATTTTGCAAGGCTTGCGTGTCCTGGGGGCTGAACGATTCGCCACCGGAAATATTGGTGATCGTCGAAACCTCCGGAGGCGTCAATCCTTCGCCGATGTGAATCGAGTAAACCACAATATTATCGTCACGCAGCGAACGGCCAATTTCTTCCTCTTGTCCGTCACCCAAATCGAAACTGGCACCATCGGAGATCAGAATAATCATTCGGTCGCCCGTTTCGCGCGTCACCAGCACTTCCTGACATTTCTTCAGCCCCAAACCAATCATCGTGCCGCCACCGTATCCGGGTGGCAGTTTCCGCGGATTCAGGAACGGAGTGGCACACTCGAACGCTGACGGATCGGTCGTCAAGGGAATCCAATGTTCGGCGTTGTCGCCAAAGACCGTCAAGCCGAACGCATCACCGCTACGCTGCGCCACGAATCCATTGAGTGCCTGCATCGCGGCGTCGTAACGACTTGCGCCGCTGAAGGGGGCCATCATGCTGCCGCTCAGGTCGAGGCAGAATTCGATGTTGGTGAGTTCCCGTTTTTCCTGCGGGACATCCAGGTGCCGCGGTTCGGCGAGCAAAATGATTGCGACCGCCATCATCAAGGGGCCGGCACTCAGGAAACAACGAATCAAAAAATTCCAGCCGCGGCCGCTGCGGGCAACCCCGTAATCCTGTGGCAAGGCAACGCGGCGATCACTGCCAAAACCGAGCGCTGGAAACTGGTCGCGCAGCCAAATCCAGACCAGCATCGAAGCCGGAATGAATAACGCAAACAAAATGTACCAGTTACCAAAGATCACGATTCGAATCCCGGGGTGTCTGCGGGCAATTCACGAAACGGTTTTAACAGATTGGCCAAGTCAACGTCGTGTTGTGCGTGCGGGCTGTGCATCCATGTCTCAAGCTGCCGCATCAACGGACCCGCGTTAGTGTTGTTCTTGATTTGAATCAAGGCCTCATGCGGAGTTTCGGCTTCCAGTCTCAGTCGCTTTCGCCAGAAACCGAACAACATCCGCTCAAGTTCGGCATATTGGCTTTGATCCATTTGATTGTTCAGCGCCGATTCGATTCTCGCTTGCAAGAGATCTGCCAAAGTCAGCTGCTGTTCGGTTGTCGCAGCGACCGTTGGTTTCTTCTTGCCCAAGAAAATCAAACCCAGCAGAACCAGCGTCCATAATCCAATCGCGGCCAGCATGACGTTGCGATAACCCCCAAGTCTTGGCAGCCAACCTGTTTCCAGTTCGTTCGGCTGGATTTGTCCCGGTGGCAACAGAGAGCGAATTTCGACGGGGGTTTCGGGTAAGTCAGCCGTCGAGGAGCCGTCTTTACGGATCAGCCAATCGGTTAAATTGTACTTGCCGGGCTCCATGCCAAAAAAACGAATTTCGTACCGAAAGCTGTCGCCGTGTGGAATCGCCTTTAACACGCGCACCACGATTGGGCTGCCGCTTTCGAGGGGTTTTCCCATCAGCTCCGTTCCCGGCAGGATGATCTGCTCGATTGTACCTGCCGCGCCGACGGATGGACTCAGTTGATCTTCGGCAGCAGCGGATGAGAGGCTGAGCAACAGCCCCAGCAATCCAATCGAGAAGCAGGTTTTCATTAACGCGTACCTCGACCGAGCAGCCCACGGGACTTGAAAAAGTGACGGAGTCGATATGCGATCGGCTCATTTGTCGGAATCAACAGGTGATCGACCCGGGCGCGCTTAAGTTCCTGTTCGAGATGCTCTTGATTGATTCCAAGGTCGCGCCCGCGAGTGGTAATGGCCCGGCCGGTTTCCGCTTCGCGAGCCCTCACAATACCCGCCCCGCGCAGTCCCTGTTCGGCTGGATCGAGCAACTGCAGGGCGACGACGTCATGCTTTTGACCCAACCGTTTCAAGGGCGCAATCGCTTCCGGCTGATGCAAATCGGAAAGTGCGATGATCAAGGAACGAGTTCTCAACATCGGCCCCAATTCTCGCAGCCGTTCATCCAGCATGGTTTTTTCGTCGACATTGTAATGTCGCAGCTTGTGCAACCACTGCATGATTTTGTCACGGGACAGGCTGGGTGTGTAACGCAGATCCGTTTGGCCAACGCCGACGACAGCCACGGGACTGATCCGGTCCAGGCAGGCAAACGCAAGTCCGCCAGCGATGTACACGGCCGTGGCGTATTTGCTGCGCGAGTGCGATGTTACCGTCATCGAGGCGGAAGTATCGATCAGCAAATAACAGGGCATCCGTTTTGGAGTCTCAAATTCCTTGACGTGGTACTTGCGCGTCCGGGCGGTGATGCGCCAATCGATCGACCGCACCGGATCACCCGGTTGGTAGATGCGCGACTGGACGTAATCCGTACCGCTGCCCAGGAACGGCGAGGCATCGGTGCCATAACTGAAACTGTCTGCCAAACGTTTGACAGCCATCACGAATTGGCGCGAGCTAAGTGGGTCGATCGTTTCGAGTTGATGTTTCATGGTCAACGGACGCTCAGGCAATCGTTGATACGGTCAGGCCCATTTCGTTCATGATCTCACGGAGCACGGATTCGCCGCTCAATCCATCTGCCAGGGCTTCGTAGTTCAATCGAATGCGGTGCAGGATGACGTCTTCGGCGAGGGCGTACATGTCTTCCGGAACAACATATTCACGACCCTGAATCAGGGCCCGCGCACGGGAAGCATTCAGCAGCGCAATTCCGGCTCGCGGCGAACAACCGACTTCGAGCGCAGGATGAACACGCGTGCGATTGACCAGCTCAATAACATGGTCGACGAACACGTCGCTGATATGAATGTTCTGAACCGCCTGCATCGTCTCGATGAGATCCTCGGTCGAACCTACGGGCTCTTTGTCGAGAACGTCAAACTCGGTGCGGGCGACGGCGCCTTTGCCCTGGCGACGGATGCCGAGTGCCGCGTTGCGCCGCAGAACCTGTTTTTCCTGAGCTGGTGTCGGATACGTTAACCGGTGACACAGCATGAAGCGGTCCAGTTGGGCCTCGGGGAGTTCAAACGTGCCGCTTTGCTCGATTGGGTTTTGCGTGGCGATTACCAGGAATGGTGCGGGCAGCGTAAATGTTTCGTTGCCGATGGTGACCTTGCGTTCTTGCATTGCCTCTAACAATGCTCCTTGAACTTTCGGTGCCGCGCGGTTGATTTCGTCCGCCAGCAGCAGGTTGGTAAACACGGGTCCCTTGAGAACATTGAATTCGTTGCTGCGCGGATCCAGAATCTCGGAACCGAGAATGTCGGAAGGCAGCAGGTCGATCGTGAACTGGATTCGCGCGAAATCGAGATCAATCGTTTTCGACAATACCGAAACGAGCAGCGTTTTTGCCAAACCCGGAACGCCTTGCAGCAACAGGTGACCACCGGTGAACAGGGCAACGAGCATTCGTTCTACGACGACGTCTTGACCCACCACCACGGTCGCCACGCGCTGCCGGATTTTGGAAATAAACTGGACAGCTTGTTCGGTTGCAGCAGGTGCCGAAGTCATGGATACAATCTCGGGAATCGTTGGAAGCCAAAAAAGTCGTTTCAATTAGTTTAGTCGAGCGGCCGTGAGTCGTTGCGGCTCAAGGGCAACTATTTGCCCGAAAAAAGAGCAATCCTGGGAGGGCTGTAAAAAGCCCGGAACACGTTTTTGGTCGGCGGAGGGAGTATCCGTAAGGCGAGCGATTTTACGATTCGGTTACTACCATCAACGATGGCGAGCTACGTGGGACAATGTTCGTGCGTCAATAATCTTCCTCGACCTGGGCGGCGTGCCACATTTTCACGTACATTTCCTGAACGTAGGGATTGAGTTTGTTGCCATAGTCTACCGTCAGGTGATTGGCCCGAATCAACTGGATAACATCATCAAGATCTCTTGGCCGGTGAGCGGCAGTCATTCCGCTGGCGAGTTTTAGCTCGAGCAGGGTTGGTAGAGAAACATAAGGGATACCTTCTGCTCCGATTTCGAAAACTGTTTCAGGCGGTGGGAACGCAACTGGTTTTTCGAGACCATCGCCTGGAAAATCCCCGGTCAGTAAAACGTCAACGTCAACGTTGAACTGTGCGTCTTTGAATCCTTTGGAGCCTTCAAATTTCTCAATCCAACCGCGCCCCAGCCATTTTTCTTTGAAACGGATCAGGTCTTCACGTCGCAGGAGCACGTCGACATCGGAAGTGGTTCGTTTGAGCCCGTGAGCATTTGCGGCCATCGCGCCGGCAATGGCGAATGGAATGTTCATTTCATTAAGCGTCGCGGTTAATCGTCGCATCGTTTCATGGATCGGCGATTTACTCATAAAAAACTGGTCCGCTCGTCTGGCAATTTGTAGAAGGTTTTTTTCCATAACTTCATCTTACGAGGAAAATCCGATCAAGGCCATTCATCGCCAGCAAGATGAATAAACAAAAGGGTCCGGATGGGGTCGGGAGTCTTTCTGACAAAGCGTTTTAACTTTTTGACACGTTCGCAAAAAGACTCCTGACCCCCTTAGTAGAGGACAGTAGAGGACTCGGCTCGGAGAGTCAAGCTACGAGAAGTGACCTTGTGAAATAGCGGCAATAGGTCGATCATGGCCGCTGGCAATTCTACATTCATCCCGAACCCACTACCTGCTCATGAAAGTTGAGTTTTGGGGTGCAGCGCGAACGGTTACCGGTTCGATGCACCTGATCCACTACCGCAACAAAAGACTCCTGCTCGATTGCGGTCTCTACCAGGGCAAACGAAAACTGGCTTTTCAGCGCAACCGCGAACTTGCCGTTCGAAGCGGGCTTGGTGGATGCCGTGGTGCTGTCACACGCCCACATCGACCACAGCGGGAATTTGCCATCGCTGGTCAAGGCAGGATTCAAGGGGCCAATCTATTCGACGTCCGCGACGCGCGATTTGGCCGCCTACATGCTGCTCGACAGCGCCAAGATCCAGATCAGCGACGTGAAGTACGTCAACAAAAAACGAGCCAAGAACAAGCAGACGCCCTTTGAGCCACTTTACGTTACCGAAGACGCGGTCCAAACGCTCAAGCAGTTTCGCTCCGTCGAGTTCTATTACGATTTCTCTCCGCTTGAAGGTGTGACGTGCAGGTTTCATATTGCCGGGCATATGCTGGGTGCAGCCACGGTGGAAGTTGTCTTCGACCCGGAAAACGGTGAAGGCGATCCGACGCGGCTGGTTTTCAGTGGCGACATCGGTCGACCCCGGATGCCGATCCTCCGCGATCCCGTAACCGTAAAAGGTGCCGATTACTTGATCATGGAAGCCACCTACGGAAATCGTATTCACCCCGCGGACGTCGACACCAAGCAGATCCTCAAGGAGGCGGCTTTCGAAGCCTACAACTCGGGCGGCAAGTTGCTGATCCCGGCATTTTCAGTTGGCCGAACCCAGGAAATCGTATTTCGGCTCAACCAGCTGGCTGAGGCTGGCGAATTGCCGGCCGATATGAAGGTGTTTGTCGACAGCCCGCTTGCCGTCAACGCCACCAACGTCTTTCGGGAACACGTCGAGTGTTTTGACCAGGAAATGATCGACGCGATACTAAACGAGGAGGACGAGGACCCGCTGAAGTTCGACGGGCTGCACTACGTCAGAAAGGTTGAACATTCCATTGCGCTGAACGAATACAAGGATCCATGCATCATTATCAGCGCTTCGGGCATGTGCGAGGCGGGACGAATCCTGCATCACTTGAAGAATAACATCTCCAAACCCAACACCATCATTCTGTTCGCTGGTTACCAGGCACCCAATACGCTGGGCCGAATTTTGCTGGACAAGTCAAGAGACGTCGTCAAAATTTTCGGCGAAGAATATGAGGTCAAGGCGGAAGTTGCCAAACTCGAAGGAAGCAGTGGCCACGCGGACCAGAAAGAGTTGGTCGATTGGGCGCGGCAGACTTGCCGGGATGGCCAACTCAAGAAGATCGCACTTGTTCACTGCGAGATGGATGGCGCTGAAGGTCTCAAGGAACAACTCGCTCAACAGAAAATTGGTCCCGTGTTTATTCCCGATCGCGGCGAGATGATGGAGATGTAGGGCAGCTTGGAATTCGGAGACCGGAATTTGGAATCGGTATACAGGGGGTCGGATGACGCCCTGCCGTACGTCAATAAAAAATCACAATTAATTGATCACAAATAATTTGTTTCTGCCCTCATCCGGGCCTGATCGTACTACACAAGTGACGATAGCTTAAACACTGCTTGGATTTAGAAGTGTTTTTGACAACAAACTGAATTCGCGGTTTCAAATAGATCGCGTTTCTTTATTTACGACAAAAACGTGGGCGAGCGGGCTAGCGCTTGAGTTTACCCCGGTCTCCGAATTCCGACCTCCAAATTGCGACTTCCAACCTCACTCCGTCGGCGGCAGGGCTTGGCGGATCACGGCGCCGTTGTCGGGATGCATGACAAGAATCGAATACTTTTCAACTCCGTCGATGCTGTTGTTGCTCTGGGAAACGTAATCGAATCGCCCCCGCAAATCGGTATAGCCGTCTTTGTGGAATTTCACCGTGTCGCCTGCTCGCGAATAGACTTTGACGTACGCTTTCGCGATCGGTTTGCCATCCGCTTTGCCGGTGACTTTCAGTTGGCCGTAGCTTTCGATCAACTGCACCCCCAGCGAATTGGCAAAGTACGGTTTCGATTTCGTTTGGTCACCCGCGACAATCTCCACCAATACGTTCTTGTTCTTCAGTTCCGCCGGCAATTGAAACTCGTGTTTGCCCGGGGCGTTGTCTGTGACGGCAGGTAATTTGACCGACTGGGTTAAATTCGGGCGAATCATCGAGAAACCGTCGAGTTCATCCTGTGCGAACGGCTTGCGACTGAACAGCAACTCGATATCCATTTCATAGAAGTTAACGGTCAACTCTTCAATGTTCTGGTAGCTCAAGCTGACTTGTTGGGATTCGACTTCAAAGTCAAAGCCGGGAGCCTTGGCGGCCAGTTCAGCCTGTTTTTGCTGGCTGTTTTTCTCGTCCACGGTTTGTACGTCGCCGCCCCGAATTTCTTCGACCTGAGCCAGGACTTCCTTGAACCGGTTTTGCCAGTGCACGACGGGATAGTCGGCCCACTTTTGGGCGATGGCAGCTGCTTCCTCCGGTTTGTCAAGGTACATATCGAGGTAGGCGGTGCAATAGTCGTACTGCATGTCAGCTTCGACGTTGGACACGTTAACTTTGCCAAAATGTTCAAAGGCTTCGTCAATTCGATCTTGCAGCAGCATGTAGTAGGTTACGGCAAGATGATCATCGTCCGTCAATCTCGCTGCGATTCGACAATACGTCCATTAAACGGTGGTATTGGTTGCGAAACTCCGGATTCAGGATCGTGTTTTTCGGTCCGACACGGTGACTTCGCGAGTTAACCAGCGGCCAAAATTCGCTGTGGAAGTACCAGTTACGTTCGACTGGCTCGATCGAAAGCAAATCGGATTCAAAGTAAATGCCACACTGGCTGACAAACGAATCGGCGTGACTTAGGAACTCTCGAATCGCCGGCTTGTCGTTGTGGAGAATGCTGTACGCCCACAGCGTGTTGTTATAAACGTAGCGGTCACGCAACGTCTTGATGGTCCGTTCGAAAAACGGTTTGTCCTGCATGCGGAATGCGATCTTGTCCAAGTCCAGACGCAACACATTTTTTGTGTTGATGTACTCGATCACTTCGTCTTCCGAGCCGTTTTGCGAAACGTAGACCCATGACGTTTTGTCGAGTTCCATTGGTTGATCGATGACGTTGAATTCGACGAGGTCGGCGACAGCGAGGACTTTATCTTCTTTGGCAACATGAGCCGGGAAGTGCGTGTAATCACCTGCTGCCGGGAAATAGAAGTAGTAGTCAAAGGTCTGCGTGCTGAAGCCGGTCAGGTCGATCGGAATGTTTCGCGTCTCCTGCGAACCGCTGGCAATTACCGCTCCTTTGGGTAGCTGAATCAGCAGGTCAACCGCTTGAGGCGTCGACGTCGGGTTGGTAATGACGACTTGGCCACCATAAAGTGTGTGCGCGATAAACTCACCCGAAACAAACTTGTCGTATTGAACGCCGTCTTCGTATCGGTACCGGTCGCTCTTTTGATAAAAGTTTTCGCTGACCAGAATCGTGGTGTTCTCGCGATCGAAAACCGCCGGTCGCACTTGTTGATGCAACGCGATCATCGGCCCTGCGGTCGTCAGCTTCATGGTCGCGTCTTCGTAAACGAATTTATGCTCGGGACCCTTGAACGGCAGGTCGGTCACTGCCAGGGCGAACATCATTTCTGTCAGGTTGCGATTGGCTTCGGCAAAATACCGTGAAATGAATGGCCCCTCGACGTGGTTGGCGTAGTCCCGCCAAAAACGATTCGGCTGAATCCGGTCGGCCGTTTGCTGATCTGGCGGCAGATGCCAGTAGTTGTTTTCGATCCACTCTTTGGTCGCACCAAGCCGCAGGTACAGGGCTTGTTGATCGTTGCGCTGTTGCAGTCGGAATTCCAATTGATCGGCATCTTCGGCGGGCGCGTTGTACGGCACATCGACGAAGAAAGTTTCTTCGGTACCGTCGGGACGCATCCGCTTGCGGGCCTCTTGGCGGAAACGCACCGCGCTTTTACCGAGACTTTCTCGCAGGCTCGCCGGGTCGCGGGCCACTGCGTCGAGGGCGGTGCCAGCTTCACCGGCCGCAAACCCCCCGCCGGCTGCGATACCACGACCTGCTCTGCGGACTCCATCACGCTCCATTTCTTTTTTGTCTTCACCCAAATAAAGATCTATTTCTTGCTCATCGTCGACCATGCCGTCCTTTATTACTGCCAGGCCGGGTGCAGCGGGCTGGCTTTGGGGAACATTCCTGGAAAGCGACTCAAGCGTTTTGCTGCGGGTATCGAGAGATTTGAATTTGTTACCTAACCGTCGCTCCGATTCTCTGAGCTCAGTTAATGATATTCCGTTATCAAAATCGAGTGACGAGCTGACCAGTGATGTGTCAAAATACTGCCCGAAAATCGCGCGCGGTGTTGGCTGCAGCAAATATGTTTCGCCCACGTTTCTGACAATATCAGCACCGTGATCCTCCAGTCGTTGGGCGAGAAGAATTTTTTCAAAGGTGTTCAACCTCGCGTAACGCCATGGGTCGTTAAACTCGTCGAGGTTGCTCTTGAGCAGCCAACGATCGATGAACGTCTTGTCCCGTTTGAACTGGATGTGTTTGAGCACGACATCCTTGAAGAACTCGGGATCCTTCTTCATCAGGAAGAAATTGAGTTCATGGCAAGCAAACTTCGAATAAAGTTCCTGCTTTTTTTCGACGTCATAATCTGGCCAATCGAGCATGAATTCGAATTCGTTGAGCTGACCGCCGCCAAGCGTATTGAGCAACCGGAATACGTCGCCGAGGTCATCGTAATACTGAAAACGGGCGGACAAAATATCTTCAATCGTGAACTCTTCGTTGGCTCCCAGCACGTCAATCTGTTTGGTTTGCGAAAAGTGTTCGGCCGGATTCATCGCGTTCACCAGGCGCAAGTCGCGAATGGCGCGATTTTCCAATGCCAGCTCAACCGACCGTTGGCAAGTCGAGAATTGATCCAGTACGACGAATCGCACGTGTTGATGGTTACCCAATCGTTTTCGATCGATAGAAATTTTGCCGTTCTTGTCCGGGACCAGATTGGCAACCAAGACGGATGCGTCGGCGAGGAAATCGAGATTCGCAAAATCGGAACTCGCCGAACCCTGGCCTTGCTGTGCTTCACCACGCTGTGCGGCGTTGTCCGCTTCGTTTCCGAAACTTCCGTACTCGCCACCTTCGGCCAGGCTTTCCACCTGGTTTTGAGTCGACCGCAGTTCCCAGGGGTTCAGCAACAGTGAAGGCCGCGTCAGCATGTTACCGGGATATTTGTTGGCATACTTGCGATCGAGAATGTACTGATATTCGTCTCCGATTTTTCGGCCGGCCATGTACACACTGCGGCGAATCGGCGGATTGTAGACCGCGGGCTCGATATCGCGTATTTGGCTGAAAATGCCGTATGAACCAAAGCGAGGCATGTAACGAGTTCCAACCACGTGCACGCGCGTCCAGTCGCTGGTGTTTTTCAACTGAAGTTCGACGGTGCTGTCCGTCGTTTTAACGTCAGCAACGCAAACCGGCGGTCCTCCGCGAGTTTCGAGTTGACGGCTCTCTCCGATCAAAACATTCTCGAAGGGTTTGCCTTCGGTCACGCGAATGTAAATCGTCTTATCGATGTCTTTCAGTCGCAGGAGATAATCGCCACGTGCGAGTCCGTTGATGGTGAGGACACCGTTGTTCATCTGAATCGCGGAAGTTCGATCAAGCGTATAGGTTCCCCGACGCATTTCAAACAACGATAGCCCATCCCTGGATCCGGCCGTCAACGATTCCAATGCCGGGATCTCGATCTCCTGACCGACAAGCGCGTTCAGGTTTTGGTAGAAGCTTTGTTGATCTCGTCGCAAGGTCCAACCGCGTTGCGAACCGCCCACAAGGGTGGCTTTGAGGCTATCCACGTGTGGAAGTTTTCCGAGCTGAACGAGACCATCTGCGTCCGATTGCAAGTCGACAAAAACGGGTTCGGTAAATCCATTAACCAGCAGTTCCAGGCGAACCGCCTGTTTCTCTCGGGGTTCACCTGACTTACCCAACACCTCGAGCACATATCCGTCCTCGGTGGGCGCCAGGTTGACGTCCTGAATCTCGTCCGACTGATCGATTTGATTGATTTCGTAAGCTGTCTCGACAGCGACATTGTCCGTGCGGTTCTGACTGATGTTCTTGATTTCGGCGGTGAGTTTCAAGTTGAGATTCTTCAATCGCGGTGGCACCAGGAACTTGCAAACGGTCTCGGCGTTCGTGCCCAGCTTGAGGTCTTTGATCAACTTGGTTGACTTCAACCCGTCCAGATTTTCCGAAGTGATCTCGAGTTGAACTTTGTCCAGCAATTTGGTTGTCACGGGTTGTCCGGCGACGGTAACTCGTGGTCGCACCAGGACCTGAGTCTCATTGCTGCGAAGTAACGATTCACGATCGACCATGAGTGCCGCTTCAAACCCGTAGACTTCCGCTTGATGTTCAAACGACTGCAGGCAGCTGAAATCGCCGCTTCGGATGATGGCCGATTCCAGGCCGGGTGCACTCGTAAACGGGACGATGATTTGGCCGTTTTCTACGGCGTAACGGCGGCCACCAATCGTCAACTCGGCTTCGTTGACCTGTTTTCCCGTTTCGTCAATCACCTGGAAGGAATGTCCGGCAATCGTGATTTCGCCAATCATCGATAATCGGCCTTTGCGAATCAACGCACGGCTGCTCTTGCCGTTGCCAATGAAGTCGACAACGAAAACGCCACGTCCCTTGATCTGTTTCAGGGCAAATTCCCGCTTCACGCGCAACGCCGGCGCGTCGCTGTATTCAAAAGTTTCCTCATGGTTTGGTACCAGCCCGTCCAGGCTGATATCGGTATCAATCTCGACACCGTTTTCGCGATAGTAGTTGTGCGCGTTGATTTCATAAATCTTGACGATCAGGTTTTTCACATTTTTCGTGTACAGCTCCAGTTCGACGGGTGCATTCACTCCGAAAAACTCGGGGTTGGTTGAGGCAAAATCAAGGTCGACCCGGTTCACGAGGTCCTGGTACTCAGTCGGTGACAACAGCGATGCCCACTTTTCTTTGTCTCCCAGACCATTCAGGATTTTTACCGTGGCCAACTGGGTTTTCAGGTAATTGGTGCGCACGAAGGGACGAAACTCGCTTTCATCGTCGGCGTCGCGCAGGGCTCGTTGCAGGTAATCCTGGACCAGCGGTTCGTCGTTGTAGATTGGAACCAGCATGATCTGTTGCTGAAAATCGGCGTTGAGATCCACGAAGAAATCGCTCGACCGGACGGCCTTGATCAAGTCCGGATTGACGTAACCAACCTGCCGCGGGAGTTTCAAATAGGCAATAAATTTCTGCTTGACGTATTTGCCTTCTTTGCGGTCGAGTTCCAGTTGGCGGTAGAGGATGCACGCTTTGAGCGAATTGAATTTTTCGCTCAAAGGTTCGGCAAATTTCCACAACCGATCCAGGTACGCGCGATATTCTACTTGGTCGAGCTGCCAGTTCACATCATTGGAGGGGTGCAGCTTGGTTAGATAGATGTTGACAAAATTATTGTCATCCAGGAGTTTGGGCATCGCCTCGGCGCATTTGTCCAATTGCGCAAGCGTCAGTTCGCGATGAATATTGATGCTGCCAAATCCGCCGCTATCGCGTTCTTTCAAGTCCTGCAGGATCAGTTCGACGAGGCCGGGGTAATCGGGATATCGAAGACGTTGCAGCAAGTTTCGCCGTTGGTCTTTTGACAGGTCTTTGCCGCTGATCAGTTCCAGGCCCGCGTCGGTCAACAAATCGGTTTGCTGTCGAGTCAGGGCGCGCTTGATCAACACGTCCAGGTTAATCAGCTCCTCATTCAATCGCGTGGGCAGATCGCGCTGTGTTTGCGGAATTTCCCGTTGATGATTCAGATTTAGTCCCAATTCCTGTCGCAGGAATTTCAGCGTCTCGGCTGGGTCGTCATCGTATTTGAGAATCTCCAGGCGGTTGCGAATCAATTTTACTCGCTGGGTAGTTCCAAACCGTTTGGTCCACGGCTGGAGCATCTCTTCGGCTTTGTCGAGTCTGTTCCGTGGTTAAGAAATGCAGACAGTGATAGTAATAGTACGCTTCGGTGCCCGGAACCAATTGTTCAAGCGTTTTTTCGCGGTCGGTGCTCAGCGCGTAAGTCTCGACGAACTGAATTTCCTGGGGATTGTTCTGCGCCGTAAGCTCGGCAGGTTCCCCCAAAATCCCAACCAGACCAAAAAAACTACAAATTGAAATCCGGAAAAGCAACGAGCGGTACATCAGAAGCTCCAAAAACAAGAACCGTGAAGGAATGGGCCAAACCGTTAACGGGCAATGTGGCAAAAGTCACAAAAACTGAGGTCGGTGAATTGCGAACCTCAGGATGTGACGTTCGTGAATCGAATTGCGTTCCATCCAATTTGAAAACGGCTTGCTCCCGGTAACATTAGAACGTTTTGTAGCGGACAACGCGAATTTTGGCTAAAGTCAGGTTGCAAAATGTGTGGCACAATTGATTCTTTCGGTCGTTTTGATTGTACGGAATTGATTGCGATTCCCGTGAAAACCAACGGTCCGGTGCATGCTTCGACGTCACTTGAATTCGGAAAACCGACAGCTAACGCTGTGGCAGGAACTCAGCGAGGGGACTGCCACTGTGGTTGGATTTGCCACCTTGTGCCGCGTGGCCATGATGCTTGTAACACGGTTTATCTTGACGCCTAACTTTGCCCTGTGGGTAACCGCAGTTTGTTGGCAATCGCTGGCGGTGGCACAAACTTCGTCGCCGCCAACCGAGCCGGGAATTGATCGCTCTGAGCCGATCGTACTGCGCGATCTGACGCTGGTGCGCAATGATCCGGTTGCCTCATTCGATGAGCAGGGGGTCATGCTCGACAGCCAAAAACGAATTGGCTGGAGCAAAATCTTGCAGGCCAAAGTTGATGATCAACGGCAACCCGAGTTTGACCGTTACCTGCGTGAAGTCGGCCTGCCTTTGTTTCGTCTTGAGTCACGGCTGGAGAAACGAGATTGGGCCGGCATTGGCGAAGTTGCCGAGCCGATGTACGACAGTTTATGTTCGGGATCTCTCGTTGCCAACGAAGAACTCAAGTTCCTCGTTTGTCGGGCGACGATGGAAAGCCGTTGTTACCGTTCGCAGCCAATGGAGGCGATTGAACCTTTTCTCCGTGCCGCCGCACACCAGACTCGCCTCGACCAGGACGCGAAAACCGCGCTCAATCCATGGTTGCTTCCTGCAAATGACGTGGCCCAAATGGTATCCGAACGGTTGTTACCCATCTGGTTTGACGGCGCAAAGGCGGCTCAGGTTTATGCGCGATTGGACAAAGCCATTGAAAACGGACAAGTTCCGCGGACATCCGGTGCCCTTGTTTACCTGGCTTCACTGGCCGTCGCCGCGGAGAATTACGGTTTGGCGGACCAGTTGATCGCGGAAATTCGGAAAACGAGTTCCGGCCAGGACCGCATCGCCGACTGGGCAAGCGTGGTGGAGGCCAACCGACGGTTGTCCAGCGGTGAAACAGGGCAGGGGAGGCAAATTTTGAGCAGGCTTATCGGACAATTGGACGGAGCGAAGAGTCAATCGGCAGCACGAGCAATCGCCCTTTATCTCGCAGGCGCGTACCCGGACCAGGACACATTTGAAACACAAATGCTGAACTTGTTGAGGGTGCCCGCGATCTATGGAGAACGGTATTCGAACTTGTCTGCGGCCGCGCTGTACAAGGCTTTTACGATCTCACGCGAAAAAAGCGATCCAAAACAGGCGCGGATTCTGGTAAACGAGTTGTTGCGACGGTACCCCAACACGTATCATGGTCGTTTGGCTGCGATCGAAAAATAGTGACCCACAGATCAGTCCGCCGAAATGTCAACATTGGTTGAAAGTCGTCGCGAGAAGGGAAGACTAGAAATCTGTGTCTAAGTTGTTCAGGTCATTGAGCGATCATCCGTCGCCGCCACCTTTAAAAATGAGCGGCCGACGTCGGTCTTGCGTCCGACTGTGCATGTTACTGGTCCGCCTGGCCATGTCTTTTTTGCGGCCTGAGCGATGGATTCAGTCCGAGCGCGGGATTTGCCCAGGAATTCGATAGCTCGGCAGCCGCGGATCCGGTGTTGGTCGTCGACGAAGAAGTCAGTCAGGCACCGACCATCCTGACGATGGTTTTTGGTGGCAACGCGTTAGGCTTGACGATCGTCGGCTTGATCCTGCTTCTTTCTGTCGCCAGCGTCTATTTCATCATTGAGAATGTCTTGATGATTACCCACCGTCGCTTGATGCCTGATAAAGTTCTGGACGAACTTGAGCGCCTGATTGTGCACGGCGAAGTGAACAAGGCGATCGAATTGTGCAATCAAAAAGAAAACTATTCCATGGCCACCGAGGTCGTGCTGGCTGGTCTGAACCGCTACAAAAGCAGTGAGTTTGGGTTTGCCGAATATCGTTCCGCCGTCGAAGAGGCGGGCGAAGATCAAACGGGAAAGCTCTATCGACGTACCGAAGTGCTCAACGTGATTGGGGCCATCGCGCCGATGCTGGGACTGACCGGCACGGTCGTGGGGATGATCGAAGCGTTCACGACGATTGCGTCACTCGAAGGCATGGCTCGGCCGCAAGAACTGGCTGGAGGAATTGGCCAGGCTCTGATCACCACGTTGCTGGGGCTGGTGGTTGCGATACCCACGATGGTTGCGTTCAGCTATTTTCGCAACAAGATTGACTCGATTGTTGCCGAAGCTGGCAAACGAATTGAACGCGTAATGATGCCTCTGGGGCGAAAAAAGAAATAGCCCGGAGTCACAAAATGAAACTGACCAAGTCGCGACCCGCCAGCTCAATCTCGTTCAATATGACGCCCATGATCGACATCGTGTTCCTGTTGATCATTTTCTTCATGACGGTTTCCCAGATCACGCGTACGATTGATTATCCGGTTGACTTGCCCCGCGTCGAGTTTGGTGGAACAAAATCTGAGCCGACGACGATTACGATTAACTTGAACAGCGAGGGAAAAATCATCGTTGGTGGCAAAAGTACATCCCTCGAAAACACCTTGGCGGCGATTCGCAAAAAACTGGAATCGCTCAATAACGATCCGAATCAAATCAAAATTCAACTGCGATGTGACCGGCGGTGCGAAAGCCGATTTGTGAATCGACTGGCGGAAAAACTTTCGGCAATGGGATTTATACAGATCCGGGCTGCCATCGCCGACGAACAAAAACAGCGTTGAACCATGAAACTTTCGAATCGACACCAAAATCAGGTAAAGCTGGAATTGTCCATGACCAGCATGATCAATGTTGTGTTCCTGCTGTTGATTTTCTTTCTGGTGACAACGACGTTTCTCCGTCCGGAAAAGCAAATCAGATCGGCGATCAAGGTAATCGAGCAGGATGCCCGACAGTCTCGCTCTGACCTGGAACCAGCGATTGTGGATGTCGTGTTGCAGAACGCGCAAGTTATCTTCAAACTCGGCGCGATCCGGACGAGCGAGATTACCGAGATTCAAAAAACGCTGGAGCAATTCGAAAATAAAACAGATGGCGCATTCGTCCGCGTCGCCGATGACGTTCCGTTTGAGCAAGCTGCCCAGGCAATTGGCGCTGTCGCGCCAGTGGATTCGATTCTGTTTCGTATCTCCCGCTTCGTACAAATTGACGGGGAGAACATGACTGTTGCCCGACTGATTTCGAATACGACGGTGCTGCTCGCGCTGGCAGTCGTGTATTGCAGTTGGGCCGGCCAACCCCTGTTGGCCCGGCAGAATGATGGCGAGGCGGACCGTGTTGAGTCATACCTGGCCCGACTGGGGTTGAATGAATTGCTGGTCGCGTACGTTGAACAACAACTCGAACGGCAGGTAGACGGCCAACTGCGAAAACAGGTCGCGGCCCGCCTGGCGGAACTTTATACGCAACGGCTGCTGTCGCCGACGACTTCCTATTCCCAATCATTGAAGTGGCAGTTGAAAGCTCAACAACTGGTTCAGGTTTATCCGGATCTGGATGATCCTGTTTTGCAGATTGCCATTTTTCATGCGCGGTATCAAAGCGTAAACCATGATTTCGAGGAATGGTGGCAAGCCGGGAACGCGTTAAGTCAACGGCAGCCATTGCAGGAATCGTTTCGCCAACTGGTTCGAGACCTGCTGCAGCTCAAACGACGGATGGAAACCCAGCGTCGCGAACTGGCGATTGAACGCGACATCGATTCGGAGGCGGGTAATTTCGCTGAAATAAAACTGGCGCGCGTCGACAATGTGTTGCTGCACACCCAATACCTGATTGGTTGGACCAGTTACTTTCGGGCAATTGTCGAGCCCGAGAATTCAACAGAGTGGCTAACGATGTCGGAAAGCCATTTTCGTGGCTTCCTGCAAATCGAACCGGACAAGTCCCTGCTCGAAGTAACCGAACAATGGTTGGATTTCGAAGACGGGTGGACCAGTCGTGGTTTGATCGGACTGGCACTCTGTAAGCAGGCCCAAAAATCGCCCGGCGTCAGTCAGCACTGTTTCAAACTGGCCGCCGCAGCGAACGATCAAAACGTCGACGATTTGATTGATATCTGGAACATGCGAGGACTGGTCCACACTCTCCAATTCAACGAGGCAATCGAGCTGATTGAAACCGGGACGACGGCGAACGACGCTGCTGCGACGCCCGTATTCTGGGTCGCGGTGGTCAAAAATGGTGCTGCAATTTCTGCTCGAACCGAAACGATCGGAAACCGCATGATTCGCGACGGATTGGTTGGTCTGGTACGGCAACGGCAAGCCGGTTTGATTCGCGAACTCATTGCCGAATTGAACATCAAACTTGAATCGACAGATTTTTTGACGCTCTGGATTTCGGGTTTTCTCGCCTTTGACGAAGCCGAACAGCAGGATGACCGCAACAAACGCGAGGAAGCCAGGATACGTTTGACGCAGGCGCTTGATTTGGCAACGGATCAGGTGCATCCCGCCGATGTTGCCCGCTGCGAGTTTTTGCTGGCCTCGATCCGTTTTCGGAATCGCGAATTTGCACTTGCCGAACCCATGTTCGCGCGAGTCGTCACAGCTTTGAAAGAGTCAGACCGGAGCGTAGCCGCCCAGGCAATGTGGCTGCGCATTGAGTCGCTGGTAGAGCTCAGCCGCCAGGACACGCGGCGTTCCAGCCAGGCGTTTGCCATGATGGACCAGTTGTTGAGGATGTTTCCCGAGTCGTCACAGGTCGATCGAATTGAGTTCGAAAAGCTGAAATTGAATCTGCAGAATATTCCGGACGACGAAGCAATTCGCAGACTTGATCGAATCGGGCCAGATAGCCCATTTCGAATCGACGCCCGTTACGAAATGGTTCAGCGACAACATCGATTGTGGCTGGAGGCCGTTCGTCGGGGAAACCCGGACAAAGGCCTGCTGGAATCGCTCATGAAATGGGAAGATGAGTACCGCCGCGACGCCAAGGCAACGGCGCCGCGAAAGCTCAAATTGCTGTTGCTGGTAATCGATGCCCGGATTCGTCAGTTACCGAACGATACCGGTGCTGTGAAACAACTGCTTGACGCCGCAGGCATACTTGCCGAGACCAACCGTGCATCCCAGGAAGAGCTCTATCTGGAATATCGGTACTACCGGTTTTTGTATTTGCAACAGGCAGACGTCGTCGAAGCGATGGCCCAGGCCGAATGGATCGCGGAAAACGCAATGGGGACCCGCTACGAGCAAGCGGCTTTGATTTTCCTGTCGCGGCAATGGGAACAGCAGGTGGCCGGAGTCGAAATTGATCGCCAGCAAGCGCTCCAGGGCATCAAGATCTATCAGCGGTTGTCAGCAATGTTCGGAACTGAGCCGGAGCAGATCAAAGCTTCGGCGAATTCCCGTGTTGCGGCTGCTCGCCTGGCCGAACTTCAGGTTATCCAGGCTAATTGGCGTGAGGCGGATCGAATCTACACAAATTTGCTGGAGTGTTTTCCTGACGATCGAAATTTTCTGGCTGCCGCCGCGCGCTGCAAATCGAAGCTGGGTCGATTTGACCTGGCGGAACCGCTGTGGCGAAGGCTCGCTGCGGGCGTCGAAGCCGGCACGGATTTGTGGTACGAGTCCAAATTTGAATTGGCCGTGTGCCTGGCGCGAACGCGCCCCGCTGGATGCGGCCAGGTTGATCCGCCAGACGATCCAGCTCAGCCCCGAAATGCCGAATTCCTGGCGCGTGAAATTTACCGCGTTGCAAACAACTTTTGACGAAGAGTGACCTGTGTCCAATCGCGACTCCGACAAGTCGAAATCCAATTCCGGAAACTCCCCGCGTCTGAAGGCATTTCTCCGTCAAGCCCGCGCGGTGATTGCAGCCGAACGCGGATTGAATCCCCGCTCCCAAATGAAACTTCAATCGCTGGCCCAAAGCCTAAAGCTGTCCGCCGAGCTGTTTCAAACTGCCCTTGATGAATTAAAGAACTCCCAAAAACCAACCGAGGTTGCGCATTGGGAGCGTGGTTTCGTTGATTTTCTGGATAAAGAATTCATGAAACTGCCGGACCAGATTGTCTCGATTCGCATGGAGACGCGGGCCGTCGATCTGGCCATGCGCAAATACCAGTTGTCGGAAATCCGGGCCCGCCAACTCATTGCACAACGCGCCGAAGCGTTGGGCCTCGGACGAATTGCTCCCGGCGAAGCCCGACAATACATCAAGCAGTTAATCGTCGAGCGTGTCGGCGATGCGACCTCGTTGGCGGACGAAATTCGTGAACAGCTTTATCAAACGGGTCGTACCTGGGGCCTTGAACCAAGTGACGTCGACGAGCTCGTGCTTGACCAACTGATTCGCAACCGGGGACTTGGGCGAAGTCGAGCGGGAGCGTGGTTGTTGTTGTTCCTGATCACCGTTGGTGCCGTGGGTTACGCGGGCTACAGTTTTTCGTGGCTTGAAAAAATAGAACAATGGATTGCCAGACAGCGCTTGGCGGTGGTGCCGGTTGATCCGCTTGAAGTCCTGCACCCCCCGCCGGCACCCCGCCATGTCGAATGGTGGAGCGAAGACTTTCAGACAAAAATTGCCTTGCTCGCAGAACATCAGCCCGAGTTGCAGCCCGCAATTTCAAAAGTTTCAGGCGCCGATTCGATTGAACGGATGGCTGGATTTCGCGAGCTGATCGATTGGATTGTCGCAGAGGACGATTTGCAAACAACAACACCCTGGGAAACGTGGTTTTGCGAGCTGTTTTTTCTGGAACCCGACTTGGCACACGGCAAATTCAAGCCTGGACTATCTCGGGGAATGTCTACAGCCTCAGCCGGCGGATGATCCGATCAGTTTTGTCCGGTTGCAGTCGGCCTACCGTGCGAACAGCTTGTTCAGTCAGCTTGCCTTGTTTAAGTTGGCGTTGGACGACGAGAGCTCGGTGGATCGGCAAAAAAACGTGCTGAAAAAACAGTCGGCAATTCTTGGCTTGACGATTGCAAGTCCAGCGGAGGCTGTCGCGCTGCGACGCGACACGGAATCGGCACTCGCTTTGGAACAGTGGAATGTTGTTCTTCAAAATTGTTGGTCGACACCCGCTCGCTGCGCGATCCTTATTCAACCGCTGTACGATTTGACCCGGGACAAACTTGATCGAAGCCTGTTAAACCAGTTTCGCATGCGGGCGATCGAAGCGATCCTCGATGTCGATCCAAGTCGCTGGCAAGATTTGACGTCGCCCATTGCCGAGGCGATTGAGGTTGCCGATGAGATTCGCGTCAATAACTGGATTCGACGTTATCTGGCAGCTGACAACGGCGAGTTCGGCGATTTTCTTGGGCAGTTACTGGTCAAAAAAACGGGTGTCTCGCCCGCCATCAATCGCCCCGCCGAAATCAGACAGCTGTTGTCGCAATTTCGACTGAGTTATCAAAACAGAATTTTTCAGCCGATTTTGGATCGCAATCAGGCGGTTGAGAAGAACTCCCACCTGGTACAACAGGCGGTTACACTGCGATCCATCGATGCCCAACCGGGGCTGATTGCCAAAATCTCATTTGCAGCCAACGTCTCATTGGCGATGGCAAATGCAGCCGGACGAGGTGGCGAGGGATTTGCCGAGGTTGATGATCTACTCGACGATGGCATTCCTGTACTCACTCAGCTTGTGCCCTTGGGCGTCGACCCGGAAATGGAGCGTGGTCCCGCGACGACGACACCCTCGGCATCCGAAAATCGCCAGAAAGCCGAACTCGTGGCAAAATTGTCAGAGTTCCGTCAACTACCATCAGCTTCCCGGAAGACCGCGATTGAACAACTCGGTCGCCTGGCCGTCCGGTTTGAACAAATTTCCTACGCGGAAGCGGCGGTTATCGCAGACTATGTTTTGTCGTCGATGCCGTTGGACGAATGGCTCAACCTGGAAAAAAATCTGGCGACGCTGAGAAAGTGGCCCAATCTTGCCCTCGCCATTGCCGATCGGCTGCCTGATTCGAACACGGATCTTGACCAGGCGTTGACAATTTACCGACTGATGTTTGACGACGAGATAACGTTGCCCAGTGCGTCGGATTGGAAAACGGAAATTGCCAGTCGAATTTTTTCCTCAACCCTGGAGACGCTGCAACAACGACGGCGACCGATGTCTCTGACCAGACAGTGGATTGGACACGATTACAAACTTACCTGACTCGCGTTCACGAAGCGCGATTTCAACTCATTCGCGAGTCTCTGGGCTCGCCAGACCTACTCGACGATACCAATGCCAGTTTAGCCAATAATCGTATGTGGGCATTGCGCAGCCTCGAGCTATTGATGAACGATCGAAAGGCCAGTCCCAACGATTCGGAACAGATTCGTCGGCTGGTGGCTGAGATTGTGCAAAACGGTCGCGATGAACTGGAACAAACCGTGTTGGCCAACCAAACCTTGTTCGAGATTCTGGCTGAGCGAATGATTCGTGAGTTTCCCGAGGGCAAGTTGGACATCGAGCGAGTGCGCAGCGATATCCGCTCTGCGGCGGCGAATTCAGAGTGGACCGGGCAAAGGCTGCTTCTTTCGGAATTGGCGTTGTTGCAGCTGTGGGATATTTTGCGGTCCGAGAACATCAAATTGCTTTACCACCGAAGTTGAGATGCATTACCAACGCTTACCTGTTTCTGCCTGGACGGCATTTTTTTGGCTGGCTGCCATCTGGTTGGCTAACCTCACCGCGTCCGCTGACATTCTGTGGCTGGTTGGCGAAGACAATCCCACGTTTGGCCGGGTCGTTCATCGGCAAGACAACGGCGAACTTCTGTTCAAGGTCCGCGGAGAACAAGCCACGTATTCCGAGCAAGCATTTGCGGCTGAAAAGATTGAAACGCTCATTGTCAACGTCGAGGTTCCCAGACTGGAACAGCTTGATCCCGCCAAGCTGAAACAATATCGCGACTATGCTGAAGAACTGGCACCGCAAAAGTTGGACCCGGACGCCCGCGACCTGGCGATTCGGCTGCTGCTGATTACGGCAGCCGGTGCCAATCGCCAAAACGACGCCGGTTTGGTTGAGAGCGCGTTGGCCGGTTTGCCGGATCTGGCACGAAATGCCTCGGAGCGAGAGGCGTTTGAACGACTGCGCATGCTGTACGCGCCAACCCGTGGACACAGGCAACCCAGGGGGAAATCAGGGACCAGGCCTCAGCGGCGACCACTGACGAAAGCGCGCGGCAGCGATTATTGCAAGCCATTCGTTTGATTCGTCAGGAAGACAACGAGTCGGCGCTCAAGATTTTGAGCTCGAGCGAGGTCGTCGCGGAGATGAAAAATTGGTCGGCAATTGTTTCGATTGGAGACGTTCGGGCGATGACAGGCTCCAGTCGGCTTTCGCTGCCGCAACTTCGCAGGCTGTTATCGCTCGAACTAGCCCTGCAAAATTTCGCGAGCCAGCCGCAACGGTCCAGCCAACCTCCCAACTGGAGCGAGCAGGCGCAAGAGCCGATGCGCGGCTGGTTGCAATTACCCAGTTTTGACACCGTAACGGAATTTGATCCTGACCAGTCAGTATTTCGTAATGGCCAATGGGTCAAACCGGCTGCTTTCAGTGTGGATGACTAAAGAAATTCGAAAGAAATTGGGACAACAAACAATGTCAACATTCACCAACCTGTTGTTTCATATCGTATACAGCACAAAATATCGAAAACCGACGATCAATAAAGTCTGGCAGGATGAGCTGTACGGATACATGGGAGGGATTATTCGAGACGAGAAAGGGGTATTACTAAGGGCCGGCGGTGTCGAAGATCACGTCCACTTGTTTGCAAAACTTAGCCCAACCATGGCGGTTTCCGATATGTTGCGATTGATTAAAACCAATTCATCGAAATGGGTTAATGAACGCGACGACGTGGCAAGCAAATTCGAGTGGCAATCGGGATATGCGGCATTCTCAGTCAGTGAATCTCAAGCTCGAACGGTTAGCGAATATATCGCAAATCAAGCAGAACATCATCGCAAACGAACATTCGAAGAGGAGTTTATTGAATTGTTGAAAAGACATGGCATTGATTATGACATGCGGTACGTGTTTGAGCGGGAGATCATTGAATGAACATGTTATTTGAAACTCGAAACGGATTTCAAACGCGAGTTGGGCGGGATGTAGCCACGAAGTGGCGGCGGGATGTAGCCACGGGCGGCGAGCCACGGGGTGGCGGCGGGATGTAGCCACGAAGTGGCGGCGGGATGTAGCCAGGCGGGATAAGTGGCGGCGGGATGTAGCCACGGGCGTGGCGGCGGGATGTAGCCACGAAGTGGCGGCGGGATGTAGCCACGGGCGTCAGCCCGTGGGACAGGTTGGCGACGCTCCGCAGTCCCGAAGGGACGACAGGAATCGAGAGGTCCGTTTTCCTGCCGTCCCTCCGGGACTCTTTTTGTGTTTTGCTCGTTAACCATGGGCTGGCGCCCATGGCTACAGCCCGTCGTCCCTTCGGGACTAGCGGCGATGCCGCGTTTCCGGCGTCAGGACAGGTTTGGACGAATGTCGGCGGGATCTATCCGCGAAGTGGCGCCGGGATATGTGGCGGGATATAGCCACGGGCGTGGCGGCGGGATGTAGCCACGAAGTGGCGGCGGGATGTAGCGGGCTATCCGCGAAGTAGCCGGGCGTGCGGCGGATGTAGCCACGAAGTGGCGGCGGGATGTAGCCACGGGCGTCAGCCCGTGGGACAGGTTGGCGACGCTCCGCAGTCCCGAAGGGACGACAGGAATCGAGAGGTCCGTTTTCCTGCCGTCCCTCCGGGACTCTTTTTGTGTTTTGCTCGTTAACCATGGGCTGGCGCCCATGGCTACAGCCCGTCGTCCCTTCGGGACTAGCGGCGATGCCGCGTTTCCGGCGTCAGGACAGGTTTGGACGAATGTCGGCGGGATCTATCCGCGAAGTGGCGCCGGGATATGTGGCGGGATCTATCCGCGAAGTAGCCACGGGCGTGGCGGCGGGATGTAGCCACGGGCGTGGCGGCGGGATGTAGCCACGAAGTGGCGGCGGGATGTAGCCACGGGCGTCAGCCCGTGGGACAGGTTGGCGACGCTCCGCAGTCCCGAAGGGACGACAGGAATCGAGAGGTCCGTTTTCCTGCCGTCCCTCCGGGACTCTTTTTGTGTTTTGCTCGTTAACCATGGGCTGGCGCCCATGGCTACAGCCCGTCGTCCCTTCGGGACTAGCGGCGATGCCGCGTTTCCGGCGTCAGGACAGGTTTGGACGAATGTCGGCGGGATCTATCCGCGAAGTAACGCCGGGATATGTGGCGGGATGTAGCCACGGGCGTGGCGGCGGGATGTAGCCACGGGCGTGGCGGCGGGATGTAGCCACGAAGTGGCGGCGGGATGTAGCCACGGGCGTCAGCCCGTGGGACAGGTTGGCGACGCTCCGCAGTCCCGAAGGGACGACAGGAATCGAGAGGTCCGTTTTCCTGCCGTCCCTCCGGGACTCTTTTTGTGTTTTGCTCGTTAACCATGGGCTGGCGCCCATGGCTACAGCCCGTCGTCCCTTCGGGACTAGCGGCGATGCCGCGTTTCCCGCGTCAGGACAGGTTTGGACGAATGTCGGGGGCTGGCGCCCATGGCTACAGCCCGTCGTCCCTTCGGGACTAGCGGCGATGCCGCGTTCCGGCGTCAGGACAGGTTGCCTTAAATCGCGCTAAACCGGTTTTCGACAGCGGACGCACAGAAAACCGGGGCGATGCATCAAACTACGGTAACGGACCGGATCCGCCGACTTGAAGTCGGCAGTAGGGAGCGGCTCGCAAACCCTGTCAATCGCCAGCCCGGCATCGAGGATGGGCATGAAAACTTCTTCCACCGAACGCCGGTAACAGGGCATCCGAACATGCTTACCAAAACCTTTCCACGTGCTTTCGACCCGCTCCACTGAAAAATAATTTTTCGTTGCAAAATATTCGGCATCGAAAGATGGGTGCCCGGACGAAAACAGGAAGTAACCGCCCGGTTTCAAGATTCTAAAAAACTCGCGAAACAACTTTCGCCAATCTTCGATATAGTCCAGGCACAGCGCAGCATTCACCAAGTCAAACTGTTCAGCGGAGAACATGGTCAAGGGTCGCGTCAAATCGATCTGCCGCAAATCAACCGAGCGGTCATCGATTTGGGATCGCAATCGTTGATTTGCCCGCTCCAGCATCCGTTCACTGATATCGCAGGCAACTACCGTTGCACCGCAGGCAGCCAGTTGTTCCGTATGAGCGCCGGGACCGCAGCCCGCGTCCAGCACCAGTTGCCCCCGAATGTCCGGTAACAACGACAACATCGCCGGCCGTTCGTAGTACGCATTGTGCGGCTTGGTATCGATGTGATCCGCGTAGGCATCGGCAAGTTCCTGGTAAGCCTCGTAGGCAAGGGGTTTTTCGCTCATGAAAGCATTTGACTGTGTCCTGTTAGTCAATTCAACCCTTTGCTCGACAGCACAGGTATGACTAGCTTGCCCAGCTTTGTTTGGCTTCGAGAAACAGGTCCCGGGCTTCGTCCTGGATGGGCCACAGGTGCGTTTCATGTAAACCGAGCAACTGGTAGGCCAGTTCGGTCGGGAACTTGTCGGGTGCGGGGCAGGAACCAATGCCGGCTGAACGGGCAAGAATGTCGGCTACCGACAACACCTTTGTGAGTTTGGGTTCCTCTTCCGGGTTCGAAAGTTGATGGTGATTCTGAACTGCAAGTTTCACTTCGTCTCGCAGTGGCCAGGCAACGATCAACTTTAGACCCAGCTCATCGTGGGTGCATCCAAAGAGTTCCTGTTCAATCTGTAGCAACTCGCCGCCCCATTTCGAGACAGCATGTTTTCCGTATTCCTTGATGAATCCGTTTAGAAGAAATAGCTTGCCGATGTCGTGAAACAGCCCGGCCAAGAATGCATCGTCGGTCGAGACGTTGGGAACCGCGTTGGCAATGAGTCTGGCCGTTATTGCACAGCCCAGCGAATGATCCCAAACTGCTTCTCGATGTATCACCGATTTGGTGCTGTCAGAAAAGATGGTCGAGCAAGCGTAGGTAAAAGCCAGGTTTTTCAGGTGCCGACGGCCCAGCAGCGTGACCGCTTGTCGTATCGACGTCAACTCCTGCGTCACACCGAACATCGGGCTATTGGCCATCCGCAACAGTCGCACGGCAAGGCCCGCGTCGGCTTCGATATTTTGGGCGAGTGCTTCCGAGTTGGCGTTGGGATCCTTGAGGGCCGTAATCAATTGATTGACAGCACGTGGAAAAGGTCGAATCTCGCAACCTTCATCCAGCATTTTCTGGACCTGTTCATTTTCACAGCGTAATTCTTGGGACTTCAACATTGGCGTTTTCGATTTCTAATGCCCAAAGACGAATTAAGCCTCGGGTCGCGGGAACAAGAATCGTGCGGTCAACAATCACACAAGATCACATAAGAATAGGCGCGCGATCGGCCCGGTTTTTGGTATCAGTCTTGAATTCCGAAATTTTTGGGGGCCGTAGGTCAAATCCAATGACCTGTGCCGCTCCGGGGCGTCGCGATATTCGGTCCAAACGGGTCGAACCGAATTTTTGGACCACGCGGATTGAGCCGAATTCGATTTTTCAGGTAAGCGTCGGCGCAAGAAAAACCGCCCACAAGAAGGCGGTTTTGATTTCGTTACAATCGCTCGCTGGCGAGCCCACGTAAAATTCTACTCGTCGGCAGCTTCCTCGGACGGGGCGGACGATTCAGCTTCAACCTTGGCTGCGGGCTTGGTTTCTTTTTCGGCTGGCTGATCAGTATCTGCTTCAAAAGCGGGTTTTTCGCTCTTCATTTTTACGCGGTCATGGACACCGACGAATTCGATAATGCCTTGCAAACCCGCGTCACCCAGTCGGGGGTTGGCCAGGCGCAGAACGCGCGTGTACCCGCCGGGTCGTTTGGCAAACCGCGGCGCGACTTCGTCGAACAGGAGCTCAACCGCTTCCTTGTCGCGTAAAATCGAAAAGACACGGCGGCGGGCGGCGATTGCGGGAGCGATCGCGGCATTCCACTTTTGCCACGAATCGCTTTCACGCCACTTTTTCCAACCGGCCGAATTACGATCCTCGTCGGTGGCAAACTCCTGCGCGGCCTGTTGATGTTGCAGACCCTTTTTGGCGATCGTCACGCACTTTTCGACGAGCGGCCGAACTTCCTTGGCTTTGTGCAGTGTCGTAACCACCCGCCCCTTGTACTTGGGCGGCTTAACCGGGGTCTTGCCGTCGGACTGGAACAGGCCCTCGTAATAGGAAGCATCGCGCTCTGTCAGAATCAGACTGCAGGCCAGATTCCGCAGCATCGCTTTGAGATGGCTCGAAGTTCGTCCGAGGTGTCGCCCTTTTTGTCTGTGTCTCATTTCATCACCAGATTTTCATTCTAATGTTATCGTTATTTTTTGGTCACTGAGTTAAGAGATCACCGGTGGCCGGGGAACTTTCATTCCCAGATGCAAGCCGAGTTCCGACAACAGTTGTCGTACTTCGACCAATGTGGTTTCGCCAAAATTGCGAATTTCCATCAGCTGGTCTTCATTTTTCTGTACCAGGTCGCGCACCGTCATGATCCCGTCACTTTCCAAGCAGTTCATCGCCCGAACGGAAAACCGCAGATCGGAAATGGGCATGTTGAATTTCGATTCCTGGGCCGCGTCAATGCCACCGGCTGATCGAGGTTGCGAATGGACCTGGTCTCCCAGTTCAGAATACTGAACAAACGGGTTGAGGTGTTTTCGCATGATTTTCGCCGCTTCAACCAACGCCATTTCCGGATGGATCGATCCATCGGTCCAGATTTCGAGGTTCAGCCTGTCGTAGTTGGTTTTTTGACCAACCCGGGTTTCTTCCACGTCGTAACGTACGCGTGTCACCGAGCTGAAGACGGCGTCGATCGGGATGATGCCGACTTCGTGATCGCGGCCGGCGTGTTCGGTGGCGGGAACATAGGAGCGTCCATTTTCGACCACCATTTCCATCATAAAAGGAACATCGTCGGTTAATGTCGCCAAGCGTGTGGTTCTTGTTGATGATGTCGACTTCGCCACCGGTTTGAATGTCGTGACCGGTGACGGGTCCCGCCGTACTTTTCTCGACGGTGATGACCTTCATTTGTTCGGTGTGGTTTTTGACAACCAGCGACTTGACGTTCAGCACAAGGTCGGTGACGTCCTCAAGAACGCCCGGGATCGACGAAAACTCGTGGTTGGCACCGCGAATTTTTATCTGGGTCACCGCGCTACCTTCCAGGCTGGATAACAGGATTCTCCGCAGGCTGTTACCCACGGTTGTGCCAAATCCACGTTCAAACGGTTCCGCGATAAATTTGCCGTAGGTCGATGAAAGCGTCGAGCGTTCACACTCAACGACACTGGGCAATTCCAGTCCGCGCCAACGAATATGCATAAGAGTTCTCCGATAGAAAAAATTCAATCCTCATTCGCTACCAGGGCCTACTGAGGATAAAAATCTGTTGTGGTTCGAGTCGTCGTCATGAGCCAGGCGAGAGCCGCCAAGCGGGCATCAAGCGCGACAGCTTCATCAGCACGATTAAACTCGACGTTTTTTGCGAGGTCGGCATCCATTGTGTGGAATGGGAGTGCAGTCTTCGATTGACTTGATGTTCAAGCCGGCTCCTTGTAAAGCAGTGATCGCACTCTCGCGGCCACTACCCGGACCCTTGACTCGAACGTCTATTTCTTTAACACCAAACTTGACGGCTTTTTCGGCGGCTTGCTGAGCCGCCATTTGACCGGCAAACGGCGTACTTTTGCGACTTCCTTTGAACCCGCAAGTTCCCGCGCTTGCCCAACACAACGTCTCGCCTTTGGTATCGGTGATCGTTACCGTTGTGTTGTTGAAGGACGCGTTGATGTGCGCCACTCCATAAGTCACGTTACGACGAACTCGTTTTTTCTTTGTTTTTGCCACTGCTTTACCTGTTGATTCGTTGATAAGGGCCGGTTGCTGCCGGCCACTAGGAACAAGCCGAAACTCCAATTACTTGAGGTCTTTAACGCCCTTTTTGCCGGCGACGGTTTTCTTGGGACCCTTACGCGTTCTGGCATTGGTCTTGGTGCGCTGTCCGCGAACCGGCAAACCAAGCCGATGCCGAATGCCCCGGTAGCAACGAATATCCCGCAAGCGGTTGATGTTCTGCTGGACCTGGCGGCGCAACGGACCTTCAACGGTATAGTCCCGCTCCAGGATCGTCGAAATGCGGGCGACCTCTTCGTCAGACAGGTCCCGAGCTTTCTTGTCCTGGTCGATTCCCGCCTTTTGGCACAGGTCACGCGCGGTTTGCGGACCCACGCCGTACAAATACGTCAGCGAGACAACCGCTTTACGATCATTTGGAATGTCGACACCCAACAAACGCGGCATACTTTTTCTCCAGTTGCTGTCCGTACCCACGAACAGTAATTCAATTCTTGTAATTAATTCCCGCGATGACTTGCGAGAAGGTAAAAACGAACGAGCAGATCCAGACGAACTGGTTCGCTACGGTTCGGATTGCGGTGCAGATCCACGAGGGCCTGGCAAGACTAACCTTGCCGTTGCTTATGCCGTGGATTTGTACAAATAACGTAAACGCGGCCGTTTCGGCGGACCACTTTACAGTTCTCGCAGATGCGTTTTACGCTCGCCCGGACCTTCATTTCAACTCGCTCATCTTTAATGGTTAAAGCCCATCAGTATTGCCTTTTTGGTGCAAATCAACAAGGGCCAAAACAGCCGAAATCACCCCAATTTTAGGCAGGCCAGGCGAGGCAACGGTTGTTAAACATCAGCCGCAACGCGCTAGCGTCCGGTTGATGCAGGTCAAACCACAAAAACCGGGGGCAACGCCCGTCTGCAGTCGGCAAACATCCAGACAGGGCCTGCTATCACCTGGACCGGCACGGAGATTTGAGCGAACGTCCGGGTTTTTGTTGTCCGCTGTTGCCAGAATTCGAAAAATCGCCTGATTGCACGGCCGTTTGTCGAAACACCCGAAAAGAGAATTTGGAATTCAAATCTCGATCTCCAGGCTGCGCCACAGATACCAACTGGCGATCGTCGCGTAGGGCCGCCATGGCTGAGCGATTTTTTCCATCCGCTGTTTGTCAAAAATGCCGCGCGGTTGGTAATGTTTTTTGATCGCATTCTGGAGTCCCAGGTCGTCGTGGGGGAAAACGTCCAGGCGACCAAGACAAAACATCAGGAACATTTTCGCCGTCCAGGGGCCGATGCCTTTGATTTTTGTCAGTTCCACGATAACGCCTTCATCATCCAGGCGGCCGACTCCTTTGAGATTGACTTCACCCTCGTGGACTTTTCCTGCCAGGTCCAGGATGTAACCCGCCTTTTGCCGGGAAATTCCCAGGCTGCGAAACTGATCAACATCGAAAGTCACGAGAACTTCCGGGCAAATCGTATTGGGCTGCACGGCCTGTACCAGGTTGCTGCGAATCGTTCGCGCGGCCGCTCCTGAAATTTGCTGCGAGAGGATCGAGTCGACCAGCGTCAGGAATCGATCCGATTTGGTCTTGAGGGTGCAGGGGCCAACCGCTTTGACGATTCGTTTCATTGTTGGATCATCTTTTTGGATATGCAGCCGCGCGGCTTTGAGATGTTGAGCTGAAATGGGCATGGATGGTTCCGAAACAGTTTTTGTTGGTTTGGGCGAGGTCGTAGGGTTGCCTCCACCTCTGGGAGCGTTGACTTTTGATCGCGTGGGCAAACCAGCGATTTGGATCTCGTCCAGTCTATCGAACGGAGTCGCAGAAGGAATGTCTGACGTTGCCCTCCTTTGGGGGCTCTTCGGGAGTTTTAGTGGCTATCGGGAGGGGGGAGTCAATGACGAGACCGTTCATGAATACGGGCTAAATGAAGTTGCGCCTTGCCGCTCAGGTAAAGAACCGGCGGCTAGTGCCGGCCTTGCCGCTCAGATTACGAACCGGCGTCACTTCGGCCGTTTACGGCGCTCTGCAGCCCGTTTATCATTCATTCATGACCGCCACAATTCATCCAGCAACGACTTATCAACAACGGCGCGAGCTGGAACGGATGAACCCGACTCAATTGGCAAAGCACCAGCTTGACTTGCTCAACGCGTTGCTGGCCAGGATTCTGCCCAACAATTCATTTTATGCCGACAAATTTGCGGGTGCCAAAACGCCCCTCGCCAGTCTTGAGCAATTGTCTGAATTGCCTTTCACCTTCAAAGAAGAACTGGCCGGCAACGAGTCCTCAGGAGGCTTCGCTGCGAACCTGACATTCCCCATCGACAACTACACGCGATTTCATCGCACCTCCGGGACCCGCGGGCGTCCGATGATCGTGCTGGATACCGAAGAAGACTGGAACTGGTGGATGCAGGTCTGGCAATTCGTGCTCGATTCGGCGGAGATTGTGCCTGCCGACCGAATTGCCATGGCATTCAGCTTTGGTCCCTTCATCGGATTTTGGAGCGCGTTTGATGCGGCCGTCAGGCGCGGTGCGTTGGTGGCGCCGACCGGCGGAATGAGTACGCTGGCGAGGCTGGAACTGATTCGGGGCATCGGGGCGACCGTGATTTTTTGCACGCCCAGTTACGCACTGCACATGGCGGAAGTTGCCCAAGAAAATCAGATTGATGTTGGCGATCTCAAAGTTCGCGCGATCGTCGTGGCCGGTGAACCAGGTGGCTCCATCCCGGAAGTACGTGAGCAAATCGAATCGTTCTGGGACGCCCGCGTGATCGATCATAGTGGAGCGAGCGAAGTCGGACCCTGGGGATATGCCGATCCGAAACGCCGCGGCGTGTACGTCAATGAGAGCCAGTTTGTTGCCGAGTTTCTGTCCGTGGAAACCGGCTTGCCGGCGGACGAAGGCGAATTGAGCGAATTGGTGTTGACTGGCCTGGGTCGCGCAGGCAGCCCCGTGTTTCGTTATCGAACTGGTGACCTCGTGCGGCCGACCTGGAACGACGATCAGGATTCGGGTTTTGTACTCCTGGCCGGTGGCGTGCTGGGCCGTACCGACGACATGATGATCATTCGAGGCATGAATATCTTTCCGACTTCGATTGAGCAGATTCTCAGGAGTTTTCCCGAGATCGTCGAGTATCGGATGACGGCCTACAAAGAATCCAGCCTGGATCAATTACTTGTTGAAATCGAAGATCGTCTGGAAAAACCGGAACGCGTCGAAAGTGAGCTGCAAGTTCGCTTGGGGCTGCGTGTGGAAGTCAAATGCGTTCCGCTGGGGACGTTGCCCAGATTTGAAGCGAAAGGAAAAAGGTTTGTAGATAACCGATGAGCACGACACAAACAGATTTGTTTACGGTAGAACACGCCCGAAAATGTCGAACCCGGTTTCCGGCGTTCGACCGCACTGAAAACGGGCGTGACGTCGTCTATTTTGACGGGCCGGCGGGTACTCAGGTGCCGCAGCGCGTTGCCGATGCAATGAGTAACTACCTGTTGCACCTCAATGCAAATCATGGCGGCCTGTTTGGGACCAGCGTCGAAACCGATCGCCTGTTGCACCAGGCCCACGAAGCTTTCGCGGAGTTCGTCGGTGCGACGGACCCGGGCGAAATCGCGTTCGGCCAGAACATGACATCGTTGACGTTCTCATTTTCGCGAGCGCTGCGCAAACCTGGAACCCGGGCGACGAAATTGTCGTCACGGCACTTGACCACGACGCCAACATCACGCCCTGGGTGCTGGCCGCACGCGACCGGGATGTCAAAGTGAACTGGGTCAAGTTCAAGCCAACGGACTTTACGCTGGACCTGGACGATCTCAAATCGAAACTGAATGAGCGAACGCGGCTGGTCGCTGTCGGTTGCGCGTCCAATGCCACCGGTGGTGTTAATCCGGTCAAAAGCATCGCGGCGATGGCTCACGAAGTCGGCGCGCTGGTTTACCTGGATGCCGTGCACTTTGGTCCCCACGGACTGATTGAGGTCGCCGACTGGGACTGCGATTTTCTGGCCTGTTCGGCTTACAAGTTTTTTGGTCCGCACCTGGGAATCCTGTGGGGGCGACGACGTCTGTTGGAATCGATCGAAGCGTACCGGGTGCGCACCGGTCGGTGATGCGCTCCCGGGAAAATGGATGACGGGTACCCAATCGCACGAATCGATCGTCGGTGGCTTGGCATGTGTCGATTACCTGGCCGACCTCGGTCGTCAACTGGCTGCCGATTCACAGCTGCCACGTCGGGCCGCGCTGGAGTCGGCCTTCCGGGGAATCCGGCATTATGAACAGGAGTTGTCAAAGCGACTGCTCGAAGGCCTGCAGCAAATTGACGGCATTTCGATTTGGGGGATCAGCGAGCTGGACCGGTTGGACGAACGATTCCCAACGGTGTCGATCACGCACGACAAGATCGGCACGACTCAGTTGGCCGGCGAGCTTGCCAATCTCGGGATTTACGTCTGGAACGGGCATTATTATGCGCTCGAGTTTGTGGAACGATTGGGTTTGCAACCCGAGGGAATGGTCCGCATTGGGCTGGTTCATTACAACACGCCTGAAGAAGTCGACCGTTTGTTGGCGGCGATTGAAACCATCGCGTGCTCGACCGGTTAGGAAGACAACATGAGTGAAGTCGTACCCGTTCGAATCGAAAAGCTTGATTCTCGCGAGTTGGTGATTGAGTGGAGCGACGAGGTCGTGCAGCAAATACCGTTTCGTACTTTGAGAGACGGTTGCCAATGCGCGACTTGCAACGACAGGCGGACGAAAGAATTGAGCAGCGACAAAAAGAATTCGATGTTACCCATACTTACCGCAGCCGAAGCCCAGCCGCTCGATATTCTGAAGATGCATCCGGTTGGCAATTACGCCTATAATATTCACTTCAGTGATGGGCACAGCACAGGCATTTTCACTTTTGAACTGCTGCGATCGTTCAGCAAATAAAGTATCTCGGTGGTCCCCACCGAAAATACGCGGCGACCGCGTTGCGGGTTTTCCGAGTCTGGGTCAGACGCGGCTACGGCTGGCTCACTCGACAACGTGCAGCGAATTCCAGTTGGGTGCCCGTTTTTCCAGAAACGCGCTGATCCCTTCACCCGCGGCGGCCGTCGTGCGGGCCGCCGCCGTGTTGGCCGCGCCGATGGCAAGCTGCGTAAACAAGTGCTCGCCGATCGTCCCGTTCAGCAGCTGTTTTGTCATTTGATGCGATTCTCGAGCTCCGCTTGCGCATTGCACTGCCAACTCCTGGCAACGTGCCCAGACAAAATCATCGCCAATGACTTCATGAAACACACCGAGGTTCGCCGCTTCGTCCGCCCCGTGCGGGAGACCCGACAACAGAACTTTTGCGGCTTGGCCGACGCCAACTCGAAACGACAACAACGGTGCGGTGAACCCGGGACTGAGTCCTCGCTGTGCTTCGGGCATCAAGATATGGGCATTTTCGCTGGCGATAACAATGTCCGACGCCAACATCAAGGCGCAACCGCTACCGACAACCCAACCGTTGACGCCGCAGAGAATCGGCTTGGGATAATCCAGCATGTACTGAATCAACTCCAGAAACTGCTGTGCATCCGCTTGCCACATTTCCATCGCGTCCGGTTCGGCAAGCGTCTCCTGGATTTCATGCAAATCGGCTCCCGCGCAAAAACTCGATCCCGCTCCTGTCAGGATGATGGCCCGGACGGAGTTTTCCATCAAAAAGTCTTCGAATGCCTCGTGGATCAAGCCGATGACGTCGCGAGAAAGCGCGTTGCAGCGATCGGGCCGGTTGAGAATGATGGTCCCGCTGGGCGAATCCTTGCGAAGCAGAACATTGTCTGAAATAGCGATCATGTTCAAACCGGGTGGGGCGAGAGTCGAACCGCAAAAACGGTCGAAGCGTGCCGCGAGTCGTGCTTCGACTCGTTGAAGATTCGCGGTCGGCTCGGATCGTCTTTGATTATCGCCAATTTTAGCGTTCTTTGGCCCCGGTCAAACAGGTCTGCCGCAATGAGTGCGCGACTTGCGATATTTCCGACCAGGATCGCGGTGGACTCTTGAGATTAGGCGCCCATGGCGTCCTCAAAGGAACCCTCCGAGACCGGGAAGCACAGGTTGTCACGGACCCAGGCGATGCCATCGGCACTGGTGGCGTCGCCATCACGAAAGTTGCTTTCGGCCTCCACCACCAGGGGCGCCGTTTTGCGCCCATCACTTGGCAATAGCGCTGGGGATAACCGATGTGCATCATGATCTCGGCATACCGCGTGAGGTTGAGGTCACCGGTCCCCAGGTCGGTGAATTGCATCGCGCGTTTTTGCCAGTCGGGTTCCATTTTCCGCAGCGGAATGTTTTTACGAATGGTGAAGTTTTTGACGTGACAGCCATACACACGTGGGCCAACTTTGAGAAAGCGGGTTTCCCAGTCTTCGCCTTCCCAGCAATGGGATGGATCAGCATTGACAGTCAGGCACTCGTCGCCATCGCAGATATCGACCAGCATGTTGAACTCATCGGCAGTTGCCGCGGCCGTTCCCGGGTGGATTTCATGGGCCAGATAAATGCCCAGGCTGTTGGCATGTTTACGAATCCTGGCAGTCTTTTTGACGAATCGTTCTTTGCCTTCTTCGATCAAGTCAAACCCCGGTCCGGACCAGAAGCCCCAAGGATAACCGGTGGCCAGTTCCCAGCCGAACGTAACTCCCCAAAACATGGGAATTATTTTCACACCGATTTCGGCACATACATCCATCAATCGCAGCGTGTATTCTTCGTAAAACGACTCCAGTTCTGTAGGCGACTTATTCAGGTTGGGCAAATGAGTGAAGGGTCGTCCCGTGTTGGTTCCCGTCCAGATGCTCGAGTGAACCCAAAATGGACAATGGGCCGAAACGCCATCAATGAAAAGCCCGTTTCGATCGAACTCGTCTGTTGATTTCTTTGGCGGACTTGAAAGTCGATCCGTCATCGGTCGCCTCCAGCATATAGTTGGATGGCTGTGCGCCACTGGCTCCCGAACGCTTGGCAAAGCTGAGAAAGTCGCTCAGCCCCTTGGGGCCGTGTTGAGCACCTTCAATACTGGAGTGAAAAATGGGTTGAGTCATGTCGATCGTGATTCAGGATGAATTTGATAATCAAGTCAGACATTCTGACTGCGCACCAGGAGGGATGCAAGCATTTGCGGAAGAGAGAAAGGCCTAAAAACAGGAGCCCCGAGTGAATGCTTTCGCATTACACAGTCTGCGCTATTAGACAATTTGAAAAATAAGCGGCGGAAAACACAGAATTGGAATCGCCAGCGACCCGATTCCCAAACACCACCGCACCGCGCCTAATGGGACGTGGTCATCTCGGGTTGGCGGGTGGTCGGTGCCAATGAGCAACAGGAGCAGGACCATGATGATCAGCATGAAATTTTGTTGGTAAACCATGAACGCAATCGCAAATACGATCGCCGCCTGGGCAATCCAGTGAGCCGAATCGCCGAACAACGTGTAGGTAATGTGTCCGCCATCGAGCTGTCCCACGGGCATCATGTTGAGTCCGGTTATCAGTAGTCCCACCCAGGCAGCGGTAAACATTGGATTCAATTGATTGATCCAGATCGGTTGGCCTGGCGTGTAGCCTTCCACTGCCAGCGACGTGGCGATCCACTGCATCAACAGTGGTAGTCGAAATCCGAGCCCGCCATGCGGTTGAACGCTCAGATCCAACTGGCTGATGCCAATAAAAGTCAACGGAATCGCGGCGACAAGTCCAGCGATGGGACCTGCGATTCCGATGTCAAATATCTGCTTCCGGTCGGCCAGATTTCCGTGCATCGCGATGACGGCGCCGAGCGTTCCGATCGGGTTAAACGGAAACGGCAGGAAAATTGGCATCGACGCGGGAATTCGATAAAGGATTGTCGTGACGAAGTGGCCCAACTCATGCAGCAGTAAAATCGACAACACTGCGCCCATGTACAATAGTCCCTGGGGCCAATGTTCGATGATTGCCTGACGCACATTCAGCAAGTTGCCATTTTCGGCAGCGACAACCAGCGACTGAACTGGAAGCCAGTCGGTTACCCCAACCCAAAATGTTGACAGACAAGTCAACACGAACAAAATCACAGGCCATTTGACTTTGCGCGCGGCAGGTAATAAACCTGATGCCCGCCCAGTCCGGGAACCGGATGCCCTTTGACGCTCATCGCAAAATCCGGCTCGTGAAAGCCTCGTTCTGGCAGGTCGTTGTTGTCGTTGGCCACGTTGTCTTGAATCTCGCTCATGCGATTCAAGATACACCAACGCACGAACTACGACTATGGCCAGCGATGAAACGCCCAAAGGCAGAGATTCAAGCATTGTGATTGTCAATATTGGGGCGTTGTGGGCGCCGCCGTCATTGTCAATGCTTCACGAACGAGAATTGGCCTATGAGAATCCAGGCGGTCATGAAACTCACAGCAATTACAGGGTTCAACATTTCGAAAGACATGGATCTTATTCCTCAAAGAGGTGTAAGTGGAAAGATCCCTCCATGAGATAGCGCATTCGTCCATGCAGGAAATGTTATCGGAAGTGCCTGAACAAAAACATACAAAAAATTTTTGCGCAGGCAGTGTTTCGCTAACGCCTTTCTCCGCTGAATCCGGCAAGCATTCACCAGCCCGCAAGGTGCGATGTCGCTGGGCTCGGACGAGGGTTACAGACGACAAACCTTTTCACGTTTGTAACGTGGCGCGCCTGCAACTTAACGCAGTCCAGTTGTTCGCCGCCACCGGTACAACAGCTATGGTCGCCCAAGCTTCACGTGGACACTTTTGTGGCACGGATCTCCGAGACGTGAGAGAGTGCCACTGACACATTCCGAAGGTCCGCCCTTCGATCAGCCACCCTTTTTAACGCTCGACGATTGTCTCATGTCGATCAGGCACGCGAATGCTCTCGACGAGTTCCTGTACGTTTGCCGGTGGCGATTTGGTAACCGCCGATACGGCCAACGTCACTGCGAAGTTCAACAACATCCCTACCGTGCCGATCCCCAGTGGCGAGATACCCAACAGCCACAAATCCTTGCTGAGTATCGGGGCATCAAACAAGAACGGGAGCACTTTGTCGGTAGTGCACATCACGATGTAAACCATGGTAAACGCCAAACCGACGACCATTCCCAACACCGCGCCCTCGCGGTTAACACGCTTGACAAAGATCCCCAAAAAAATGGCCGGAAAAAAACTGGCGGCAGCCAGGCCAAACGCAAACGCGACGACCTCGCCGACAAAACCGGGCGGGTTAATACCAAAATAACCGGCAACGAGAATTCCGAAGATAATGGCGATGCGTCCGATTCGAACTTTTTGAGCTTCCGTCGCGTGGGGGGCGAAGTACCGCACGTACATATCGTGAGCCAACGACGAACTGATCACCAACAACAGTCCGGCTGCTGTCGACAACGCGGCTGCCAAACCGCCGGCTGCGACCAGGGCAATGACCCATGGCGGCAAGCCAGCGACCTCAGGCGTTGAAAGCACGATGATGTCTTTGTCGATCGTGGCGAGTTCTGAAATCCCGGTATTGGGGTTGAGCGTGAGATCGATGAGACCGTCCTGGTTCAGGTCTCGGATGGAAAGTAAACCTGTGTTTTGCCAACGCGTTGCCCAATCCAGCGACTTGCCTTCCGGGGATGTGAGGAAATAAGTCACGTTGGACGCGCTGCCCTGGTCGATTGCCGCAAAGGCCGCGTCGCTTTCTTCGGGAAATTTAAACGTGCGTGAAACAAACTCCGAATTGATTTCGACCTTTGAAATTCTTGAATCGTGGAGGCTCTTGATCAGGTTGTAGCGGGCGAAAAGTCCCAGGGCAGGGGCCGTCGTGTACAGAATCGCGATAAAAAAAATCGCCCAGGCTGCCGAATAACGCGCAGCCCGTACCGTCTTGACGGTGTAAAACCGCACGATCACATGGGGCAGTCCCGCTGTGCCAAACATCAGGGCAGCGGTTATGCAAAACACATTCAGTTTCGAAAACTTCGTGAAAGGGCGCGTGTATTCAGTTTCACCCAGGTCCAGCAAAACCGCATTCAGACGTTCCGAAATATCACCGAATGCAAACCCTGCTTGGGGAATGGAGGAACCGGTTAACATCGACGAGATCGCCATGCTGGGAATCAAAAATGCGAGGATCAACACGAAATATTGCACGACTTGCGTCCAGGTTATTCCCTTCATGCCGCCCAGCACGGCAAAGAAGGCAACGACACCCATCCCAATGACGACTCCAATCCATAATTCGACTTCCAGGAAGCGTGAGAAAATAACTCCCACGCCTTTCATCTGGCCAGCCACGTACGTGACCGAAATAAAGATCGCGCTGATCGCCGCGACCACCCGCGCGGTTTCGCTGTAGTATCGTTCGCCGATAAATTCAGGGACCGTGTAATGCCCAAATTTTCTCAAGTAGGGCGCCAGCAACAGGGCCAGTAATACGTAGCCACCTGTCCAGCCCATCAAATAGACCGAACCATCGCTACCATAAAAACTGATGAGCCCCGCCATACTGAGGAACGAAGCAGCGCTCATCCAGTCTGCGGCCGTTGCCGCGCCGTTGGCAATCGCCGGTACGCCTTGCCCCGCGACATAGAACCCGGACGTCTCGCGAACGCGACTGCTCCAGCCAATGTACAGGTAAACTGCAAACGAGGTTCCCACAAAGGCCCACGTCCAGAGCCGGGCAGGGTCAGTTCTGGCCAGCAGAATCAAGTTGCCGGTTGAATACAACAACGTGTGCAAAATCATTCTCCCACGTCGCATTTGCGGTCAAGTCGATCCATCCAGACGGCATACACCACAACCAGCAGCACAAACACAAAAATGGAACCCTGTTGGGCAATCCAGAATCCTAACCCGATTTTTCCAATCTTGAATTGGTTGAGAGGCTCGATGAACAGAATGCTGCACAAAAATCCCACGAAGAACCAGATCGCCAGCAGCACGCCAACCGTGCGAATGTTGGCTTTCCAATATTTGCGGGCGTCTTCGTGGGACATGATGCTCTGGGGGCAGACGTAACACAAACCAGTGTGGCACAAACCTCCGGGGTGCGTTTCTAATTCACGCCTCGGAGCTGCGCGTCACTGTACGCCCATCCCCGCTTTCTGTCGACCGTGATTCAGTCGTCAATCAAAACTTCGCAGGGAAATTTGAGGAGCGCGGCCAGCTCGCTCATCGCCAACCTGGTTTCGTCCAGCAAATGCGGATCGCGCAGGTCGTCAGGTTGCAGTTCGGTGCGGTAGTGTTTTTCAACCCAGGCGACCAGTTGCTCATACAAGGCGTCGGTCAAAATCACGCCCTGATGCATGCCGGACTGTTGCGGCTCCGTCAGGACGACTCGCAGCCGCAAACAGGCTGGCCCACCGCCATTGTTCATGCTCTGACGCAAGTCGAAAAATTCGACTTGATCAACCGGGTTGTCTTCAGAAATCAGTCGTTCAATACAGTGGTGCGCCGACTGATTCTCCTTGCATTCAAGTGGACAGACCAGAATCATGGGACCATCGGGCCGCGTGATCAGTTGACTGTTAAACAGATAGGAGCTGACTGCTTCCTGCAGACTGATTTCCCGGTGGGTGAACTCCACGAGATGCACCCGGGTGTCAAATGATTGCTGGTATTGCTCTTTGATTTGGGTGAGTGTTTCCGGTTGATCGACGAACGCGTCTGAATGGCACAGAAACACATTCTGATTTCCAACGGAGATTACGTCGTTGTGAAATACTCCTGCGTCAATCGCCTTGGGGGTTTGCTGAACGAACAGCGACATCGCCGGGTTTAATCCGTGGCGGTGCGCGATTGCCTGACATGCTTCGAGCGTTTGCCGAGCCGGATATTTTTTGGGTCCCGCAATCGCCTGGTTCATTGGCGCATGGCCGTATACAAACAGCTCGATGCCGGCGTCTCCATGGCGTGGCGTCAAGCGTGTATGGTTGGCTGCGCCTTCGTCAGTCAGGACCATCGTCGCCGGCAACGGATCATGCACGGCGAAGTTTTGTTCGTCGGCGAAGATTGCCCGCAGCACCCGCGTCGTCGCAGCCGGTTCCAGGGAACGGTGCAAGGTGCTGGCCAAATTGGCGGGAGTCAAGTGAAGTCGCTGGTCGTCGCAGTCAGCCGCAGCTGAAACAGTTGCCGCATTGGCGGTCCACATGTTGGAAGCGCTATAGCAGACCGCCAGCAATGCCGGATCCGCCGCATGGGCCCGCTCAATGAGTTGGGCTTCGGACCCGCGGAATCCCAGCTGGCGAAGAAAATCCAGTCGCGGGCGCAATTGGGGTGGCAGCACGCACTGCCCAATCCCCAGGTCGGCCAGGAACTTCATTTTCTTTAGACCCTGCAGTGCCGCGGCACGAGGCGATGATACCTGGCGTCGGTGTGTCGACGACGCGACGTTACCGTACGACAGACCGGAATAGTTGTGTGTCGGACCGACGATCCCGTCAAAATTGAATTCGCGTGTTGGCATGATTGTCGCAAGTGGTGTAGCAAATGCACCTAACCTCTCCCTTTCGGAGCGGTCGGTGTCTCCGCACCGGGTGCGGGGAGTAATCAATTATTTGTGATGGCTATTTGTGATTTACCTGATTTTTGGCTGGTCATAGACCACTTCTTTGGGGACCGTGATTCCTCCTGAAACGATCGCCTGTAAAGTCTCCTGCAGATCCCAGTTCACGGCCACGACATTTTCCTCAGGCACCAACAACATGTATCCAGACGTGGGAACCGGTGTGGTCGGAACGTAAACACACAGGATTTTCCGTCCCGTATTGATGTCTTTGCATTCTGACGTGACGAATGCAGGGACCTTCATGCCCGGATGGGGAAATTCGACCAGTACGACGCGTTCGAATTTTTTTTCCGTGCCCTGGGTGTGGGAAATCGCCTCGAACACGTTGCTGACTGCGTTATAGATCGTGTTCACACCAGGCACGGTGGAGAAAAACCAGTCGACCATGCGATGGATTCGCGAGCGAAAAAACATGCCCGCAATGAACAGCACGCCCAGCACCAATCCAAAGGCGGCGAGCGAAGCAACCAAGCTGATCACCCAGTTCGTCGGGGCTTGATTGTTGGAGATCGCATCCGGGTAGTAAATGGTCAACAACCAGTTGGCGATCGGCCCGATAAGGAGCGTCACCAGTGAGTCGTATAACCATTTAACGACGATCCAGGTGATAAAGATCGGCAGCAGCACGAACAACCCGGCAATCAAGCGGTTCCTGATGATGATCAAAGTGGGCAGTTTATTGCCCTGAGTCTTGGACATGATGCATCCGTGTTGTTTAGGCGAGACATGTCGGAGTCCTACTTGTCCTGTTCAGCTGCTTGCGCCGTTCGGGCTTTCCTCCGGTTTGGCTTCCGGGTTTTCCGGAGCAGCAGGCGGTGGCGTTTCCTGTGCCTTTTCCGCGGGCTTGACCGTCAAAGCTGGAATCAGGCTTTTGATAATTTCCTGGTCAACGACATAAAACCAGTCGGCGTAGGTTTTGTTGAGGTCGCGGGCCAGCTGCTTGGCAGCGGTGAGTTTCTTGTCACGTTCGGCGACCGCGCGCAAATAGGCGCGGTCGGCCTCGTCGTCAGCTTTCTTTTCCGGCATCGGAAACCGGGAAGGGTCGGCTGAGGCGTTGATCATCAAAAAACGAGCCAGGTTTCCGCTGGCCGTGTTGACGTCGCCCGACGCAAAACTTCCGACATACAAATTCATCCGCACGCCAGTCGGTTGAGACGAATGTAAACATGCCACCCGTGGCATCGAATTTGTATTCTTCATCCTCAAAGGCAGTCTTGTGGAAGCCAAATCGGTTCAATTCTGCATTTAACGGTTGCGGAAAATCTTCGACAGGTATCCGCAGGGCCGCGATCAACTCTTTACTTTTGCGGCGGGCGTCAGAAACTTCCAGACGGTTGATGACGCGGACCCAGGATGCCAGCTGGGCCATTTGTTCCTGGTTCAATTTGACATTTTCCCATTGATCCTTGGCCGCAGGAGTTTTCAGGTAATCAAACCCAAACTGCGAACCCTTCATCGCAAACCGAGCCCGGTAGAGTTCCTCACGAGTCCCCTCGGCAGATTTTCTTGGGATCAATTCGGTAACTGTCAATTTCGATCGACGCCGGCTGCTGGCCGCCCGGATTGGATTCCGATGCCAGACGTAACAGATTGGGATCCACCCAGCTTTCCATGTTCGTCGACAACAGGTTGGCGTCAAAATCGATGACATACACTTGTGGTTGATCGGGAATTCGGACGAACCGTTGAGGTACTTGCGAGTCACTTTTTACGGCTTTGCCGATAATCAGACTCGCCAACTCTTCACCTTGCCGACCCTCGATAATCAGCTTGGTCCCGAGACTGGAGCGAACAGAAGTTGCAAACTGCGACGGATCGACAACACCGAATTTGATGTGGTCTTCCTGCGTATCTGACATCTCTTCGCGGATTTTTTTGTCGGTCAGCGAGCTACTCACGTCGCTGATCCGCTTGATGTTGGTCGCCACAAAGTTCCCGACCGCCGGAATAATCCACGACTCGCCCCGGCGTCGCAGTTTAATATCCTGAAGTTCATTGCGGTCATCATTGAAGTTCATGATTTCGATGCCGCGAATATCGTCCATGTCGAAGTCATTTGCGAACACCTCGAACAGGGGTTGATTGATCCGTTCGCCCGAGGTTTCGATTTCCGGCCACGGGTAATAGTAAGCGGCTGTAATGGATGTAATCAAAGCGATCAGCAGCATGACCATAGTCGCTCGGAAAGCAGAATTCATGAAAGCTCCACAGCCCAGGGGCAAAAACGTTAACCGATAATTGATTAAGAAATGAAAATGGTCAGCGTTGGGAATAGGACCCAAGTCTCAATCACAAATCACAAATGACAGTTAATTAATCACAAATCGCAAATAATTAATACCGACCCTCACCCGGGCCTGAGAGCCCGACCTCTCCCGGAGGGAGAGGTTTCAAACTGGAAAGCGACCGCTACCAATTCGCAATTCACAATTCACAATTTATTATTATTTCCCCTCTCAGGCTGCGAAACTTTGCATTTTTCACTGTCCACTTTTCAATTTTCAATCACCATTTCACTTTAGCCGTCTGGCCTTCGAGATGCCTTCGCGCTCGCGGAGACGACGCCGTGTAAATACGATCAGTCCGACCAGCAGCGGCGGAATCGGCGGCAGCAGGACAGCCATTAATTTGAATTTGCGTTGGGTTTCCTGGATCTTGAGTTCGGCATCCAGCTGAATGCGTCTTAATTTTTCGCGGCTTTCGTTTTGCAGTTCTTCGACTTTGCGATCATATATCTGTTTTTGTTCGCGTTGTTTTTGCTCCAGCCACCCCAGCAAAGCCGTGTGGGTGTCCATGTCAATCGTTTCTCCCCGTTTGCGTTTTTCTTCCTCGAGGTTGTATTGTTCCAGTTTAGGGCCGATTTCCTGCTGAATCTTGTTCTGGATTTCTTCGCGGGCAATCCCGAAGTTGATCTCGTTTTCCTGAGTCAAGTCATAAACTTCCTGCATCGCATCTTCGGTCGTGGCTTCGACAACTCGCAACGTGACGTTGCGAATTTTCCGGTTGCGAATATCGAAGTAGGTCGATTCTCCGGTCAAACTGTCGATCAGGTTGAGCACAAACGGCATGTCCTGGAAGCGATATTCGATTCCACGCTGAATCGGGTAATTGCGAATGTCGACAAAGTAGTCGGCGAGCAAGTCCATGTCGGCCACGTAGATGACATTGGTTTTGTTTTTGGATTTGACCAGGTCATCCAGCGATGGGGGAGGCGTGTCGTCGATCGGGTCACCATGAATATGGGCGGCAAGGTAAAAATGCCGGTTCGCCGAACCTCGCTGAGCTGCTCGCGCCTGTTCATTGGGCGCGCCTACGAAATTGGACAATAGAATTCGCCCCGCTTTGCTTAATTCACCGGTTGAAACCAGCGGGTCAAACACCAACTGAGAGTTTTGAATTGGTTCGATATATCCTGTCAGCTGAAAGTAAAGTTCGGTGATGCCGCGGGTTGAAGGATGGTCGCCAAACCGGGGATTGGTTTCCGGATCTTCGTCCCGAATCAAAACCAGCTCAGGAAGATTTAGCTGGCTGTCACGCGGATAAGGATTTTCCCGGAGTTGCCAGACCAGGTAAGGAATCAAGACCGGTGTACCCTGGTCACTTGATCTGACTCGATCAACATCGAGGTCCAGAGCATCCCAGAGTTCCTGAATGTCCGCGGTTTCACTGCCGTTGCGGTTGAACAATCGTTTCTCAAACGTCCCCCCGATGTAGCCTTGATCGCTGCCGGCGACCGTAAAGTTGCTGGGGTTTGGCAGCGGGTCTTCGAAAATCGCCGTAGGCTGGCCGGATTGAATGGCGTCGATCAGGTTGGTCAGCTCAGCGGGAGTCATCTTGGACGGCTGGACGACAAGCAACGCGTCATAACGGCGCTTGAGCGGCTTGCCATCGTCGTCCCCCACCCACAGTGGAATCGGGGTGGCAGCGGAGACGTTTTCGATATCGTATTGTTTTTGCAGTTCTTCGATGATGCGCAGGCGGGGAATCTGCAGGGACTGGCCGCCCGCGGACAACATGGCACCGGTCACGAAGGCATCGGTTTGAACGACCCCCAACGTCTTGCGGTTGGATTTGGAAACGGTATTGATTGAACGCATCAATTCATATTCCACCGCCATACCATACGGAAAAAACGGAATCACGACGCGTTCAAGTCCGCTGGTAAAGGCCACGCCCATCACAACTTGCTCATTGCGAACCGCACCTCGCGATTCACTCAGGACACTGACTGGACGAATTCCAAATCGTTTTTCGGCCAGGATCGCCTCTTCGCTGAACGGCTCAATGCCCTGATGGAGCTTGACCTGTACACGATTGCCACCCCGCACATCAAATTCGCGGAGAAGATTAACCAGATCGTACTTGGTCTGCACGTATTCGGTCGGCACGTTATTGCTCACAAAAGCTTCGATCTTGATCGGCGGTCCGTCGGCATCGTCGAGGGCCAAGCGATCCAGGACGTCAATCGTCGCTTGGGAAAGCGTACTGACTTTTTCTGCCGAAATATCCATCCGGACGCGGTTGGCCGGGCTGTGCTGGACAATCAGGACACAGGCGATCACCGTCACGATCAGGCATGCGGCACGCAGCACGTAATGCCACAACAGGCTCGTCCCATCCCGACCACCCAGCCAGTGTCGGCGACCAATCAAAATCAAGCTCAGGTAAATTCCGATCACCGCGATCCCGATGAAGTAAAGCGCCGAGGGCAGGCTGACCAGGCCGCGGCCGAACGGTTCAAATCGCTGCAACAGCGACCAGTCAAATAGCCATTGGACCCATTTGGCATTCGAAAAAATTACGTCGGCATTTGAAAAGAAGGCCAGTGGAGCGTTAAACGCCGCGCCGAAAATGAATCCCACTGTCAGATTGTTGGTCAGGAAAGACGCCACCATCCCGATCGCGATCATGGCGATCCCCATAAACCAATAACCGAGGTAAGTCGAAAACAACAGGAACGTGTCGAGTTGGCCTCCGGTCATCGCCAGCAGCACGGCGTAGTTTGACAATTGTGAAAACAGCAGTGAAACCGTAAAGACCCACACCGCGGCGAAGTACTTGCCGATCACAATGTCGAAATCCAGGGCCGGCAGGCTGAGCAACAGTTCATCGGTTCCCTGCCGCCGTTCCTCCGCCCAAATACTCATCGTGATCGCCGGGATAAAGACCAGCATGATGTAGGGAAGCAGCTTGTTGAGCTGATCAAAGTTGGCCAGGTTCGTGGTGAAGAACTCGTGGGGCCAGAACGCTGCAAACGATGTCAACAGCACGAAAATGCACAGGAACACGTAGCCCGTCGGATTGCTGAAGTAGCCCGCAAAATTGCGTTTCATGACCGCGAACGCCGCTTGCCGTCGGATGACTGGCAACATCAGCAGGAACAACACCAACACAAAAATGACGTCGATGATCAACAGCAGACAAAATTCAATGAATTGCAGCATGAACGAGTTTCTTTTGGATTCGAATTGATTCGTGAAATGAATAGATGCTGGGTGTCGGCGATCCTGACCGGTTAATCGTCTTCCGGTTTCTTGAGCCGGACGCCGGTCACCGGGTCGTGACCGGTCAAGTCCGCAAAGATATGATCGATTCCTTTGTTGTCCGGGTCCAACTGGTCCAGCGGACCATCGTAAACTTTGCGGCCTTCGTTAATCAAAATCACGCGACTGGCCATCGCTTCGACTTCCTGGAGAATATGGGTCGACAGCAGGATTGTTTTTTCTTCACCCAGCCTGCGCATGGTTTGCCGCACGCCGCGAATCTGGTTCGGGTCCAAACCCGAAGTCGGCTCATCCAGGATCAGAACTTCGGGTTCGTGAATCAAGGCTTGGGCCATCCCGACGCGTTGTTTGAATCCTTTGGACAGTTTACTGATCGGTTTGTAAATGACGCTGCTGAGTGAACAGAGATCGACTGCCTTTTCGATTTGATCCAGCTTGGTTTTCTTGTTCATTCCCCGCGCTTCGGCAAAAAAATCCAGCAGGCTGTACGGCGTCATATCCATGTACAGCGGTCCGGTTTCGGGCAGGTAACCCAGTTTGCGTGAGCCGGCCAGGCGATCTTTGCTCATGTCAAATCCGGCGATGCGGGCGACGCCTTCGGAAGGCGAGAGGTAGCCGGTCAGCATTTTCATGGTCGTACTCTTACCCGCTCCGTTGGGTCCCAGGAAAGCCACGACCTCACCGCGATAGACGTTGAACGAGACGTCACGAGTGGCGGCGAAAATGCCATAGAACTTGGATAGGTGAATCGCCTCGATCATCGGCGGCTGGTCGGAGCGATGAGAGTCGGATTGGGCGTTTGGTTGGGGCTCGGTTTGAACGGCTGCGCTGGAGTCGCCAGCGTTGGATTCCGGCTGGGTTTCCTGGGATTCCACCATGAATGTTCTCAATTGGATGCGGGAGGACAGCTTGACGTATGATTCTGAATCGAATGGAGCCAAATGTCGAGGACCGGCCGGAAGAAAGTGCGTCTCGATTCAGACTGTCCCGTTTTTTAGTACGGGTATCTGAGGCTTGCGGTTCACTCGAGGGTGCATTGTTCATTTGTTATTGGAGCGGTTGCGTGCTTTTTGAAAGTTGTTGAATCGCTCGATCAAGTTGGGGGGCGGTTGGTTGATTGCGCCGTCTTCAGACAATCCGTGCAGGTTATCACGTTCCCCCGCAACCTTTCGAGACGATTGGCTTTGCGGGATCAGCCCCAAGCGTTGCAAGGCGGTTTCGTAACGCTGTTTGTCGGCGGGGTTGCCCGATTCGGCTTTAAGCTTCATTTCTTTCCATCGCTGCATAAAGTTCTGCAGGTCTTCTTTGGTCCAGTTCATCTGTTCCAGCAATTTTGCATCGGGATTCTCCGCTTGCTCTTCGAGCCTTTCCAGCACCATGTCGGTTGCCTTTTTGGCGTAGTCCAGGTTCGCCTTGGCGTCACCCATGTCCTGTCCACCTGTGGCGCCGTTGCCGCCAGCCGTTCCGGAGGCTTGAGCCTCAGCGGAACCGCTGGCGTCCTTGGAACTTTTTGAGCCCGACTGATCTTGGCCCTGTTGACCCTGGCCTTGTTGACCTTCGCCCTGTTGTCCGTCTCCTTGTTGAGCGTCGCCTTGCTGACCCTGACCTTGTTGGCCTTGTCCCTGTTGACCGTCGCCTTGCTGGCCTTCACCTGTTGACCTTCGCCTTGTCTGGCCTTCGCCTTGCTGGCCTTCGCCCTGTTGGCCTTCACCTTGTTGGCCTTCACCTTGACTGACCTTCGCCTTGCTGGCCTTCGCCTTGTTGACCTTCACCTTGTTGACCTTCGCCTTGCTGACCTTCGCCTTGCTGGCCTTCACCTGACTGACCTTCGCCTGACTGACCTTCGCCTGACTGACCTTCGCCTGATTGACCTTCACCTGTTGACCTTCGCCTTGTTGACCTTCGCCTTGTTGACCTTCGCCTCCTGTTGACCTTCGCTTTGTTGACCTTCGCCTTGCTGATCCTCGCCTTCCCCCTGCTGACCCTGTTGGTCTGTTTGTTGCTGCGGTTCCTGACCTGGCGGGTTTTGTGGTTGGCTTTCCTGATCCGGCTGGCCTTGTTGAGTCCCTGATTTACCCTGCTGCGGATCATTTTGCCCCGGTTGGCCTGGCTGAACTTGGCCCTCCTGCTGGTCCTCGTTCATTTGCTGTGAATCTGCGTTGGGATTGGCTTGCTGATCTTGCTTGTCAGATTGGCCGGCGTTTTGCTGGTCCTGTTCCTTAAGCAGTTTTTGCAGCTGTTCGACTTGATCTCCTTCGGAGGCGTTTTTAGGAAGGGGCTGTTGGTCGCCGTCAGACAGCGAACCGTCTCGATTGCCGTCCATATTGTCGCCGGCGCTACCGCGCTCGCCATCTTGCGGCATTGAATCATCGCTCGCTGACCCGGATTGGCCATCACTCTGCTGTCCTTCGCCTGTCTGGTTTTGCCCCTTGCTCTGTTGGCCTGAACCTTCTTCCGTAGCTCCGTCGGACGCCTCGTTGCCCTGCTCGGACGGATCGCCCGAGGATTTGCCGGACTGTTGCTGATCGGCATCGCCCTGTTGAGACTGTTTGCCTTGGTCACCGGATCCGGATTTTCCCTGTTGACCTTCGTTGCCCTCGGATTCTCCTGATTGCTGTTGACCGTCGTTCTCCTCCCTCGCCCGATTCAGCTGATTCGGTTTCCGAGTCCTTGCCTGACTGGGATTCCGAATCCTGGCCGGCGTCCTGGCTGGGCTGGTTTTGGTCGTTTTCTTGTTGGCCTTGCTCTGGCTGATCCTGTTTTTGTTGTTCGTCTGGTGGTGGTTGTTGATCGGGCGGTTGTTGTGGCTCGGGCTCGACGACCTGCTCCTGCGGTTCGGTGATCACCAGGGTATAGTTTTCGGTCCGCGAAACGTTGGGATCCAGCTGGTCGCTGTAAGACGACACGCGATTGTCGGCTGCTGTGCATAAAAGATCGCCCGATCGCCGACTTTGAACAGCAGCGCCTGGGGATCGATGATTTGCCGGGCGCTGACACGTTGGCTACCTGCCTGCGTCGTCAAATGCAAGTCACGATCGAGCAGCCGCGTGCCTTTGTGGTCCAGGTGCAAGTCGACCGAGCTGATTTCAAAGTCGAGATCGTTGGCCTGGATGTCGACGGCCAGTTTTTGATTGATGGGCAGCGCGATCTCTTTTTTGATCGGGTTGACGATGACCACTTCGGGAGCCAGATCCGGTGTAATTCGCACGGGATAGACGTTGGGCGATTCGTTGCGGTCTCCTTCGGTGCTGACAAAACGAATCCGGTAATGCGTGAACAGCTGCGCGTCACGCTTGTTGTTCAAATGCGCGACGAATTCGCCGTTTGCCGCGCTTCTTCGGAATTCATTTCAACCGTTTTGACGATTTGATAGTCGTCGCCCGCAGCAGTCGCCCTGACGCTGATTCAACAGTTCAATGTAGGCGACCTTGATGGGCAGATTGGCGATGGCTTCGATGCGAATTCGCGTCCCTTCAAGAGCCTGGATATCTCCTTGACCTTCGATGACGCGTTGCGGAAGTTTGGTATACGCCGGCGGCCGCAAGATTGCCGATTGGACGCTGATCGTTGGATTGGGTCGGACGGTTACATGATATTCGGGCGAAATTCCATCGCCTGCTTCGATACGATATTTCAGCGACTGCTGGATTCCGCCGGCATCCGTGGAGAGTTTGGCCTCGTAGCGACCGGATGATTCATTGGCAACCATCGGAATGACCTGGTCAACCAGTTGTCCGTTGTCCGTCGAAAACACCAGGTCGACGTCTAACGTATCGTAGCGACCTCGCACGGCAGCGCTTACATCGAGGTGTTCGCCAAAGAACACTTTGGTATCGCCCGGCTGGACATCCATGATTTTGATAATGGAAGGCTTGGCGATCTTGGCAGCCGGAGACAGAATTCGTCCCACAGTCTGGAACGGGTTTTTGGGTGACAAAATCAGATAGCCAACCGCCGCGACGCAAATGGCGACCAGAATGAACCCCGTATTGATCAGGTTGGAGCGGTCGACCGTCGACTCTTCCGGCACTTCGGAGAGGTTTTGCGCGGCTTGACGAGCGACCGCGTCATAGACAGCGCGGCGAATGCTTTCGGGCTCTTTGCGCAGCGCCAGATAGTTCATCAGGCTGTTCTTGAAAGTTGGCGTCGATTCTTCGATCATGCGGGCGGCAAAGTCGGGATTGATACGACGCAGGATCAACGGGAATACGAATCGGATGCTGTAGCCGGCAATGCCGACAAACAGCAGACCCAAACAGATAAATCGTCCGACTCGTTCCCAACGGCCAAATCCACGCGTCGAGCACCGCGGCCAGCAGAAAAAAAGCGACAACAAACGCGACCAACCCGAGCAGGCAGGCTGCCAAGTCAAACGCTTTCACCTGTTTCCGGGTTTTTTCCAGCTGTTGGTCAACGTATTGCTTGACCTTGTTCGAGCGGTCCGCAGCTGCTGTCTGGGCCGCATCCCGTGTATTTCCAGGTTTGAATTCGGTTGCCATAAACTTGTCTGGATCTGAACCGTCAGTAAGAATTGTCTGAAAGGGCGGTGGAATCCTCGAATTGAGGAACGTGCGCGGATGTGCCAAACCCTTGCGAGTATTATAGACGATAAGTGGCTGCGTCCAAGTTTCCCGGAAATACGGAATCGACGAGCAAACTCCCGTTTTCAGTCGTGACAGAGCGAATCTGTCCGATTTTGCGGGCGTGGGAACCAACAAGAAGGGCATGAAGGGGTCGGCAGGGTCGGGAGTCTTTTGCGAATACCATATCAAGCTAATAACAGCTTTGTTAACAAGACTCCCGACCCCTTGCGACCCCTCAGGCGCCCGCGGTTTCGGATTCAGGCGGAAGAGCGGGATCACCGAGCCGGTTTTCGTCAGGCAGATTTCCGGGCGGTTCGCTTCCGCGCAGGCGCTGTTGGCGGCGGTAGATGTCCTCCAGCCGCTGTCGCCAGCCCGTGGGCGAGAGACTGTCGAGACTTTCTTTCTCTTTTTCGGTGAGCGTGTCGTAAAACCGCTTAAGCTCGTCGTCGCTCATTCCACGGGTTGAGCTGATCTGCCGCGCCCAATCAACTGCCCAGTTGTAAACGAGCAATTTTTGTTCTTTGACATTTTGTTCTTCGAGAATTTGAATTGCCTCCTGGGACAGTTTGGCCATCAAGCTGTCGATATCCCGGTAAATTAAATCAGCCATGAAGTCCGGATCGGCTTCCATCACGATGTAAAACCGGACATTGTCGCGCTGTTCTGTGTTGGCGGAGTCGCCGCGACGTTGGGGATCTGAGCGCCGGTCAATACCCCGGAATCTGCGGCCCGAACGCCTTTGATTCTCGCCCCATTGCCTCAAGATCTGCCGTCCTTCGGGCGAGTCGAAGTGTTCGGTAATTTCGGCTTGTTGGTTTTCCTTGAATTCGTTGATCCACTCGATAAATGGCCGCACGTCCTGGCTGGGAAGTCTCGTGGCACCGGTGGTTCCAAACAGCTTGCGGGCTCTTTCTTCATGTAGTTTTTTGATTTGCGTCAGTCGTTCAGCAGGCGGCAGATCCAACAACGAATTTCGCTCATCCCGTTCGAGATTGCGAAGCCAGGCGTAATAACGATTCATCACGGCGGTCAGTGCCGCCTGATTGGGTTGTGCTTCGAAGACTCTCATGAAGTTCTCGAACCTGTTTTTTTTGCTGATCCGAAAGTTCATCGAATTGGCGTTTTTTTCTTCTCAACTCAACAAGTTCCTCCGGGCTCATCTGGTTCAGTCGTCGCAGTCCCGATGCTTGTTGATCCGGACTCAACACGTTCTACCGACGAAGCACCCCGCCCCATCTCCTGAGCGAACTAGCGGACCGTCACTGCAGAAAAGCAAGATCAGCAACACCAAAATCGCAAGTTGAATCGCGCGATAATTCATTCGATCGGCTCCTGTTCAACCGCCAGGAAGTAGTTTTCGTCGTCGAACAGGCCGGTTCTTTCCAAAGCGTTCAGAAACTCAATGCTGTCGGCCTTGAGGTAGACATCCACGTTTTCGATCAAGGGCAGGTCGCGGGCCAATTGCCTTTGTTTGGCGTTTTGGAAGTAGGCAACCACGTTTTGGCAGATCATGAATGAACCGAGCGGAATGGCTGCAAGTGCCGCCGCCCGCCACAACCAGGCACTGCCACGTTGTTTCTTTTTGCGGACATTGCGCGTGGCATCGTGGACCACCATCTCGATGGTGCTTTTGGTAAAAGTGGCGGACGATTCGGAGCGGGGTAAGCGATCCAACACATCCCAGGCTTTTTGCAGACGTTGCAATTCGGCGCGGTAGGCGTGGTCGTTGGCCAGTCGTTTTTCGACCGCCTGCATTTCGACGGCCGTCAACTCGCCGTCGAGGTAGGCCGTGAGCTCTTCAAAGTCAGCTGCGTCCAGCGGTTGTTGCGAGTTGAATGGTTGTTCGGACATGGTGGTTTGTGGTTTTTTACAGTTGCTAGAATCGAGTTTGCTGAGGGGCATTAGTCCGTATCAAGGTCGGCAAGGTCTGCGCCGAGTTCGTCCCGGTCTTCCGGAGCGTGGTTAGCTGGCAATTTACCCGATGCATAATAGGGCTCGACAAGATCACGCAAGTTGGCTCGGGCTCGGGACAACAGGCTCTTGACGGCTTGCGTGGAGAGGTTCATCGTTTCGGCGATTTCTTCGTAACTCATGCCTTCGAATTTGGACAGTAACAGCGCCATTCGTTGTCGTTCGTTTAAGCCCTGGATGGCGGCCCGGACCATTTCGACTTCTTCATTGCGGTCCAGTCGCCGAGTCGGCATCAAACCGCTTTTGGCGAGCGCCATCCGGTCGAGTGGTTGGACTGCCATTCCGCCAGAGGGTGACGACTGAATATTGACTTCTTTTCTTCGTGGCGAGTTTCCTGATTGCATTGCTGGCGACATTGTGCGTGATGGTAAACAGCCACGTCGAGAACTTGGCACCCGGTACGTAGGTCTCGCGGGCACGATAGACACGCAAGAATACGTCTTGTGCCAAATCCTGCCCTTTGCCGGGAACCAGGTGATCCAGGACCCCAATCAAGCGATTTTGGTACTTGTCGACAATCGCCTGAAACGCCGCCGCATTTCCATCGCGCACCTTCAGCATTAACCGCACATCGGGATCGAGCAGTTCATACTTCTGTGCTTTTTGTAACGCTGAGTCGCTAACGGACAAACTCAAATTCCAGGCGTGTGGGTGAACCAGGTTGAAAACATGCGATTCGCAGACGCTCCTACAATAATACACGTTCGTTGAATCCGGTAGCGTTTGTCGAACCTCGCCCTCCCGCATCATTTAACCCTGCCGGCGGGGCAAAGTTTCTGGGGATGCCATTCTGCCAACAGGCTGAGATCGCCCTTAACTGGACTGTTTAGCGGGCGAGAGGGCGTTTGACTCGGGATTCATTCGTCGCAAGCTGGCCGCAAGCCGCGTTGATCGCATCCCCCTTTCGCTGGCGGAACTTGACAGTGATTTGATGGCGTTCCAGTGTTTCTCTGAATTTCCGGATCGCCTGCGGGGTCGGAGTCTCGTACGGCAAGCCAGCCACCGGATTGTAGGGAATCACATTTAACAGGGCGTTGTAAGGGGCCAGCAATCTGGACAGTTGCAAGGCGTGCTCAACCGCGTCATTGATGCCCGCCAACAGCACATATTCAAAGGTCAATCGTCGGCCCGTGACCTGAAAATAAAGTTCGGCGGCAGCCATTATTTTGTCGATCCCGATTTGTTCGTTGACCGGAACCAGCCGCGATCGCAGCCGGTTGTTGGGCGCGTGCAGTGAAATTGCCAAATTGTATCGGCAATCAAGTCGCGCCAGCCGATTAATCGCCGCGGGCAAGCCGACCGTGGAAATCGTGATTCTGCGAGCACTGATTCCCAAACCGTCAGCCGCACTGGCAAAATCGAGCGCCCGAATGACGTTGTCGAGATTGGCGAGGGGTTCTCCCATTCCCATCATCACGATATGACTCAGCCGTTCGTCTTTGGGAAGCAGGCTTTGCAGCAACAGCATTTGTTCAATGATCTCGCCGGCGGTGAGATTTCGCATCACACCGTCCAGCCCGCTGGCACAGAAAACGCATCCCATCGCGCAGCCCACCTGGCTGCTGACGCAAATGGTCCGTCGATGTCCGTCGCGTAACAGCACGCATTCGATCATGCCGCCGTCGGCCAGCTTGAGCAGCAATTTTTCGGTGCCATCGGGACTGGTTTGATGTTGGGCGACTTCCGCCGTGTAAACTTGAAATTTCTTGGATAGCGTTTTGCGCAGGTCCTGGGGCAGGTCGGTCATCGCCTCAAAATCGCGAACCCGGTTTTCACACAGCCACCTGCGAATTTGACCGCCGCGAAAAACTGGCTGATCCTGTCTGGCGATCCAGTCGTTCAATTTCGGAAGGTAATCCAGCAGGTGTTTCATATCGGGGTCGACGTGCTGCTTGGACAATTCAGTTCCGTAGGTCCATTGCAGGCAACAAAATCAAGGATGCAATGCGCCAAAAAACAGGATCTGTATACAGCGATGGGCTGACGATGGGTCCGGCTGATGATTAAATTAGATTGTAGGCAAGAAAGTCGGGTTTGCATAAACGTCAATGTTTGAAGTTCGCTTATATTAAATCGCCGAATCAATTTTTGTCAGCTGCCAAAATCAGTTTGCGAGACTTTTTTGCCCGGCAGGGTTGAGCTGACTGGTTCACCGACTGCGAGTGATTTTTACCAGTTCAGAAAGCGAGACGATGGAACTCGATGATCATGTTTGCCTGTGTTTTCACGTTTCCAAACGAAAATTGGTAAACTTCATTCGTATTGAACGACCCCGTCGGGCTGGTCAACTCAGCCAGTGCCAGGGCGCCGGGACGGGATGTGGTTGGTGCCGTCCGTTTCTCAGGCAACTTTTCGAGCAACACTCCGTCGCGACCGGGAATTCCAGTCCCAGACTTCGAAAGCCAGGTTTGCAATGCCCCGTCCAGCTGATTTTGATTCGATGTCAACCGGACAATATCGCGAACTGCGGTCAAAATATGTTGCGGAGGGTGGTGGAACGCCACCTGCAGGAGCAACGCCAGGTTAAGTTGCGGTTTTTCCGAGTTGGAACAGACGCGGCGGGGTGAAGAGTCGATTCATGAACGAAATCACAGCCTCCATCGTGTCAGGTAGTCAGTTTGATCCAATATCACTATCATTAATCGCTTTTAATACTGTGGCAAAACTCGCCTTCTGTGGGCGAACGTCGGGATGACTGACAATGCCGGGTTTGTTGATCTAACAACGCGTTTTGGATATCGGATCAGTTATGGCCAAGAAAAAGGCAACCAAAAAGAAAGCCGCAACAAAAACCGCCGCCAGCGAAAAGGCGACGAAGACGACCAAGAAAAAAGAAGCCAAGAAAAAGGCACCCACCAAGGTAAAAAAGAAAGAAGTCAAAAAGAAAGAGGTCAAAAAGAAGGTCAAGCGAAAATCGCGGGCCAAAGGGACCGTCGAAGTCCGCAAGAAAATGTATTGGGGAGTATTTAATCACGCCATGAAACGTGTGGCCCTGTACGAATTCAACCAGCGCAAGGCGGCCGAGAAACGGGCCAAGGAGCTCAGCCCCGAGGGCAAACCTCCGCACTTCGTCCAAAAAATCAAAGAGGAAATCACCGCCTGATTTTGGTGAACGGTTCTCTCGCCGACACTCGCTAACGCTCGGTTGGTTAGCCCTGATTTTACATTGATTGCCCCCGCTCCGCTGCTGCTTTTTGTTTCAGATGTTTCGGGGTTTCAACTCGCCGTGAGCGTACCCCATCGTTGGAATCGAGTTGCCTAAAGCGAAAAAACCGGTCAATTTCCCGGTAGAAGACGTTTGGCGGCGGTTGCGGGATGGCAATCGCCGTTTTGTTCGCCCGCAAAGCGGCCAAAAACCCTGTGTTTTTTGAAATTGGTACTTGAGTTCGAATTTTCACTTTGTAGACTGGCCAACAGCCGTGGGATTTGACGGTTGTACCGATTCTCCCGAAAAGTTGGGCTAATTTCTTTTCTTGACACACTCAAGGGTATGCAACATGAAGATGTTTTTGAAAAAAAGCGCGGCATTGTTTGTCGCGGTCGCTTGTCTCTCGATCGGCCAATTATCGGCAAGTGCTGACGAACTTTGGAACAATGGCCCGCTTTCAACCGGTGCAACATCAAACAGTGGTGTCATGGCTCCGGCAGGCACAACTTGGAGCGAAGTCCAAAACGATTTTGGTAATTTGACAGAATCAAACACGGTTTCAGGATTCAGTGTTTTTCTGTCCGCGACATCAAATTTTCGGATCGCCGACAATTTTACCGTTGGAGCGGGCTCAACGTGGATGATAGACAGCCTCTCTGCTTTTGTTTATCAAACCGGAAACAATGGGATTACAACGCCATTTTCAGGGATGAATGTTCAAATATGGTCGGGTCGACCAGGCGACGTAGGTAGCTCGGTGATTTTCGGAGATGACACGACGAATGTACTAACTTCTTCCACATTCACGAATATTTATCGGATATTCAATTCAGCGGTTCCCGCGCCCGGAAGCCCACCCGGAACCACGCGCCCAATCTGGGATAATGTTGCCGACCTAACAGGGCTGGTTTTGACTGAAGGAGAATACTGGATCGATTATCAGCTTATAACGACCAATGGCGGGAGCTGCGTTTAATCCCTCCGTAACGATTCCAGGGACACGCGGTTTACCTGGTTGGAATGCTCTGCAATCGAATGCCGGCACATGGACCGCACTTATTGATGCTGGCAACCCAGGAACGGCTGCAGACGTCGCGCAGGATGTTCCCTTCATCCTGAATGGTACCGTTTTGATCGTGCCTGAGCCTACGACATTGGGCGTGCTCGGACTTGGGTTGATTGCGTGCGGATTCCGTCGCCGCAGATAGGACTCGCCGGTTTTTTTCGGCGGCAGCGATTCGAATAAATAATTACGGCGATCACCGGTTGGTGATCGCCGCTTTTGTTTGCTTCCAAGATTCGAAATGACCGAGCTTTACTCGGGCAACGTCGTACCAGATCCTGCCGGTGGTCGAGTTGTCCCGCGGTAGGGCAAGGTGGTTCCGCGGTTTGGCAAAGTTGTCCCACGGTCGGGCAAGGTCGTTCCGCGTGCGGGCAGGGTCGTTCCGCGGTAGGGGAGCGTTGTTCCGCGGGCCGGCAATGTTGTTCCCGAACCCGTGCCCGCTGGCAGCGTCGTGGCGTTGGGCCGCGCAGAACGACGCCACTTGGCCGGTTCATACCGTTGTTGGTTGCAACCGGTCAGCAGCTGCGCCGCAAAAAAAATGGTTACGGCCAGTAGAATGAACCCGGCTTGCGAAATGGCGAATCGATCGGTGTGCATGGGGCTGGATAAGTCGTGAGACGCTGAGGGTGACTCGCCGACGTAGTACTTGGTGCAAAAAAACAGGTTCGAATACTGAAATCGGAACGTCTGTTCGGATTCGTCCAGCGGGCACGCCAACTGACGTCTCGAATAACGCGGCCGCGGTTCCACCGCGATAGCTGGAACAAACACTACAGCTTACCTGCGACCCTCGCTCCAGCAAAGCCGCAAAGGGTAATTCGGCATTAAATCGCGGGTCAGAATCCTCATCTTTGGCAGATTTTGCCTGACGTCCGGCGGCGGCAAAATCCTTACGATCCGACCATCTTGCAATAAGCGAAAATGGCCCGCGATGATCATGGGGACTGAATTCCTCGACGATGAACAACCTGACAAATCATGTTTTGTGAATGTACATGGATTCAAACGGCCCCGACTTTCGAACCACGGAAGAGTGAGAGTCTTTTGATCCTACACTACGAACCAGGATTAGTGCTCAGGCCATCAGACCGATGACTTTCCGATGTCAACATGGCCAGTCAGATCGATAAGTGTCGATCTCACTGGACGGAACGCAGACGATCAACGGCCGATAATTCAACTGCGTTGGTGAGGATTGATGCACCAAACCCGGGTTCTTACCCAAGGAGACGAGTCTCGATGAATTTCAAATATGCAGCGATGGCACTTGTGATGAGTGCAACAATCTGTTGCAGCCAGAGTGAAGGACAACTCCTCGATCGAATGTTGCATCGAGGCGGTTGTAGTAGCGCATCTTCGTGTTGCGATACACCAGTTTCTGGTTGTAGTGACTGTGGAACGGTAACAGCGAATGTAAGTCCATGTGGCTGCAGCGACAGCTGCGGCGGCGGTGGCTGTGGGTTGCTCGGCGGTAGGCGGCTGCGGATTGCTGGGCGGCAAAGGTGGATGTGGCGGTGGTTGTGGACTGTTGGGCGGCAAAGGTGGCTGTGGAGGTGGCTGTGGACTGCTGGGTGGAAGCGGCGGTTGCGGAGATAGTTGCGGCGGTTGCAACGAGTGTGAACCGGTCAGCTGCGGCGGCGGACTGCTCTCGGGCGGTCGAAAATGTGGGTGTGGTGGTGGCTGTGCAAGAACTCCTCGACGTCCCAGGTTGCCGGCACCCTGTGCACCGGCACCTTGTGATTGCGCACCGACACCGGCACCTTGCGCATGTGCCCCAGCACCGGCACCCTGTGGTTGCGGTGCACCTGCCGGCGGCTGTGGCTGTGGTAACGGCTGTGGCATTTTGTCCAAAATTTTCTCTGGGAAATGTGGCGGCGGCGACAGCTGTTGCGAATGTGGACAGCCAGCCGATACCTGCGGCTGTGGCTCGCGTCCCCAGCGTCAACGACGGGCATCCAGTTGCGGTGGTTGTGGCCAGCCGGCCGCTAGTTGCTGCTGCAAGGCACCACGCCCTAAACGCGAACGACGAGTCCGTTGTGGTGGCTGTGGCAAGTCGGCAGACGCCTGCTGCTGCGGGGCCCCGGCGGCTCCTGCCTGCGGTGGCTGCTGCAATGACCGCGTTTCTTTAATGGACAAGATTCGTGCTCATCACGCGTCAAAACGATGCAACAGCGGATGCAGTTCATGTGGCCAGCCAGTCAGCGATTGCGGTTGCGGTGGTGGCCAGTACGCACCGATGGAAAATTATAGCACCCCTGGTGCTGAGCCAAGCATGGTCCCAGCTGACGATTACGCTCCAGGACAAGTTGCTCCTGATCAGGGCGCGAATCAGAATCCGGTTGTTGATCCGAGCGCGTTTATCATCAACAACCGTGGCTATTCCTCGACCAACTAGGTCATTGGAAGTCAGCAACAACAAGTTTTGCGATTAAACGAACGGCTCGACCTGCGATGGTTGGGCCGTTTTTTTTTAATTCGCCGTCTTCGACAGAAGCAGGCCGATCGAATAACCCAGCAGGTCGTCTTGTACGCGGAAATGGTTCATTAGTTGCTGAAACTCCGTCGACGTCGTGGCGATTTCAAAAACGTTGGGCGCCAATCCAGTCAAATCCTGCTGCCCGACAAGCTGCTCGATTGCGACGTTGAGCGCCCGTTGCCGATTGCCCGTGCGGTTCAACAAATCAACCAGAGTTTCGACGGCGATCAGCCCGTACTGGTTTCGATCGGTGGTTTGAATCTTGGCAGTAAAATGTGCGATGGCTTGTGCTACGTCCGTTCCGATCAAGGCCCGATAAAAAATCGCGTGATCGGAATAGGTATTTTCAAAGGGGGGGCTGCCAGCGTACTGAAAATCAGCGTCCAGTTCCTGGCCGTACTCGGCCAATTCCAGCAACTGTTGCAACCGGGATTCCTGATCCACGATGCGGCCGATTCGCATGATCGAAGCCAAGTGGGTTGTGTCGATGTGATGTCCGCCATTCGCCGTTAACCAGGCTCTTGATGCCGTCAACTCGCGCAGTGAATCAACATCAGGTCGCACGGATTCCTGGTTTCCAATTTGACCCTGGATGTTCGAAACCAGCTCCTGGTAAAGATGGTCAACCAGCATGGCAGCCAATTGTTTTTGCAATGGGCGCTCAAGTTGGATAATCTGCGTATCGAAAGTTGTAATCGCATTACAAGTGCCATAGTTCGCCAGCAACAGCCGATAACCCAGTTCGGGGGCGGCGCCTTGCGAAAGCCCAATATCAATCAATGCATCGGTGTTTGCTGTGGTGACTTCGATGCTTTCGATTAGCTCTTGGATCAACTTGCGATCACCGATCGGCTGGAGATACATCCAGCCTTCTTGCAACTTGCCTGCCTTGATCAACTCGGCTCCGACTTCACGACACGCCGCCAGCAACCCGTCTTCGAGCTGTCGCTGTCGCTGATCGTCGATCAGGTCGGGCGATTCGCCGTACAGCAACGGTAGCCCCAGTTCGTGGCGGACTTTCAGTTTTAGCGCTTCAAACAACTGGTGATATTCACGTTGCTGACGAAAATGCGCGATCAGAAATTCGATTGCTTCCGCGACGCCGCGCTGTTGAGCGATGGACTCAAGTTGTTTGAAAGCCGATTTTTCAGAAGTCATATCCAGGAGGGGTCCTCAAATGTCGAACGCACGTGGATGTCATCTTAGCTTGCAAATCAGGGTCAGAGCAGGGGCAGCCACTTCTTGGCCGTGGCGCAGCACGTTAGCATGAGTCTATGACTACCAAGAGTAAAATATTATCCGGGACGACGATTGGCGTCTTGATCGACGAAGGAAGTGACGATTCAGGCAACGCCGGTTGTAACTTCGTCCGCAAGTTCGGTGGCAATGTCATTGTCTGCCATGTTCCGCCGGAATCGCCGAGCCCCGAACTGATCGAAAATATCCAGCGGCTGATCACCGGTGGAATTGACCTGGCGATTTTCCTGACCGTCGCGGGAACCGAGCGGATTACCGGCGAAGCATTTCGTACGATCGAGCGACAGAGGGTTGTCGATTCGCTTTCAGATATTATTACGCTGGCCGGACGGGCCCGTGTCGCGGATTACCTGCGCGAGTTGGGGGTCGAGCCTTCCATCAAACTGGAGGGATCGGGGTCTTGGCGCGACGTGTTGACGGTTCTGGATCGCCATTTTCTGACGGCCGTGGAGTTTGATACCAAACGGCTGACGCAGGGACTTGCCAACCTGAACGTTGCCGTCGAAGAGACTCATTCGCTGCTCTCGCTGGCAGCCGGTCTGGAGTCTCGTGGCAGCAAGGTGCTGCGACTCCCGACATTCGGATTGCCGATTGGTCAAGCGGTCGAACGGGGAAGTCCAGTGGAAGCCGAGTTTGAGGCCTTGTTTGCGTCGGCTGAAAACGACGATTTGAACTCGTTACTGTTTACATCACCCGATGCGGTCGCAGAGTTTGTCAACCGCGTCAAGGAAATGCGTTCGATTCGCTGGCGAGACGGCGTGTTGCTGGACAAGCTCGTGGTCGCGGTGGGTGCCAACACTCAGGAAGTACTTGCCGATCATGAAATCCAGGTCGACGTGGTGGCAACGGAGCGGGAAGTAGCAGCGGGTGCTCAATCTCTGGCAAACCGAATCGCAGCTTCGTGGCAGCAAAAACGCAAACTGAGTATCCATTTGTCGGGGCCCGCGACCAGCAGCCTTGACAAAAACGCCCCCTGGTACGACAGCCCGTTTATGAAGGCCTGTCGCGGTGAGCCAACCGATGTCACCCCGATCTGGATGATGCGCCAGGCCGGCAGGTACATGAAGGAATATCGCGACGTTCGCCAAAAGGTCTCCTTCCTGGAACTGTGCGCCAATCCGCAACTGTGCAGCGAAGTCATGTGCACCGCGGTCAAACGGTTGGGCGTCGACGCGGCGATCATCTTTTCTGACTTGTTACCGATTCTGGTGCCCATGGGCTGCGATTTGGAATTCGTCAAAGGCGACGGTCCGGTGATTCACAATCCGATCCGCCAGGCGCGTGATGTTGATCGAATCAAACCGCTGGAGACCATCGAGCCACTGGACTTTGTCATGCAAACCGTGAAACAGACGCGCGCGGATCTGCCTGACGATCTGCCGCTGATCGGGTTTGCCGGTTCGCCGTTTACCCTGGCCAGCTACATGATCGAAGGTGGCTCCAGCCGCAATTACGCACATACAAAGACGTTGATGTACGGCGATCCAGGTGCCTGGGAAATACTCATGCAGCACCTGGTCAGTTCCATTTCGATCTATCTCAATGGCCAGATCGAGGCGGGAGCCCAATGCGTGCAGTTGTTTGATTCGTGGGCCGGCTGTTTGAGTTTTGAGGACTACCGGAATTTCGCGTTGCCCCATGTAAAAAAAATTATCTCCAGTCTGCCGGCGGGTGTCCCGGTCATTAATTTCGCGACAGGCAATCCGGCGTTGCTGCCGTTGTTGGCCGAAGCGCCGGCTGGGGTGATTGGAATTGACTGGCGAATCCGGTTGGATGACGCCTGGCAGGCCGTCGGTTACGATCGCTCCGTGCAAGGCAATCTGGATCCCGCCGTGTTATTGACCAATCCGCAGGAGATTCGTCGGCAGGCACAAGCGATACTGGATCAGGCGGCAGGGCGTCCGGGACATGTATTTAACCTCGGCCATGGAATTCTTCCGCAAACGCCTGTTGAAAATGCCATCGCGCTTGTTGACGCCGTGCATGAGTTGAGTTCAAAGTAAGTACACGATCCGGCGAGTGCCGTTTGTTGCTAACCAGGGTGAGCCGTTGTCGATGACACAGACCGAGAATTTGTTCCTTGAGACACGTGCGGCACTCATCTCCGAGCGAGTTGCAGGTCACTGGATAGGCGAGTTGTCGGCGTCGGCGCTATCGACGGCGACGGCGATCAGTGCGTATTCGTTTTATCTGCAAGCGAATCGTGTTCCAGCGGACCTTCGCCAGACGCTTGAGCTGCAGATTGCCGCTGGCATTAACTGGCTTGGCGCCGAGCAAAACACCGACGGTGGCTGGGGGGATACCCGGCTGAGTTATTCGAATATTTCAACATCGATGTTGGTTGTCGCGGCGTTGACGGCTGCGGGCAAAGCCGACGAGTTTGCGTCGCAAATCGCCCGCGCCCAGTCCTTGATCGCATCGCAAGGCGGTATCCCGGGACTGCGGGCCCGCTATGGGAAGGACAAGACATTTGCGGTTCCAATATTGGCCAATTGTGCGATGGCCGGCATTGTGCCCTGGCGTGAAGTCGCAGCGCTGCCTTTCGAAGCGGCCTGCGTGCCGCAAAGATTTTACAACCTGATGCAATTGCCCGTTGTGAGCTACGCGATCCCCGCACTCGTGGCGATCGGCCAGGCCAAGTTTGCCAACGATCCTCCCTGGGATCCACTGCGGAAGTTCATCCGCAAAGCGGCCGTCAAGCGCAGTCTCGATGTGTTGCAAAACATGCAGCCCGCGACCGGTGGATTCCTGGAAGCCGCACCCTTGACCAGTTTTGTCACGATGGGCCTGATCCACTCGGGGCATGTCGACCACCCGGTCGTCAAAGCCGGAATTCGCTTTCTCGTAAATTCCTTTCGTGTCGAGCATGCGAACCAGGCAACCCAAGAGCAGGGGAGCTGGCCGATTGATACCAACCTGGCAACCTGGATGACAACCTTGTCGATCAACGCGCTGGCGAATGAACCTCGCAGTTTTGAGCAAGAGAGTAAATGTTGGTTGCCTTGCCTGGAGTGGTTGTTGGCATGCCAGAACACAACCAGGCACCCATTCACAGGCGCGGCACCCGGTGGTTGGGGCTGGTCGGACCTCAGCGGCGCTGTCCCTGATGCCGATGATACTCCGGGCGCGTTGCTCGCGCTGCATCATTTGCTGCGGTTGGTTGAGTTTGACGATTCGGTAAGATCGCGAATTCGCACCGCGGCGCAGTCCGGAACCGAATGGTTGTTGAACCTGCAAAATCGCGATCAGGGCTGGCCCACGTTTTGTCGCGGCTGGGGAAAATTGCCTTTCGATCGTAGCGGTTCGGACATTACGGCTCATGCAATTCGGGCGCTGTACGCGTGGCGCGACGAATTTCCATCGGCCCGATTGTCCAAAGCGATCAAAACGGGCATGGGTTTTCTCGATCGTAGACAGCAAAATGACGGGAGTTGGCTCCCTTTATGGTTCGGGAACCAGGACTGTCCGGATGACGTAAATCCCTGCTATGGAACCGCCAAAGTCCTCGCGGCTTATCGAGATACTGGTTCTTTCGATACCCGCGCGGCGAAAATTGGTTTAAGATGGTTGTGCGATCATCAGAATTCCGATGGCGGCTGGGGAGGAGGCGTTTCTTGTTCGTGGAGCGATTCCCGACTGGGCACCAGCAGCGTCGAAGAAACGGCGTTGTGCACGGAACTACTGTTGGATCACCACGAACCCGCTTCGCGGACCGCAGCCGATCGCGGATTGGAATGGCTCAGCCTGGCCAGCGATACGGGTAACTTGAATCAACCGACGCCGATCGGATTTTATTTTGCCAAACTTTGGTACTACGAACGACTGTATCCGCTGGTGTTTGCGACTGCGGCACTGGCGAAAGCCTACACAATGAAAGAAACCAATCGACGATCGGCCGAACCGGCTGAACAACGGTGAGAGGAAGCAACTTGGCTGCTCCATTGAACATAAACGCTGACGCTACGCTTGATGTCGAAACCGCAACCGGATCGTCGACCAAGCCAAAACGTAGGTCGCGGCGACGCAAGACGGCACACCTGAAACTGGTACCGCCGACAAAACAGCTGCGCGAGGAGTTACGGCTGAAGTGTCGCGAAGTCGCGGCGACTCTCGACCGCAATGTTCCTCCCAACAAGGACCAATTGGAATCGATCTCGCGGAGAATCCTCGTCGAAGCGGATCAACCGGAAGGATATTTGGGCTGGATCATGGTGATCTTGTCGAGCGAATTCTGGACCGAGCAGATTCAGTCGATCCCGCATAATCGCCGGTTATTTCTGTTGCCTCATTGTTTGAAACATGCTCAGGGATGTCCGGCAGACTACGATGAGTTTGGATTGGCCTGCAAGAAATGTGGCGCGTGCAGTATTGCCGATTTTCGCGGCACGGCTGAGCAGCTGGGTTACAAAGTGCTCGTGGCAGAGGGTTCACCGATTGTTTTGAAAATCATTGTCAGTGGGCATGTCGACGCGATCGTGGGCGTTGCCTGCCTGAACGTGCTGGAAAAAGCAATTGACAAGATCGTGTTGGCCGGAATTCCCTGTATGGCGGTCCCCTTGCTATCGAGCGACTGCCGTAACACGACGGTTGACGAAGACTGGGTCGACCAGATGGTTCGAGTCCCCCATCAGACGATTCAGCAAGAAACACGCAGCTATGTCCACCTCTTGAGAAAATCTGCCAACCTGTTCGAACCCGAGTCGATGGAACGACTGATTCCTCGTGTTCGCGGGGGCAAAACGCTGGCCGAAGCCAACGGGCAAAGTTTGTCGGGACTTGATCCGATTGCAGCAACCGAAGCGATTGCTTACGACTTTTTGTCCGCCGGCGGAAAGCATTCTCGACCGTTTATTACCTTGGCGGTTTACGATGCGATCAGCGGCGGCGGGGCGACGCTGTCCGGGGGTGCTCAAGCGGTTGCGGAGTATCCAGATGCCGTGTTGCGCGCCGCGATGTCGATCGAGACGTTTCACAAAGCGTCGTTAGTGCACGACGATATCGAAGATTCCGACGAATTCCGATACGGTGTGGAAACCATTCACAACAAATACGGAGTTCCGACAGCCATCAATGTTGGCGATTACCTGATCGGCATGGGCTATCGCCTGGTCAGTCGCGATCGGGCCGAGCTGGGCCATGAAACTGCGGCTGATATCCTGGACTACCTGGCGGACGCGCATTTGCGGCTGAGTGAAGGGCAGGGGGCCGAGTTGATCTGGCGAGATGCCAAGAACAAACAGCTCAAACCGATCGATGCCTTGAAAGTTTACGCGCTCAAGACCGCGCCCGCGTTTGAGGCGGCGTTTAATACGGGGCTGCGGTTGGCGGGTCCTTGCGAAGAATACCTGCAACCGGTGCGGACGTTTGCCCGTAACCTGGGCGTTGCATTCCAGATCTTGAACGATCTTAAGGACTGGGAATGCGACGAAGACAACAAGCGTCCCGTCGGAACCGACTTGCTCGGCGGGCGCCCGACGGTTTTGTGGGCGCTGGCTCTGGAGGGACTTAACGAACAATTGCGCAACGAGCTGGTGTCACTGGTCGACACGGATGGTCCATTGTCCGCGGAGCGCCGGGTGATGCGTGCCCGACAGCTGTTTTTCGAAGCGGGCGTTTTTGAAAAAGCCTACAAATTGGTCGACAAACATCAAACCCGGGCGGAAGAGATCGCCGATGAGGTGCAACCCGAAGAGTTGCGGCGTTTGATGTACTACCTTGTCGATACCGTGCTGGACCGTTCCCACGAAGTCAAGCCGACGATCGACATTACCAATTTGTCTTTTGAAGAAGTCCTACCAATCATCGCCTAGCCAAACCATCGTGCGAGACAGTTTCTTGAACAAGGCCAAGCCCGCGAACGTTGAACTTGAAGTTTTGATTGGACTGTTCTTTCCAGATCAATCGGAATTGGGGTATTTCTCGGAAACATCGGCTTCCGATTTACCCCAGTTGGAGCGGAAACTCCTGGCCCACGATCATCACATGACGGTGACCCAGGAAGAGCATCACCAATCGCCAGTCGATGTTCGCGTGTTGGAGACTTCCACCGCAGGTGATTTCTACTCACGAAAAATCCTCCTCACGAGACGATCCGATGAGCAGGTCGTGCAATTCGGCATCGTGCGGCTGGACCGGTCCGTGTTGGACCCGGTGGTTCGCCAGGAGATCGAAAGTCAGCAGACGCCGCTCGGTCGAATCCTGATCAATCACAAAGTGATGCGGGAGGTCAAACTATCGCATCTTTACCGAATATCGGCTGGCCACGAACTGGCTGAGGCGTTTGGAATCAATCCGGGCGACGCATGTTATGGCCGCACAGCGCTGATTTATTGCAACGGCTCGCCTGCCGTCGAACTGCTCGAGATCGTCGGCAACTGTTGATAGGGGCACAGTCCTCCGGGTTGTGTCGATTCCTTCACGCTCGGAGATCCGTGCCACATTTTGTTCACGGTTCGGAGATCCGTGCCACGTTCTGTTCACGGCTCGAGATCCGTGCCACGTTCTTGTTCACGGCTCGAGATCCGTGCCACATTCTTCCTGTGTCGCCTGACTGGTCGAATTTTGACGGGTCGTTTAAACTGTCGGGCGTTGTTAACAGATGACGTAACAAATGGCAGGAAAAAAATGAGATACGTGGTCTGGTTTTTGGTGTTGATTCTGTTGGTCATCCACCAGGATTTCTGGAACTGGAATAACGGCAGCCTGGTATTCGGATTCATGCCGATTGGCCTGTTCTACCATGTGTGCATTTCGCTGGCTGCGGGCGTCGTCTGGTTCCTCGCCTGCCAATTCGCCTGGCCGACCGGTGAAGAAGACTACGTGATCGACAACGTCTCCCAGACGGAGGAGACCGAAGCGTGAATGTTGCACAGTTGCTGGCCCAGGGCGCCCAAGCTCAGGCTGCTGCCGCGTCAGGCGGTTTGCCAAAGGGCAAAACGCAGTTGGTCATTATCGCGATTTACCTCGTTGCACTGCTGTTTCTGGGGTTTTTCGCCAGCCGCCTGTTTCGCGGCACCAAAAAAGACTACTTGTTGGCCAGCCACTCGATTGGACCGATCCTGTTGCTGATGAGTTTGTTCGGAACAACCATGACGGCGTTTGCGCTGGTCGGCTCGTCCGGCGAAGCGTATAGCCAGGGAATTGGCGTTTACGGAATGTTGGCATCCAGCAGTGGAATCGTGCATTCGCTCTGTTTTTTCGTAGTCGGGATCAAATTGTGGCGGCTGGGACAAAGGCACAATTATTCGACCCAGATTCAGTACTTCCGCGACAGGTTGGACAGTGATCTGGTGGGACTGTTGCTGTTTCCGATCCTGGTCGGCTTGATCATTCCCTACTTGTTGATTGGTGTCATGGCGGCCGGTGTTACCATTCAATCGTTGACGGCGGGGGCGTTTCCCGATCTGGAATGGTTTCAAACGAGTTCGCGGGGAACCAATGGCGGGGTTCCGCCCTGGCTCGGCTCGCTGGTGATTTGCCTGGTTGTGCTTTGCTATGTTTTTTTTGGCGGTATGCGTGGGACGGCTTGGGCCAACGCGCTGCAAACGATGGTATTCATGATCCTGGGTGTTGTGGCGTTTGTCGTGATCGCGAACAAACTGGGAAAACAGGATAGCTTGCTCGCAAACCTGCAGACCATTGGCGCAGCGATCCCACTTGAAAAATCAACGCGGATTGGTATGTCGCAGACGAAGTTTTTGACGTACCTGTTGATTCCATTATCGGTGGGCATGTTTCCCCACCTGTTCCAGCATTGGTTGACCGCGCGGAGTGCGAAAAGTTTTCGGCTGACGGTGGTCTGTCACCCGCTGTTCATCATGATTGTGTGGGTGCCCTGCGTGTTGATTGGTGTGTGGGCAACGACCGAATTGATTCCGCCCAAGCCTCCGCTGCCAACGTTACCGAACGGGATCGTCAATCAAAATGCCGTGCTTCCGTTTCTGGTGCAAACACTCACCGATCCGCTGCTGGGCGGATTCGTATCGATTGGAATTCTGGCGGCGATCATGAGTTCGCTTGACAGTCAGTTTTTGTGCATTGGTTCGATTTTCAGCAACGACATCGTGACCCACTATGCGGGTGAAGACCGGTTCAACGACAAACAGCAGGTTTGGCTCGCCCGGGCATTCATCGTGATGATCGTGGCCGTGACGTATGTGTTGAGTCTGCAGGGATATCGGAGCGTATTCGCGATGGCAATCTGGTGCTTCACCGGTTTCGCGTCGTTGTTCCCGTTGGTATTTGCATCGCTGTATTGGAAACGCTTGACGGCGGCCGGGGCCGTCGCTGGAATTCTCGCCATGATCGGGAGCTGGATCTATCTGTTCCGCGAATCCAATTGGGCCGCGATCGCCGACTATACGATCACGCTTGAACTGGGCGAATCCAGGTATGAAATCATGCCCGTCGTGGCGACCTTGATGTGTTCGCTGTTGGCGATGGTGATCACGTCATTGATCACCAAACCGCCGTCGGAAAAAACCCTGGCCAAATTCTTTTAACCATGTCTCGCCGACACAAACGCCGCCAGACGTCGGATCTCAGCGACGAACATTTTCTGCGAATGGCCGAGTGGATTGCGATGGAGTCGGCTGCCGAAGTGCAGCGGATGGCCGAGCGGCGCGTCCGTCGCAACCAGTCGGATGCGGAAAAAAGCGGTGAAACTATTCTTGATCTGGCAATCGACGATCACCGCAGCGGGTTGGGAGGTCGATTCCTGTTGACCCTGATCAAACGAAATCGACAACAACCGATGCCGTGGCATCGCCTGAAAGTTGGTTCACCGATCGTGTTGTCCAATTACCGGCTGGACGAAGGCGATTTCGTTGACAGGGGTGGTCAGTGAGCGCACTTACAATTCGCTTCAGGTTTCGGTGGACCACTTTCCCGAAGGGGAATCCTTTCGGGTTGATTTAACTGCCGACGAAGTCACGCGGCAGCGTCAAATGGCGGCCATCATGTCGGCGAAAGACTCGCGGGGGCGACTTGGGCACCTTCGCAAAGTCCTCCTCGGCGAAGCCGCACCCGAATTCACCGAGGAACCCCAACTTCAATTTCGCACGGACTTGAATCCGTCGCAACAAGCCGCAGTGCGCTTTGGGCTGTCGGCCCGCGAGGTTGGCATCATTCATGGCCCGCCGGGCACGGGCAAGACAACTACGGTTGTCGAATTGATCATCCAGGCAGTCAAGCGGGGCGACAAGGTGCTTGCCTGCGGACCGAGCAATACTTCCGTTGATAATCTGCTCGAGCGCCTCGTCGATGCGGGTCAAAAAGTGGTTCGTGTCGGGCATCCGGCCCGGGTCGCCGAACGGCTTCGCGAGTATTCACTCGACGGACTGGTGGAAACCCACGAAGACATCAAGGTCGTTCACGAAATGCTGCGGGAAGCAGAGGAACTGTATCGCAAAGCGCACCGGTACACACGTGCGCGTCCCGCCCGCGGCGAAAAACAGGATATGCGGCGCGAGGCGCGGCAATTGAAACAACACGCGCGACTGATGGAAAAACAGTTGGTCAATCATATTCTCGACCGGGCGGATGTGATTTGTGCGACAACCACGTTCAATGAGGATCTGATTGGTGATCGCTGGTTCGACTTGTTGGTAATTGATGAAGCCTGTCAAAGCGTTGAACCGGGATGCTGGATCCCGTTGACTCGGTGCGACAAAATCATCCTCGCTGGCGATCAGTGCCAACTGCCTCCCACGGTATTGTCGCGTGACGCTGCCCGACAGGGATTCGAGCTGAGTCTGCTGGAACGGCTCCATGGAATCTATGGTGAACAAATCACCCGCATGTTGGACGTGCAATATCGCATGCATCGCCAGATCATGGATTTTTCATCCGGCCAATTTTACGAGGGCAAACTGATTGCTCATGACTCGGTAGGTGCACACCTGTTGTCACAGATCGATTCCGTGGCCGCGACGGAATTGACCCAGTGCCCCATTACGTTCATCGATACCGCAGGTGCCGGTTGGGATGAACAACTTGAACCCGAGGGTGAAAGCCGATTCAATCCCCACGAGGCAGCGCTGACGGTCAAGAAAGTCAAACAACTCTGCGAGTCGGGTTTACCTTCTGCCGATATCGCGGTGATCGCTCCCTACGCTGCGCAGGTGCGATTGTTAAAGGAGCTGTTTTTGCAAGCAGACTTCGAAACAGCGGGTCTCGAAGTCGACACGGTCGACGGGTTTCAGGGACGTGAAAAGGAAGCGGTGGTGATCACGACTGTTCGTAGCAACAGCACCGGAGAGATTGGTTTTCTGGGAGACCGGCGCAGAATGAATGTCGCGTTGACGCGTGCGCGGCGAAAGTTAATTGTCATTGGCGACAGCGCGACTTTGGGTGGAAATGAGTTTTTCGCAGCGATGCTGGCGTATTTTGAAAAGATCGGTGCTTACCACTCGGTTTGGAACGAGTTGCCCGGAACTTGATTGTCCTCGAATCTGGCAGCTTTGCGTGGGAGAGGCATCCTGCCTGTCATGACAGCACAACCCGTTGTCGATGTCGTGGCGGCGAACGCAACTAGTTGACAAGCTGGAGCTTATCCCAGGTGTTGCTTCGCTCAACCAACACCCAGCAGGTTTCTGTCGAAAACTGATTGCACTCCGTGAAGGTTACGACGACAACGACGGCACATTTGCCAATCTTTGCATTCCGCAATTGGCTTGCAACCCGTCCTTCTGTTCCCTTCCCTGCTCAGCGTCTCCGAATCTTTCATGGAGGGAGTCATGAAAAAGCGGAATTGTCTTTTCGTTAACTGTTTTCTGATTGTGGCAGGATGCCAACACTCAACAGAAAACGTCGCAACGGTTGGTTTCGGTCCGGACGGAGCTTCCACCTCGATCGGAGCAGCGAACGTCGTGCTTGTTATCGGGAACGAACGTGGATTACTCAATCGGAGAAGCGAACGTGGGTTACTTTGTTTCATCCAGAATTTTGATTTCAACTTTGCGGAATTCGCAAGGGTGGCTCTCCGATTGCAGTGAAATACTGCCGCTGCTGAGCATCAAGTTTCCGTCTTTGATCAAACCCTTGGCCGACTCGTCATTCGGGTCGAGTTGGGGTTGGTTGTACTCCAGTACCGTTTGGCCATTGATCCGGTGGCGAATGACTTCGTTTCCGTGAACTTCGATTTCGGCGGCCACCCATTGATCACCGTGAAAAGTTGCCGAACTTGAATTCGTGCAATGCTGAGTATGCAGTTTTCCATCCATGACCACGTTCGTGCCAGGAGTGCACAGGTTCAAATTGGGGCGTTCGTCTTTACCGTTACCACCCAACAACTGGACTTCAATCGAAACAGGGAAATCCTGTTCGATACCCATTGTCGCCGGATCTTGTCCGTGGATCATGACTCCGCTGTTGCGATACGCCCAGCCGGGTCCCTCTGCGCCTGGTCGCCCACGAATTGATACTCGATCCTCAGAATGTAATTCGAAAAAGGTTTTTCATAAAACAGATGACCAAATCTTCGATCGAACGTGTCGTACTTGTCGTAGCTGACTTTGAGCACGCCGTCTTCGACCCGAAATGTGTCATTCCAGTTTTCACCCAGTTTCTGCCCCCGGATTTTGGGTGTCCAACCGGTCAGATCTTTGCCGTTAAATAGCTGGGTCCATTCCTCTGGTTTTTCTGCCGGGCTCGGGGATTTTGGGGTCGATTCCCGGGTGGCCTGCGGATCCGTTTGGAGTGCTTCAGCGGTTGTTTGGGCCTGCAGGATGGGCGAATGCAATAACAGCAGCATCCAAGAAGCCAGGGTCGCCAAATTGATCTGTTTTTCACGGAATTGGGTTTTTTTCGTGCTCATTTCTGGTCCACTTGTGGAACTTGTCGGGGAATTGTGCCTTGCGTGCAGGATCAGCATTTGCATAATAGCGTAACTCGGGATTTCATTTTGACGTGGAACCGAAAAAAAATTGCCATCGCCAGATCGTTCTGGCCTGTCTGAAAATCGACTTATTGAACAAACCAAAATGCCACGACCAAGAAGCCCACGTTCGCGACGCAAGCCCAAACCGAAAACTCGTACCGTCAGAAAAGATCCGTTGTGGGTCGATGGCCAACGGCCGCGTCCGATGTATGTCGATTACAAAGACGTTGAATTGCTCAAAAAGTTGATCAATCGACACAGTCGAATTGTTGGCCGCCGGAAAACAGGCTGCTCGTCCGTGTCCCAGCACTCGGTAACGGACGCCATCAAACGGGCTCGCTACATGGCGCTATTGCCCTTCAAGGGCGACTAATTTTCGTCGAAAACAATTTCGAAGCCTGCCGGGTGTATGGCACTCGGCGGGCTTTTTTTCTGAGCTGAAAAGCGGGACCGCCGGTGGGCCAGACTTTCAAAACATCGCGACGCGTTGAATTTCGCGATACCGACATGGCGCGTATCGTTCATTTTTCCGTGTTTTTTGCGTACATGGAAGAAGCCGAACATGAATTCCTCCGCAGCCTCGGTTTTGGAGTGATCTGCAACATCAATGGTCAGTCCATCAGTTGGCCGCGCGTCAACGCCGAATGCAATTATCGCAGTGCGATTCGTTTTGAAGAAATGATCGATATTGAAGTCGCGGTTGAACGAATTGGATCCAAGAGCGTCACATATGGGTTTCAGTTTTCCCGAGATGGAGTTCCGGTTGCCGACGGCCAAGTGACGACCGTATGCTGCAAGTTCGATCATGCCCTGGACGGACAACGGCCTGAATCTGTTACCATCCCAGCTGAATTTGTGAACGCATTGACGCCGTTTGTCCGCGGCTAAGCCAGCCAGCCGGAGAGTCAGTCTCGAATGTCAATCTACCTGCAGGAATTAACGGTGCGACTGGCGGAAGGCCTCGGGCGCCTGCCTGCGAAACAGCGGCAACGGCATGCGGACTATCTGGTTGCTGCGCAGCAAAACGACGGTGGTTTCGCTGGCCGCATGGGTGGCAGCGATCTTTACTACACGACCTTTGCTCTGCGCGGGCTGTCGATCCTTGGCGAACTTTACGGGCCGGTCGCTGAGCGGGCGGAACAATACCTCGCCCGGCAACTGGTTTCGCATCAAACGATCGTCGATTTTTTTTCACTTTTTTACGCGGCCAATTTGCTCAAAATTTCGGCCGGCATTGATCTTTTCCGTGCGGCCGATCCCAATTGGCCCGACCAGGTCGCTGCCTTTCTGGAAACCTTGCGCCGCGAAGATGGCGGCTATTCCAAGGCTCCCGAAGGAAATGCGGGCAGCACTTACCACACGTTCCTGGTCGTATTGGTGCTGCAATTGCTGGAACGTCCGGTCCCTTACCCTGAAAAGATCGTGGCGTTCCTGCAATCACACCTCGAGCCGGAGGGCGGTTGGCGGGAAATCCGCGTCAGCAAGCGGGCAGGAACCAATCCGACGGCGGCGGCTGCTGCAACGCTGCGAATTATTTCCCAGGAGCACGATGGACTGGGTACGCTGGAGCCCGACACGAAAGAAATCACGATCGATTTTTTGTGCGAAATGCAAACGGACGAAGGCGGTTTGCGAGCCAACACGCGAATCCCTATTGCTGACATGCTCAGTTCATTCACGGGCGGGCTGACTTTGTCCGATCTGGATTCGTTTGAAGAACTCGACGTGGATTTGTTTCGCAAATTTGTTTATTCGCTACAATTGCCAGGTGGTGGTTTCCAGGCCGCCGCCTGGGACGAGTCGCACGACGTTGAGTACACGTTCTACGGTTTAGGGTGCCTGGCCCTGTTGGAAAATCATTGAAGTAATTTCCTGTCGGCAGTATCGGATCTCATGGCGGATTTCAGCGCGAGCGAAATAACGAAAGAGTTTGACACGCCGACTGGTCCGTTGCGCATTCTCGATGGCGTCTCGGTCGAATTGAACCGGGGCCAAAACCTGGCGGTTGTCGGCGAGAGCGGCAGTGGCAAGAGTACGTTTTTGCACATCGCCGGTACGCTCGACCAACCGACATCCGGTCAGATCGAGTTGCTTGGGCAAAATCCGTTTCAGTTCGACGAAAAAAAGTTGGCTGCCTTCCGCAACGAAAATCTCGGCTTTGTGTTTCAACAACATCACCTGTTGCCCCAGCTGTCGGCACTGGAAAATGTTCTCATCCCGGTCATTGCCGAGCAAACAGCGGATGCGGCGGCTGTCGCCCGGGCCAAATCGTTGTTGGAGATGGTTGGCTTGGCAGACCGCATGGATCATCGCCCGGGCGTACTGTCGGGCGGTGAACGGCAACGGGTTGCGGTTGCCCGGGCCTTGATTCGTGAGCCGATTTTGTTGTTGGCGGACGAACCGACCGGAAGTCTTGATCAGAAAAACGCCGAATCGATCGGCCAAATGCTGTTGGATATGCAAAGTCAAACCAGCACGATTCTTATTTGCGTGACGCACAGCGAGCGTCTTGCCGAAAAATTCGCGCGGCAAGTCCGACTGGAGCACGGAAAATTTGTGTAAGGGGTCGGGAGTTTTTTGGTTTCAAGTAGGTGAATTTTGCTTGACTGGGGATTTCCCCAATTCGTTTATTGTTGATTGGCCAAGCAAAAGACTCCCGACGCCATCATATTCGGCCGCGAGTGCGTCCGACCCTCCCGCCAGCAAGAGGGTGTCGAAAACTGCACGACCTCCAACAAGAGAGGTTTCGTGCCGACTCATCATCTTTGCGCAACAACATTCGGCGTCTTAATTGACACGTGCGTCAATGGTATGATTCGTCTATGACTCATTGGACAATTGCCATCCGCAGCCTGTTTCATTACTTGCGCCAAAACCTGGCCGTTGCGCTGGGCGTCGCGATTGCCACGGCGGTGCTGACCGGGGCATTGATTGTTGGCGACAGCATGCGGGGGAGTCTCCGAGATCTGACGCTCGATCGTTTGGGAAAAATCGACGAGCTGATCATTTCCGATGGATTTTTTCGGGAACAACTTGCCAGTGAGCTGGCCGCCACGGCTGAATTCAAGGCGAATTATTCACAGGCCGTGCCCATCATTTTGTTTCCCAATGGCACGGTCGAGTTGGCCGCCGGCTCGGCGAGAGTTTCCAACGTCAATGTTTTCGGAGTCACGGAAGATTTCTGGTCCCTGGGAACCTTCGATCCGAACCCGCCAGCAGAGGTCGCTGGAAACCGCGTGGTCATCAATCAAGCGCTGGCCCGGGAATTGGGACTGACCGCATCGACGGGCTCGTTGACACTGCGAATTCCCAAACCCACTCAACTTCCGACCGACAGCGCGTTGGGAAAAACCAGCGATTTGGTCGAGAGCCTGGTTGACCTGGAAATCGCCTCCGTTATTCCCGACAAGAGTTTGGGCCGGTTTGGGCTACAGCCGAGCCAAACGGATTCCCCCAACATTTATGTCTCGAGGGGTCTGCTCCAGGACGCTTTGGCTCGGTCGGCCCTCAAACACAAACGAGATGCAAAATTTGCCAACGTGATTCTGTTGTCGGGTAAAGACAATCGCCTGCCAACGGCCGAGACGACTGCCGGACTAAAGGCAGCGTTGCAACCGACGCTTGAAGATTTTGGGCTGACCGTCAAACACGTCACGCAATCGTTCAAGGATAAAACGATTTTTGACTATTACAGTTTGTCGTCCGATCGCTTGGTTTTGCCGGCCGCCGTCGTCGTTGCCGCGAAACAGGCATTTCCCGATGGGGTAGAAGTCTTTACCTACCTGGCCAACGACATCCGCAGAGCCGATCAAACCAGCGGCGTGCCGTTTTCGATGGTTGCTTCGATCGACTTTGACGATCAATTTCGCCCCGTATCCGTCGTTACCGGCAAGCCGGTCAGAAATCTGGCCGCTGGCGAAATCGTGATTAACGATTGGACGGCCTTCGATCTGCGGGCCAAAGTCGGTGACGAAATCGTGGTCAGCTATTTCGAACCCGAAACGACGCATGGACAACAAATAGAGAGCACAGCGAAATTTGTTTTGGCTGATGTGGTACAGCTGACCGAGCCGGTTGAACCCTATCGCGTCCGCCGGCGTGATGTTGTCGAGCCAGCTGTGTTTGATTCCGCGCCGACCATCGCCAACGACCCTGATCTCACGCCGGAAGTTCCCGGCGTCACCGATGCAGAATCCATCGAGAAATGGGACTTGCCGTTTGCCACCGCCGACAAACTCCGCGCGCAAGACGACGAATATTGGAGCAATCACCGCACGACTCCCAAGGCTTTCGTTTCACTGGCGGCTGGCAAGAGACTGTGGGGCAGCCGCTTTGGCGACACGACGTCGATGCGGATTCCCGTTTCGGCCGGAACCTCCGAGCAAGTGGGCAATCGATTGCTGGCCCAATTGGCGGCGGACCAGGCAAAACTCGGATTTGAAATCGTGCCTGTCAAACGCAACGGGCTGGCTGCCTCGTCGGGTTCGACACCGTTCGACGTCCTGTTTTTGGCGCTCAGCATGTTTGTGATCGGCTCGGCGCTGATTCTTGTTTCGTTGCTGTTCCGCTTGGGGCTTCAGTCGCGGGCTAACGAGATTGGCGTAATGCAGGCCATCGGTTTCACGCAAAAACGCATCGTGATGACGTGGTTGCGTGAAATGTTAATTGTTTGTTCCGTTGGCGCGTTGCTGGGGATTTTGGTGGGGATCGGTTATGCCTGGCTGATGATCTGGGGTTTGACGACGTGGTGGATCGGCGCGATTTCCAATCCGTTTTTGACCTTGCACGTCGGGCCCGTGAGTCTTTTGATCGGTTTGCTGAGCGGAATTTTGATTTGTGTGTTGACGATTTGGTGGTCGCTGAGAAGGACTCGTCGCCAATCGGTTAGCGGTCTGTTGTCAGGTGAACTGGAATCCACGACAGCCGTATCTGACAACTCGCGTGGTTTTTTGTTTTGGATCGCCTGTCTGTTATTGATTTTCGCGATCGGGTTGTCGTTTGCCGCAACCAGGTTGGCCGGCGATGCGCAAGCGGGTGCATTCATGGGTTCCGGATTCCTGGTTCTGCTGGCGTTGCTGATGTTGATCTACCAGTGGCTGCGAAAAGGATCGGGCACGGAGCAGGCGTCGAGCCTCAGCCTGAGTCGACTGGCGGCGTTTAGTGCCAGAAGAAATCCGCTTCGCAGCACGTTGACGATTGGACTGGTCGCAGTCGCCAGTTTTCTGATTGTTGCCGTAAGCTCGTTTCGACTTTCGCCAACCGACGCGGGTACCGCCGGTTTTGATTTGATCGCCGAAAGCAGCCAACCGGTCTTCGCTGACTTGAACACGGAAGCGGGGCAGGTCCAATTACTCGGGCGTGAGAATCGGTTGCCGCCAGAAACCAGGGTATTTGCGTTCCGGCTCAAACCGGGGCAAGACGCCAGTTGCAATAACCTCTACCAGTCGACACAGCCGCGGGTGTTGGGTGTTTCGGACGCGTTTATCGATTACTTCAATTCGAATCCTACGCCGTTTGCCTGGGGCGCAGTCGAAGCAACCGGTGATCCGGAAAAGGCAAATCCCTGGCAAATGCTGCAACGACCCACCGATGATGGCGCGATCCCGGTGATCATCGATCAGAACACGGCGAATTACAGTCTGAAAATTTTTGCGACCGGCGGCGATTACGAGGTCAAGTATGATTCGGGCGAGACGGTCAAGTTTCGTGTTGTCGGCTTTTTGTGTAACACGATCTTGCAGGGCAGCCTGGTCATTTCGGAAAAGAATTTTGTCCACGCGTTTCCAAACCTGGGTGGCTATCGGTATTTTCTGATTTCTGCTCCCACGGGTGCCGATGGTGTAAGCCAAAAACTCGAAAGTCGATTGGGAGACGAGGGTTTTGACGCGCGTTCGGCGACGGACGTCTTGGCGAACTTCATGCAAGTTCAAAATACGTATTTGAGTACGTTCCAGTCGTTGGGGGCTTTAGGATTGCTGCTCGGAACATTTGGCTTGGCGGTGGTTCAGGTTCGCAACGTGGTCGAGCGGAAGCAGGAGTTGGGCTTGATGAGGGCGGTTGGTTTTTCGAGCCGAAAATTGTCACAGCTGGTGTTGCTTGAAAATGCCAGCTTGCTGATGTTCGGATTGGGAGCCGGAATTGTCTCTGCTATTTTCGCAACGCTACCGCATTATTTTGTCGGCAGCGCCTCAGTGCCCTGGTTGCCTCTGTTCGTGATGCTGGCCCTGATCGGAGTCGTTGGCATCTTGTCCGGCCGCCTTGCCGCGCGGATGATCGGCCGGCTGCCGTTTCTTGAATCGCTGCGGGTGTAGAAAACCTCTCCATAAAACGTCGCCTGACTTTCTGATGCGAATGACAGAATGATGGGTGACAGAATGATGTTCTGAGGATAAACAAGAGTCATTAACAAATCACAATTCACAATTAATTATTTGCCGGCAGTAAAACGTTGGCCGAAACGAGCACCTTGCGGTTACGGCACCGTGTCACTTTAAATTGGCCCTTACCGTAACAGCGTGGCGCTTGTCGCGGCATACCATTCGTAGCTTGACTCTCCAATTCGGGCCCTTAGCCATTCGTAACTTGACTCACCGAGTCGAGGCCGTCAGCCATTCTAGCTTGACTCTCCGAGTCGAGGCCCTCAGCCACAAGGAACAACGAACATTCGTCCCTCGGGACTTGTCCCAAAGGGGTGCATTAAGCTAAAATCCTTGAGACGAACACGGCGGCGTGGCGGAATTGGCAGACGCGCTTGATTCAAAATCAAGTGTCCTATGGACGTGGAGGTTCGAGTCCTCTCGCCGCTATCTTTTAGTCTCGGAAGGCGAGGTACTATTCCGCGTCCCGAACCCCGCCGCACTCCAGTCGGATGCATTGGCTGGCAAGTAATTAATTGCGGATGGTGAATTGTGAATTGTTAACGACAGACTTTGGTCTGAGTAATATGATTCTGTCACACATAATTCTGTCACTCGACAAGGAAGGCGGCCGCGACCGTAAAACGCACGCCATGCAACCCAGCAGCAAATCGGGTTTGATCGCTGCGCGATGGCCAATCGTGGGTCGTGGTGTTATTTGCATCGTGTGCGCGAGTGAGCGAACGTCCAACATTACTGAACCAAACCATCGAATCCGACGTCGCCGATTCTGCCCCTGCCACGGACGAATCAACGCCCATCCAGCCAGCCTCGAACGCGGCAAAACCGGGCGAGGCTGTACCCGATCCGTTTGCCGATGCCCGCGAGCAGATGGTTTCGCGGCAGTTGGCTGGGCGGGACATTGTCAACCAACGCGTCTTGAACACGATGCGAAAAATTCCGCGGCACAAATTCGTCGCCGAGGACATGCAGGATTTTGCTTATCGCGATTCACCATTGGGGATTGGTGCGGGGCAAACGATTTCGCAGCCGTACATCGTCGCCCTGATGACGCAATTGGTTGACCCGCAACCAGACGACAAGGCGCTCGACATTGGCACCGGGTCCGGCTATCAGGCCGCGGTGTTGGCGGAGCTGGTGAAAAATGTCTACAGCATTGAGATTGTTGAATCGTTAGCCAACGAAGGCTCGTGCCCGTTTGCAGACGCTGGGTTACAAAAACATTGAGGTGCGACACGGCGACGGTTATCGCGGTTGGGAATCGGAAGCACCTTTCGACATCATCATCGTCGCGGCGGCTCCCGAACACATTCCACAGCCGTTGATCGATCAATTGGCTCCGGGCGGCAAGCTGGTGATTCCGGTCGGAGATTATTACCAGGAATTGATCGTTGTGGAGAAGCAGCCTGACGGAACGGCAACGCAGCGGAGCGTACGCCCCGGTCACCTTTGTCCCCATGACCGGCGAAGCCAGGAAGTAGTTGCCGTCAGTCCCCCCGGAGGCCGTGCAGTTTATGTGGGTCGCTTCTGCCGGAAGCGATCAGACAATCAAATCCGTGTTATCGTTGGGTTCGGCCCTCCAGTCATTGGATGCTGTTACACTCGCAGACTCAGCGGCTTTTCAATCGCCAGAAATCGGCTTTTCATGACTGGTAAAAAACACCAGGATCAACACCCAAAAGCACAGGATCAGATTTTGCACCGGCAACTGCAACGCCACGGGCAAACTGTAAATCATTGCGACCGCCGGAATCCAGATCACCCAATTAGCAATTAGCACCGGCAAGATCCGTCGGCGATACCATTTTTTTCCCAGCCGTGACAAAAATGTTTTGAACGAATATCCACAATCGCGCCACAGATAAAACAAAACAACGTTCACGATTCCGAACAGCGGCACCATCACAAATTGGTCACAAAAGGTTTTGATCGCGATCGTGTGGAAATTCAACGTCGTTCCAAACAGCCAGGCCTGGAAATGATAGAACAAGTCGATTTCCAGGCCTTTGTAGGCCCACAGCAACGTGTTGGAAATAACCAGGCCGAGGCTCGCTCGAATGCCAGGTTGCCGCATCAGCCACGGAAGCAGCGCTGGAATCAAGCCCCCAAAAATACCCGTCGAGACAACACTGAATTTCCAGCCGTAGCTCGTCTTGATCCGGCCAATCGATTCCAGGACGTCGTGCACCGATGGCACGTAGAAGTATCCGGTGATCAGCAGCACCCCGAACAGCCACAAAGCGACTGCAGCAAATCTGTTCTCTTTGGCCGCTTTCCAACCGGTCGTCACCGCCACGCGCCACGGATTCACCGACTCCGTGGTTCCATCTTCCGGATCAGGTTCATCGGTAATTGATTTCGCGGTGGTTTGTGTGGACAAAGGTCGTTCTCGATTGTGGAAACGAGATACTATATCAGACCTTCGGCTGTAGCGATCCAGTACCTAGTCGTCCATCCGGACGCCGATGGTCAGGAGGAGGTTGGCATAGCGTTGTTGGTCGGCGGTTTGAATGGTTAACACGTGATCCGGGGTCGTGACAGCTTCGTAGAAGGGCCACTTGTCGATCGGATCGAGATTGAGGTCCAAGCCGGTTTCGGCGATCGTCTGGCGATACTCGTCCCAGACTGGCGGATCGCCTGCCAAGGCGTAGGGCCCGATCTTTTCGTACATCATCGTATAAATCGCTTCCACCGGAATCGCGGAAAGCACCGCCTCCAGCACCTGGTTGCAGGTGACAACGCCCGGCATCAAGTTCAAATTTACAATTTGGGCGTGCGGCCCCCGTTTGGAAGACGCCGGATAATTCCCGTCGGCGATTAAAACCTTGGCGTGATGACCGGCACTGCCGAGCACGCTGAGAATGGTTGGGTGAATCAGCTTTTGTTTGAGCATCGAATCGTTCCTTTGGTTCAGCCTCAATGAGTTTACCAAGTTTCAATTTGGCATGCGCAAGTCGTAGCTTGACTCTCCGAGTCGAGAGTTTTCAACAACCATGCCTCGAATGCGCTGCGCAAAATGGGGAGTTCACCACGGAATTAACCACGGATGGATACGGTTCAACACGGATTTCGTTTGTGGCGACGCCTGGATCATAAATCGCAAATAATTGAGGGTGTCCGGGAATTTGGATGCCTGCATTTCGTGGTGGATCCAGAAGGTCGTTAAATCGCGAGCCCGAGAGCCGTGCTTACCACGACGGCAAAAGCGCGGGGCGTTGCCCACGCGGTTAAACGAGACAACTATGAAAAAGTCCGGTTTATAATCCGCTACGGCGTTGCCCAGAGCGAGAAGTCATATCCTGTGCTCCTACTTTTGCTGTCCACACTCAAACTGCCATAATCCGTGTTGATCCGCGCCTTCCGTGGCTTACATGCGCTGTCGTATAAGGAAAAAAAGCTATGCGAGCAAAGACTCTCGTCGCAGCCATCTTGTGTCTGGCAAATGTTGCTTGCATGGATTGGTCCGCAGTCGACCTCCGCAAACAACGTGCAAGAATCCGTCAACACCGACAAATCGCTCGCTGGACGCCGGCCCAACATTATTCTGGTCATGACCGATGACCAGGGAATGGGTGATCTTTCGTGCCTGGGAAACAACGTCCTCAAGACGCCCAACCTCGATCGGCTGTACCGCATGTCGACGCGCTTCACAAACTTCCATGTCAGCCCCACTTGCGCCCGACTCGATCCGCGATCATGAGCGGCCGCCACGAATTTCGCAATGGCGTGACGCACACGATCCTGGAACGTGAGCGCATGGCCCTCAGCACCACAACGTTTCCACAGGTCTTGCAATCAGCCGGTTACGAAACCGGCATTTTCGGTAAATGGCATCTTGGCGACGAAGACGCTTATCAACCGTACAACCGCGGATTCAGCGAAGTCTTTATTCACGGCGCAGGGGGCATTGGTCAATCCTACCAAGGCAGCTGTGCGGACTACCCTCCCAATCGCGAACCCCAAGGCAAATATTTTGACAACGTGATCCTGCACAATGACACGCTGGTGCAAACCAAGGGCTTCTGCACCGACGTCTTTTTCGAAGCCGCCCTCGGCTGGATCAAAAAGCAACACGATGCAGACAAGCCTTTCTTGGCGTACATCAGTACCAACGCTCCGCACGGTCCCATGATCGCCCCGGAAAAATACAAACAGCGATTCAAGGATCTGGGCTGGGATGAAAATACGCAGGGCCGGTACGGGATGATTGAGAACATCGATGACAACATGGGCTTGCTGATGAAGAAAATGGATCAGTGGAAACTGTGGGACAACACATTGCTGATTTTCATGACCGACAACGGCCAGGCAACACAAGAGGGAAAGTTGAACGGCCAGACGCAAAAACTGTTTGCGGCCGGTTTCAAAACCGGCAAAGGCACGCCGTTTGAAGGTGGAACACACGTGCCGGCGTTTTGGTGTTGGAAGGGCGTACTGGGCGCGGGCGTCGACATCCCGGCGCTGACCGCCCACGTCGACTTGTTTCGAACTTTTTGTGAACTGAGCGGGACCGCGATTCCGCCCGGCATTCAGCCGATCGACGGCCGTTCGTTGCTGCCACTGCTGGCGAATCCGCAAGCCGACTGGCCGGATCGATACCTGTTCACTCACGTCGGCCGGTGGGGCAAGGGCGAAAATCCCGACGAGAGTAAATACAAACGGTTCGCTGTCCGCAGTGCCCGCTGGCGGTTTGTAAATGATCGGGAACTTGTACGATATCTCGACCGACCCGTTCGAAGAAACAAATGTCATTGCCGAGCACCCCGCTGTCGTGAAGCAGCTGCGAGGCGAATATGACAAGTGGTGGAACGAGACGCGGCCATTGATGGTCAACGAAGACGTTCCGCTGGCAGAAAAGCAACCGGCTGCCGTACGCTACGAACAGCAACTAAAAGCGCAGGGCATTCCCGTGTGGGTTCCGGACAAGCTGGACTAGGTTCAAATGCGGAATGCGGAATGCGGAATTTGATGTTGCCGTGGATGGATCAAGCGCGGCAAAGCCGAATCCCAAGGAATTTGCCGCAAAAGTCGCAAGTCAACTGTTAGCCGGCAGGCGTCTGAGTTGTGATGAAGGCTCCAAAATGCTAACGCCTGCCGGCTTGACGTTAAACGAATTGATCGACATTCGGGTTGGTCTGAGTTATCTTGAAGGCTAAGAGACGAAAGTAGATCGATGGTCTCCACCGAGTACTGATCACGGCGGGGACCGCCGTGCCACAATGCCCAACATCCTGAGAATTATCATGAACGCCAAACATGTTCTGTGCGCGATCTTTGCGACTGGATTCTTCGTTTTTGAACTGCCGCATTCGATTGTTGCGCAGGATACGGAAAACACGCGGATGTTGTCGCAAGGGGCAGTCAGCCAGAACCACGTCGCGTTTGTGTATGACGGCGACCTGTGGATTGCCAATCGCGATGGCTCAGGTCCGCACCGGTTGACGTCGCATGAAGGAGAAGAGACGTCGCCGCGTTTTTCGCCAGACGGCAATTCGATCGCGTTCAGCGGGCAATACGATGGCAATACCGACGTTTACATCATGCCCATTTCAGGCGGCGTGCCCACGCGACTGACTTACCACCCTGACCCCGATTTTGTCGAAGGATTTACTCCGGACGGTTCGGCCGTTCTGTTTTCGTCAACGCGCGACACGTTCACACGAAGGTATCGAAAACTGTTCACGGTTTCCGTGGCAGGCGGATTTCCAGCCGCTCTGCCGATTCCCAATGGATTGCGGGCTTCGTACTCCAGCGACGGAAAAAAGATCGCCTACATTCCCATCGCCGAGCGGTTTGAAGAATGGAAGAATTACCGAGGTGGAACGTGCTCGCGGATCTGGATCTATGACACGGAAGATCATTCGGTGCAGCAGGTTCGGCAACCCGAAGGGCGATGCAACGATACCGATCCGGTGTTCATCGGTGACAAGGTCTACTTTCGATCTGACCGCAATGGCGAATTCAACCTGTTCGCATTCGATCCGGCGACCGAAGCGGTGGAACAACTGACTCACTACGAAGATTTTCCAATCAACCGGATTACCGAATCGGTCGACACGATCATTTACGAACAAGCCGGCTATCTGCATCTTTTTTCACCGGCAACCGGAAAATCTGAGCAGCTGAAAATCGGCGTTACATCCGACTTGACCGATCTTCGACCGCGCTATGATTCGGATTCGCAAGTGGATTCGCGATGTGGGCATTTCGCCTTCAGCAAAGCGGGCGGTTGTCGAGTATCGCGGTGAAATCGTGACGGTTCCCGCCAAAAAAGGAGATGCCAGGAACTTGACCCAGTCGACTGGGAGCCCACGAGCGTTCACCCGCCTGGTCGCCGGATGGGAAACAGATTGCTTTTTTCTCGGACGCAGATGGTGAATACAAACTCCACCTCGTGCCGCAGGACGGCAAAGGTGAAGCGACCGTTTACGAACTGGAAGGACACGGCTTTTTTGAAGAACCAAAATGGTCGCCCGACGGAACCAAGATCAGCTATCGCGACAACTCGTGGAGCCTGTACGTGTTCGACATTGCCAAAAAGGAATCGAGCAAAATCTGCAGTGAACCCCATTACGGTCCTCCGGGAGTCAGGGGATTAAGCCATAACTGGTCGCACGATTCGAAGTGGATCGCCTACACCGTCAACACCCAAGCGATGATCCAACAGGCGTTTCGTCTACAACATCAACGACAAAACGTCTCATCCGATTTCCGACGGGATGAGCGAAGTCAGCGATCCCGTTTTTGACCGCAGCGGCAAATATCTTTACTTCCTGTCGTCGACCGACGCCGGACCGGTCAAACACTGGTTCGCGATGTCGAACAACGACATGGAGTTGTCCAACGAAATTTACATGGTCGTGTTGCAAGACGCGGGAGAGAATCCCGCTCGCGAAGGAAAACGACGAAGAGTCACCGGAGGATTCCAAGGACGCCAAAGAGAAAGCGGACAAGAACGCTAATCAAGAAAAGGACGCTGACAAAGAGAAGCAAGCGGACGAAGTCAAAATTGACTTTGACGGTCTCGATCAACGCATTCTCGCGTTGCCGATTCCGGCCGCGGTCTTTTCGAACCTGGCAGCGGGACCGGAAGGCACCATCCTGTTTGTCAAAACCAACAAGGATGGCGACAGAGAACTGGTAAATTTCTCGCTGAAGTCGCGCGAAACCGAGTCGATGCTGGACAAGGTTAGCGGATTTGTGGTAACCCCGGACGGGAAGAATCTGTCTGTACTCGGCCGGAGAGTCATTTGGCATTGCTCCGACGACCGGCAAGATTGATGCTGGCAAGAGTAAACTCGATTTGTCGGGAATCCAAGTTCGGATTGATCCCAAGGCAGAGTGGAAACAGATCTTCAATGAAGTCTGGCGCATCAACCGCGACTATTTCTATGATCCCAACATGCACGGTGCCGACTGGCCGGCGATGAAGGTCAAGTATGAACCGTTCGTTGAAGACTGCGTGACCCGCGACGACTTGAATCGAGTCCTGATGTGGATGTGCAGCGAGCTATCGGTGGGGCACCATCGAGTGGGTGGGGGCGAAGAGCGCCGGACTGCGGGAACCGTGGGTGGTGGCCTGCTGGGCGCCGACTTTGAGATCGACGGCGATCGTTATCGGCTCAAAAAAGTGTTCGGGGGACTGAACTGGAACGGCCCGCTGCGCGCGCCACTGACGGAGCCGGGCGTGCGCGTCAAAGCGGGTGAGTATATCATCGCTGTTAACGGACGCGATTTGAAAGCCAGCGACAATATCTACCGGCACTTTGAGAATACTGCCGGCAAGATCGTCGAACTCACCGTGAGCCCGAAAGCTGACGGTTCCGATTCGCGAACCGTCAAAGTAGTACCGGTTGAAAGCGAAACTGACATTCGAAACCGCGATTGGGTCGAAGGAAATTTGCGCAAGGTTAATGAAGCGACTGACGGTCGCGTGGCCTATGTCTACGTACCCAACACCACCGGCGCAGGCCACACGTATTTCAAGCGATACTTTTTCCCGCAGACCGGTAAAGACGCGATCATTGTCGACGAACGGTTTAACGGCGGTGGCCAGGTCGCCGACTATTACATTGACATCTTGCGGCGTCCCTACATCAGCCATTGGGCAACACGTTATGGAGAGGACTTCATGACGCCGACCGGTTCGATTCAGGGTCCGAAAGTCATGTTGATTGACGAAACAGCCGGATCTGGCGGCGACCTGTTGCCATGGATGTTTCACAAACTCGAGATCGGAACGCTGGTTGGTCGGAGGACCTGGGGTGGACTGGTTGGCATTTTAGGGTTCCCGGTGTTGATGGACGGCGGTTCGGTGACGGCGCCCAATCTCGGGATCTGGACAGAGGACGGGTTCGTCGTCGAAAACGTCGGCGTTCCTCCGGATGTCGAAGTCGAACAATATCCGGCCGACGTGATCGCCGGTCACGATCCGCAATTGGAAAAGGCCATCGAGATTGTGTTGAAACAGCTGGAAAGCAACCCGCCGAAGAAATACAAGAAGCCGCCGTATCCGATTCGTGTGCGGAAATAGGGATCAAGCAAATCGTAGCTTGACTCTCTGAGTCGAGAGTGATTCCTCGCTAAATCGACCCCCCCTAACCCGGGCCCTCCGACTGGCACGAGGTTGAGGAAATTGTGTGTCGACTAGCGAGTGCATTGGTTTGAAACCTCTCCCAAGTTGGGAGAGCCGTCTCGGCGGCGAGTGAGGGTTTTGAATTCTGCAAGGAATCCCATGTCTCCCTCTCCCGGACCCTCACGTGTCGCCGGGAGAGGGTGCTGTTTTGCTACGCTTGACGTGGTAATTGCCGTGCAATTTGTCGCAACGGCTAAAAAAGCTTGCGACATTCGCGGCAACCTCGATGTAATCTGAGTCGAAAGATTTGCGGTACGATCAGCAATTACGTTGTCAATACATTCCCTGATTGTCGCCGTCTGCGGATTCGACGGGTTCGGTTTTTTCGATCGCCTGTTCGAGCGAATCAAATATCTTGTCGGTCATTTCGCCGCCAAGGTCTGAAAGTTTATCGGCCACGACCTCGATCTGGTCTCCAAATCCGTCTTTGACATCAGCGACAGCGTCGCGAATTTCCGAGAATGCCTGATTCAACGCTTTGCAGACTTTTTCGTTGTGCTGCAGTTGGTTGATCTGCTCCTCAATCAACTGACGCGCTTCGTCCTTCTTGTTCTGTTTGGCCAGTGTCATCGCTAACATCAACGCATTTTTGCATTGTAACGCTTCGTCCGAGACATTGTTCTTGAGAATGTCTTTGACTTCACGCAAGTGCTGTTCCGCGGCGACCCAGTTCTGGCTTTCGACTTGCATATTGGCCAGCAGCATTTTCGGTTCGACGACAAACATGTCGCGGCTGCCAAATTTCTTTTGCATCTCCTCGGAGACCAGCATCAGCACGCGTTCGGCATACTCGCGATTTTCCGGTCCCACCGCGGTGTACTGAATGCAATTGGCCTGGATCGGATCGTCGCAATTACCATCGAGCGGATTGTCGAATTCAAACACGAACTTTCCATCATTGCCTTTCAACAACATCCGGCCGTCAGGCTCGACCGAGATCAGTAACGGAACGGGTTTGCCAATAGCAGCCGTTTTGGATGGCACTGCTCCGGCTGTGGTCGTTTTAATTTCCACGATTTTTGAAAGGGCTGCCGTTGTCAGGACTGTCTTTGTCAGGGCTGGTTCTGCTTGCGCTGGCTCCCTCGGAGCAGCCGCTTCAACCGGGCATGGTTCAGGAGGCGGGCCAACCATAACCGCGGATTGACCGGCGGCGATCTGATTGACAAATTTGGCGATCGCCTGGGCATTGGCTGCTTCGCGCCGGCTGGCCCGTTCCAAGTCACGCAGCTTGGCTTCAGCAGCCAATGCGCGGTCCCGTTCTGACTCGGCGTCGATTTGGGCTTGTAATCTCTGCTTCAGATGCCGCTGGGCCAGTTGTTCGGCCTTCATCGCGCGGGCAGCAAAGGCAACCGAGACCAAAGTGGCGACCAGCAGTGAAGCGGCGATCACGGCCGTGGCAGAAACCGCCAAGCGATGCCGTGAAATAAATTTTTTGAAACGATAGGTTTTGCCTGGAGCTGCCGCGAGGATCGGATCCCCGTCAAGGTATCGTCGAATATCGCTGGCCAGGTCGGCCGCGGTCGCGTAACGGTCTTCGCGTTTTTTTGCCAGGCATTTGCTCAAGATCCAGTCGACATCGCCGCGAAGGAAATGCTTCAAACTGCGGCTGTCGACATTTCGATTGAGCGGAATGGTCGTAACGGTCCCGGTCAAGTTGTTCACGCGGGTGGAAGCCAGTTCGGGTTCTTCGGTGCAAATGGCATCGCAGATTTTTCGCAGACCACTCCCCTTATGACGATAAAACGGTGTGGTTCCCGTCATCAATTCATACAGCAAAACCCCCAACGAATAGACATCGCTGCAAGTGTCGATGTCCTGGCCGCTCATCTCGGCTTGTTCCGGGCTCATGTACTCTGGCGTGCCGACGATGTTGCCATAGCTTGTGAAGAGTGTCATTTCCGTCAGTGGGTCGGTCCATCGCTTTCGCGATTCCAAAATCAATAATTTTCGGGATTGCGACCCCCTCACGATGCGTGACCATGACATTGCTGGGTTTTATGTCGCGGTGGATCACGCCTTTCTGGTGTGCGTGTTGCAAGGCATTGCAAACTTTGAAGAATAGCTCGATTCGCTCGCGCAAATCAAGCTTCCTTTGGTCGCAATACTCCGTGATGGTTGATCCGGTAATTAGCTCCATCACGAAATAGGGGCGGCCATGCTCGGTAACGCCGGCGTCAAAAACCTTGGTGATGTTGGGATGGTCCATGATCGACAGAGCCTGGCGTTCGGCTTCGAAGCGGGCAATCACGTTCTTGCTATCCATTCCCAACCGAATGACCTTGACGGCCACTTTGCGACGAACCGGCTCAGTTTGCTCAGCCATGAAAGACAACACCCATGCCGCCAGCGCCGATTTTTTGCAGCAATTTGTAAGGACCAATTTCTACGCCAGCGGAGAGCGGGTCGTTTTCAGTTGCCATTCGATTGAGCAGGCTATCGGATGTCTGGTCCAGGAAACTGTCCTGGCGTCCATTCTGCCCAAGGCGATTGACAATCCGTTTGAGCAATCCAGAATTGTCGCTGCAGGCACGTTCAATGAATGCTTGCTGATCTTCAGCGTTTTCCAGTTCCACAGCGGCCAGAAAAATTTGTTCTTCGCGCGAGAGTGTCCGATTCATTGGAATTCCCAGAAAGATTTAGCGCCCCGCCAATATTTGTACGTCCAAATGAAACCAATTGTTTCATTCGATTGGAAAAAGGCGTCGAGACGAGGGGAAGAAGGACGCCATGCCGTATTTAGTCGCGCCAATGCACGATGTTCCCGCAATCGATAATTAAATTTCGCCGATTTTAGGTCAGTATTGGAAAATAACGCTCAAAGATGGCAATAATCGCAGAAATTTTTTGCTGGTGCTGGCCTCGAAATGCTGGCGGGCCAGTTTAAGTGGGGCGTTCGCCGCGGCGGACCGAAAACGATCAGACTTTCGAATCACCGTTTTTTTGGTTTTAGCCCTCCAGTAATCGGATCCTTTTGCTCTCCAATGGTAACTCCCGCTACGCCGCGGCGGATCACCCACAGGGAGGCGGCCACATAATTTGAAACGTGATCTTCCGAGGCACAAAACCGCACAACCCCCTCAGGCAAAAGATCTCGACTCAGAGGGTCAAGCTACGACATACGTCACGTCCACATCCGATATTGAATTAATCTTTGGCATTATCGTACAACCGGGCCAGTTCGACGAGGATTGGTTCGATCGACAGCAAATATTGTTCGTCGGTCAACTCCGATTTCGTGCCGCGCAAGACTTCCAGTTGCGCTTCCAATTCATCACGTTTGGCACGTTGTAAAGGAGTCAGCTTCGCATCGACGCCGCGGCGTTTGAAAAAGACCTGATTCGCCAGGAGGCCGTCGGCCAGACCCTGTTTGGGATTCCTGGTCGCTCGCACACCATCGAACCAGTCGGCTGGCGTCCCTTTGGCATCACCATTGTCGTCGATCAGCGCCTGTTCCGTCGCGAGGCGGTTCTCCTGTTCGTAAAACTGTTGCACCTGTTGGCTGGCGGAGCAGAAAGCTTCCAGCAACGAAGTCTGTCCGTCTTTGTCGAGGTCAATCGCCGGGTCGTTGATGGAACTGGCTAGATACGCCCCAAAGCGGGAAAAGTTGTATTGAAAACCGTCTTTGGTCGAAGTAACCACAATTCGGTTTTCGCCCGACAGCACATTGATGAACGGGCTACTGCTGGAAGCGCAGTTGATGATGATCAATCTCTGATTGAGCGGCTTCAGCCAGGTCGCCAGTTCTTCGGCCGTAACATCTTTGCCGCGCAGATTGAATTTTGCTCGCTTGCCATCAAACGTGCCGTGCCCGATCAAGATCAACCAGACTTCGCCCAAGTCGGGCGTAGCTTGAAGCTCGTTAATTGCCGTTTGAAATTTTTCTTTGTCGTGGTTGTCATCGGTGTCGGTTCCGATCACCGTCAGTTTTGTATGAGCGGCCGACTGTTTCCACTCTTCCGCCCAGGCGGAAAATTGATCGGCGTATTCAGCGGAACCCGGTGCACCAACGATGACAATGACGGCTTGATCTTGACCCGATGAGGTGGTGACCGTAAGAAACGAAAACAAGAGAACGATGGACCAGCAAGCGAAGCGAGGAAAGTAGACGGATGCCAACGGAGCCAGCGCCTGGGTGTTAAACGAGCAAGGCTCGGAGGCGACTCTTTGCACGCGGTTCATCAAGCCAACCCCATCATGCGTCGTGTGCCCCATTCAACGACCAACAGACAGATCGCGGTCAAGTAAATCCACCACCGATGCCACCACGGCCGCGTTTGGGTTTCGGTGATCGGCACTTTGCGGTTTTCAAACGAATTGACAAATGAATCCAGGTCGTCCAATTCGACAAGTTGTCCGCCCGTCCGCTTCGCCAATTCCTGCAAAAATTCCCGATTGGGAACCAGTGACTGAAATTCGGCACTGGCCGGATCGGAAACCCAGCCCGATTCGCGTTCTTCGATTGGATTGCCAGCGGGCGTTTTCACTCTGGCGGTGACTCGATAAGCTCCCGTCTCGCGCGAAAGGAAAGTTGATTTGTAACGCCCCGCTTTTTGAGTGTCCTGATCGGCAACGAGCTTGATTTCCTTGTCTGCAGGCGTCGTGACGGTCAACTCGACTTCGGCATTTAGTTGGGGTTTGAACTCGGCATCAAAAACCTGGACACAAATCGCCGATTCGTTGCCGGCAGGTTCGACGGTGACTTCGACTCGGCGTGGCACATCCGCAACCAGCCAGCGCAACGTTTGCCGCCACGATTTGTCAAGGTCACGATTGTCGTGCGGCGCGTTCATTTTCCAACGCCATAAATCGCCGATCAACAGCGCGGCCGAGCGGCCTTTGCCAAACGGTTGCACGACGAGGGCCGGAAAGATTTTTTCATCCGCCGTGCGCACGTTGGCCAGCACCGTTGCGCCGGGTTTGATCGAGCGCGTCACGTTGAAAGTGTGGAAGGCGGGCATTTCCGCAATTCGCTGTTCGTCGCGTTGACGAGTCGATTCGATCCGCGTCCACGGCTGCACCCAACCTTCGCGCGTCAATTCCAGCCGGTAATCCATCTCCGCCAGCGGAGGTTCACGTCCATCAAGGTAGACGGGGAGCAATTCGCCAATCAGTGTTCGGTCAAATCCACCCGAGGCGAACGAACTTGGACCACCCAGCATCAACAGACCGCCGCCGCGGAGTGTAACGAACTGGGAAACAAGTGTTTTTTGATCCTGCGTAAAGAAACCGGCTTCGATGTCGTCCAGAACAATCGCGTCGTATTCGAACAGCGTCTCCGCATTGCTGGGGAAACCATTGCGCAGTTCAACGTCGTCACGTGTGTCGAGTCGAATCAGGACCGGTTCATCGTATTGCTCTGCCGTCGCGTCCGACTGGTTACCGAACCCACGATAGAGCGGGTTGGTGGTTTCGTCCTGGTGCCCTCGAAAGGTGAACTTGGGTTCTTTGCCGGCGACCCGCAGTAAACCGACAAGGTTGAGTTCATTGTCATCGGCAATCGCGCGGCGCATGAATTTGTATTCCCAGTTGGGACGGCCGGCCAGGTACAGGATACGAAACGGTCCTCGACCGCGATCCACCACGACCGTTCGCTGATTGTTGATGAGCGTGGCTTCCGTTGTCGCTGCCGAGCCGTCATCCAGCGACGCATTTTCAACAAACGTCCGCACCCGAAAAACGTTGACGCCGCGGTCCTCCGGTTTCAGCTGAAATCGTACGGCGAACGGTCGTCCGTTTTCCACGCGGCGAACTTCCTGGGTGTCGATCCGTTCGTCATTCTGACCCAGCAATTCGACTTTTACGGTTTCGCCCGCATGGCCGTAAGCCAGCAACTCGGCTTTGATCGTCACGGGTGCGGATTCGAAATTGGTTTGAGTTATCGAAATGTCGGTTATGGCAAGATCGCGGGCCGGACGATCGCTGCCAACCACAACCGGGTAAATCGGTGGCAGGTTTTCGAAATCAATTTGTTCTTCGGAGAGGCTCTCTGAAGTGTTTCCGTCGGTGAGCAGCACGATGCCGGCTGAAGGTTTTCCTGACAGCCGCTGGCCGAGCATTTGAAGTGAACTGACAATCGCACTGCCTTGGCCGTCTGCCTCGTAATTGCGGAAGTCGCTCACCGCGTCAAGTCGCGAATCGAATTGGTACCTTCGCAGTTCAAACTGATCGTCAAGCGATTTCAGCCAGGCCGATTCTTCGTCAAGGCGTTTTCCCAAAATCTCCGCGCGGGTGTTAGCGCTACCAGGATCTTTGATGTTCAGGCTCTGGCTGGCGTCAGCCATCACAACCAGCGAGTTGGCGCCAGGAACCGGACGGGTGAAGGTTTGCATCGGCTCCAACAGGCAACATGCGAGCAGCCCGATCGCGACCACCTTGGAGGCTGACAAAATCAACTTGATCGGGAAAGATACGCGACGCGACCAGTCGGCCCAGAATACAATGGGAAGGGCGACGACGATGACCAGCAGCGCCGGAGTCCACCAATCCAGCGCGTTCCAGGAATTGGGCCACGTCATTTTCCGGACCCCAACTGTTCATAGTATTTTTGCACCGCGTTTTCGTATTTGGTCGGGACCGGTTCGCGGTTAAGCGGGATCAGCGAGTTCTTTCCATCGCGGCGCATCAGTTCTCGTGACACGCGATTTTCAAGTTCCACAAGCGGTTTGGCGAGGTCCATTTTGACAAGATCCCAATTCGGCTCTTTCGAATTGCGTTTGAAGTCCTTGCGAATCGCTTTGGCGCGATCACGAATTCGCGCGGCTTCGGCGCAAGTCTGGATCGGCAATCATCTCTTCCACGTCGCGCAACCGATCCGCCCAATCGCGGAAGTCTTCCCCGGTGATCGGCTGCCAATTGCGACTCTGCGGGCCCGTGATGCCGCCCAGCCGCTGCTGACGGTTGGACTCTGGTTGAGTTTCAGTATCCGCCAGCCGACTGCCGCTGCGCTGCCGGTCGGGTTGTTGACCGGGTTGTTGGCCCTGCGGATCAGATTGTCCACCGCGCTGACCATTTTGTTGCTCGGCTCGTTGTGAATTTTGATCGACCGGTTGTGGCTGGTCCTGTCTGCGGCTGTCCAGCTGAAGAAGGGTCTTCCCGAACATCGGCGTCACGATTGTCGGGCTCGGATTCAGGTTGAGCTCGTTTGATTTCCTGGTCCAGTTGCCGGGCAAGTTGTTGCAATGAATTACGAGCTATTTTGAGGGCCTCGGTTTCGTCACCCAGCACACTCTCGGCAGCTTTATCGATGCCCTTTCTCAGTTCTTCAATTCCGTTGACGGCTTGGCGTTGCTGTACTTCTGCGTCTTCGGTGAAACCCCGTTCCAATGCGCGGCGAGCCGATTCAAGGGCCCGATCCGGACGCGACTTTTCTGTTTCGCGATAAGTGTCGTAAAGTTCATCGGCCAGCAGCGGTTCAAACTCCTCGGCTTCTTCAATCGTCTGCTTGATTTGCTCCCGCAAGTCTTCCGTCATTTTCTGGCCGGACTGCATGGCATCTGCAATTTCGGATCGCTGATCGGTGGACTGGAGCGAGGTCTGTCGTTCGCTGGCTTTTTTTTCCTGCTCGGCCAACTGTTCAACCAGCTCCTGTTGTTGTTTTTCCAGATCGCGAGCCTGGTTACGCATCTCGCGCATCTGTTGGGTAAACTGCCCCGACGTTCGTTTCTGGAATTCGTCTCGCAAGTCTTTCAATTCCTGTTCGGCACGGGTTCCTTCCGCGGCGGCGCGAGATGGCTGGCCTTCTTTGAGAGCTTCCGAAGCCCGCTGGACATTTTCTCGCGCCTGTTCGAGTTGCTTCGATTCTTCGGCCATGCGTTCCTGGTTTTCAGGTTGCTGCATGCGTTCCTGCAATTCGTCAGTGTCGCGGAGAATCTGTTGTTGTTCTTCCTGCAGGCGTTTGAGTTGTTTTTCGATTTCTTCTTTTTCGGTGTTCGATTCGGCTTCTTCGAGGGCCGATTGAAGTTCCTTGATGCGTTTGTTCAGATCATTCTGGCGTCGTGCCAGTTCGCGCAGGCGGCTGAGGATCTGTCGATTTTCCTGTTGTTCGGCGGATTGTTGGTCCTGATCCTGGGCCAGTCGCTCCTGTTCGTAACGATCCGATTGTTCCTGCAGATTCAATTGCTGCATTTGTCGCTGTTGGTTGCTCTGCGAGCTTTGCGATTGCGAGGCCTGAGCGTTTTGTCTGGCGACCTGAAACTCCCGGGCGCGCATCTTGAGCAGGGTTTGATAGGCTGCCTGTTCGGTGCCGAGAGCCCGCTCCAGCGGTTTTGCCGAGGCAGATTTGTTTGCTTCCGCTAAAGCTGAAATCGCTGCATTCATGTGCGATTTCAGCTCATCCGCAAGTGCTTTCGATTGGTCGTCCTGGAGTTGTTGGACAAACTCGTCCACCTGTCCGGCTGCCGACTGTTGCGATTCAATCAACAAGTCCACGTCTTTCGCAAACTCGTCTGACGGAGTCGCGCGAGTTTCCCGCCGGATCACCCGCCAGGTTGCGTTGATGATTTCTTTTTGCAATTCGGCCAGCTGCATGGCACGATCAGCGGTTTGATTTCCTTGCTGACTTTGGTTCTGTTGACCCTGGCCTCCCGCCTGACCTTGCCGGAAAACTTCCTCGAACGGGCGGACTTCGGCAAAGAACATGTCGCTGGCGGTTCGGCGAGTATCGCCGTCGGGGCCGATGTCCTCCGCCCAAAAATGATAGGAGACCAACTGGTCTGGCTGCGCGTCGAGCTGTTCCAGTTCCATCAAATGCTCAACCGGATGTTTTTTCTGGCCCGCTTTTGCATCGGATAGTACAAGTTCCCTGGCCGGATCGCCGCCAATGGCATAACTGATCCCAATTCGCTGCAGGCCAAAGTCATCGTAGGCCGTTGCGGCCAGGTTGATTTCTTCGATGGCGGAGACTTGTACGTCCCGCGTCGGTTCAACCAACTTGATTGTGGGAGGTTGATTCAATAACGCGTTGATCGCGAACTTCGGAGGTACTTTGTTTGTTCTTCCCTGTTGATCCACCAGGTTCAGCCGGAATTTCCGGGATTCCTCAATGGTCAGCGTCGTTGCCCACCGCAGCGGGTCGGCCGAGTCCTGGTTCAGCCCGATTTCGACGGCCGCATCGTCATCGGTCTGTAGCACCGCGGAGGCAATCTCCTTATTGACAAAAAACTTGAGCGTGACTTTCGTTCCGACAATTGCGGAAATGCGACGGATGTCCTGCAGCTTCTTGTCCGGTAGTTGCGTATAGGTTGGGAACTGCAAGTCGGCGTCACTACGGACCAGTTCGGGATACTCAAACACGGAAACCTTGAATTCCGCAGAGGCGGTTTTTTCGTAAGCGACCTGGTACGTTAGCGGCTGATTGACCTCCGCAATGCGGCTGGCAAAAACTGGATCGTCGAGCGCCTTTTTCATCGGCACGATGCGTTCGTCGCCATCGGCGGTTTGAACAATCAACTCCGCTTTGGGTGGAACATCCGGGGCAAACTGGGCCAACACCAACACGCTTGTGCCGCGTTCAATTTCTGTGTCTCCCGGTTGAACGGTCAGTCGATAGTCGAGCCCGCTGCGAACTTGCACGTTGTCAAACAGGTGCACCGCTGAATTTGAACCGGGTGAACCGGTCAACCACAAACACAGGCCTCCCGCCAACATTCCCGCCAGGGAAATGAAGGCAGCAACCGACGCCAATGAAAGCTGCCAACCCGGGATGGTACTGTTCCAGTTGTTGCGATAACCGTGATACACGGCTTTGCGAATGACCTCCTGTTGCAAGAAACCCAGCTTCCTGTTTTCACCGGGGCACTGTTCCAGTGCCGTGACCAACACGGAATCAAGCTCCGGAAAATCCGCCTCCAGCTGCCGGGCTATCTGTGTGATTGACTTGGCAGTCATCACGGCGGCGACAATCGCCAAAACGGTCGCGAGCGCTGCCCCGGTCAGCAGCCAAATCCAGGCTTTGGGCACAAACGCGTCCAGCTCAGATGTGGCCGAGCGGTTGACCAGCAAGACAACCGCGCCGGCAACGGCGACTAACATCCACGCGATGGCGAGAAAACTGCAGACGCGGCGAAATTTTTCCCGTCGAACCACCGCTTCCAGCTGGTCGCGGAGAGTCGGATTGATGTGGCCTTTATTGATAGAACTGCTCATGCTGCATTTTCCGTCAAGACACGTTCGTTCTGTGAGTTTACGCGATCGGTTCGACCGGCCAACCATGATTCTACAATCAGGAATCCAATCGCGGCCACGATCAGCCATTTCCAGAGCTTTTGTTTACTTTCAAGTTCCAGGTCGCGCAATTTTCGCTGCTCGGCAATTTCGGTTTCGGCGTCAGTGTGCTGGCCAATTTCCACGTCAAACGCCGTGATCTGCTCCAGCGGCATGATTTCCGTGTGGCTTTCGGCCGGATCAAGATTGATCGCAATCGTAATTTCTGCTGCTGTCGAATCGTCAGGATCTGTGAAACGATAGACACCGGGGGCGTCAATCTGTTCTTGGATAGGTTGGCTCGGATCCAAGTCGAGCACCTGGCCGTCATGCTCGACGCGTCGGTACTGGCCTGGCAATTTGATTGGTTGGCCGATCACGCAGGATTCGGGAACGGGTAGCGTGCGAGAGGCTAATTCCAGCACGCGGTTGATGATCGGCAAAAACTTGCTGGACAACGCGAGCTGGCTGAGCGATGGTTGCCAACCCGTGGCCAACACGTAAACATCGCCGTTCGGATTTTCTTCATCCGCAGTTTCACGGTTCACAGTGACAGGTTTGACGTGCCACATCGCGGGCGAGCCGTTATCGAAACGGGCTATGACGTTCGCCTCGGGGGAAACTTCTGAATCAAGATGCTGCCAAAACCGGATTTGTGTAAAGTCGTTAAACCGCGGTCCGGCAAACGGCTCAAAAATCGGATGACGGAACTGGATTTCTGCGAGCAACGCGTACTCGTCGTCAGATTTTTCAGGGACCTCAGCAGCCGTGATGACTTTCGTCCAGTTGGCCGTTGATGCGACCATTTCATTTTGGTGCAGGACGACGAACACGGAGCCATTTGCTCCCAGGTAGTTCTCAATCGACTGCTGTTCGCCGGGCAGTACAGGGCGGGTCACGACAACCAGTTCAGGCTGCTGGTCGGTGTTGAATTCGAAAGGCCTGTCAGCGTTGAATTGAGAGACTTCGACAACACGAACGGGCGTTTCGAACAGGCAGCGCTCAAAGTAATACAGCATCTGATCGGGATCGTCTGCCGCTTCATTACCCAGGTAGGCAACAGAGATCTTCTGTTGGCGGGGTGGAACGACAAAAAACTGATTGTCAAACTCGGCCGCGTCACCCGCGAGGACCAGCTTATCCGATGCCAACGATTCGGTTCGCCGCGGTACAGGCAAAATCTTGTTCGTGCCGGGCGGAACATAAAACGGAATTGCCTGCGCTTCGTCTCCTGACCAGGAAACCGCAAATTGATCGACTTGCGAGTCCTTGGAATTCTTGACGATTACATTTTCACGTTTTGTTTGATCTTCGGTGGCCGGCAGGAGTTCCAGGGTTGCGTTGGAAGGCGATTTCAAACTGACGGCTTCCAAGGCAACTTTGACTTGCGCCGGCCATTGAAAGTTTTGCAGAGCCGACGTCGATGAGCCCGCTTGCATGTCGCTGACAACAATGAGTTGCAGCTTTGAAGCATCCGCGTTTTTGTCGCTGTCCTGGTCGAGTTCGTCTGCCAACGTGGCGAGGGCCGAGCCGAGATCTGACGACCGCCAACCCGGTCGAACGTTTTGTAGTTGAGTCCGCTGCATTATTTCACGAGTGCCGGTTGGCAGTCCAAACGGACTTCGCAAAGTCAATTTTGAATCAAAGGTGTAGATGGCGAGGTCATCTTTTTCGGTTGCTTCCGTGAAAATCTTGTTGACGCGATCAAGCGCCTGAGTCCACAAGTCGCCTCGTCGCATACTGGCACTGGTGTCCAACATTACGGCGACCTTACGGTCGGGTACATCGGCCAACGAGAGGTTAACGTTGTCGCGAAAGAAAGGTCGCATGAACGCTGCTGCGATGAGGGCAATCGCCGCCATTCGCAACGCCAGCAATAGCAGGTTTTCCAGTCGGCTGCGGCGAGTCAGCCGGGGAGGGGAGGGACGCACAAACATCAACGAACTGAAATGTACCTGGCCTTTCGGCGTTCTTCGAATCAGGTGAAACAGAAACGGAAACGCAACAGCGAGGGCGCCCAATCCAAATAGCCAGGCCAAGGCGCTCATGATCGTCCTCCCGGACGAGACGAGCGTGACAACGAACCACCGCGCTGACCGCGCGACTGGAGCAAATCAAACAGCGCTGTTTCAACCGGCTGATCGGTCGTGATTTGAAACAAGTCGATTCCCAGTTCGTCGCAACATTTTTTGATCCTGGTTGCATGCTGTTCAAACCGCTGGCGATAGTCGGCGGCAATGGATTGCGGATCGACATAGATTTCCTGCCCGGTTTCCATGTCCCGGAACATGGAGGCCACGGAGAACGAGAAATTCAACTCGGCCGGATCGAGGATTCTCAGCAGCACCACGTCGTGTCCCATCGAGCGGAGGTAGCCCAGTTGCCTAGTCAGTTCTTCGGTTGGGGCCAACAGGTCCGAGATCAAAATAATGAGGCCGCGTTTGGTGACCGTTTGCGCAATTTGTTCCAAAGGCCGCGAGACATCGGTTGATTTGCCCGCTGTTGATCGTTCCAGGCACATCATCAATCGACGCAAGTGACCCGGGCGAAAACGTGGCGGCAAAATATCGGAAATAGTTTCGTCAAATGTGACGATGCCGACGGCGTCGCGTTGCCGGGAAAGAAAATACGCCAGCGTGGCAGCCGTTGTTTTTGCATATTCGGCCTTGTCGAATGGGACCGTGCCGAAACTCATCGAGCGGCTCAGGTCGACGAGCAGATAACAGCGCAAATTCGTTTCGTCTTCAAACCGTTTGAGATACAGCCGATCCGAACGCGCGAGCAGTTTCCAGTCGAGGTGCCGCAAATCATCGCCCGGCGAGTATTGGCGGTAGTCGGTAAATTCAACCGAAAAACCGTGGTAAGGGCTGCGATGCAAACCCGCCATAAATCCCTCGACGATCACCTTGGCTCGCAATTCGAGGTTCTTGATTTTTATAATCGTATCGGGATCGACGTGGAACTTTCGTGCAACAGGCTCCCTCAGGCCGACTGGATTGGGATCGGTTTTGGGTTGAACTGTGTTTGACATTGGTCCCGATCGTGTGAACGCTCGATTTGACTCGCTTATTTCCGCGGCGGTTTTACGTGATCCAGCAATTGCTCGATGATTTTTTCGACGGTGATCCCTTCGGCTTCGGCGCGGTACCCCGGCAGAATTCGGTGGCGTAATGTCGGATGAACCAGGCTTTGAATGTCTTCCACGTTCACGTGGGAACGTCCTTCAAACAGAGCGCGTGCCTTGGCCCCGAGGATCAAATTCTGAGCGCCTCGCAAACCGGCACCCCAGTTGACCCAACTGTTGACAAAGTCCGGCGTTCCGGATCGTTGGGGGCGGCTGGCGTCCACCAACTCGACGGCATAGCGGACCAGGTCCTCGGCCACGGGAACATTGCGCACCGTTTTATGGAACTTGAGCACATTCTCGGCGGAAAAAAGTTGATTGATTTGGGCCGACTGTTCGGATGTCGTTTGCTGGACGACCTTGATTTCATCTTCAGTCGGCAAGTAATCGATGTGAACGTTGAACATGAACCGGTCGAGTTGGGCTTCTGGCAAAGGGTAGGTGCCTTCCATTTCAATCGGGTTCTGCGTGGCCAACACGAAAAACGGTTCGGGCAATTTGTAACGCGTGCCGGCTGCGGTGACTTGATGTTCCTGCATCGCTTCCAGCAATGCCGCCTGGGTCTTGGGCGGCGTCCGGTTTATTTCGTCGGCCAGGATCACGTTGGCAAACACCGGTCCGCGAACGAATTGCATTTTTCGTCCTTCGAGTGTGTCTTCGAGAATCTCGGTGCCGGTGATGTCGGCTGGCATCAAATCAGGAGTAAACTGAATTCGCTGAAATTCGAGGTCGAAAATATCGGCAATGCTTCGAACCAGCAGCGTCTTGGCCAGACCCGGCGCTCCGGTGATCAGGCAGTGGCCACCCGCGAACAGGCTGATCAAAATTTCGTTGATAACCTGTTTTTGCCCAACAATGATTTTGCCAAGTTCGGCAAAAATCTGATCGCGACCATCGCGAATCTGTTGAACAGCCAGCTGTTCGTCCTGGACGGTGTTGGTGGTGCCAGTCACGTTTGCTCCGGGTTAGGTTGGTAGGGGGCGGCGAGCTTCAAAATGTTTCAAGCAGGTTTGTTTAATCACTTATTCGACATGTTGTTTTTCGCTAATGGGTTAACGCATAGGTTACGATGTTGATACCCAAAGGATACGCCCAGCGTTCGGAATATTGAGCAAAGTAACCGGCATCGACACCTTCCTGTTCCCAGCCATCTCCCAGGTCGGTGTTGTGGCAGATGATCATCATCAACCGGTCCTGATCATCCTTGATGCAGCGATAGTGCGGTTCAAGGGCATCGCGCCTTTCCGTCCACATGCCGCGCATGTAGGCATGCACGCTGGGGATCAAGGGTTTTTCGTCCAGCTTGTACACCATTTGGAAAATTTCGTGTTCCAGTGGAATATCTTCGATCGGCCGATCAGGAAAGACGCGTTTGATTTCATGTTCGAAGTTGGCCCATTCGGCTTCGCCCCAGAAATCATCGACCATCAGGAAACCGCCTCGATTCAAATATTCGCGCAGACCGATCACCTCGGCTTCCGACAAAACCATGCCACCCGGTTCCACGATGTAGATAAACGGATAATCAAAAATCTCTGGATCTGTGAGCCAGAAACATTTCCCGTGCGGGTCCGTTTTGATCGCTGTCAATTGCTGGAGACGATACGACAGGTTCAGGTCGGCATCGGGATGGTCCGTATTCCAGCCATACCTTCGTCCCGCTGTGCGGTAGCGGACTCGCACAAACGTAAACACATCCTGTTCAAACGCTGTGTCGTTTTTCCAAACAGGAACGCCATTTCTGGGATCGGGGTTGGTACGGTAGCGATTTCCGCGCCGGCGTTGATAGTCCTGTGCAATTGCTGCCGAGACGACGACAAGCAACGCCAAAGCCACAACGATTTTCGTCTTTGTCATTTCTTGGGCTCGTTCGCTGCGGAAGGTGAGATTGGTTCGGGCGTCAAACTGGATTCTACCTGTTGTTTTTCCGACGCGTTAACAATTTTCAGCAGCAATTGATGTGCAACGCGGTACCGAGGGGCCGCGTCCAACGCCAGCAATACGTGGCGTTTTGCCGAATCCAGTTGATTTTGCCGGAATTGGGCGGCTGCCAGTCGGTAATAGGTGTCCGCTTTGTCAAACGGATTCAGAGCCGCCAGCGAAGTCAATGCCCGGATTGCCGCCGGATCGTCACCTGTTTTTTCTGCAGCCATCGCCATCGCCTGGTGACACGACTTGAGCATCGGATTGATTCCCTGCAAACGTTGCGAGACGCGTTGTACATTGTCCCAACTTCCGGCTGTCGTATAAATTTCCAGCAAGCGGACCGCGGCGGTCAGATCATCCGCGTCCAGCTGCATTACTTTTTCCAGCGATTTTGTTTCTTCAACGAGGTTGTCGAGGTTGCGCCAGGCGACGGCCCGCATCAAGAACGCTTGTTCGGCCCCCTTCGTTTCCGGGTAAAGCTCGGTCGAAGCGATCGAGAGACCTGCAGAGCCTCTTGGTACTTGTTTTCAGCGATCAGAGTTTTGGCCTGGCCCAGCAATCCGTAAATGTTGTCGGGATGTTCGCTTAACCAGTTTTCCCAGCCGGCCGCATCGGAAATTGGGTTTGCTGGTTTCGTCCAGTCCGCTTTGGCTGCCAGGTCGTTGGCAAGTTTTCTCGCGTAGTCATTGAATTTTTTGTCAAGAAATTCGGAGGGCGCCGTGTGTCGTCGCAGTGCATCGTTGATCGGAGTTCCAATACTCAGTTCATCCAGAACTTTGACTAACGCCTCGTCGCCAAATTCTGCCACGAGGAACTGGACAACCAGCGAAGACTCATAATAGGCAAATTGCAAATGCTCGGGCGATTTTGGACTCAGGAACGCCGCGCTCAATTCGCTGACGGGCGTCAGGTCATCGCCCAGGATCATTTCACGATAGCGCGGGTTGAGCGAGTCGCCCCACGCAGGATTGGCCAGACGTTCCTCGTAAACCGAAATTCCCTCGCTCAGCCAGCGGGGCATTTTGTTTTTGGTTTTTTGCAGCGTGACGACGTGACAGAACTCGTGCCACAACACACTGCGCCAATTCGTGAGCGACGCGCCTTGTGCCGCCGGGCTGTTCATGGTGACGACGCGGCCGAAGCACACGCCCAGAAATCCTGCTCCCCCCGGCAATCCAAAAGTTCGAATCGCAAAATCCTGCTGGCGGGGAAAGATTTCGATAAAGACGGGTTTTTGAAGTTCGACACCGTACTTCGCGGTGAGTTTTTCGCTGGCCTCGTCCAGCAATTCGAGCACCAACTCGCTGTAAACTTCTGCTTCCCGTCGATCCATCCGGACGACGAACCCGTTTCTCTCCACCGTCGCGAATTTACTGAGGTTGTCACGCAGTGCGACGAGATTGTTGGCGACGACATTGTACTGGTCGGCATCAAAAACTTCTTCCGCCAGTTTCCAGCCTTCCAATTCCTGCCCCAACCGCAACAGGTCGTGGGCCAGCTGAATTTTGGCCTTCTGGTAACCAGGTTCGTACAGCAGTGCGCGTCGTTGATAGGTACTGCCTTCCAGGAAGCGGTATTTCCTGGAGAGCTCGCGTCCAATCAGATAATCGACTTCCGGATTGCCGCGCCAGTATTTGAGTGCCCGGCTGCGACATTTTGCTTCCGCGGTCGGGTCATTATTCAAATGAGCCAGCACCGCACGAAAAGCCCAGGCGTGGGGGCATTCCGGATTGACGCTCAGGACCTTTTGAAGATTTGCCTCGGCCGAATCATAGTCTTCGCCGCTGAGCTGTTGTTCGACGATCATCAACAACGAGTCGACGTGATTCGGATTGATGGTTAAGGCCTGCTGGAGTGCCGCATTTGCCTTGTCCGACAGGCTGGGTCGATACGCGGCGGCCAAACCGAAAAAGTAATCTGGATTCGTCGCATCCAGTTCGGTGGCTTTCGCGTAATTCTTCGCCGCCAGTTCAAAGTCGTTTTTGTCGAGAGCCAGTTCGGCAATGGCCGCATGGATTTCCGGTCGGTCAGGAAGTTCCTGTTGCAATCGCAAGTAGATCTCATCCAATACCCTGCTTCGGATCAGCACCTGACTCTAACAGCTGGCGACCGACCACCAGCAGGTTGTCCAGGTCGCGGTATCTCCACGAGCTTGATTTCCACAGCGAAGCAATCTCATTGTTTGCTTCCAGAGACCTTTTGAGATCGTCATCGAACTTGTAAACGGTCAATCCGGCCCACCGCAGCCGGATGCTGTCGGGATGTTTTTGCAAACCCAAATCGAGTGTCTCTCGAGCATCCGCATACTTACCAAGAGCAAATTCCGTGTGGACCTTTAACAGGTACCAATCTTCTTCCACAACAAAACGATCCTGGATGGCGGATTTGCATTGACTGATTACCTCTGAGTAATTGCCCTGATGGAAAAGGGATTGAGTCGTTTCCAAATTCTGCTGAGCAGCGGCCGCGTGCATAAACGGCGAAGCAGAACACAAGAAGAGGATCCAAAACAGGCTGTACCGCGAGACGGATGTCACATCGCGCAACGTTGCAGACCGAGTGTAAGAACGCGAGTAGATTGCCAATCCCTTCCGTTGTTAAACCATCAGATGGCATTGCCAGCGTCAGGCCGCCGCCATCAATTGTATTAACCGCGGTTGGTGAACGAAAGTTCCGGACAAAGAAATTAAAAAGTTCGGGTGCCGAAATGATCATGGTTCTAACGCGAGAAAAGCAGAATTCTTGGCGGAATCAGCGCCCTTACGCGACAAAGTACACGTTCAGCGCAAAAAAATACCCCTCGGTAATGCGAGGGGTCTGAGTTTAATTTATTTACCTGCGAACGTGCTATTTGTTTTCCAAAATGGAAGGGCCAGAATTGACTTCGGCTGGACCTTCCACAATTGGCTGGCCCGTTGCGTTCGCCAGTGGTTGGTGTCGGCTGAGCGTTTGCGGGATTGTCCGACAACATTTCTGATCTGCGTGGACCAACTCTGACTCCTTCACCACTGCCGAATTGCACACCGCGGTCGGGCGTACCGAATCGTGCGCCTTCGCCACCGCCAAATTTCATGCCGGCTTCGGGCGTGCCAAAGCGTGCGCCTTCGCCGTTACCAAACTGCATACCGGCATTCGGGGTGCCGAATCGAGCCTTCACCGCCACCAAATTTCATGCCGGCTTCGGGAGTACCAAAGCGTGCCCTTCACCATGTCCGAATTGCATTCCGGCGTTTGGCGTTCCAAAGCGTGCGCCCTGGCCGCCACCAAACTGCATCCCAAGGTTTTCACCTCCGAACCTGGCGCCTTGTCCGTTGCCAAAGTGCATCCCAAATTCTTCGGGTCCAAACTTGGCTCCCTGGCCGCCGCCAAAGTGGACACCGTTTCGCCCACCCAGTTTGAATCCCTGGCCGCCGCCCATGATCAGGCCATTGGGCCCACCAATTTGCACGGGACTGCGTTGCGCCTGTGCATCGCTGCAGAAAATAGAAATGGCAATCATGGTCGCCGGGATGATCGAAGCGGTTTCTGCAATTCATGGTCTTCCTCGTTGGTTTTTTCATTGGCCTGTGCGTGGCTGACGGTTACACGACGTGTCAGCGCAACGAACCCACAAATTGTAGGTCGAGTGCCATTACCTGCTTGCTCCAAAAAATATCCGGATCGCGGAAAAAGACGACGGTTAACGATCGTGAGGATTGTTCATATTGGATCGGCTGCTGACATGTCAATTCTGCGCGGTCATCCCGAACCGCGGAAAATGGACATTCTCGAACACCCACGTCGGCAGTTATCGAACGAGGCAAATTCGTTGACGAAGGTTGCAACTTCCAATATTATCGAGGCCGTGAAAACCTGCACCGTTCTACGATCGTTGGGAACAAAGCCTTCTCATCCCGGCCAAGCCATCCAACTGAACCAGAGCGTGAACAAACATGCCCATTGTCGACACCGAACAGTTGTTGGACTACGTCGAAGGCGACCTGGAATTACTTCAAGAAGCCTTCGATGTTTTTTGTGAAGTTTCTCGGAGTGTCCAAATCGAGTTGCAGGCCGCCGTTGATGCGGTGGACGTTGCCACCGTTCACAAGTTGGCCCATAAAATTAGAGGCATGTTGTCGAACTTTCATGCACACGAGGCTTGTGAAACGGCGCAGGAAGTCGAGTTGATTGACAACCCGGATACTCTGGCAGGTGCCCAGCCGTTGGTGGACAAGCTGCGCGGTCAAATCGAAACGGTCCGCCGGGAGATCGTTCAAATCCTGCGGCCCGACGCATGATCTTATCGCGGAGATGCCAAAGATTATCGCGCATGGTGGCGGACGGAGCCTCGGTCTCGCGCTCGGTCTCCCGCTCGGACCGCGCGAGCCTCGGTCTCCCGCTCGGACGGACCCGCCTCGGACGGAGCCTCGGTCTCCCGCTCGGACGGAGCCTCGGTCTCCCGCTCGGACTCCCGCTCGGACGGAGCCTCGGTCTCCCGCTCCCCGCTCGGACGGAGCCTCGGACTCCCGCTCGGACGGAGCCTCGGACTCCCGCTAAAACAGCGACTTGAGCGCTTCGTCGGCGACGACCGCGTTACGGAATCCGCTGGTTTGCATTTTGACGGCCGAGTCGATGTTGGCCAACCCGTCCAGTGCGCCGGCGGTCCGCGACGCGATGATTTCCATGCGTCCGTACTCGCCGTCAGGATAACGCCGTGTATAAACGTGCCAGATATCGGAAAAACCCAACCAGTGCAGCATCATCGCAATCACCTTGGGTCCGGTCGGCGTCCATGACAACGAGTGCACGCCTGACATCACTTTTTCGCCGCGTTCAAACGTACAAATCAAACCGCGCTCGTCGTCTCTAAAAATCATTGCAGAGTTGAACCAGAGCACTTCTTTCGTCAGGTCGGCGGCGATCTTCAGGCCTTGGATCGGATCGGCCAAATGATAAAAGATGCCTTTGAATAACGTCAGGTCGGCCGGTTCAATTTGTTTCTCGCGCAGTCGCATTAAATCGAATACGTCGAATTGGATCTGATCCGTCGGCGCCACCGTACGGTGCTCCGCGACAAACCGGGCCTGATTGATCCAATGCTCCCGGACGTCGAAACCAAACGCTTGTTTCGCGCCCAGTTCCCGGACCCAAAAACAGTAGGCTCCCGCATTGCACGCGCAATCCAGAAATGTCTTGCCGGCAAAACCTTCCGGATAGATGTCACCCATCTTGCGCACGAAATCATCGCGGTCGTTGATGAAGCTGACATTGCCATTGTTGACACGCTCGATTTCTTCGGCTTCAAAAGCGGCGCGAACGTCAACTTCCGGCGTCAACTGAAGATTGTGGTGCCAGGGTCGCAACGCTCGAATCTGGCTGATCAAAGTTTCCTGGTCCATGGAACCGTTCAAAAAAAGTGAACAACGTCAGTGAGCGTAAAAAAACGGCGCCGGAGTGAAGGCACTGGAAATGCACTTGTCCGACATCTGTTCTGGCGGGTCAAGCCCGGATCGAACGGGGCTAATCGTACCAATTGGTTCTCTTGCCGTCAATTAATGTCGCCGGCGTGACGGGCGCTCGGATCGAAGCTGCCTTCGTACATCGTTTGTCACTGCGATCGCACATTTGACAATGATTATTGATGCGGCCATTAATGCGACCAGGGAGAAATCAATGATCCACAGATGGACTTGCCCGGCGAACACCAGGTCCTGATTCATCAATTCCACCGTGATCACCATGATCGCAAAACTACCGAGGTAAGCCATGGGTATCACAACCAGCGAAATGGCGGATCGCCAAAACACGATGGTGATGCCGGCCCGCGAGACGGCTTGGATCGTCGTCCACCAGATCAAAGTCATGACACCACTAAACATGACGACCGCAAGAACGACCAAGCTGATTTCGTCGCCTGATGGCCAGCGGGAGATCAGCGAAAGCGGCAATTGAATCAGAAAAATCAAGCTGAACAAGTCGACGAGCCAAACTTTTACAGGTGCGTTATGCCGTTTGGCCGCTACGTCGATTTGTTTAAGCATGTAACCGGCAACAAACAACGGTGAGATGACCAACAGGATCGCACAGGCGTAGGCTCCGTGATTTACCAAGGTTGAAAACAATCCACCGACCTTTTTTCAATGCAGACGGTTACCGCTGGCGTCACTCCAATTGTAAACAGCGCTTTGTGCAGGGAAACTGCCCCATTCATTGATCTTGTTAGGTGTTTCGTACTTCTCTAAACTCCCGCCGCGATCCTGCGCCGTATGCCAGCGTTCCTGCAGTCGGTGCGAACATCTGGAATCATGATGCATACAAAAAGTCTGGATCCCGTTTTGGCTAATTGCGATTGGACTGTCTCTCGGTCCACTCGACGTTGCCGTTGCGCAGACGGGCAGCCAACAATCTGGCGACGCCGCACCAACAGGTCTCCGGCTGCCAACGATGGGCACGAACTCCACTGCGGGAAAGTCCGTGCAACGGCAGTGGAATACCGAATCAATCGGACGCGTCTTCGGGGAATCGAGACCTGCTGATTCCGGTTCGAACTTGACGGACTTCAATTTGTTCAATTCGGCCATGACGGTCGAACAAATAGGAACCGCCCCGCCCTCAGCGGTTGGGGGATACCGAAACCATGTTTGATCCATTGGTGACTCCGGCGTCCGCCTTGATGATTCAGGACGTGGCAACGGAATCCCAGTCAACCGACCCGCCCGAGAAACCGGCAGCGCAGGAAGATCTGCCGCTTGCCTTGCCAGACGTTTCCGGCGAGATCACGGTCGCCAAACTGCTGAGCGAAATTGAACGCCAAAAAACGGCAATCGGCGGTGACGAACAGATGGATGAAATGCAGAAAGCCGAACGTCTGGAAATGTTAGCCAGCGCTCAAGGTGCGCTGTTGAAAACAGCCACCTTCAAGCTGAAGCGGGACGAATTCCAAAAACAGCTGGCCGATTATCCTGCTGCGCTGCAAACGCCTGGAACAGGAACTTGTCGAACAACCCCAGCTTCAGGCTGCCAGCGTTCCCACGGACTCGACGGCTGCTGCGTTGGACGCGGAATTGCAACGACTGCAACGCGAACTTCAAGAGCAGGAAAAATTGCTTGCCGATCTGGAAAAGGAAAACACCGAACTCAGCCAGCGCATTACGGAGATACCTGAAATTCGGGCAACGACCAGCGAAGATTTGGCGACGGCAAGGGAACGACTCGCCACGATTTCCGATTCCAACGATGATCTTGATGCTCACTTAGCTGGCTGTTGCAGATCTCCAAGAAAATCTCGTTTGAAACACAACTGGAGATGCTGGACGCTGAAATCGAACGACAAAAACTGGCGGGGAAGGTCCTGCCGCTGAAACGCGATCGAACTTCGCGCCACATCAAATACCTCAAAGCGGATATCGCCAGTTACGAAACCGCGATTTCGGATTTGCGTCGAGAGGAAGTTCAAAACCAGGCCCGGCAGGCCAAGCTGGAGGCGATCAATGCCCACCCAGCCTTGAAGGACATTGCCGCGCGTAACCAGGAATTGACGCAGCTGCGCAGTAACATCACCAGCCGGATTCAAACAGCAAACGAAGAGCTGTCGCTCCTCAGCGGACTTGTTGATTCGTTGCTGCAAAAGAAACAGGATTTGGAAAGCAAGATCAAGCAGGTTGGAGTCACGAACGCCAACAACGGGATGTTGCTCGTGCAAAGCCGCCGCAGCCTTGGGCTCTCCTTCGGAAAGCCAGATTCGGATCAAGGAGATTCAGGCCGAACAACAAACGATTACCATCGCCCAAATCGCACTCGAAGAAGAACGCAAATCGCTTTCCGACCCGGCTGAGTTCGTTGCCAATGAACTGAATGAAGTTGCCGATCAGGTTGTCGGGGGTGAACCGCTATCAGCAATGGCCATCAAATTTGTCCAGACGAAACGGCAATACCTGGACGATTTGACTAACGACTACAACCAATATCTCGGCCTGTTGGCGCAGTTGTCGGTCGATCGCAAGAAGTTGATTGATCGAATAACGGAAATTCGCAGCTACATCGACGAGAAGGCGCTGTGGGTTCGCAACGCGGATCCCGTATCGCTGAATGACGTTGCGGGTTCAGCCTCCGGTTTGAGAAGTTTTTTTTCACCCGGGGCCTGGGGCGAAATCGGGATGGATTTTACAGGTCGATTTCGCAAGCGGCCTCATGAATCATTACTCGGAATCTGCGGGGTTTTTGTCCTGTTGATTTTCACCCGTCGACTTAAGCAGCAATAAAACGTCCATGACCCACACGGAAACACAAACGGCTGCCAGTCCCAAGGGCCCCAATGCAGCGCTGTTGAACAACATTCAGTTGTTTTCCAATTACGCTCCCACCATCAAGGCCACGGCACTCACGATGTGCCAAGCCGCGTTGATGCCGCTGATCCTGTTGATCATCACGTGGCAGCTGCAGCCGGCTTTTGACACCGCTTCGCTGCGGGGAGCGATCGTCCGCGGACTGCAAGCGACGATTCCGATCCTGTTTTTCTCCCTGGTTCTTGCCAAAGCACTGCGTGCCGGCGGCGTCGCCGAAAATCATTTTGGCTGGTCGCCGATCATGACCGACGGACTTCTAAAAACGATCGGCAAACTGGTCTGGCTGTGTATTCCCCTTAATTTCCTGTGTACCGCCATGGAGACGTTTCAAGGCGGAGTTCATTATGACTCGTTGGGGCGAGTGCTGTTCATGGCATCGATGGTCGCATTAACGATTGGCATGTGGTCCACCAGCCAATCGATCAAGCGATGGTTTGCGGATTGCGGCGGCAAGGATTCATGGATTTGCTGGTGTCAACGTAGCGTTACGGCACTGATTGCCGTCCTGCCGTTGAGTTTTGGTCTGCTGGCCGGTGCCGGCTACCACTTCACTGCTGCCCAGCTGAGTTGGCGGTTGACGATCACGATTTTACTGGTCATTGGCACGGCGCTGGTGACAGGTTTTGTCAGCCGTGTTTTGTTGATCACCCAGTTTCGGATCAAGCTTCGTCAACTGAATCGAAACTCCGAAGGTCAAATCGATCAACGCGAATCGATTGATATTCACGCAATTTCAACCCAGGTCAATCGGCTGCTGCGCGTGACGGCCCTGGTCGTGATCGTTCTGGCAGGCTGGCATGTCTGGTCGAATATGTTGTCAGTCATCGGATACCTGGACGAAGTCGAATTATGGCAACTGGCGATTGCTGCGGATGGCAGCAAAACATTTGTAACGTTGCGTCATCTACTGCTCGCGATCGGTGTCCTTGCGATTACCTACGTGCTCAGCCGCAATCTGCCCGGCCTGCTCGAGATCACTTTGTTGGATCGACTGCCCCTGGATAAGGGTGGTCGCTACGCGATTTCGTTCGTGCTGCGGTACGTCGTCGGTATCATCGGCGCATTAATTGCATTCCAGATCGTGGGCTTCACTTGGTCCAAAGTGCAGTGGCTGGCGGCTGGCTTGACGGTGGGCCTCGGTTTCGGACTTCAGGAAATTTTCGCCAATCTTGTTTCGGGGATTATTATCCTGATCGAACGTCCCGTGCGTGTGGGCGATGTCGTGACCGTCAATGGTGTTACGGGAACCGTGACGCGCATGCAATTGCGGGCAACCACAATCAAAGACCTCGACTATCGCGAGTTGATCGTTCCCAACAAGAAGTTCATTACCGAAGATGTGATGAACTGGACGTTGAGTGATCGACTCTCACGACTGATTTTTCCAGTCGGTGTCGCGTACGGGTCCGATACCCGGCTTGTCGAACGGACGCTCCTCGAGGTAGCCCGCCAATGTCCACTGGTCCTCAATGACCCGGAACCGCAAGTCGTATTCGAGCAATTTGGCGACAGTACGCTCAATTTTGAATTGCGGGTCGTCATCCCGTCCCGCGACCAATTTGCGGTGGTTCGTCACGATTTGAATATGCGCATCGATCAGGCCTTCCGCGAGCAGAAAATTGAAATTGCTTTCCCGCAGCAGGATATCCACATCAAGGGAATTACGGGCACCGCGTTTCCACCTCCCGGCGACGAGCCACCGAAGAAACAGACGCAAGATGAGAAGAAACGTAAGGTCAGTGTCGTTACGTTTCCGAGCACTCCGAATACGGGAGATTTGACAGGCACCGCGTTTGCCCGCCGCTGCCGTACGTCCAAGCCGACGGTGATTCTGCCCCAGCGTGCCGCGTAACGAATACCGGTCGTGCGAAATTGGGAATGCCAAATCGTAGCTTGACTCTCCGAGCTTGTGATTTTTTACGTAGATCGGTCTGTCCCAGACTGACACCGCGTCTGAGTCGCGGTTGTTCCGTATTTGGGACAGACGCGGACGCGGCTACGGTGAGGGGTCAATGCATGAATAAAATCACAGCCTCTCCGAGTCGAGTGACAGAATGATGTATGACAGAATGATGTCGCAGAAAAAGACGGTCGTAAACCATGCTGCGTAGCCATAATTATTGATTGTGCCTGCCAAACACGATCCTGTCTCAACCAACATCTTCCTACCTCCATTTTCCTACCTATCTGTACTCACTTTTGGTAGGAACATGGAGGTAAGAAAATTAGCACCCAACGCCGGGAAGGGTTGAGGGTTGGCGGCGCGAATTTGTAGCTTGACTCTCCGAGTCGAGTACTGGGTACTGGGTACCTATTTTCGCTTGATCCCGTATTCGTCGATTTTCCGATACAGCGTCGCGCGGCTGATACCCAGGAGTTCCGCTGCCTTGGGGACGCTGCCGTCGGTTCGTTTGAGCGCATCACCGATTAACTTCCGCTCCCAATGATCGATCCGGAGTGTTTCAAATTCATTTTCACCGACATCCCGAATTCCAATATCTTCACTGCGGATTTCGTTTCCTTCCGACATTACGACGGCGCTGTCGATCACGTTTCTGAGCTGCCGGACGTTGCCGGGCCATTGGTAGGACAACAACCGGGCATTGGCTTTCTTGGAAAGTTTCAAATCGAATTTGCCATGCCGATTGCGAAAGTGATCCAGGAAAAAATTGATCAGCATTTGAATGTCGCCTTCACGATCCCGCAGCGGCGGAATGTAAAGTTCGTAAACCGTAAGTCGATAATACAAATCTTCACGGAACTTTTTTTCGGCAACAAACTCTTTCAAGTCACGATTGGTCGCGCAGATCACGCGCACGTCGACGCTGTACCTCCTCGGTGCCGCCGACGGGCAGAAAGGGGTGTCCTTCCAGGGTCCGCAAGAGCTTGGCTTGCCCTTCGAGCGTCAGCTCGCCGACTTCGTCCAGGAACAGTGTGCCCAGGTCAGCTTGCTGGAACCAGCCGATGTGGTCGCGATCGGCGCTGGTAAACGAGCCTTTTTTGTGGCCAAACAACTGGCTTTCCATCAGGTCCCGAGGAATGGCCGCGCAGTTGACGCTCAACATCGGGCGATCGGCGCGGGGGCTGGCTCGATGCAGTGCCCGGGCCACGAGTTCTTTTCCGGCTCCGCTTTCCCCGCGGATCAACACGCATCCTGATGCCTTGGCGACGCGCGTGATGCGTGATTTCAGTTCCAGCATTTTCGGGCTCTCGCCCAGCAGTTCATCAAACGTCGCGGACTTTTCAACCAGCCGCGAATGTTCGGCAACCAGCGATGCCTGCCGGTTGGCTCGCGCCAGCGAGCGGACCATGATGTTGGCCATCGCGCAGGCCAGTTGAAAATGCGAATCGTGAAACGGCTTGCTTTGCCGATACAAGTGAATCGCACCTTTGACTTCTTCGTCTGAAATCAGAGGAACACAGATGGAATCAGCATAGAGCTCTGCGGTTTCCTGCTCGATGCGAATCGCCCGTTTCTGGGTGACGACACGTCGCGTCAAATCTTCGTTGATGGCCAACTTTTCGGACTGGTCTTCGGGGAAGACGATCTTGGGTGTCAGTTGTCCGTTATCGTTTAACCACAGGAATCCGGCTGCCGAGGCTTGCGTTCGATCAAACAGGCGTCGCATGCAAATGGAGATGACAGACTCGGGATCGTCGACGCCCAGCAGTTTGACACTTAATTGAAACAGGAAAAAGAAATCCTGCCCCCAGTTGTGACCTTTCAGGAAATTCAGGGTGTACTGGCCCGTTTCCCGCGGGTCCATCGACTCATCCAGAATGATCGTGTGGTGGGTCGATTTTGGATCCGCGTCATCGACCGGGATAATCGTTTCGTTCAGCGAAAACGTAAACAGGCAACTGCCCACGCGCAGTTCCGTTCCATCACCCAGTTTGGCATGGTCGACGGTTTGACCATTCACGTAAGTTCCGTTGCTGCTCTTGTTGTCCCGCACCCACCAGCCGTCGTCGTCCTGGTAAACATGCGCATGGACTCGCGAACACTGTGGATCATTCAGAACGATCTGACACTGCCAATCACGGCCGAGAAGATTGGTTTCGTTCGGATTGAGTTCAAATCGGGCGCCGGAATTTGCTCCCGCATTCATCAAAAGGAAGGCTGGCACGGTTCGAATCAACCTCAAAGAAAGATACACATCATGCTAGATTAGTCCGGAACGGACCGGATACCGCGAGAATATCTGCTGAACCATGCTGGCAGGAGCCGCGTATCCAGTTCGGATTTGTCCCGCTGAATTGAATTGAAAAAAGATTCGGATTGATGCCCGGCTGCAATGGAAGCGTTGAAGCCGCGGACGTTGAAACCTCGGATAATGGGTTATTCTACCACGACGGTGAATTATAAATTGCAGATTCGGTTCAGTCGATAAACCGAAAGAGTTATTTCCTCCTGGAATCCAACTCGGCATTTGAACCGAATTCATCTTTCAATGGGCCGAATACCGATCTGCGGGGTTTAAGCTTACGGCCAATCTGCCCATGGTTATCGAATGTTGTCCCGCCACGCCAGAAATGCTCTTCCCGAATTGGAGGCAGGGCCGAAATCGCTCGATATGCTGGCTCGAGGCCCTGCTTTGGTGAGGATCAGGTATTTACAAGTGAAATCGCTCTTGCCGGTGTTAAGTTTAGACTCTACGATTCCGGTGCCAACTTTTGTTAAGATACGAAATCTGAGTCATTTCGGATAAACCGTTTGAGGAAATAACATGCGTTCAAATAATCCTTGCCTCGTTTCCCCATGCAAAGTCCAGTCTGGGTTCAAGGCCGCCATCGTTGGCGTTGTAGTGTTTGGTTTTACCCTTAACGCCAATGCCGACAAGTTGGGCAAACCGACTCAGATTGATCGCCAGGTGTCGTTGCTGGTTTCGACCTTAATGCAGCAAGATCACCTTTCGGCGCGACCGCTGGACAACAAGATTTCCGAGCGGGCTTTTGATCTGTACATCAAGAATCTCGACCCGATGAAAGTCTACTTTTTGAAATCGGATATCAAGGAGTTCGAAGTCTATCGCGATGAACTCGATGACCAGATCAAGTCAGGTGACTATACGGCTGCCTTTGCGATCTATAACCGTTTTCTCGAGCGAGTTGACCAACGAGTCGCGACGGCGTTGGAACTGCTGGAAGAAAAACACGACTTTACGATTGACGAAGAGATGATTACCGATCGTGACGCAGTCGATTTTCCGAAAGATGATGCCGAGGCTCGCGAAATTTGGCGGAAGCGAATCAAGTACAACCTGCTTGTGGAAAAAGGTGTTCAAACCGAATTGGAAAAGGAAGGCAAACCTGGCAAGGACCCGATCGAAAAACTTCGTCAGCGATATACCGCCTATGACACCCGCATGCACCAGACTGACAACGAAGACGTCGTCGAAATGTATGTCACTGCTATCACGAGCGCCTTTGATCCGCACACATCCTATATGTCCAAAGGATCATTCGAAAACTTCCTGATTGCCATGAGCCTGCAGTTGGAAGGAATCGGGGCAACGCTTTCGGCCACGGATGACGGATACACGGTCATCAAACGGATCGTTCCCGGTGGAGCGGCAGATAAGCAGGGTGAAATTCAGGTTGAGGACAAAATTGTATCCGTCGGTCAGGGTGACGACAGCGAACCAGTCGACGTGACTGGAATGAAACTGGACGACGTAGTCAAGTTGATTCGCGGTAAGGCGGGCACAACCGTTCGCCTGGGGGTCATGCCGGAAAACAGCAGTGAAATCAAGACGATCTCGATTGTCCGCGAGAAGATCAAACTGGAAGACAGCGCGGCCAGCGGCAAGGTCTTTGAAGAAGGCAAAAATCCCGGATGGAATGCCGCGAAAGATAGGTGTTATTGATCTGCCAAGTTTCTATGCCGACATGAGTGCTTCCAGTCGTCGCAGTGACGAAGTTCGCAGCACCACCGAAGACGTCCGACGAATTCTTGAGGATTTCAAAACCCAGGATGTCGATTGTGTCGTACTGGACCTCCGTCGAAACGGCGGCGGTAGCCTCCGGGAAGCGATCGACTGCACCGGTCTGTTCATTGATTACGGGCCGGTTGTCCAGGTCAAAGACGCCTATGGGCAGGTCCACAAACACAATGACGAAGCCGTCGGCATGGCCTGGGACAAGCCGCTGATCGTGTTGACAAGCAAGTTCAGTGCAAGTGCCAGCGAAATTCTCGCCGGAGCAGTTCAAGATTACGGACGCGGGCTCGTCGTCGGTGATACGACAACGCATGGAAAAGGTACCGTTCAAAATCTCGTCAACCTGAACCAGCTTTTGTTCAAAGTCGAAAATCCACCCAACATGTTTGGTGCCTTGAAAATTACGATGCAGCAGTTTTATCGGCCTAACGGCGACAGTACCCAACAGCGGGGTGTGCTGGCTGATATCACGTTGCCTTCGATCAGCGATCACATGGACGTGGGAGAATCGGACCTCGATTACCCCGTTGAGTTTGATCGAATTTCGCCGGCGAAGTACACGAAAATGCAAATGGTTTCCAATGATGTGTTAACAGCCTTGCAACAGCGGTCACAGGAACGCGTTGCCAAGTCGGAAGATTTTGTTAATCGCAACAAAAACATCGCCGAGTACATCAAACAAAAAGAACGAAAATCAGTCACGCTGAATGAAGAGAAATTCAATGCTCGTCGCAAGGAACTTAACGCGGAAAAAGAAGACGAGAAGACCATTGAAGACCAGATCAATCATTCCAGCGATGAAATCCAAAAGACGTTTTACCTGACAGAGGTCTTTAACATCGCATCGGATTATCTCGATCTGATCGACAAGGACAAGATCGCCAAGAAATAGTCGTGGATTGAACAAATCGAAATCGCAACAGCCGCGTGTCAGTACGCGGCTGTTTTCATTTGCTGACGCTCCCATCAGCTTGTTTAACGGTTAGCCGCAGGGCGTCTGTGGCCGGCTTGATGTCAAACGAAACACGCCCGGAAGTTCCACTTGTTTCACGTCAATTCAATCCTCAAACCGTCGTAACCAACTTCGATGCCTGCCGGCAACCGAGGATTCACTGCGCGGTAATCCAGCCGACACGAGCAATGCGTAAAATACGTCTGCCGGGCGTCCAGTCGCTGCGCAACATCGACTGCCTGATCGACGCTCAGATGCGTCACGTGCGGCTCGGGACGTAAGGCATCGAGAACCAGCGTGTCGAGGCCTTCCAACAGCGGCCAGCTCGATTCGGGGATCTCACTGACGTCGGTGCAATAGGCGACGTTGCCGATGCGAAACCCCAGGACGTCAAAGTTGGGGCCATGTTTGAGCGGAATCGGGATTACGGTCGCGCCCAGAATCGAAAGTGGTTGATAGTCGATGGGGATCAGTTCGACCGCGGGCACGGCTCCGACATGCGTCGAGGGCTCGTCGGAAAAAGCGTAGTCGAAAGCCGTCGCTTAACCGTTGTTCGACTTGCCCATTACAGTAGACCGGCACGGCATGCCCCAGGTAGAACTGAAACAGCCGCAGATCATCAAAACCCATCACATGATCCGAATGTTCGTGGGTGTAAATTACCGCGTGAACAATTCCGATTCCTTCTCGCAGCAACTGTTGACGAAGATCGGGCGAGGTGTCGATCAACAAATTTCCGTCTGGCAGGCCCACAATTGCGCTGGCCCGCGTACGTTTGTTCCGCGGATCATTGCTCTGGCAGACCGCGCAACGGCAACCAATCGCCGGAACTCCCACCGAAGTGCCTGTTCCCAGGAGGATCATTTGTCCCGGGAAATCAATCGTAAGCGGTAGTTTTTTCACGTTGGACTTTGGGGGACCAGTGGAAGATTCGATTCTGCACTCAAGGTGGCCATCCTGTGCCAAGCTAATTTGGACGAAAGTTGCCAATTAACGACGAAAAATTGATTCGCCCGGGCTTGCTCTTCAGCCTGCATTAGCAAGGATTGACTATCGAGCGGCATGTAAATTGCCCTGTGAAGCAGTGAATCGGCGTAAAGTCTGTCGAAATAGCCAATTCTGGCAACTTCGACAGGTTTGATGTAGGCGGCTGCGATCTCCGTTGACCCTTCAACAGAAGAAATATAATCTGTTATCAGGAAACGACTTACGGATAATCGGGCTCAGCCCCGAAAAACTCCTGACTCGATTTGAAGACCAACCGACAATTCGATCACCCCGGTCGGCGTTCACCTGACAAAATTGCACGTCATTCGCATAGCCAAAGTTTCCAAATTAGCAGAAGCTATGCAAAAATATTGAGCGATCTGCCTGACCACGAAAATATATACGGCAAGACAAGACCATGGAACAACTGGAACTCGTATGGGATGGCATTACCTATTTTTTTAATGGGTTGCTACGCGGATTTGAGAGGACGGTGACGAACCTCTTCGGGTCATCCAATGCGCGACACGTCAAAAAGATGCAGGGCCGCGTGGATGCGATCAACGCGCTTGAGCCTCGGTATGAAAAGATGTCCGACGAAGAGCTTGCTCAACAGACGGTGCTGTTTCGAGAGCGGCTCCGCAACGGAGAAACGACGACCGACATCTTGCCCGAGGCGTTTGCAGTTTGTCGCGAGGCAGGCAAACGATATTTGGGCATGCGGCACTTTGATGTGCAGATGATTGGCGGCATGGTGCTCCACTCGGGTGCCGTGGCCGAGATGGTAACGGGCGAAGGTAAAACCCTGGTCGCAACCCTGGCGGCCTACCTCAACGCGCTGGAGGGGCGCGGCGTGCACGTCGTGACGGTGAACGATTACCTGGCTCGCCGCGACATGGAATGGATGGCCCCGCTGTACATGGGCCTGGGGCTCACGGTGGGCGCGATTCAGTCCAACATGCCGGTCCTCGAGCGTCAGAAAGCCTATGACAAGGACATCACCTACGGAACCAATAACGAGTTTGGTTTTGACTACCTGCGCGACAACATGCGGCAGGCAGCGCGTAACGACGACCGATATGAAAAACGTTATCAACAATCGCAGGGTCCGCTGGCATTTGCGATTATCGACGAAGTTGACAACATTCTGATCGACGAAGCGCGGACGCCGTTGATCATTTCCGGCCCGGCGCATCAAAACGTAACCCGCTATGCCGAAGCCGACAAGATTGCCCGCGCCTTGACCAAGGACCTGCATTTCCAGGTCAACGAAAAAGACCACACGGCGACGTTGACGGACGAAGGCGTGCGATTCGCCGAAAAAATGGCCGGCGTCGAAAGCTTTTATACACAGGGGAACATGGAATGGCCCCACCTGATCGATAACGCCCTCAAAGCGCACAATCTCTACAAGCTTGACGTCAATTACGTGATCAAAGACGGCGGGATCGTGATCGTCGACGAATTCACCGGTCGTTTGATGGAAGGCCGCCAATGGAGCGACGGGCTGCACCAGGCAGTGGAAGCCAAAGAAGGCGTCAAGATCAAGGAAGAAACGCAAACGCTGGCGACGATCACGTTGCAAAACTACTTCAAGCTGTACGACAAGATCTGCGGCATGACAGGTACCGCGTTGACCGAGGCGGGCGAATTCTGGGAAATCTACAAACTGGATGTGATTGGGATTCCGACCAATCGCCCGCTGCAACGGAACGAATATCCCGACACGATTTACAGCACCGAAAAATTCAAATGGCAAGCCATCGCCAACGAAATTGAAGACTATCACAAATGGGATATTGTCTTCCTGAAAAATGGTGACTTTTTCGTCGGCAAACTCAAATCGGAAAACGATCACGAAGTCGTCATCGCCGGCAAAGGTGACGGTCAGCCTCAGAACTTTTCAGCGGTCACAGATTGATCGTGTCCAGCGGGCGGGGCGGCCGATTCTGGTCGGTACGGTTTCGATTGAAAAAAGTGAATTGCTCAGCCACCTGCTGACGAAGCGCGGAATCCACCACGAAGTTCTCAACGCCAAGAACCACAAACGGGAAGCCGAAATTGTGGCCCAGGCCGGTCGTATGGGCGCGGTCACGATTGCCACGAACATGGCCGGTCGCGGTACCGATATTGTGCTCGGCGGAAACCCGGAAACGATGGCTTGGGCGCGACTCCAGGACAAATATCCAACCCGGCTGGATGTCCCCCGCGAGGAATGGGATGCACTTGTTGAGTCGATCGACAAGGAACACGCCATGGCCGAAATGGGCGAGAAGGTCAAGAAAATGGGCGGCCTGCACGTGATCGGCTCGGAGCGCCACGACGCCCGCCGCATCGACTTGCAGCTTCGCGGTCGGTGTGGTCGGCAAGGTGATCCCGGCAGCAGCCGCTTTTTCCTCAGCCTCGATGACGACTTGATGCGGATTTTTGCCGGTCCCTATGTCAAACGCATTCTGGAAATGGGCGGCTTCAAAGACGACGTGCCGATTGAAAGCAAAATGGTCTCGCGGCGCATCGATGGTGCTCAAAAGAAGCGGGAAGAGTTCAACTTTGAGATTCGCAAAAACCTGCTCGAATACGACGAGGTAATGGACGAGCAGCGCAAGCGTGTCTACAAGTTCCGGCAGAACATTCTCGATGGAGTCAGCTGTCGCCAGATCATTCACGACATGATCCGCGAGCAGGTCGAATTGAATTTGAATACTTGCCTCGAACCGCATTTTGGTGGTGAATCCTTTGCACGCTATGCCGGGACGCATTTGTCCGTCGAACTCGATCCAAAGATATTCAAAAACCGTGAAATCGATGAAGCGGTTCAGATTGCCAAAGACGAAGCCGAACGGGCTGCCGAAACAGATATCCTCGGCGCCATTGAAGAGAACCTGCCGCTGGCGGAAGAAGAAAGTGAATGGAACTGGGAAGCACTTGCCAAATTCGTCAATGTGCGGTGGGGGCTGAGTTTCCGCGACAAGGATCTCATCAAGGCAGGGCGTGATCGCGTCGACGAAATGCTGATCAACAAGGCCCGCGAAGCGCTCCAGAAAGTCGACATCTCGGCGGGTGCTCCCATGTTGGAAAACGACTATGGGTTGCGGACCGCGATCGCCTGGGTCAACGCCAAATTCGGTTTCCAGGTCGATCTTGATACCGTCAAAGCGTTTCATTCCAACCAGGAAATCATGGACTACATTTCCGATCTGGCGATCGCGAAGTACATCCAAAAAGAGGCTGAATACCCGGTGATGGCCGGTATGTATCAGTTTGCCGTCGCCAGTGGTGGCGGTGCCCAACCGAGAATCGACCGCGAAGGGCTTGTCTCGTGGGCCAGTCGACGATTCGAATCCGACTTGTCGATTGAAGACCTGAAAAATAAACAGCGGGACGAAATTCGCGAATTGCTCGTTGCCAAGAGTCTTGATCATCAGCGGATTGCCAAATCGGCCAAAGAGACGTTGCTGGAAAAAGTTTCCAGCCTTTCACAAAACGGCGAAGTTCCACTCAAGAACGCCAATGGCTCGGCGACTTCGCTCAGTCAATGGTTCAAATCCCAGCTCGATTACGATTTGGAGATTGCCGACGTCGAACAACTCGACCAGGAGGCGTTGGAGAAAAAACTCGATTCGATCGTCGAAGATCATTTCCATCCGGAAATTCGTCGCATGGAACGCGTCGTCCTGCTCGAAATCGTCGATTCCTCCTGGAAAGATCACTTGTTGGCGATGGACTATCTGCGGAGTGCCGTAGGAAGCCGCGGAATGGCCCAACTGGACCCTAAAGTCGAATACAAGCGCGAAGGCATGCGGATGTTCGAAGGCCTGTGGCGCACGATTGGCGAACGCGTCACCGACCTCGTGTTTCGGATGGAACAGATGAACGAGGGCTTTGTCAGCAACACCCTGGTGGAAACAAGTGCCCGCCACGATGCCGCCCCAGCGGTTCATGAAAGCGATATCGCCAGGGAACAGAACGAAGCGATTGACCGGCAAGGCGAAGTCAAAATCGAAACCATTCGAAATCGAAAAGCCAAAGTCGGTCGCAACGAACCGTGCCCCTGTGGCAGCGGAAAGAAATACAAGGCTTGTTGCATGCGACAACGGGAAGCAAAAACCTGACCAAGGAGTCGGGAGTCGTTTTGACGAAGTTGTTTTTTCCTCAATAACACGACCCCCCACAGACTCCAACCTCCTCAGGAATGGGCCCAGTGAACGGTCGCGACTCGGGGTCCAGCCAAAATCGGGAAAGGAATCCTTTGAGCTGGCTGTTAAACATCATCTATGCTATTTGCCTGGTCATCATTTCGCCGTGGCTACTGTGGCGGTATGGCGTGCAAAACAAGAGTCGGCGGGGCTGGTCGCAAAAGCTGTGGGGCAGCGTCCCGTTGCGAACCGCATCGCGCCGCTGCGTCTGGTTCCATGCGGTCAGTGTCGGTGAAATCAATTTGCTGTCCGGGCTGCTTGACCGGTTGCAGGCCGAACAACCCGGCACGGACGTCGTCATTTCGACTTCCACGGAATCCGGTTATGACTTGGCAAAATCCCGCTTCCCAGATCACTCTGTCTTCTTCTGCCCGCTGGATTTTTCCTGGGCCGTCAATCGCGTTCTGCGGCGAATTCGCCCCGATGTGCTCGTGCTGGCGGAATTGGAACTCTGGCCAAACCTGATTTTGTGCGCCGACCGTTTTGGAGCGTCCGTGATGATCGCCAACGCTCGCCTCAGCGAATCCAGTTTTCGCGGTTACTGTCGATTGAGGCCGTTCTTGTCCAAAATCTTCTCGCGTATCAGGCTCCTGTGCGTGCAAAACGAAACCTACGCGGATCGCTTCCGGCGCGTCGGTTGTGATCCGTCGCAGATCGTGGTGACGGGAAGTGTCAAGTTCGACAATGTGGAAACCGAGCGGGACAATCCCCGCACTCGCCAACTGAGGAAGCTGTTGCCAGGCGAAAGAGCTTTCGTCTTCCTCGCTGGCAGCACGCAGGTGGAAGAAGAACAATTGGCAATTTCCGTGTATCAGAAGCTGGCGAACTCGCATCCCGAGCTACGGCTGATCCTGGTTCCCCGGCATCCCGAGCGCAGTTCGCGGATTGCGATGATGATTCGTCAGCAAGGACTCGAGTACGAATTTCGTTCGCGGCTGAACAGCCCGGGGCAGTTGACGGGCAAGCCCCATCCGATTCTAGTCGTTGACGTCATCGGCGAACTTGGTGGTTGGTGGGGAGTGGCCGACGTCGGATTGGTCGGCGGCAGTTTTTCTTCCCGGGGCGGGCAAAACATGATTGAACCAGCTGCGTTCGGGATGCCCGTCTGCTTTGGACCAAGAACCGAAAATTTTCGTGTGATCGTCGAACAGCTTCTCGAGGCGGACGCGGCTGTAGTCGTCAACAATGAGCGCGAATTGGAGCTGTTTATCAACCGGGCATTGGGCGATCGGCAATGGTCGCGGGAGATTGGCCAGCGGGCCCAGTCCCTGGTTCGGCGGCAGCAGGGTGCGACGGCTCGCACGATTGCCGGATTATGTGGACTGCTGACTGAAAACGGCGAAAACCGGACTCGCGCAGCGTGAGTTTACCTATACTTCCCGCCATCCTTTGAGTTACAATTGCCCTTTAAACTTTTTGGCTTGAATTCGAGGAGAAAAAGCGTGGCCTCAGGCAACTATCTGTTTACCAGTGAATCTGTAAGTATGGGCCATCCGGACAAGTTGGCTGATCAAATCTCCGACAGCATTTTGGATGCGATGTTGGCTGGCGACCCATCCAGTCGCGTGGCCTGTGAAACACTCGTTACGACCGAGCTGTGTGTGATCGCGGGGGAGATCACATCAAAATCCAAGGTCGACGTCGAAAAACTGGTTCGCAGCGTGATGCGCGACGTGGGTTACACGGATGCCAAGACCGGGATTGGTTGTGATACGTGCGAAGTGATTGTCAAGCTTGACCAGCAGAGCCCTGACATTGCCCTGGGCGTCGACGCTGACGGTGCCGGCGATCAGGGATTGATGTTTGGTTACGCTTGCGACGACACAAAGGAATTGATGCCACTGCCAATCGCGCTTTCGCACAAAATTCTGGAGCGATTAAACAAGGCCCGTTTTTCAAAAGAAGTCAATTGGTTGCGACCCGATAGCAAGAGCCAGGTGACGGTCGAATACGAAGGTTTCACTCCGGTGCGCATTGACACGGTGGTCGTCTCGACGCAGCACAGTCCCGATGTGGACACAGAAACGCTCCGCAAGTATGTCCGGGACGAAATCATCAAACCTTGTTTGCCAGCAGCCTTGGATAAAGGTGATATTCAATACCATATCAATCCGACTGGTAAATTTGAAATCGGCGGACCTCACGGCGATTGTGGTTTGACCGGCCGCAAGATCATCGTCGACACCTACGGTGGGTGGGGTCGCCACGGCGGCGGTGCCTTCAGTGGCAAGGACTCAACCAAAGTGGACCGCAGCGCCGCCTATATGGCGCGGCACGTCGCGAAAAACATTGTCGCTGCCGGTTTGGCGAACCGTTGTGAAGTCCAATTGGCTTATGCGATTGGTGTTGCCGATCCGGTCAGCGTTCACGTCGACACACAGGGAACCGGTACGATTGACGACAGTCGAATTTGCGAAATCGTCAAGGAACATTACCCGTTGTCGACACAGGGTATCATCAAGTATCTGAAACTCCGTCGCCCGATTTTTCGGAAAACGGCAGCGGGCGGACACTTTGGCCGAAATGACCCGGACTTCACGTGGGAAAACACCGATTCGGCGGCAGAATTGGCCGAAAAGGCCAAGGCGGGAGCAACTGCCATTTAAGGCAATTGTGAATTAACTTATGTTCTAAGGGCAGCCTGGGGCTGCCTTTTTTTATTTCAATTCGTCCTTTCCAGCTCGCGATTTTTAGCGCACACGATGACCAGCGAACCGCCGTTTCAACCCGAACCCCTATTTTCAGCGCCATCCATGTTGGGCGAACACGACGAAGTTGCACCGCTCGATCAAGAAATGGTCACCGAGCAGATTCTGGCTGATCCGAATCTGACCCAACACTTGACGCGACGAAACGAAAACGGACAGGATACGTTGGCAGGATATTTTCGCTGCTGTTTGCAACCGGATCAGCAACGATACGCGTTACACGTGCCGTTGTACCCGATGATGAGTGCCATCCCCGACGTTGAAGCGATTGTCATGGATTCGGATGATGCGTCGGTCCGGGTCACTGACCGCCAGAGATTTGGAATCAGGCTGGAAATCTTGTTGAATCGTCCGACGGCCAATCCAGCTGAGGTGATGGTCGAAGTGATTGCGTTTGCAAGGCTTGGTTGAAAATTTTGCAGGGAATTCGAGCAGGTAATCATCAAGTGGACTCGACACGAATTCAATCGGACCTTGAGGCGGCTGGCCAGAGTCACCTGTTGGCGTTTTGGGAAACACTCTCTGCGGATCAACAGCGACGGCTGGGGGGGCAAATTGAAGCCATTGATTTTCAGCTGTTAAAAACACTATGTGAGCAGATCGAGGCAGATGATTATTGGATCGAGTTGTCTTCGCAGGCCGAGGTGCCGCCTGCGATTACGTTAAGCGATTTCAAAAATCCCGACTCGTACGCCAAAGCCTATCAGTTGGGTGCGGACGCGTTGTCAGCCGGCAAAGTCGCGATGATTTTGACGGCTGGAGGGCAGGGCAGCCGGTTAGGTTTCGATTACCCCAAAGGGATGTTTCCGATCGGTCCCGTCAGTGGCCGTTCTCTGTACCAGGTGATTATCGAAAAGGTCCTCGCCCGAGCCAGGCAATTCGGTTCCAAAGTGCCGCTGTACGTCATGACCAGCCCGCCAACCCATGACGAATCGGCGGCCTATCTTCGCGAACATGAGAACTTTGGCTATCCCGCGGAAGACTTCAAGCTGTTCTGCCAGGGCACGATGCCGGCTGTCGACATCCAGGGCAAACTGATACTCGCCGCGAAGGACAGTTTGTTTCTCAGCCCCGATGGTCACGGGGGGATGTTGGCCGCTTTGGCGCAAAGCGGTTCGCTGGCGGATATGTTAGATCGAGGCATTGAGCATGTGTTTTACGGGCAGGTTGACAATCCTCTGATCCAGGTTTGCGATCCGGCCCTGATTGGATGCCACATCGATGCCGGCTCGGAGATGACGACGCAGGTGGTGCGCAAGCACGATCCATTACAAAAGGTCGGCAACGTTGTCTCGGTTGATGGTAAAGTGCAGATTATCGAGTACAGCGACCTGCCGGAAGAATATGCGCGACAAACCAACCGGGACGGGAGTTTGAAATTGTGGGCCGGGAGCATTGCGGTCCACGTTTTTTCGGCCGCCTTTCTGGCCCGCACGAGTATTCAGGCGGACGCGTTGCCATTTCATCGGGCGAACAAAAAAGTGCCGTTTGTGGATGTCAGTGGTAAACTGGTTCAACCGGCAGAAAACAACGCGATCAAATTTGAGCGATTCATTTTCGACTTGTTGCCGTGGGCGAAAGACGCCATCGTTTGTGAAGTCGATCCAACGGAGGGATTCTGTGCAGTCAAAAACGCGCCGCCTGCTCCTGCCGAAACTCCGGAACACGTAAAAACTGCGATTTCCGACTTGCACAAAGGCTGGTTGAGAGCTGCTGGTGCCGAAGTTGATGAGCATGCCATCGTCGAAATTAATCCCTTATTCGCCGTGGACGCGAATGAACTGGCAAAGAAGATCACGCCAGGAACGAAAATCGAAGGATCGGTCTATCTGGCATAGGCCACGCCCTAACTGAGGATTTTTTTAATGCTTTACGCGACAATCATGGCCGGTGGAACGGGTACCCGCTTTTGGCCAGCCAGTCGAAAAGCGACACCCAAACAACTGCTCAAGCTCGTCGGTGAGCGCTCGATGTTGCAGTCGACGGTGGATCGGCTGGAAGGGCTTTGCCGTGGTGACCAGTTGTTGATTGTGACGAACCAGAGTCTCGTGGATTCGATTGCCGATCAGTTGCCGCAGATCCCCCGCGAATCCGTCATTGGAGAACCGGCCAAACGGGACACGGCCCCCTGTGTCGGACTGGCAGCCGCGATGGTCTACGCCAAAGATCCTGACGCTACGATGGTCGTGATGCCGGCCGATCATGTCATCCAACCGCGGGACGTTTTTCAACAAGCCATGAAACATGCCGCCCAACTGGTCGCCGAAGATCCGACGCGCATTGTTACGTTCGGAATCAAGCCGACTTACCCGGCTGAAGTATTCGGTTATATCGAGCGCGGTCAAAAAATGGATGTCGGCCACACGTTTCCGACGTTCGAGGTCAGCCGGTTTCGCGAAAAGCCAGACGCCGTAACTGCTCGGGAATTCCTCGACGCGGGCACTTTTTACTGGAACTCGGGTATCTTTGTCTGGAAGGCGGCCACCATCCTCGAGGCGCTACAGGAATTCGAACCCGAAATGGCCGCGCACCTTCAGGAAGATTGCCGATTCACTGGGGACTGACAGGTTCGCGGAAACGCTGCAAACCGAGTTCTGCGCGATCAAGGGAACCTCCATCGATTATGCAGTGATGGAACGCTACCAAAACGTGCTTGTCGTCGAATCTCCCTTCGAATGGGACGATCTCGGAAACTGGACGGCCGTGCCGCGGGTAAGCGGAACGGACGAACAGGGGAATTCCGTGGCGGGACGGCATTTGTCAATCAAAACATCAAACTCAATTATTCGTGCGGCCGGCGAGCACCTCGTCGTTACCGTCGGAATGGATGACTGCATTGTCGTGCATACGCCTGACGCGACATTGGTTGCGAACAAGCAGGACGAGGCGGCGATTCGGGAAATCGTGGCAGAACTTGAGAAACGTCAATGGAATTCGTATCTTTAAGGCAACGGCGGCGTTCAGGGAGCCCCCTGAGTTGCGTGGTCTGTTTGCTCGTGTTCATTACCGCGTTGATGTGTTCGATGAATCCTGCCGAACCTGGTTCAGCTCAAGAAAAGACGGACCCGTCCGGCGACACGACTCCGGCCGGGGAAGGGACGGGGGCTTGGACATTCAATCTGACAGCAAAAACTCTGGGAGGCCAACAGTTCTGGACCGATCTCCGACATGCGACCGGTTGGCGTATCCAGCGCAACGAAGTCAGCGGGCAACATCGTTTGATCGACGACAAGGATTACCGAATTGCGGATGGCACGTTTGAACAATGCGACGAGCGGTTGAACGAAGCGATCAACAATGGTGAAACCCGGCTACACCAAGGTGAGTTGGTGATTGTCTTGCATGGCTTGCTCCGCTCCCGCCGGTCGATGAACAAGTTGTCCAGTTATTTGCGGTCCGAGGGCGGGTACCAGGTGATCAACTTCGAGTACGCCAGTTCTCGAAAAGAAGTCGCCGTGCATGCGGCCGCGCTACGGCAGATGATCGACAGCCTGGGTCCCGAAGTAACACGGATACATCTTGTCGGGCACAGTCTCGGCAACATTGTGATTCGGCATTACCTGGGTGATACGACCGATCCGACAACCGGATCTCAGGGTGATCCGCGAATCGGCCGGATCGTCATGATTGGGCCGCCCAACCAGGGCTCGAAAATGGCGGAGTGGTTGAAGAACAGTTTCCTGTTCAATACGATCGCGGGCGTCAGTGGCGCACAGCTTTCGACGCACTGGTCACAGCTTGAGCCAAAACTGGCGACGCCGCAGCAGGAATTTGGAATCATCGCTGGCGGTCAATCCGATTCCCAAAAGCTGAACAATATCATTCTCAAGGGCCCTGACGATTTCACGGTCCGCTTGGAAGAAACGAAACTGGTGGGTGCCAAAGATTTTCTCGTCAAGCCGCTCTATCACGGGACGATGATGAAGCAGCCTTTCGTGCTGGAAGCGACGTTGCAGTTTCTCAAGCACGGATATTTTATCTCGGAATCTCAATTGCGACCGATCACGACTTTGCAGGAAGACTGATGTCGCAACGGCCTGAAACAAAACTCCCGACCGAAGGTCGGTTGGCCGGCATCGATTTCGGCACCGTCCGGATTGGGATCGCCATCAGTGATCCCGGTCAGCGGATCGCCAGTCCCTTTGAAAACTACTCCCGGCGCACGGAATCGCTCGACGCAGCGTTTTTTCAGCGTCTGGCCAGGGACGAACAGCTCGTGGGGTTTGTGGTTGGATTGCCGATCCACCTGAGCGGCGACGAAAGCGAAAAATCGATGGAGGCGAGAGAGTTCGGAGGCTGGCTGAGTCGAATCACGCAATTGCCGGTGGGCTGGATCGATGAACGCTTTACAACCTCGATGGCCCGTGAGATTCTCTCGCAAAGCAATCTGTCAGGCAAAAAAAGAAAGGCCCAGCTGGATAAAATGGCAGCGCAAATTCTGCTGACAGCCTACCTGGAGAGCAATTCGCCCGAACGCTCAACCGACAAATTGTGAGCTTCGCCAGTCTAATTCGAGCCCGTTAACAACTTTTCGCGTTCTTTCTCCAGACGTCGTTTTGCTGATTTGGCTCGTTTCAGTTGAGTCGTCAGGTCATCAAATTCGGCTCGTTCCTTGTCCGCTTTTTCCTTGATCGCACTCAATCGCGACTGGATGTCCTTGAGCGTCCGATTCAGTTCTTCTTCACGCGCCTCGGACACCTTCAGCTTTTGCTCAAGCTCTTCGGACAACAGCGGCAAGGATTCCAGCTTGGCATTGATCTCGGACAATGCCTGGTCGACTTTTTCAATTTTGGCAGCGTTGACATTCGCGGGAGCATACTCGCCAGTTCGCAGTTGATCAATCACGGGCAAGACAACGCTTCTTGGCAGGGCGAGGCTGGCAACACGGCCTTCACGTGCAATGTTGATCCCGACCACGCGACCGTCGAGATCGACCACGGGACCTCCGCAGGAATTTGCTTCCAGCATCGAATCATGCTGAAACGCCATGGGGAAATCCTTACGGCGTTTACTGGGTGTGGAGCCCATGCGATTTTGCTGGTTGGCGCGGTCAAACTCGGGACTGTCATTCTGAGCATCAGCCAAGGTCAGCGAAAACTGCAGATCTTTTGCGCCGCGATGGACTGAAAGAACTGCAATGTCACCCGCCGAATACTGTGCGAGCGCATCCAACAGCGTTGTCCGATCGGGAATCTCCGTTTCATCGACCTTAAAAATAATGTCGTTGACCAGCAAACCGTAACGATCGGCGGGCGTGCCGGCAATCACCCGGTTGATTCGGACTCCGGTGTTGTCGTCGGTCTCTAACATCTGGATTCCCAGGAATGCCTTGGAGGGAGGAATCATTCGTTCGTTTACGCCGACGATTCCAATTGCGATCGGATCGCTGGAGGTATTTGGGGTGGCCAACCAGCGGCCAGTTTGCGGTGCCGGCTGTTCGCTCCACTGGGCGACGGCCAAATCTTTGACTTTAATCTTCAGGAGAGCCAGATCGGTCGCCGGATCGACTCCAAAAACGACCGCCGGATAGGTCTCTCCGTTTGATAAAGTGCATTTGAGATCTCCCTCCAACTCACTGGCCTTGGTCAAGATCAGGCCATCGGAATCGACGATGGTTCCCATCGCCAATTGCCGTTTGCCATCCATGACAACGACCGTGGATTCAGAAGCCGAAGCGACGACAGGTGCAAACAAAGACATGACGTCTTTGGCATTCTTGGAGTAGCGGCCACTCGCACCGATTTCCGGGCGATTGATTCGTTTTTCAGACGGCTTTACCGAATTATCATCCTCAGTTTTATCGTCTTGAAGGTTGTCATCCGACAGGTCTTGGTCGTCGTCAGCTTGGGGGTCAGAGTCCTTGCCCTGATCATCCAGATCCTCGGAAAGGTCTTCGTCGGACGGTTCCGCGTCCGGCGTTTGCAATTCGGGGGACTTGTCTTGATCGTCGAGTGAATCGTCTTGATCCTGAGCCATCGCGGGCGGAGCTTCTTCGAGCACCGATTGGGCGACAAAGCTGGTTTGATAAGGCGGACGCAAGTACAAACAACGTGCAAAGGGCCGCCAAGTAGGATCGCAGATTTTTTCTGGTTTCATGGTTATACGACTTAAGTCTAAGGCTTGAGTGTCAGGTGTCGGGTTGTGGCGGGGCTTACCATCTCTCGCCAACGGTCAGATCAATTGTCAATTCGTCTTTTTCGCGTTGAACAACAATCTTGATCTTGTCGCCCGGTTTGAGTTTGAGAAACGAGGAAGCGACGTCGGACTTGTCTTCAATTTGGGAATCGTCGATCTGAACGATCTTGTCACCTTTTTTAAGGCCAGCTTTTGCCGCTGGGCCGTCCTCGGCGACACTTTCGATTTCGTTTGTATCGTCAACCAGGTTCAGTCCCAGGTTGGGACGAGATTTTTCACCCACTCGTTTGCCATCAACGAGTTGGTCCCAATCGGTCTGGAATGCGTCAATTGGAACATGGATATTGTCCGACAAGCTGCCTCCAATGCGACTGTGAATTCCAATCACGTAGCCATCCATGTCGATTAATGGTCCTCCGGAATCACCACCCACCAATGTGCAATCGGTTCGCAGAACATATTCACTTTCTCGCAACAGGCGGCCGACGCGAACAACCAATCCACGGTCAGCATCAATACCACCCGGGTGACCAATCGCCATGACCCATTGGCCGCGGTTGAGCAATCCTGATTCTCCTGTTTCGAGATAGGGATAGCGGCCTGCTTCCGTGATCTTCAACATCCCCGAGTCTGTGCGGCGGTTAACGCCGCGTGTTTCTGCTTTTACCGATTTGCCATCGGGAAATGTAATCACAGCTGGCTCGTTGGGACCGCCAATGACGTGGGCCGCAGTGAGTACGGTTCCATATCGGTCGACAACGACTCCGCTGCCTTGTGCGTCGCCTACACGAACGTTAACGACAGCCGGTTTGGCTCGTTCGATAACTTCGGCGATGTGTTCTTCCATCGCCCGCAACTGCTCGATGGACTGGGGTGCTTCACCGAGGTTGAGAAACTCCAGACTGATCGTTTTCGTCGGTTCGCTTGCAACGTCTTTGCTGACGGTTTCGTTTTGAACCGAATCAACATCCTGTTGGGCTAACAATACTGGGGCAAAAAGCAACAATAGACAGATGCTTGCCACAACATTCAGTTTTCGAGCCATAGTGCCTTCCAAATATGAAGATTTTGTTCGGTTGTTCCAATTCGGTTTCATATCGCGGACCTTCACGGTTTGCCTATTGTACCACTTTCCCCAATCAAAGGCGTCTACATCCGATTCAACAAACAGGATTTCCTTCCTTGCACAACCCGGTTAATTGCGCTAAACACAACAGATTTTGCAGTTTAATGAGCCTTCAGCGAATATGAACAGACTGATCTTTGGTTGTGGATATTTGGGTTTCCGGGTGGCGCGGATGTGGCAGGGTGCTGGGGATCGAGTATTCGCCGTTACACGCAGCAAGTCTCGGGCCAACCAATTCGAAGCGACCGGTTTTATCCCCATTGTGGCGGACGTCACCAATCCGGCGACGCTGGCCGAGCTACCCGCCGCAGATACCGTGCTCGTGGCGATTGGAATGGATCGGACCCGTTATTCCGATATCCGGACCGTTTATGTGGAGGGCCTGCGGGCCAGTTGTCGCTGCCTTGCCGATTGACACCAAGCACCTGATCTATATCAGCTCCACCGGCGTTTACGGGCAATCCGACGACGAGTGGGTTGATGAAAACTCGCCCACCCATCCAACGCGCGAGGGCGGGCAAGCCTGTCTGGAAGCCGAACAGTTGTTATTTCAAAGTCGGTTTGCAAATATTTGCACCATCCTCAGGCCGTCAGGAATCTACGGCAAGGGCAGGGTGCCGGGGCTGGAATCTGTCAAAGCCCGACAATGGAGTCAACTCGCCACGCGGGGTTTTTTGAACCTCGCCCATGTCGATGACATCGTTACAGCCATCAAGCAAACCTCCGCGTTGAAATTATATCGCGAAACGATTCTCGTCAGCGACGGCAATCCGATCGATCGCCGAGAATATTATCAGCTGCTCGCAACCGAACTTGGCCTCGGCGAAATCTCCTGGCCTCAATGGGCGAGTCAATCTGACCATTCACGATCGACGGCAAGTAAACGCATTAACAACCAGAAAATGCTGAATCTGCTTGGATTTCAGCCGAAGTTTCCGCATGTCAAACTGGGGCTCAAAGACGCGTTGGGGACAACCGACAGTTAGTTGAAGTGGCCTGCAATCAACCGTAAAATCATGTTCTCCCAACGAAATTAGCAAAGACTCCTTCCCATGCAACAACGTAAGCCGGTGTTTCCCAACATCATCGAAGTCAACCATCAGCTGGGACATGTCCTTGGCTGCAACGTTTATATCGTCTTCGACGGTGAACAATGGGTGATGATTGATATTGGGTACGAAGAAGTCGTCGACGAAATTATCGAGATGATCCGCGATCTGGATTTTCCTTTTTCGCAGTGTAAATCACTGATTGCAACTCACGCCGACGTGGATCACATCCAGGGGCTCGCCAAGGCCAAACAGATTTTGCGGACGACCGTGTCGGCACATCCGCTGGCGGCTGAGCCGTTGAGAACAGGCGATCGGATCAAGACGTTTGCGTTGATTGAGGCTCAGGGGATCGACATGAAAATGCCTCCCGTCGAAGTCGAAACCCTGATCGACGAAGGAGACATCATTAAAATTGGCGACCTGGAACTTGAGGTTTGGCTGACACCCGGCCATACGGACAGCCAGCTGTCTTTTCGGCTGGGGGAGTACCTGTTCAGTGGCGACAATATCTACCGCGACGGCTGCATCGGAGCGATCGACGCGCATCACGGCAGCGATCTGGTTGCCTTTGTTCGGTCACTCAAACGAATTCGAGAAAGCGACGTTACCTGGCTGTTGCCCAGCCATGGCCCGATCTTCCGCAAGGACAATGCACTGCTTGATGCGGCGATCAAGCGGGTCGAAGGCTACCTCCACATGGCTGATTTTGGCACTTGCGCCATCGATTGGCCCATGATGGATCAGTTCGAGGAAGATATCGCGGCTGGCAAAATGCCCGGTGACGTGGTCCGGCAGGGCTAGCAAGTGGCAGGCACGGTTGCACCTTGAGGGCGGCAAAGTTTTACTAACCAGACGCGTCATTCAACGCCGCTCGGCAACTTTGCGCATTCCACGTATAGTCGCGGTATTATCGAATTATCTTTCAATGCCAGTTGTTCCAGTTGCCGATGTGAATCAAAACAAAATCCGTTTTGACCCAACCGGTGTCGGCCCAGCCGGCACGATTCCAAGGAGGAACGACTCCATGATTCGTCGTCTAACGTTGGCAGCATTTTGCATCGCGGTGATTGCAATCGCCAGCCAACCACAATCAGCAACAGCTCAGGAAAACGCCTTCGGTGCGCAATGGGGCGGACAATCTGCACAGAACATGGACCGCTTCTATCATTATCCCTACGTCTACTATCCACAGAACTACTGGGGTAGCGACTATTACCGCAGTGCCGAAAGCCTCTATTACCGTTATCCGGCCGAAATGCGGATCCCGGTATACAACCGCAGCTGGCACAACTACTACCCCACGCCGCGTCGTTACCACTGGGGGCATCAATTCATCAGCGATGTGTTCTAAGACTGCGGCTAGCGGCTGATGTTTGTTCAGCATGACCCGGCGCCGAACCGCTAGGACAAAACAGATATCCACAAAATCACCCAACCGACTGGTTGGGTTTTTTTGATTACCGCAGCCGTTTTTCAAAACGGGCGACGGCGGCCAGCAGGACAACAACACAGCAAATCGACAGGCCCACCACGGAGCCCGCCAGGTCAGCCAACTCGGCTCCGCGAAGCACGATCCCGCGCAAAATTTCAATAAAGTACGTCGCCGGAATACAAAACGTGAACCAGTAGATTACCGTTGGCATTTCGCTCCGTGGAAATACAAACCCGGACAACAAAATGGACGGAAGCATGATAATGAACGCGAATTGCATCGCTTCGAGTTGTGTTTTCGCGACCGTCGACACAAACAATCCCAGTGACAACGAGCAAACCAGGAACAGCGTCGACAATGCCAACAGCAACCACAGGCTGCCATTGATCGGCACGCCAAAACCGTAAACCATGACGGTCAGAACGATGAGGACTTCCACGATCCCAACGATGGCATAGGGCAGCAATTTGCCGAGTAACAAGCCGCCTCTTCCGACCGGGGTCACGAACAGTTGCTCCAGCGTACCCAGCTCGCGTTCGCGAACAATCGCAAACGAAGTCAGGAACAGCGTCACCAGTTGCAGGATGATCCCAACCAAACCGGGCACAAAGAAATGCGAGCTATCGAGGTCGGGGTTGTACAGTAATCGCGAGCGAATTTCGACTGGCAAAGTGCTCTGACCTTCCCTGTTTCGTGCCGGGGCCAACTGTAAGGCGTCGCCTTTTGCCCGCGCGAGTTGAACAGAAATGTTTTGGCCCAGCAATTGGGCCGAGTTTTGTGCCGTGGTGGCAATTTGAGAATCACTCCCATCGATCAGGACTTGTACCTGGGCCTGTTCACCGTGAAGCAGGCTCTCGGTGTAGTCGGGCGGGATGATAATGCCAACCTGCGCACGCCCTGATCTCAGGTCGCTTTCCAGCGTCGGTTGATCGTAAACCTGGTTGACGATTGTAAATCGTCGTGTGTTTTCGAATGTCTCGACCAGCCGCTGAGCATCGGTGCGGCCATCCATATCCCACACCACCGTTGGAATGTGTTCAATCTGGGTGTTGATCGCATAACCAAAAATCAGCGTTTGCATGACCGGCACGACCAGCATGAAAAACAATGTCGAAGGTTGACGCCGAATATGGAAAAACTCCTTCACCAGGATCGCCCACAATCCTCGCAGCACGGGAGGACGGCTGCGCGGATTCCGAGTCCGCTTGTGATCCGGAGAATCTGGGAGCAATCTCGGGAGTTCATCCGCCGATTCGTCTTTCGCAGCCGGTTCGGTTGTTTCGACCGGCGTGACCATCGGCTACACTCCGATCGCCTTGCTCGGGTTCAGGGCCAGGTGCTTGTTCGGGACTTCGATAATTTTCCGGCGCCTGACCGTTGGAGCGCGCTTCTGCGGCGCGCGTTAACGTGACGAACACATCTTCCAGCGTCGGCTCGGTCGGTCGGATCGCATATTCATCAGTGTCCAGTTGCAATAACTGGCCCAATTGATCCGGTGTGACCTGTTGGTCGACTAACAAATGGATCTTTTCCCCGAACATGGTCGCGTCGCGAACGCGATCGGTTTCCTTCAAGACGGCCAGGTGCCGGGCCGCCTGGGCGACCCGCAACTCGTAACGAATCGTTCCCGGTGGAGTGACTTCCGGCAGCCGTTTCAATTCGTCGGGCTTGCCCAACACCAGCAACCTGGACATAAACAGATAGCCGACATCGGTGCAGCGTTCTGCTTCGTCCATGTAGTGTGTCGTCACCAGCAATGTCACACCGCGGTTTGACAATTCGAAAAGTAGATCCCACAGATCACGGCGGGCCACTGGATCAATGCCGGCGGTCGGCTCATCGAGAAACAGCACATCGGGTTCATGGACCAGGGAACAGGCGAGCGCCAATCGCTGTTTCCAGCCTCCCGAGAGCGTCCTGGCCAGTTGGTCCATTCGTCCGCCGATCCCGGTCAGTTCCACGACGGCCCGCCGTCGTTCGTTGAGTCGTCGACCCAAACCGTAAACCCGCCCATAAAAGTCGATATTTTCCTGAACGGACAGATCGCCATACAAGCTGAACTGTTGCGACATATACCCAATGCGGGGTTTAATCGCCTCGGCTTGAAGATTGGAATCGAAGCCAAGCACATGCGCCGAGCCAGAGGTGGGGGGCAAGATCCCGAGCAACATGCGGATGATGGTTGATTTGCCGCTGCCGTTGGGCCCCAGCAAACCAAAAATCGCCCCGCGTTCGACCTGAAAGCTCACATCGTCAACGGCGACCAGCTTGCCAAAGCTTCGTGAGAGGTGGTCGAGTTGCAGTACGGAGTTCATTTAGTCCGTCCGTTGGCAGTCGCGTTCAACCAGACGTTGGCTGTCATTCCGGCGCGCAGCTGGTCAACTCCTTCTTGGAGGGCAACCCGAATCCGGTAAACCTGCTTGGCACGATCGTCTGAGGTTTGAACATTGCTTGGTGTGAATTCGGCCTGATGCGAGATGAATGAAACGGTGCCGCGAAAGTCACGGTCTGGAATACTATCAATCGACACCTTGAGTTCTTGGCCCACAGCCAGCTGCAAAAACCGTTGGGGCACGTAGGCGCGGACCCATAAACGTTGTTCCGAGAGCATCGTCATCACGGGCGCATTGGGACCAACCAGGTCGCCGGGTTGCAAATCAAGTGCGTCGACATAACCTGCCGTGGGCGCGAATATGACCAATTCAGTTTTTTGTTGACGAATTACGTCCAGGGCCGCCGCGGCGGCATCGCGCGAAGCCTGGGCTTCTTCGATGTCTTCCGTGCGGATAACCCTGCTTCGCCAGTTCATACGCAAGCCTTGCTTCTTCCACCTGGCGCGAGCCTGCTCGATTTCTTCGATCCGCGTGCCAGCTTCCAGAATCGCCAGCTCGTTCCTTTTGACTTCCACGTTGGCGGTGGCGGCGTCGAATCTTTCCTTCGCGGTATCGAGTTCGCCGCGTGACACCGCGTTCGTCTGAACAAGATTGGACACGCGGTCGTATTCCTGCCTGGCCAGGCGAAGTTCCGCGATCGCCGCGCTCAACCGCTCACGGCTGGCCTCGATTTCCTCGGGACGCGGCCCCTTTTCCAGCAGCTTTAGTTGTGCGGCGAGTTGGTCGACGCGTGCGCCTGCCTGTGCGATTTCCTCCGGACGAAGGCCGGTTTTCAATTTTGAAAAATTGGCTTCCCGGACCGCCAGCTCGGCAACCGCCTGTTGTTCACGCTGGATCAAATCATACGGTTCAAACTCGATCAGCGGTTGGCCAGCCTCAACGTGGTCGCCTTCGTCAACCAGCACCCGATTGATTCGGCCGCCGATGCGCGAACCGAGTCGAATTTCATCGGCTTCCACGATGCCGGAGACAAAGGGCTGCGTCGATCGAAGTTGGCTGTACAGGATCAGCAGGATGAGGACCGCCACAACGAGGATGCCTGTGATGATGCGCTGGACCATGGGCAACCTCCCGTTCAACTGTTGTTGTCGTAAACCGCCTGGAGCAGTGCGTCGACGTCTTTGAATTCTTTTTTCTTGCTCAGCGGTACTTCGAGCAGCTTGCGGGCTTCGCTTTCGCTATGGCCCAGCGTCAAAAGAATTTGATAGGTCTCATCAATAATATTGCGTTCGAATTCCGCGTCCGAACCGTCGGCACTTTTGGGGACCATCAAAGCGAATTTGGCCATTTTGCGACGTAGCGTGGCACAGATCTTTTCGGCGGTGGACGGGCCGATTCCGGGCAGCGTCTTTACCGAGTTGATGTCCTGCTGTTCAATGGCTCGCGCCAGATCCTGCACGGGACGAACCATGGCCCGTAAAGCTTTGCGAACGCCGACACCGCTAACCGAACAAAACAATTCGAAAAACTCGCGTTCAATCACGCTGTCAAAACCGATCAGCCGGGGGGTCATCCGGCCACCTTTTTGGACATTGCCGTCGATGTACTGGACCGTATGCAGACTCACTTTTTCGCCAACTTTCATCTGCAGTTGTCGCCGCGTAAAGTCGGGAATCAGAACTTCGTATTCGTAGGGTGCAACTTCAAGCGTGGCTGCTTCGTCGGCGAGATGAATCAGCTTTCCGGAGAGTTTTGTGATCACGATTGGGTCTCTAGTTGGATAAGGCGGCCTGGTCCGCGAGGAAGTAATGGCACATCGCAATGGCAAGCGCATCGGCCACGTCCGGCGGATCGGGCGGAGCGGCCAAATTCAATTGCCGGGCGACCGCCAACTGGACCTGGGCCTTGGGTGCCCGCCCGTTGCCAGTAAGCACTTTTTTGATTTGCGTGGCGGCGTAACTCTTAAGCGGCACGGATTCTTTCGCGGCCGCCAGGCAAATGGCGCCCTGCGCATGGCCCATAATGATCGCGGTCTGCGGTCGCGCGTAGTGGCTATATAATTCTTCGATACCGATGACCGTTGGCTTGAGCGAGCGAATGACATCGACAATGCCGTCATAGATCGCGACCAGCCGCGTTTGAAAGTCGTCCGTGCGGCGGCTGCGCACGACGCCAGCTTCGATCAGCGAAAATCGGCCGTCCTGGATCGCCAGCACGCCGTACCCGGTGACATTGAGGCCGGGATCAATTCCAAGAATGCGGGTGATGGGTAACTGATTTTCAGTCAAAGTTTTCGATCCGTCAGTTTGTTTCGTTCTGTCAACCAATTGCGATGGCATCTGCCGCGATCGCTACGAAGTTCGGTACAACAGGGCAACGCATTGGGCCATGATGGCTTCCTGTTGGCCGATCGGCCCCAGGCCTTCACCGGTTTTTGCTTTGATGGCAACGCAGGCGGGCGAAATGTCCAGGATGGCCGCAATCCGTTCGGCAATCTTTCGCTTGTGAGGTGCGATTTTTGGTCGTTGCAAAAACACGATGCAGTCGAGATTGATTATTTCATATCCGGCTGCTTTTACCGACCCCATGGCGATGGTTAGCATTTCGGCCGAATCGCGGTCCTTATTGACGCGGGTCGGTGTCGGGAAACATGTCGCCGATGTCGCCCATGGTCGCCGCTCCGAGGATTGAGTCGGTGACCGCATGCAATAAGACATCGGCGTCACTATGACCGACCGCCGAATAACCGAAGGGAATATCGATTCCGCCCAATAGCAAGGGGCCACCCGGTTTTAAACGGTGGGTGTCGTGACCCAATCCAATTCTAAATCGTTTCCATTCCACGGTCTGCACCATCTCGTTATGAGGTGTAATGGCCCCAGTTTTTACCAGAATCAGCAGAATTACTTCAAACTCTACACCCAGGAGGCTGGAAAGAACTCCTCCTGGCACTCGCGGTTCGCCAATTATTCGGCGGACGCGGATGTTTGGGCTTTTCCCATCCAAATCCTGCGGCGAACGCTGACACGCTGCGTGCGAAACGCCTCGGTATTCATCCACCATACACTATTGGTCAAAAGGCCTGGGATTTATAATTTGCCGATGGCCATTATCGAGATCGAAAAACTATCCAAGTCGTATCGCGTCTATCAAAAGAAGGAGGGCCTGGCGGCCTCGGTTCGAGGGTTGTTTCGTCGAGAGTACCGCCACGTCAATGCGGTGCGCGAAATTGACCTGCAGGTTGAACGAGGCGAGTTCGTGGCCTTTCTTGGCCCCAACGGTGCCGGCAAGACGACGACCCTCAAACTGCTTTCGGGCGTGATCAATCCGGATTCTGGAATGTGCCGTGTGATGGGTTACGTCCCCTGGGAACGGCGTAACGAATATCGCCGGCGGTTCGCACTGGTGATGGGTCAAAAAAATCAGCTGTGGTGGGATTTGCCGGCGCTCGAATCCTTCCGGCTGCATCAACATATTTACGGGATTGAACCGGAACAATTTGCCCGCACGCGAGATCAGCTGACAGAAATGCTGGACGTCGGCCGCCTGCTTGGCCAGCCGGTGCGTGAGTTGTCGCTGGGCGAACGCATGAAAATGGAATTGATCGCGGCGCTCTTGCATTCGCCGGACGTGTTGTTTCTCGACGAACCGACAATTGGTCTGGACGTGATCGCGCAGCACAAGATTCAGCAGTTCCTCAAGGACTACCAGCAAGAGCGCAAGAATACGATTCTGTTGACCAGCCATTACATGAAAGACATCGAAGCGCTTTGTAAACGCGTTGTCATCATTGCCAATGGTTCGATTTATCATGACGGTTCGCTGGCCGCGATTGTAGACAAGTTCAGCAGCGAAAAAATCGTGACATTGCAACTGGCTGACGAGACATCACTGGAAGGCTTGCAGGATCTGCCCAACGTGCTCGAAGTCCAACCACCCAAAATCAAATTCCTGGTCGAGCGTGATGAAGTTGGCAAGACGCTTTCGGAGATTCTCAGTCGCCACCGGGTCAACGATATTCACGTCGAAGATCCGCCTTTGGAAGAAGTTATTGCCAGCGCGTTTTCCGATGCGGAGAAGGCAAGAAAGCTGGCTGTCACCGAATCTGAATCCGTGCAGGTGAAATGATGTTAACCCGCGCCATGACGTGGTGGACGTTTTTTCAGATCTCGATTCACGAGCGCTTGGTGTATCGAGGCGATTTCATGCTGGGTACGCTGATGCGGTTCCTGCCGACGCTGACGCAAATCTTTTTGTGGTATGCAATTTATGACGTGATCTCATCGGCGGCCAGCGTGGATTCGGCGGCTGGCCCCGACGGCGACATTGCCGGCTACAGCTATCATCAAATGGTGGCGTATTACTTGATGGTCATTATCAGCCGCGCTTTTTCCAGTATGCCAGGACTGACGCCCGGGATTGCCAACCAGATTCGAGAAGGCGAGATCAAGAAATTTCTGATTCAACCGGTCGACATGGTGGGCTGTTTGTTGGTTCAGCGAGTTGCCCACAAGCTGGTTTATTACTCTGATCGCGACGCTGCCATTTGCACTCGTGTTCTGGTTGTGTCGTGACTTCTTTGTTGATGGCTGGCCGCCGGCCAACGTGCTGGTCGTGTTTTTTGCCTCGCTCATCCTCGCGTTCCTGTTGGGGTTTTTTCTCGAATGCTGCATCGGGCTGGTTGCGTTCTGGTTTCTGGAAGTCACCTCGCTGACGTTCATTTATATGCTGATGAATTTTTTGTTGTCGGGCCACATGTTTCCGTTGGAACTGTTGCCCGAATCGCCAGTCAATATTCGCGGGCTGGTCGAAGTATTGCCACTTCAATACCTGGCTTATTTTCCGGCCGCGGTTTTCCTGGGCAAAATTCGCGGGCCTGAAATGTATCTGGGCCTGGCAGTTGAATTTGCCTGGGTGTGTGTTTTTTATCGTGTTGGCTCGCATCCTGTGGGTGCGCGGTGTCAAGCGATACAGCGGATATGGTGGTTGACAGGAGCAGACCCAAATGCAGCCATCCTATTTGAAAGTCTTTTTAACCTTTGCCCGGAATTCGCTGATCCGCGATATGTCGTTCCGCACGAATTTCGTTTTGCAATGCCTTTCGTCAATGTCCTGGGCCGCCATGAACTGGGGCCTGTTCAAGATTATCTACCAGTTCACTCCCGCGATTGGTCGAGGCAGTGGTTGGGGTGAAAACGAGTTCTTTATTTTTCTGGGCACGATCTGGATCATTAATAGCCTGATTCAGACTTTTTTCATGGCCAATGCACAGGAATTCAGCGAACTGATCAGGACCGGCAAATTGGATTTTGCTTTGCTGAAGCCAATTGACACCCAGTTCCTGATCTCATTTCCACGCGTCAACTGGGCCCAGGTCCCCAATGGTCTGTTGGGTGTCGTGCTGATCATTTATTCGATGACCGAATTGGCGGCCGATTCACAGAAGAACCTGCACTTCAACGCCGGGATATTGCTCGCCTTCGTGTTTTTTGTGATATGCGGTGCGCTGGTCATGTACAGCGTGATGATCGTGTTGGCGTCGACGAGCATCTGGCTGGGACGAAACCAGAACCTTTATGACTTCTGGTTCTACATCACAAATTTTTATCGCTATCCGATGGAAATTTACCAACACAGCGATCTGGGCTGGGCGCTCTGGGGGACGTTCACGTTCATTGTTCCCATTCTGGTTGTGTCCAACATTCCCGCGCGGGTGCTGGCCCAACCGTTGGGAACTCCGTTCCATGCCTGGGAATGGGGCCTGGCTGGCTACACGGTCATCGCGGCGGTTGGCAGCCTGTGGGCCAGCCGCCGAATTTTCAACTTGGCGCTCAAGAGCTATCGTAGCGCGAGTAGTTGAGCAACAGGCAAGGGATGAATCCGAGCCTCATTGAGCGAGATGTTAAATCGTAGCTTGACTCTCCTAGTCGAGACTCGGAACCGTGAGTCGCAATGGCCGCGGGTGCTCAATGTGCTCAGTTGTAGGGAATATGCGGATTTTGAACGGTCCGATGCATTTCGGGCGACTGCGAAGCGGAGATTCGGGCACGAGTTTGTTCATTTTTGCGGGTCAGCTGGCTGACAGTCTTGAATCCACAAACGCGGCTTTTAGAATTGAGCTGGTAGGTTTCGAGCAGTCGCATCTGCCAAAAATCCACAAAAAGCACGATTTTTGCTGACCGTTCAACTCAATTTTTATGAGGGTCGTGGCGGCTTGGTTATAATCATGTGGGACCTGCCGCGAAAGTCATTTGATCCAGCGGTCGCCAACTCCAACCTTTTGCACCTCGAACTTTGCACTACGACTTCACGCGATCCACCGTCCTCCCAAACCTGGTTTGGAACTGCCACTAACGGAGCCAAAAACCTGATGGCCAATTTAATACCTTTGGAACAAGCTGCCGCCATTCTCGGAATTTCTGTCGAACGAATTACCGAATTGCGTTCCCAAAACGAGATCTTCGGCTATCGCGATGGCTCCAGCTGGAAATTCAAGTTGACTGAACTTGAGCGCGTCGCGGACGAACTGGATCTCAAGCTCAACAAGAAGGCGTTGGAAGCCGCTGCGCAAAGTGGCAGCGAAAGCGGACTCGACTTCCGCGAAGGTGACCCGGCCCTCAATTTGATTGCCGATGACGAATCTTCTGTCGACGTCATGGGGGGGGATTCATCGGAAGACGATTTGATTCAGGAAGATTCATCGGTCGAGATCTTCGCCAAACCGCTCGGCGGTGTCGAGTCGGCGCTTGGTCTGTCCGACAGTGGACTTAATCTGGAGGACAGCGTCGACGATCTGAAATTGCACGACAGCGGCGAAGTCGTTACCGAAGAGGATGAGGACCTGGCTTTTGGCAGCAGCGATCTGAGTCTGGCCGCTGAAAGTAGCAAGAAACTTGCTGGCGACGACGATGTACTCGATGATTTCGAGGACACGGGCGGTAGCCCGTCGGACACGGGAAAAATGCTGGGCGATGACGACGACATGTTGCTTTCGGAAGAGGACCTGTTTTCCGACGAATTGTCGATCGCCGACAGTGGCTCATTCGAGGACAGCGCTGAATTGAGCAGCGACTTTGAAGACAGCGACTTGGTGATGGAAGATTCGGATTCCAGCACCGAGGTCGTGCTGGAAGCCAATGAGAGCGGGATTAATCTCAGTCCCAACGAAAGCGGCATCGCCCTTGACGATTCGCTTGAACTGGGTGGTTCCGACATCGATTCGCTTGAGCTTCCCGAAGATGACGACGACATCATCATGCTGGAGGATCCAGCCGATGAAGACGCGATCACCGTGATGCAGGAGGACGACTTCAATTTGACTCCGTTGGAAGATGCAATGGAGGATGAGTCCACGGGTTCGCAAGTGATCGCGTTGGAGGACTCCGAGATCTACGCCGACGAATCTTCGGCGACGATCCTGGCCGAAAGCAACGAAATGATGGGTGAGCCTGCGATGCTGGAAGACTCGCTGGGATTTGACGCAGATGCCTATGGAATGGGTGGACTCGCGCCCGCCGGCATGCCGCTACCGGGTGGAGCCGCCGCGATGCCCGAAGCCCCGTACACGGTTTGGCAGGTGGTCAGTCTTGGCTTGGTGACCGTGCTGCTTTCGCTCGGCGTGATGCTGGCTTATGACATGGCGCGAAACATGTGGATGCCTGACGATCAGGTTCTCAACAGCGGAGTCCTGAAGCTGTTCCTCGATCTCGTGGGCATGGGCTAGGCGTTTATTTTAGTCAGCCGCAGTTCACTCCTCAGTTCACGGTAGAGGGGTTCAAACGCTAGAAATTCGCTGCTCTCTGCGAGTTGTCGCTTTGGTGGTGTGACGTTAGGATGACCATTTCACGGTTTTCCGGAAATGAAAATGTCAACCATCAGCTGCTTTACCAAACATCTCATCGATTACGCGGGGCTTTTTCCGCCAGCGGGAAAAAGCATGGCGTCCGTGGTTGCCGATTACGCCAAGTACCTGGGTGGTCCCAACCGGGTCCAACTGGCGCGCCTGATCGTGCCGGCTTCCCGGCTGGCTGAATTTGAAAAAGAGGCGGCCGACCTGCTTCCCCAGTCGCCAGCGGAATCTCCCTGGGCGATCAGCGCCCTCGTCCCGGCCAACGAGACAAACAATAACGACTTTGGATTCGCGATTTCCGGGATCAGCCAGTTTAACGCCCGGCACGTCATTCCAAACAACGGGTTGGCGGTCGTTGACGTGATTGAAATCAACACTCCGACGTCAGACCATCTTGAGCGGACGATGGAGGAACTGCCAGTGCCACTAAGGGCCTTTATGGAGGTGCCTCACGATTCGGATCCGAATGAGCTGATCCAATTAATCGCGCGACACGGCGAGCGCCAGCGATTCTTCGCGAAAATTCGCACGGGTGGCGTGACCGCCAACTTGATTCCGTCGCCGGCCGAGGTCGCCCGTTTCATTCATGCCTGCGCGGAAAACCTGGTTGGTTTCAAAGCGACCGCCGGGCTTCATCACCCGCTGCGAAACGAGTTCAAGTTGACCTACGAACCCGATTCGCCCCGTGGAACCATGCACGGGTTTGTCAACGTATTTGCGGCGGCCTGTTTTGCGTTTTCGCATTCAATCGGCCTGCCAGAAATTGAATCAATCCTCAAGATCACATCGCCCGCCGAGTTCCGTTTTGGCGACGAGCAGCTTGTTTGTCGCGACCGTCAGATTTCAGCCCGCAAGGTGGAGCGAATTCGGGAAGAGTTTGCCATTTCATTCGGCTCCTGTTCGTTTGACGAGCCAACCCTGGAATTGGTTGAGCAGGGTTTCGAAATAAGCGGGCTCGGTCTCAAATCGGCTGTTTGATCGCGGCTCTTGGGAGCTTACTAACGCACGCTGCAACTTAATTTGGAATAAGGAAAAATGTACCGAATCGACCATACACACGATCCTGATCTCAAGTCCTGGTTGGAATCGGCGAATGATCCCGGTTCTGATTTTCCAATTCAAAATCTTCCCTTTTGTGTTTTTAAACAGGGCGCTGGTCGGGCCACCATTGGAGTTGGCATCGGCGACCAGATTTTTGACTTACGGGCCGGGGCCGACAAAGGCCTCGTCGGTGAGGGGATGGTTGATTTGTTATCGGCCGAGACGATGAATGGATTGATGGCCGTCTCCCTGGAGAAGCGGCTCGCGTTACGGCACCGACTGAACACTTTGTTTGCGGCCGACACCCCATCCGATCGGGCCGCAAGCGAAAGTTGCCTTGTTTTTCAGTCCGACGTTGAGCTCTGTTTGCCGTGCCACATCGGCGACTATACCGATTTCTATGCGTCGGTTTTTCATGCGACCAACGTGGGGTGCATGTTTCGCCCCGACAATCCGTTGTTGCCCAACTACAAACACATCCCGATTGGTTATCACGGGCGGGCTTCCAGCGTTGTTGTCAGCGGCACCAGCGTGACGCGACCGGTCGGTCAAAAGGCACCTGCTGAAGAGGGTGGATTGCCGACGAGGAGCGCCTGTGCGCAGTTGGACTACGAACTGGAAGTAGGTTTTTTTGTCGGCCAGGGAAACAGGCTGGGGCAGACCATTCCGATCCAAAATGCTGAAGACCACCTGTTTGGAATGTGCTTGCTGAACGACTGGTCGGCCCGCGATATTCAACGCTGGGAATATGTCCCGCTGGGTCCATTCCTGGCAAAATCATTTGCGACCACGATTTCGCCCTGGGTCGTCACCCTGGAAGCTCTCTTGCCATTTCGGACGACCGCGTTCAAGCGACCGGCGGGCGACCCGGTTCCGCTGACGTACCTGGCCAATGAATTTGATGCCATGCACGGTGGACTGGATTTGAAACTCGAGGTCCTGTTATCGACACAGCAGATGCGCGAACAATCAATTCCGCCCCAACACCTTAGCAGCGGAAATTTCACCAACATGTACTGGACGATGGCGCAAATCCTGACACATCATGCGAGCAACGGTTGTAACCTGCAACCCGGGGACTTGATGGGGAGTGGCACGATCAGTGGCCAGACCCGCGACTCACGCGGCAGCCTGCTGGAGTTGACCTGGGACGGCGATATCGACCACCCGGTCCCAGGCTCGCAGCGCACACCAATCCGCCTGGCAACTGGTGAAGAACGGACATTCCTGGGCGATGGCGATGAAGTCATCATGCGCGGCTATTGCGAAAACGCAGCTTATCGCCGTATCGGGTTCGGCGAATGCCGCGGGATTATCTTGCCGGCAGTTTGAGTGGTGATGGTTGGAGCGTTTGCTGTGTTCCAGGTTTGAGGTCGATTTTTGAATCAGACGCGAAACATAGCGACTTCCAATGGGAACGACTGAATGCAAATGTGCGGGGCCAACATGAAAGTGGAAAATTGGGAAGTGGTATTGGGTTTTGACTCACCAATCGACCACATTGCCATCGGCCATCGTCACGATGTTGCGCCAGGTGTCAGGATCCAAGATGTGACTGAGGAAGTGTACGGAACCGTCACAAAAAACAGCGTTGAATCCGCCAGGGCGTAAGTTACCCAAGCCTCGCATCGGATCATCCGGATCCATTTCCCAATCCGCTGGTTTCGTCCATTCCACCGCGGAGGCCGGGTCGGCTTCCACAAACATGGCTGTGTTGGACGTGCCATCGGTGATGTTGGCAAATCCAATTTTCTTGTTCCCTGGAAACACGGTGCCGGGCCCGGATACCGCCAAAAAGATCGTTCGACGATCGTCGATAAAATTGGGACTCTTGTAAATTGCCGGCATTTGATCAAGCAGCTTGATGTTGTGCGGGCTGTCCCATGGTTCATCGAGTTTGAATTGCTTGTAGAGGTCGTTTCCTTCCAGGAACGGCAACAGATGCACGCGCCAACTGAGCAGGGGCTGGCCGCTGTCGTCATAGTTGGCTTGCATCGGGAAGCGGGCATAAGCAGCTTCGTAATTCAGCGACGCAAGCGCCAATTGCCGCAAAGTGTTCATGGCTGAAGTGCGGCGAGCTGCCTCGCGGGCTTGCTGTACGGCCGGTAGCAGCATCCCCGTCAAAACTCCAATCGTGGCCATGCTCTTCGCACCATTTCCGTCTTGCAGGGCATTCAAGTCATAAACCAGGTCGTTACCGGACACCGCCGGTTTGATGCCCCGCTTGATCGCCGCCGTCAATCGATCCGCATAGGCCATCACGGCGTCGCGATAATCCGGATCATTGAAATTGATTTGTTCGGCGACAGCGGAAAGGGCGGCGCCTTTGGCCAATTCAACCCCCTGGTCCAACAGTCGAGTGATCTCGGCAACTGCCGCACTGTCGGTCGCTTCGATCGTCAATTCCGAAATTTCGGTTGGAGAGAAATTGGAACGATAGGAAATCGAACCAACTAAATCGGGTAGTTTGAGAAATCCTCGAAACGGCGGCGGAACCTGATTTGCCTTTGGAAGCCCATCTTTAATCATGGCACGAACCGGTTCGACCAATACGATCAGGTTCAAATGATCATCGGGGGAAACCTTTTTAAGTCGTGTCAGCAACGGACTTGATGCGCCCCTCGAATTGAGCATCTTTTTCAAGAATCCATCCGTGCCCAGCATCAACGTCTTTTCGTCAAAGACGATGAGCGAGGCTTTGTCGGGTTGCAGCACATACGACTGATGACCCTCGAACGTTGACGCCTGCATCTTCTCCAGAACTTTTCCCGAAAGCGTTTGAGGCGAATCGAATTGGACCAGCACGCCAAAGTCTGGAGGATCGGCCATCTTCGGGTCGCTGATTTGATCCATGACGAAAGTTACCCGTTTGAGTTCCAGCAAATTGACGCCCAACTCTTTTTCACCGAACACTTTGATCAACTCGGTCGGCAGAAGATTCATGCTCGGCTGAGCCAGTGCCGACTTCGGTTTGACGTCCACGAGCGCAAAAGCGGAGGACGGAATGTAATCCTGCAGAGAATCTTGCCAGGCGCAACACGTCTCGGTTGCCCCGATGCCGAATGATGCGACGGTCAGGATTGTAGTTGCGAGCGATTTTCTGAATCCTTGCCACATGGTTCTGTTCCTGGAGTTAGCTGCCAATTGCCGGAGAACGTTGAAGCGATCACGAGGCGTCATTGTGGCGTAAATAGATCGACAATTCAAGAATCAGCGCACGATCGGAATTGAGATGAAGGCATCCCCGCTTGGCCCTTTTATGCCCCACAAGTCCTTACGCGCACTGCGCCGTACCGCTACGATTGGTGGACAGCACCGGACGGCTTGCGCCGTGCCGCTAAGATTTGCTAAGCACGCCGGACCCTGAGGCTCACGTTGCGCTCGCTTA
>CAVONL010000010.1:0-343938 GCA_963697295.1 uncultured Planctomycetaceae bacterium | reverse complement strand
TTCGGATATTTCGGTCTGGCTCGAGATTGTTATCGTGATCCGACTAATTCTGATTCGTCACTTCGTAAGCTTTTCCAGATTCGTAGTTTTCCGGTTCACTGACGCAGCCCCAAATGCGTGCGGCGACATCTTCGGGACTGACGCATTGCTGCGCAGGAAAATCCGGGAACAGGCTTCTCAACATCGGCGTTTCCACAGCACCAGGCCGAATCGAGCAAACACGGATTCCATGCTCTTGGCAGCGACGCCAACGCCACCGTCAGCAAATCCAACCAGGCCTTGCTCGCTCCGTACACGCTAAACCCTGGAAACGGATCAACCGCAGCGAGCGACGAAATATTCACAATCACTCCCCCACCCTGCTTTAGCATCTGCGTCCAGGCGACTTGCGTCAGTGAAAGACGCTTCGCAGATTAACATCCAGGACTGATTCAAATGTCGCCGTGTCAATTTCGGCGAAGGGTGCCGAGCGGCGCATTTCCGCGTTGTTAACCAGAACATCAATTCGTCCGAAAGCATCAATTGCGGCCTGGCCAAACTCGCGGGCTCGCGGGGGATCGTGCAAGTCGACTTGCATCGCTAACGGCGCAGCATTTTTGCTGCCTGCCGCCGCAATTTGCGATTTTGCCTCGCTCAACAGGTTTTCGCGACGACCGCAGATGGCGACTCGATAACCTTGCCGGGAAAACAGTTTCGCCGTGGCTAACCCGATGCCGCTGGTTCCGCCGGTGATCACGCACGACGGGCTGGCTGTCTGATTGTGATTCATTCATCTGTTGTCATTACGGACGCGAAGGGCAAAACTGAACAGTTTTAACTTACCCCTGCAACTGACGATTGCCAATCGAGCCAGATCCGAATGGCCGTGATGTTCCTTACCGACCGCCCGTTGCTGTTGACTAACGAGGCAATGGACGATCCAGGCCTATCCAATGAGTTGGCCGAGTTGGGCTCTGTCCACGCAGGCGAGTCTGTCCCAGACTCGCACGCAGTTGTCGCAGTGTTTTGACCGTTTGGGACGACAACGGTCCTACGGTTTCACCTGGCCCTCGACTGGGAGCGAAACTTGAGCGGAGTCAGCCCAAACCGGCACTTAAACATGGTCGTCATATATTCGGGAGTTCCAAAACCCGCGTCCTCGGCGATTTTTGAAATGGGCAAATCGGTTTGCATCAGCAATTCCCGAACCCGGCCCAATCGCAATCGTTGAATTTCGTCGAGCGGCGTGCGCCCAAAACAGTCTTTGAATTTGCGTTCCAGTGAACGGCGGCCGATCGGGACGGAATCGGCAACTGCCTGAACCGTGATGCCGCAACAGGCATTCGTGCGAATAAATCGCACCGCCGACAACAAATCGGGATCCTGAATCGCCAACGAATCGGTCGATTGGCGTGCGTTGACCATGATCGGATCAATGTATTGGATGCCTTCGGTGGGCGTCCGACTGTTATCATTTCGTTCGAGCAATTGATGCAATCGTTTTGCGGCGGTGAAACCGATTTGTTCCGAAGCCGTCAGGACCCCCGACAACGTCGGCGTTGTGGTATTGCACAACAACATGTCATCGTCACCCGCCAGCACGTAAATATCATCCGGAACAGAAATTCCGTGATTGGAACAAGCGTCAACGACTTCGATCGCTGAATGCGTGTTCCACGTAAAAATACCAATTGGTTTGGGTAAACGCTCCAACCACGAGACGAGCTTTTGTCGTCGTTCATGCCAACCGTCGACGACATTATTCGCAAACACACAATCAAACAATTCGCAACCAAAACCAAGTTCGCGAATGGTGGTTTGATAGGCAGCCGCCTGATTGCGAACGCTCGCTCGTTGCAGGGGACCAACGTAGGCGAAATGGGTCAAGCCTCGATGCTTGAAATGTGAAACTGAAACGTGCGCGATCGCGTCGATGTTGCTGGTCACCGAGGGGATACCACACCCGACAAAGTTCTCCGCGGACACATTGATGATGGGGCATTTCTGTTCGAGCAACCGCCGTGCATCTGCCGGGTTTTCGATGGGAGCAATAATCCCATCACCCTTCCAGTTATTCGGCAGTCCTAGTTGCCCCTGGGGGTCCACCCACAATTTCCAGGGCCCGTGTTTGATCGCATAACTAACGACGCCCTGGACCAAACGCCTTCCCCACTCGTTGGAAGTGTCGACCATGACGGCGACCCGGGGTGCATGGCGAACTTGCCCCGGCGTGGAATGAGAGGGAACCAGTTGACGTTTTGGTCGTTTCGCTGTCGTTGTTTGGGTAGTGTCCGAGTCGGTGGAACAATTTTTTGAATTAGTACTGGCCTTAATCTTGTTGGATAAAATCATGTTGGTCCGCCAAATCAATTTGAAAATGGGGGCTTTGGCTGTACGCGAAAGCGAAGAAATCATTCGCACATATTATCCCGGAAAGTCGCAATTACAAGTCCTAACAGCGTGTTTCGGCTCGTTAAATGTGAGCTGTGGCGTCCAATGCACAATTAATGGCCTGGCAAGTGGAAATTCTGAGCGTTTTCAAGGCACTCCCGCGATTTTTGGAAACCCGACTGTAAACGAGGAAAAACCGAGTGTTTTGATTCGCTGCTCGGTTACGAATCGGATTACCGATTGTTGTCGAACCCGGACGGGTGAGCGGGGAAAATCCGGGTGTTTTGATTCACTCTTCGCTCACGTTTCGGGTTGCCCCTAACCCGACGCGAAAGCGAAAAGAACTCCCAGGTCGTCCACAAATCCAAGAAGTTTGGGGAAACGGGCGGATTTCTGCCAACAGTTTGCCGGCCTCTGCGTACGATGAATGAGGGAAAACCCCCACCCCAAGCGGTTTATTTGTCCCACCAATCCGCCACATTTCGCGGTCAAAACCTTCCTGAATTTGTGATGACTCGTTAGAATGGAGATAGCTCCGCTCGATTTAGAGTGCCAGCACACGCCGCTACGGAATAGTGAAAGCGGATCCTCGCCGCTGACTTCCTTATCAACGCCCTTACCTTTACATAACAGAGCCGGAGGATTCAATGACATCTCGAAACCGTCACAAGTCAGGTTTCACATTAGTGGAGCTGCTAGTCGTCATCGCCATCATTGGAATTCTGGTTGGCATGTTATTGCCTGCCGTCCAGAAAGTCCGCGAGGCGGCCAGGCGAACCTCCTGCCTGAACAACATGCGGCAAGTCGTGTTGGCGATGCACAACTACCAAAGTGCAAACCTGCGATTCCCCCCAGGAAGTAGCGATCAGATGATTGCAAATGGCGGAAGCGACCCGACCGGTTTTGGGTATTCCACCAACATGTATCTCTTGCCGTATATCGACGGGAACAATCTGTATGACAGTGACGCTGCCAACGCAGTACGAAATCCAAGAGGTTTTTCTGTCGATCAAATAATTGGAACAGCCGATTTTGATGGATCCGGCCCTGCGATTACGGGCGCGATGCTTACGTTGGCGGATTATTCACTTCCGACTTTAATTTGTGCCTCTGCTACGCAAAACGACGAAGTGGCAAATCTTCAACCGGGTTTTGTTTCGCACTATGTCGGGCTTTCAGGGCCTTCGATAACAGGAAATGCAGGCGAAGTTATCACGGGGAGAATTGACAACAATTCGACTGACGATTATCGGTCATATACGCCGAGCAACAGTTCCGAATTTGGGCCTTACGGATTTAATGGCGTTATGTCGCCTTACATAGCTCCGAGCGGCAATTGGGGCTATTCGGCGAAAACTGCAAAGAATTTTGATGACATCGTCGATGGTGCTTCGAACACATTGGTTATTGGCGAAGTTTCACGTTCACCCAATCCGAATTCAAATGGTGGTATTGGTTTCCTGCCCGTTCGATCGGGACTCTTTTGGGGCGCAGTACGATACGTCTAATGGAGAGATCTTTGGTATGCATAACGTGAAGTCCATCGTGTATATCGACGATAGTTCCCCCCGAGTCGAAGGAATTAATTCCAACGAGACTGCGGTTAATTGCCATGCGGTTGGCAGCAATCATCCGGGTGGTGCGCAATTTGGTCTGGTGGATGGATCAGCCAAGTTTATTTCGGAGACAATTGATGGTTTGTCTTTGCAAGCGGCAGTTGGTATCGACGATCGCGTAATCCAACAAGATTTTTAGGTTTACAAATCGACCGCTGCGAAGAAGCTGGTCAAAACTACAACTACAGGGGCATCGCGAGTCGGTGCCCTTTTTTGTGCGCTGCAAACTGTCGCATATCGGAGGCCTTTGCTTGCCTGATTGTATCGCTCACCGTTGGCTAATCTTCACATCTCCGTGGGGCTTGTCCGGCATGTCGCAAGTTGTCTCTAACAAACCCGGGGTTACACCGAAACTCGCTCAAGCTCGAGCGGCTAAAGCCAGGCTTCCAACTGCCGCTGCTTCGCTGCCATCGACTCGCAAAATATGCTTCGTCAAACAAAATCCTGCGTGGGCCGCTGCCCACGCGTCCAAACGAATCAAACGCGACTAACGGCGGCTGGAAACATTCGCTGGTCGCAACGCACCAATCGTGTAACGGGTGGTGTTGAAGACGTCGCGCGGCAACAGGATCGGCGTGCCGCGGTAATAGCTTCGGCGGACCGTGTTGCCATAGAAATGCATGGGGCGATATGGTCGCAATTCAATCGGGGTGGCTTCAATGAGCGGTCGCTCGACCGGACTGGCCAACACGCGGGGATACCAATTGGGTTCCTGGGCAGTCGACTGCCCGATGTCCATGGTGCTCCAGGTAACAAAACACGCCAATAAAACTGCCAATTTAGTCGTCCCGAGTCTCATGAAATTTCCTTGGTGCAGATAAAAAGTGTCAAACTCCAGTCTAAGCGGGAATGCCAATTCGTCAACGACACGTCAAGCATTTCATGTTCGTCACTTTGCCGCCGGTTATTATCGAAACCCTTCCTTGGGGAGGGTCGGGCGCCCGGTCGTTCAGACTTTTGTGAAGTGCCTCGCAGCAGGCCGCGACCAAGCTTGAAGAACATCGGTTTTTGTGCGCAATTTGTTGAGGGAACCCGAATATTGGCCCGTTTTTGTGTGCAACGATTCGAGTCTTTAGCTACATGAATGGTTGACTTGTCACGACTGATTGTATCAGTAATTCTCGCCTTGACGCCGTCGTCCATCGTATTTGAATCAACAACTTTAATCAACGCTGCCATCAAAGGTCGTCGAATGAATTTCGAATCACAGCCTCGAACCAATCCAACGGATACCATGCGAAACCGCAACAAACACCGCGCACGGTTGCTCCGCCAACGACAAACCCGCAGAGGCAAATCGGGCCAGTCACACACCGGGTACCAGCAACTGGAACTACGTCAGATGCTGGCCGTCGACATCGGTCTGAATTTTGCCGGCAGTGCGCTGGGCGTTGACAGCAATAGCTTTGCTCCCAACACGATGGGAGCTGTCGGTCCGGAGCATATCGTCGAACTGATCAACGAACGGTACACGGTCTACGACAAAACAGGCAACCCGCTTGAGTCCAGCAACCTGAACGACTTCTGGACGCTGACGGCAGGAGCCACGATCAGCGGCAACTCGATTCAGCCGCGCGTTGTTTACGATCCGATTGCAGAACGGTTTTTCGCCACGTCCATCGGCGACGAAGTCAACAACCAGGTCTATATTGCGATAACGATGTCCGACGATCCGACCGCGGGATGGCAGAGCGTCCAATTTGCAGCCGACATGTCCGGTACCGACCGCGCGTTGGTTGCGACCCTGGGTTACGATGCGAATGGAATTTATATCGCGACCGACAATGAAGGGCCGCTCGGTGACGATCTGTCTGTATTTTCAATTCCCAAACGTGACTTGTTGGGAGCCGTTCCTTCCGTCGCTCGCATGACGCGCTTTGAGGGTCTTGATCCGACGTTGTTTGGGACGACGATTCAAGTCGCCCAGGATATCGGAATTTCATCTCGAGGAATTGCCCTGAGCGCATTTGACAGCGGCACCACGTTAATTCGCAGTGACATCGTGGGATCGTCGGGTCCCGGAGCGGGTTTGACGGGACCCATTGAAATTACCGTTCCGGCCTACGAGTCGGCACCGGCAGGTCGTCAACCAAGTGATGATCTACTCACTAATCTCTCGCCGCAATTTACCAGTAACGTAGTCCGTGCCAATGACAGCCTGTGGGCAGTTCAATCGACTGCGGGCACCGGTGGCAATTCGGCGATTCGCTGGTACCAAATTGACATCGCGACGAACGAACTTACCAACTGGGGCACGATCGAAGACACGGCCGTTGATTACCTTTATCCCTCGATCGCCGTCAACGAATTTGGGGTGATTTCGATTGGCTTTACGGCGACGGGTCCCGATCTGTTTCCGTCGGCAGCGGCCGTTACCGGGTATACGACCCAGGGCTTGCAGGATACGCCCACGGTTGAATTCGGCGACGTGGCGATCCTCACTGAAGGCGTTGACAGTTATTTCATCAGCTTTAACAACCCCTGGGGCAACTATAGTGCGACGCGCGTTGATCCCGACGATCCATTTTCGTTTTGGACATTCCAGGAGCTTGTCGGAGCACCCAACGCGTGGAGTACCAACATCACGGAACTCGGACTGATTGACATCAATCCGACGGTTGTGGCCGATGAGGCGGACAACACGATCATCGTTCGCTCGTCACCCGCCAATGCAAACTGGGTCGAAATCCTGATGGACGGTACGGTGACCGATGTTTTTGAAAGACGTTCGCTCACGACGCTTACCATTGATGGATTGGGTGGAGATGATGATGTCGTGGTCGACCTTAGTTTCGGACAGCCGCTGCCACTGGATGGAATCCTGGTTGTCGGTGGCGCTGGTCGAGACACACTCCGTGTGGTCGGTGGAGACGATGGCCAGCAGTGGACGATCACCGGTGACGGCGCTGGCAACATTGATGGGACGTTCCACTTCCAGGGTTTTGAAGAGTTGATCGGGTCCGAAAACGACGACGAGTTTACGATCGTGGAAACCGGCACCGACTTGTTGATCCGTGGCGGCGCGGGCGACGACCAGTTCTTTGTCACCGGCACGATTGAAGGAAATTTGGAATTGCGAGGCGAAGCGGGAGACGATTTGTACCGGATTCCAATCGAAACCGTCACGACGATTGTGGTCGTCGACAGCATTGGCTCGGAAAATGATGTCCTCAACGCATTTGCGACCCCGGGCAACGATGAGATATTTCTGCTGAATGACTCGATTAGTTTGAATGGCGTGACGACAACCGGGTTTGTCTTTGACGGCGTGGAATTGCTTGAGGTTGACGGCATCGAAGGTGATGACGTGTTCAATATTCAAGGGACCAATATCGGCACGACCGTATTTGGTTCTGCCGGCAACGATGTGTTCAACATCGCTTCCGATGCTCCGTTTAACCAGGGTAATGTTGACGGTTTGACTCACCCCTTCGGAGTCGATGGAGGTAGTGGACGAGACCGGATGATCGTTTCGACCTTCAACACAGGTGCCAGGGAGGTCTTTGTGACGGAGTCGGCGATTTCCGGGATGGGACCAGTCGACATCAGCTTCACTTCACTGGGTTCCGACCCGGGAGGACCCGCTGCCATTACGCTGATCGGTTCCAATACTGGTGGTGACACATTCGATATTCTGGGCCTGTCGGCGACCGAATCGTTGCGCATCGAGGGTGCGGGCGGAAACGACCTGATCACGGTGCGGGCGGCAGTTGCCGGCGCGGTCGAGATCGATGGACAAAATGGTGCCGACACGTTCCAGGTCGCGATGAAGAATCTTTCCTCGCGAACGGTCGTCTTAACTGATACCGGAAGCGATTCGCTGCAAGATCGCTTGAACGTCAGCATGACCGACAACGCCGACCTGTTTGAAATTGTTGATAATACAATCCAACTATTGGCGGAGAGAATTGTCACTGACTCCAGCACCGAACTCGTGATCGTCAATACGCTGGCCGGAAATGATACGGTGATTGTTGGGAACAACGAGACTGGACTTCTGCGCCTGATCGCGGGCGACGGTGCCGACCAGGTAAGCGTCAATGCGACGCGTGGAATCAATGGGCTGAGACTCGACCTGGGCGAAGGCGACGATTCGGTCCAGATCAACAGGTCGGTCGCTGCGACATTCGTTCAGGTCAATGCCGGGCGAGGCAATGACGCGATCGGTGTCGGAATTGAAGCGTACGGCTCGGGCCGGTACGACGGCCAGGACGGCGCGGATCAAGTCAATATTGATCTCATCGGTCGCGTAAGCCGACGCGTCAACGCCCGAGATTCCGGCATCAGTGGTGACGACACACTCTTCGTGCAAGGTACCGGGCTGATCGACCGCATCAAGCTCTCGACAACTCGAGTCAGCAATGGCGTCGAACTGATTTACTTTAACGCCAACACCGAAAACTTGACGATCGACACCAGTTATTCGAACGATACCATCACCGTGGATGGCAGCTCTTCGCCCAACACCTTGATTCTGACCCAACAAGGCGACGACCATGTGACCGTTAACAGCACTGCCGGTGCATCAGCAATTGCCATCGAAGGGGGAATTGGCAATGATGACTTTACCGTGTATTCGACGGCTACGAGTTCACGCCTGAGGCTCCTCGGGCAAGGTGGAGACGACCAATTCCGAGTTGGATCGCCGCCAATTGACAATAACGGCAACCTGGGACGAATTCAGGGTTTCCTGTCGATTGTTGGCGGAACGCAGGATATCGAAGATCGATTGGTCGTAAATGATCACGGCGCCGTCGCCAGCTACGATTACTTTGTATCGCCCACGGTCATTACGAATTTGATCGGAGCGAATTCAATTCCGCGCCCGAATTTTGCCGGAATCAGTCATGCTTCCGTCGAATTTGTAAGGCTCGACGGGACCGATCAGCCGAATTATTTTTCGGTTCGACCCAGTATGACGACCCGCTACTACATCGACGGGAACCTGCCGACTCCCGCAACCGTGGGCAATGGCCGAGGTGATTACCTCAACATTTTGGGTGATGCCAGCGATGGTCGCTCGTTGGTCAAGAATTCCGCAGGCGATGGCGTGTGGCGATTCACCAATGGGCTGCAGGAAGTTCGCTTCGAGAGTATCGAAAACGAGCGCATCATCGTCACCGGCGGCCCATCCAACAGGACAGCCTCTTCGACTTCGGCAGACGGTCCGCAATATCGAGCGGTTCCTAAAGGCCCGGACGAGTCGGGACTGGCGGGCTCGGTTGACTTGGCAGATAGGTCACAGGCTGTGGACGAGACTATCGAAACTCACCATCGCGTGGACGATTTATTCGCCAACGAAATCGACGACCTCGGACTGGATTGGATTTAGGCCCCCGTCAGTGTCGGCATTTGCCCAGGGCAATGCCTGGGGAATTGGCCTTGCGCTGTCATGCTAATCGACGTGCAGACCAAAACGATTGGACTTGCTCAGGCGGTTATCAACATTGATTTCCGGTTGCACTTTCGACGGCACTTCGAGACGGTACTCCGCAACCAGATCCAGAAGTTCCTCCGCGATCCAAAAGCTGAATTCAAAAAACCGCTCCATGTCGACCAATAGGGGACGACCGTCCGATTTACGATTTAAGTTGAGTTTGGGCGAATCTATATTTGGTGCGTTCATGATTGCAGGAAAATGTTGAAGGTGAGCATTCCCTGCCAGTAAAGATCGCGTCGCTGCGACACTCTATCCTACCGGTTAAACGGCACGAATCCAGCTATTGTTCGCTGAGCACCAAAGATTCCTTCTTGAACGCTGACATTGCCGAACAACTCGGTTTTTACCTATACTCCCGCCGACCCAGTTTGCTGTCGCTGCGCAATATTATTTCTGGAATTCGAGCATTTGGTTCGAACCATGAAATGCCGCAGCACGTAAAACGGGTCCAGTCAAATGAAGCAGGGAAATTTTCGGCAGATATTGGTACTGAAATTCCGGTTCGTTTGATTGGAAAACAAACTCTGTGGTGGGCTGCTGATTGGGCTGTCTTCGGAGGCAAAAACAAGCTCGCGATGACGACGAGCAATAAGTCCCGATTCGCTGAACGGCAGAAACCTCACAGACGTTGGACTACCATGCCAACGTAAAATTAGTCATCCAACAATAATTTTCAATGATGCTAGCAAACCTGGTCGATACCGAACTTGCTTACCAAAAGCGCTTGCGACGTCACCTCAGTTATGGACGGCACGATTCTACGACAAGGAATGCAGCCTTGGGAGATTACGCGAGACAAGGAAGTAGTTTATTCGAACACGATCGCAGGGTCCTGATTACCGACATGCGCGCGTTCGCTGCTATGGATTGCTCAGCGAAATATTTTGAAATTGTGCTAAAATAACATTTGGTTGATACGGCGAATGTCAACTTACGAGATTTGCCTAACTCACACCACAACCCGATACGGGGAGACGAAAATGCAAATTCGACGAACGACCAATGTTCAAACAACGAACTCGGTTAACCTTCAGACTCAAAACAACACCAAGTCAGCCAGCGGCCATGTTGCGGCCCCAGTCGATCAACTGGACTTTTCAGCGGAAGCGCAACAGATCAGCCGTAGTAGTTCGGCGAACAACGTGAGAATGGACCGCGTTAACGAACTGCGCACCCAGATTGCCAGCGGCAACTACGATACGCCGGAAAAGATGGAAGCGGCGGTCAGTCGCTTGCTGGATGAAATGGGATAGGGGCCTGTTTCAAGGCACGATCACCTAAAAAATATTTGCCGGGACAGGATATGTCCCGGCTTTTTTTTGGTATGGCCTGGAAATCCAATGACTATTGACCAAGGAATAATCAATGAGAACTGAAAAATGAGAATTGAAAAATGCAAAATACCCAGCTCTCAACTCTCGACTCTCGACTCTCGACTCTCGACTCTCGACTCTCGACTCTTCGACTCTTGACCCCCCAGCTCTCAATTCAACTCATCTCAATCACGGCCTTCAGGCAGCCGTCTTTGCGTTTGGAAAAAACGTCATACGCTTCCACGCAGTCTTCGATTCCAAATCGGTGCGAAACAAAATCGCCAATTTGATCGTATTTTCCCGCAACCAAATCGGGCATCAAGCGATCCATGTAGTGTCGCGCCGGGCAGCGTCCCGTCTTGTAAGTCAAATTTTTGTCATAAGCCTGTACGGGACTGAACGCAAAATTCGACGTGCAATGGCAACCAATGACCGACATGATCCCGCCAGGTCGAACCAGCCGGTAGGCCAGCATTTGGGCCAGCGGCAGGCCAACCAGCTCCATGACAGCGTCGACGCCGCGTCCATCGGTCGCTTGGCTGATCACGTCGTAGGCTTTTTCGGCCACGATCGGCGTTGCCCCGAGGCTTTCCGCCACCGCCAGCCGGTGTTCGACCATATCGACGGCAAATATTTCGTCGGCACCCATCGTTTTGGCTGCCACGATCGAAAGCAGGCCCACCGTTCCGCAGCCAATAACCGCGCACGACCCGCCCATCTTCATCTTGGCCAAATCGGCACAAAAAAAGCCGGTGCTGAAATTATCGCCCAGCAACAAAGCCTGTTCGTCGCTCACTCCGTCAGGAACTTTCATCAACGTCGCATCGGCCAGCGGCACACGCACCAATTCAGATTGACACCCGTTAAGTCCCTTGCCGTCCTGGATCCAACCAAACAATTGGCTTTCCAGGCAGCGGCTGGTCAGGCCCCGCTGGCAGTAGAAGCAGCTCCCGCAATTCGTCGAAAAGGGTGCAAACACGCGATCCCCCACGGAAAACACTGACGCCGCAGCGGGGCCAAGCTCAACAATTTCCCCCACCAACTCATGCCCCATCACGGTCCCCGGATCGAGTCCCGATTCGCGACCGAAAAAGGGATGCAGGTCAGAACCGCACAGCCCCGCCAAGACTGACCTGGATGATCGCATCCCGGTCACCCTGGATGACAGGCTCAGGCAGCTCGCGCAACGCCACTTGTTCGACCCCCTCGAAACAGACTCCGCGCACGACTACCTCTCCGGGTCAATTTAGTTTTGGCTTCAACCGAATTACGGATCGTTCCGGCTTAGATTCAAGTTTAAGTTCAAGTTCGGTTTAACGGCAAGCGGAGGACGCGGTGTCCGTTAACGTTTACCGCAGCACGCCCAGGTAGAAGCTGAAGGTTTGAATCTGGTCCGTATCGGCTCGGGCCACCGGGAACGCGAAATCGAATGCCAAGGGGGCTCCAATTCCGGCCGCGGGCATGTTAACCCGGAATCCAAATCCGGGTGAAACCCTGAAAATTGTCCGCGTTGAGAGTCACGCTTTCTTCCACCGTGCCGAAATCACAGAACAAAACGCCCCGGACCATATCGTCGGCGGTAAGTGGGAATACGTATTCCAGCGAGTTGAGCCATTGGAACGGACCGCCCACCACAGCACCGCCTTGAACGGGTGACGCGCCCCGAAAGTCAAAACCTCGGAGTGTGGAGAATCCACCCGCAAAGTAGTTTTCAAACACGGGAGTGTCTTTCCCGCTAAAGCCCAGATTGGTACCGAAGCTCAACGTATGACGCCCCGAACCGTCGGGCCGTTCATAAAGCAGCCGGTATCGTCGCCAATCGATATCACCACGTGAGTAGTCATATTCACCAAACGCCTGATGGTACGTCATCGCGAGGTAACCACCCTGGGTTGCCATAAACGGATGATCGCGCGTATCGCGGATGAGGCCCACGTGCCCAACAAACAAATCATTGCTGCCCAAGGTGGCATTCAGATCTGGCGAAGTGTTCACTCGTGGATCGTAGATCGTTACGTCTTCACCTCGGAAGCCAACACTGACGGAAAGATCATGATTTAATCGATAGCCAAGCGCAACTCGCCCGCCCAATCGCTGTTCGCTGTAATCGAAATATCGGCGATCAAACAAATAAGCACTGGCCGTCAGGCTGATCGGTGTGTTGAACAGGTAGGGCTCGCCAAAACTGACCAGGTATCGCTGGACTTCGTTGCCGGGGACAAGTTCCAGCCGAAAAGTCTGGCCGGCTCCGCGCCAGGCCGTGCCATCGGTGATATCCCGAAAACTTCTCGGGAAACGCCAGATGTCGAAGTTCCTTTCGTCGATCGTAAATTGACCGACGATTCCGTTGTCGGAGTTGTACGCACCACCAAAGTTGATGCGGCCCGTTTGCGTTTCAGAGAGATACACATCGAGGTCCGCATAATTTTGGGGGAAATCCGCGATGCCTTGTGGATTGAGCAAATTTGAATCTTGAGAACTGCCATTGGGCAAATCAAAGCCCGAAGGAATCGTGGCAAATCCCCCCGGCGGTTGGGAGTCCGGATATTGATAGGTTGTTTGCTGAGCTTGACCAGGTTGCAAGGTTGGGCTCTGGCCGCGGACCACGACTTTCGACTCGGTTTGGTCCGATTCAAGTGATTCCTGAATTGGAGTGGACGCGGTCGCCGGACGCGCGACAACTCGTGTGGTTACGAACGGGATTCCTGGGGATCGCCCTCCTTGAAAATCTTTGCCGCAGGGGCAAAGGCCTGTGCTGTTGTCGATGTCGACTCCATCGAGATGTGTGAGGGAATTGTTTTTGAGTTGCGGCTGGCGGCGAGGCTTGAGCAGCAACCGGTGCGTTTTCGAGTTGGTCGATTCCGTAAACCGCGACCGAAGCCCGATTTACAGCGGGCATTTGGTTTTGCGAAAACAGCGGCGTATCGACGCCAGCTGTCTGGCAACCGCTCAAGCACGCCAGCGCGAGAGCTGCCAGGACGGCGCTTGCGTTCAGACAAAAACAGCGATTTTGATTCGTTTTGAATAGCATGGGTTTTTCGTCTTAGTAGCGAGTTCCGGAACCGGTTGACGGGGAGCCTGCACCTCGCGGAAGTTGGGCGGTATGCTCGAATTTACTGGTTTCAGCGGGGCGAACGACAATTCTCGGCGGTTGGCCTGGAGTACTTGGGTCGCCGCCGGCAAAAATTTGGGCCGCGCCGAGCCGACGTTCGCTGTTTCGTATTTCACGGGCATCGATCAAGTCTCCGGGGCGAAGCGAAATTCGATTCATCGGAACTTCACGTTTGGTAATGCCGTAATCGCCATCGATATGGATGTTGATTCTGCCAACGCGATACTGGCCGCCTTCTGTCACCTTGTAAACAATGTCCATCAATCCTGGCTCTTCGAGAAAGCGAGGTTCGGCATCGACGGAGGAGTGAACGTACCCCTGGCTGCCGTACAAGTCACGCAAGGCGACGACATCCTGATTCATTTTGGCGGCATTGAATTCGGGAGCTTCGCCGTCACCAGGCTTCAGCTCAACCAATTTGATTAGATCGTCCGAACCGAAGGCTGAATTGCCGATGAAAGAGACATTGCGAACGCGATAACGGGGACCTTCATCGATAATAAACCGCAACGTCAACCAGCGTCCGTCGCTGCTTTCGCTGACCTCCCGGCCGATGCGGACATTAAAAAAGCCGAATTTCTTGTAGTAAATGTCCAGCCGCTTGATGTCCTGCTCAATCTCGTCGCGCTTTGCCAATCCCCCAAAAACCTTGAGGATGCCTGGTTTGGATTCCACAAAGTGTTTCAGGCGAGCGTCCGTGGCAAATTCATTGCCTTCGAATTCCACGTTCCAGACGCGTTGTTTCTGGTCCTCATGGATCAGGAACACGACTTGCCCGTCGCCTTCTTCGGTGCCTTCCATGATCTCAACCTGCGTTTTTGGATAACCTTTTTCCTTGTAGTACTCTTCGATGCGGTTCTTGGCCATTCGAATTTCGTGAACATCAAGCGGTTTTCCATCGTCGAGTCCGGTTTCCTTCTTCAACGCCCGGTCCGTGATTCCGCGGTTGCCGATAAAGTCGACTTTGGTCATCTGATTGCGTTCGACAACCTCAATCGTAATGATCACGCCGTCTGCGGTGCGGTTGATATAGGGCCCGTTAATGCGGCGTATTTCGGGCATTCGCCAGAGTTTGTCGACGTCTTCCTGCAACTGATCCGGATCAAAATAGCGACCTGGCCGCGTGCTGATGTGCCGCAAGATTTGATGCGTTGCCAACATCTCATTACCCCGAATCACGACGTCGGCAACGATATTGGTCTTGTCAACTGGCCGCGCGTTGACCGTGTTTCGCACACCCGCCGCGGGCGTGGTGGTGCGCATCGGTGTTCCAATCCGGACTTTGAAAGCGGGCTTCTTCGATTGATTCGTCGCCCTTGCTCGCGAGCATTGCGTTGTCGGATTTCGCGGGGCGCTTGGCAATTCGTTCAAAAAGACTGTTTTGTTTTGCCAGGTTGGCTTCCAGGCCCGCGCTTTTGGCAAACGGATTCCAGGGAGTCGCTGGCCTGTCCAGGCAGGATTGGCATCCTGAAAGCGCTATGATGATGAGCGCCGTATGCAAACACACGAGAACTTCCAGGAAGTGCTTGCGCGGTTTTCGACGGTGGTTTTGAAATAATGCTTGCAAAGAAAGGCCCATCCTTTGACCGTGATCTTTAGTCAATTTTGCCGCGTAGTTACAGAAAGCCGCGAAAACGGGCAATACATGTTTGCGCCAGCAAGTCATATTGAATTGCGGTTTCTCGCGTTTGAGCGGCTCTTGCGGGCACCAGTACGGGAAAATCACCAAAGAAGTTCGGCAGCGACAGCAATTCTGGACGCCTGAGCTAGTTTGGTGCGTTTTTTGCTCAGCACCAGCACGGGCCAGCGGCTGAGAGACGAAACGGTCTCGGCATCCCGCAGCGTCGGTACAAACACGATCGCTTCGTTGTAAGGCACCTGTCTTAAATCCAGTTCGCCGACAATTCGCCATTCCTGTTCCTGTCGCCAACTGATTTTGCCCGATTCGCTGTTGGCAATTTGAAAAAACGGGCGATCGGTTGCATGGATCTCGTCCCAATCCGTGGGTTGGCCGTAGATCACGGGTTTCGCCCCGAGGCAGGTTAAGACCTCTTTGTCGATCGCAATCCCGTAGGGCAGAAAATCCCAACGGCTGAGATGAGGGCGAAAAATGGTCAGCTCTTCCAGCTGACTCAAGGCAACTTCGCTCATACAAACGACAGGCGTCGGATCGCGCGTCAAGCTGTTGGTTGCGACAATCCGATCGGTGGCCAGAATTCGGCAGAGCGCTGCGAGGGGATCGTGTTGCGCTCGCGTCGTGCCAAAAATCAGATCGTCGAGATACTGCGTTCTGGTTTGATCGGGCCACTGTCCGACCCGCCTGCGGGTCCAATGCAGCAAATAATTTTCGGTGTTGATTTCGTCCAGTTGCAAAATTGGAACATTCATTCGCGCTGGGTTTGACCGCGGTTGTTCCTCGGTGCCATTGAGCAACAACCATGCGGTCGCGCCCGACTCAACAAAGTGCGCTGACGTTGTGGGGGGAGTCAGCTGGTCGTCGATCAGGATTCTCGTATCCAGACTGGCTGCCAACCGCTCGTTGACGGAATGGAACGTGTTGCCCGACTTGCGGCATGAGAGCACCCGAACCTCGCTGGCAGCCAGCATCAGCAAGCGGTCCTTCGCCGCCTGGGTCTTCTTGCTGGTACGCCGCTCCGCTTCGGACTCGGAATAATAACACCGGCATTCACCAGACGCGTGGTTGGTGGACGCCTGACAAATCCACTTTTCGTTGATCTTTTCCGGGAAAGGCACAAAGCGAACCAGCGGGATTTTGAAGAGTTCGGCAATTCGTGTTACAAATTCGTCGGATGCAACCCGGTCTGCCGTGATCAAGAAATGATGACGGGCGTCAACGTGGCAGGCAAACGTTCGCAGCGCGTCAAACCAAGCTGGCTTGTCCTCCAATTTTTGATCGAGACGCGAACTGGCCAGAAATATCGATTTCCCCGCCGGTAGTTTCAAAGGAATCCAGTAGACTCGCTCCGGCGCGGCAGCGCTCCGCAAGGGGCTCGAAACGCGTGAGAACCCCGCTGGCAATTCGGTCAGCAATTGGCCCGGAAAAAATTGCTGATTTGCCACAATTTGCCGCAGCAAATTTTTGGAATGTATTGGCATGACAATAACTCCGTTTTGGCAAGCACACGTTGATTGTAATGCATCTCGCCAAAATGTTCAGGGCATGGCGATTTCGGCGATTCCAAGTAGGATGATTGTTTGCACTCCGCGCGATTGAAATGAACGCCAAAACTTCAGAATCAGATACGAAACCGCGCCGCCGATGGTTGATTCCGGGATTGTTGATCGCTGCCATCGGGGTCGGCGGTTACCTGCTCGCGGACTGGTACCAGGTTGAACCGGCGGATTCTGCCCGGACCTTTGTGGGTCGGCAATCCTGCGTCGAGTGCCATCAACGAGAGGCCGAACTGTTTCACGGTTCCCATCACGACCTGGCCATGGATCGGGCAACTGACGACACGGTGTTGGCGAGGTTTGATGGTCAGGAGATTGAGCACTTCGGCATTACCTCGCGCGTATTCAAAGACGGCAGTCGATTCATGGTGAACACCGAAGGCCCGGACGGCCAGATGCATGATTACGAAGTCAAATATGTCTTTGGTGTAACGCCGCTGCAGCAGTACATGGTTGAAATGGAACCGCCCCGTTTTCGTGACGTTGCATTGGCATCGGAGGAACCGGTTGGGCGTTTGCAGGTGCTGCGGTTGTCGTGGGACACGGTCAGCGAACGCTGGTTTTACCTGTCACCGCCAGACGTCAACGAAAAGCTTGAACCCGATGACCCGCTTCACTGGACCGGTATCACCCAATGCTGGAACGCGAGCTGCGCGGAATGCCACAGTACGAACCTCGAAAAGAACTTTGACCCGCTGTCGCGAACGTATAGCACGACTTTTTCGGAAATCGACGTGAGCTGCGAGGCTTGCCACGGCCCCGGAAGCCTGCATGTAAAGCTGGCGAACAATAAAAGCCTGTTCTGGGACCGGAACCAGGGGTACGGCCTGAACCAATTGAAATCGACCAGCAACATTCCACAAGTCGAAACGTGTGCGCCCTGTCATTCCCGGCGATCGATCACCGGCGGCCAGTATGTCGGATGCCGGTATGACGAGCACTATGCCTGCCAATTGCTGGAACGGCAAATTTACCACGATGACGGGCAAATTCGTGACGAGGATTATGTCTACGGATCGTTCATTCAAAGCAAGATGTTCCACAAGGACATTCGCTGTACCGATTGTCACGATCCACACTCGGTTAAACTCAAAGTCAACGGCAATACCCTATGTACCTCGTGCCACACGAATCAACATCCGTTTGCCAAGTACGATACTCCTGATCATCATCATCACCAGCCAGGCTTGCCGGGCTCGTTCTGCGTTGACTGCCACATGCCTGCGACAATCTACATGGACGTTGACTCGCGTCGAGATCACAGCTTTCGGGCACCGCGGCCTGATCTGAGTGTTGAATATGGAACTCCCAACGCCTGTACCGGGTGTCATCTCGATCCCGGCAAGTTTGCCACCGCTCGCGAAGGAAGATCCATCAGACAATACCTGGATTTGATAATCGCGCGGGAAAATGGTGACTCGGAAGTCTCGACTGAGATTGCGCTCGTCGATCAGCAGATGGCGGACGCCTTTGCCATGTGGTATCCGGCGAACAAGGCACCCGAGCGAACGAAATACTTTGAAGATTTGGTCGTCGGAAAATCAGGGACGGAGAACAGTTTGCCAACGTTGATGGATTTGGCCAGAGACCGGGAGTGCGCCAGGGATTTTCCGCGCTACCGCCATGTACGAACTTGTTTCCGATTCGACACCTGACTCGTTGGAAGTTGCCAAAAAAGCGTTGAGGGACCCGGACTCAAAAGTCGCTGCGACTGCCCTGTTGAGAATTGACCTGGAAATCGGCCGCATCTCCGATCAAATGCGCTACGCAGAAAGGCCGGACCTTCGCCGCTTCAAGGAGTTGGTCGAATTAGTCGCCGGGAAACTTGATCACTCCTCGCGACGCGTGCGAATGGAAGCGGCGCGTGTGTTTACGAATCTGCCTGCCGACGCTCGCCAACGATACGCAACATCGCAGCAACAACAAGCTTTCGAAACCGCGTTAAAGGAGTTTCGACAATCGCTGACCTATGCCAATGACCGCGCGATGAGTCACACGATGTTGGCCGGCATTTACGAATCGCAAAACGACGCCTCGCGAGCCACGGACGCTTATCGCACAGCGATCATGGTGGAGCCAAATCTGACGGGGCCGCGATCAAATCTGGCGGCGATGTTGGACGCTCAAGCCGACGCCTTGCGACAACAATTACGCTCGCAAGCCTCAGATGGCGTCCCCGCCGGTCAATTGAAGTCGCTCACGCAGCAGCTCAGCCGGCTGGCAGAAGAATCGGTACGGCTTCGCAAGGAAGAGCACGAATTGCTGAAAAAAGACATCGAACGCAGCGAGGGATTGCCAGGAACGCATGGGTTGCATTACCGGTTTGCGATGTCCAGCTACATGCAACAGGATCTTGAAGCAACGGAAAAACACCTGTTGGAAGCAAATCGCCTGGAACCGGGCGTGCCTGCCTACTTGCTCGGGTTAGCCACGTTTTACCTGCAGCAGCAACAACCCGAACTCGCGGCCGAGTATGTGAACCAGTTAATCAAACTTGATCCCGAGCACCCTGGCTATCAGTCCCTTGCCGACGAGGTGGGAAGACAGTTGGAGGCAAGAAAGTAAATTGCCTGCTCGCTTTACCGTGGGTAACTCTTGCCGAGAGTTACTCCCGTCAGAGTCGCATCCGGCAGAAGCGACCCACCAGAATCAAGACCAACTCGGTAGGATCAATCGCGTAGGAACTAATATCTTCCTTCCTCCATTTTCCTACCTGTTCCGTGCACTGATTTTGGTAGGAACATGGAGGTAAGAAAATTGGGAGGCTCCTGCTATCCCGGACCTCCTAAAGAAATTGGGGGGCAAGTGGGGAGTGTCTTCTTGCAAATGCTTTTTCACGCTAAAACCATCTTTGTCAAAGAGACTTCCGTCCCCATGGAATAACCACACATGCCTGATCGGTTCAAAGTTGCCGGTGTTCAAATGGACATCGATTTCGCCCAAGTCGACGCTAACCTCGCCAAGATGTACGAGCGGCTGCAGGAGACCACCGCTGCCGGCGCGGCTTTGACTGTATTTCCCGAGTGCACGACGACCGGCTACTGCTTCAGCTCTCTGGAAGAAGCGGCGCAGGTTGCCGAGCCCGAAGCAGGTCCGACGTTCGCCCGCGTACACGAAATATGCAAGGAACTGAACACGTTTACGATTTACGGTTACCTGGAATTGGCCGACGACAGGCTGTTCAATTCATTGAGGCTCGTTGGACCAACCGGTGCGCTCGGCCGTTATCGCAAAATTCACTTGCCGCATCTGGGTGTCGACCGGTTCACGACGCCCGGCGATCGTCCGTTTGACGTCATCGAAACGCCGCTGGCCCGCATTGGAATGAACATCTGCTACGACAGTTCCTTCCCGGAAGCCGCCCGGGTTCTGGCAATTGAAGGCGCCGACTTGATTTGCCTGCCAACCAATTGGCCTCCCACCTCCGGCCTGACCGCCGATGTCATTCCCAACGCCCGCGCCCTGGAAAATCACGTTTTCTTCATGGCGATTAATCGGGTCGGCCGAGAGCGGGGGTTTGAGTTCATCGGCAAAAGCAAGATTTGTGATCCGCGGGGGGCCAACCTCGTGTTCGCCGACCATGCGAACGAGGAAATTCTGTACGCCGAGATCGATCCGGAATTCGCTCGCAACAAGCACCTTGTCAATATTCCTGGCGAACACGAGGTCCACCGGATGCGCGATCGACGACCCGATGTCTACGATCCGCTCACCAGGCCGGTACCGCCAGATGAATCTTGAATTCGAGTCAGACTATCCAGGAGTTCAGTTTTTTCTGTCATCCTGAACCGAGGAACGAGGGTGAAGGATCTCCGCTGAATTTTGCAGAGTTTCTGCGGTCACAAGCTCCCTCGGAATGAAACTAAATTCAATTCGGCTTCTTTCTCGCCACCGTTTCTTGGCTACAATTGACGGCGAAGCTCCCCGTTTTTGGATGGAAATCATGAATCGTAGTTTGCAAGTTTGCCTGCTTTCTGTCTTTGTCGTCGGACTCCTGCAACATCCGTTGGTTGCTCAACAGGAACCTGATTTCTTGCGAGACATGCAGTTTCAGGCGGTTGAAACCAAACACGCCGACTGGATTCATTGGGGTGACAACCCGTCCCAGTTTTCGAATTGGACCACCCACTCCAACCGTCTGATTCCGGTTTATACGTTCGGCATCAAGCTCGACAAGTTTTCCGGCGAAAACAGTTGTTACCGCAACGCGGAAAAATTGAAGGCGTTATATGGTCAAGTTCCCGAATCAACGCTCAATCCGGAAGCCGACTACCTTGATCAGACCGATATCTATCTGCTTCAAAAACAGGCTTTGGCGGAAGGCAAAAAGAATATTGTCCTGTTCATTTTTGACGGGATGGATTGGCAGACAACTCAAGCCGCCGCGATTTATAAAAACAAGAAAGTTGTATATGAAGAAGGGCGAGGCAACGGGCTGGCGTTTCTGGAGTATGGCGTCGACAACGGAATTTCCGACTTTGGATACTTCGTCTGCAGTGCTCACAACAACGGAACCAATTCGGACGTCGACTCCCAGACCGTGAGCGAGCCAAACAGCGGGAAAAAGGGTGGTTATTCAATCGAGCAAGGCGGGAAATTCCCCTGGAGCAAAAACTACAACGCGACTTACTTGACCGGACGACAACGCGACTTGCCGCACATCTACACCGACTCGGCAGCATCGGCATCCTCCATGTGTAGCGGAATCAAGACGTTTAACGGGTCGATCAATGTCGACGCCGACGGTAAACAATCCAAACCGATTGCCCGGGATTTACAGGAAGACGGGATCGCCATCGGTGTGGTCACGAGCGTGCCGTTTAGCCATGCGACGCCGGCGGCGGCTTATGCCAACAACGTTTCCCGCGACGACTACCAGGATCTCGGACGTGACCTCGTCGGTTTGCCCTCAATTTCTCATCGTGACGAGGCTTTGTCGGGCGTCGATGTGCTGATCGGCGGTGGCTGGGGCGAAGAACGCGATGATGATCGCAAGAAACAGGGCGAAGATTATGTTCCGGGTAACAAGTATTTACCGCAGCAAGACATCGACAAAATCGACGTAAAAAACGGTGGCAAGTATGTGATTGCTCAACGCACTCATGGTGAAGCAGGACGCGAGGTTCTGGAAGCAGCCGCTGGTGAGGCCGCCGAAGGTCAGCACCGACTGTTTGGCATCTTCGGCGTCCAAGACGGGCATTTGCCGTTTCAAACTGCCGACGGACTGTTTGATCCGACGCGAGGGATCTCCAGTATGGACGTTTACGAACCCGCAGACATCACCGAAAATCCGACGCTTGCCGACATGACCGACGCGGCGCTGAAAGTTCTCCAGACGAATAAAAAAGGATTTTGGTTAATGATTGAAGCCGGCGACGTTGATTGGGCCAACCACAACAACAACATCGACGATGCCATCGGGGCGGTCCTCAGCGGCGATGACGCCTTCAGGGTCGTGACCAAGTGGGTGGAAAAAAACAGCAGCTGGAACGAGACGGCGGTGATTGTGACTGCCGATCACGGACACATGTTGATTCTCGATGATCCTGTTGCCCTCACCGGGCAGCGCGCCTCGGCCGCGGGAACGGTTACCAGCAAAACGGACGAGCCGGATTCGCGTGCCGCGTCAAAAGAGACCACCAAGGCAGGCGGCGGTGAATAGTCCTCCAGCAGACGTCGTAACGATCGCTTTCTGAGGCGGAAGTGGTGTGAAAGCGATCGTTACTTGTGTCGGCCTGCCTCCGCGGCAACTCCATTTGAATTGCCACGGCCCTTCTCTGGATAAACTGAAAAATTGCTCGGCCCGCTTGGACGAGGTCGTTTCGGCCTGCCAGAAACACTCTGACAATGCGAAATGATCAGGGGCAAGGCAACCATTCCGCCAAATTTCCTAGCGACCTCACGGGCCATAGTCTTGCGTTAACAGGACCGACACACGTAAGGCATATCGTGTACCAAACTCCGAGATAAGTTTTGCGCCGTGTTTTCGCGACGTTTTCGGATACCGGTGGATTCTCGGCTGTAGCGTTATCAAACACAACGCGACGATAAACGCCGCAGGATTGCACATCACCAATGTCGTAGCTTGACTCTCCAGAGTCGAGTCATTGGCGGCATTGTTCGAGTATCCCGCTGCCTTGGCACGTCACAGCATTTTCAGTGCTCTTGAGTGGGCCGAATCCTGTTCGTCTCTGTCCGGCCCTTGCGAAGCCAAGGCTGCCCCCATGGGAACGTGATTGTTTGGCTCCCTGATTGTGCCGCTTGCAGACCGTTTCCAGTCGAGTATGTAGTCAGGGTTCTCGACTCAGAGAGCCAAGCTACGTTAAGATCCATTCGACAATAACCGCTCGGCCGCCAACCCCATGCATTTCGGATCGAATGGAAACCATCGACGAAGCCGCCCGGACCGTGATTTTCTCGGTCAATCCGACTTCCGGAGCCAGTGACAGGCAGGCGATCGCCCATCGGTTGGCGGAATTGCTTCGAGACCGTGGAATGAACGTGCACATTCCCGGCGATTTGGACGCGATCTTCCAGCTTGCTCACGAACATTACCGGGCAAAAACTCTCCGAGCGGTGGTGGCCGCCGGTGGCGACGGAACAGCCGCAATGCTGGTAAATCAGCTACCACGATCGTGCCCGCTGAGTATCCTGCCGCTGGGAACTGAAAACCTGCTGGCCAAATATCTCCAGCTGACCGACAACACCGAAGAATTGTGCGAGTTGATTTGCGAGGGCCACATCGTCGATCTCGATGTGGGCCGAGCGAACGGCAAAATTTTCCTGGTGATGTGCAGTTGCGGTTTCGATGCAGATGTCGTCAAGCGACTGCACCTGGCCCGCAAAGGACACATCAGTCATTGGTCCTATGCCTGGCCAATCATTGATGCGATCAGCCGATATCGGTATCCGACGTTGCGAATTTGCGTGGATGACGACGAAAAGTTGATCAAATCAAAATGGGCTTTTGTGTTTAACGTGCCTCGCTACGCCATGAATCTCCCGATCATACCCGAAGCCGAGTCTCGGGACGGAATGTTGGATTTGTGTACTTTTCGCGGTGGCAACCTGTTTCGTGGACTGTTCTATCTGGCGGGAATCGTGTTGCGGCAACATCGCAATTGGAAAGACACAAGTTTTGCCAAATTCAAAACTCTCACGATCGAATCGGACGAGCCCGTTCCGTTTCAACTCGATGGCGATCCGGGCGGCGAATTGCCCTTGAAAATTGAAGTCGTTCCGCGTTACCTGCGCGTCATCGTAGGCCGAACATGGCTCGGTCAACATGATCCCGGCTCCGATCAAACAGAATCGACAATCCCATAGTAGTCCAGGAGGCTGGATTTGCTTAAAATTCGACGAGACTACGGGGTAGCGCCATTCCGCTCAGAATTATGTGCCATTCGTGTTTGGGACAGACACGGCTACGGTTTCCAACCAACGAAAGACGGACAACTTGCCAAACAACCCGGTTCAAATTGACGATATCAAATGCGGCGACGGCGAGCAGTTGGTTGTGATCGCCGGGCCCTGTGTGATTGACCGGTTTGAAGTTGTGATGGAAATCGCCAAACGCCTCAAATCGGTGTGCCTTGAGCGTAAATCTGCCGTTAATTTTCAAAGCTTCTTTCGATAAAGCGAACCGAACCAGTCTGGATTCGTATCGAGGGGTAGGTCTTGAGGAAGGCCTGGAAATCCTGGCTGAAGTAAGAAAACAGCTGGGCCTGCCCCTGACGACCGACATTCACTTGCCTTCCCAGGCTGAGCGAGTTGCTGAAGTCTGCCAATTGCTCCAAATCCCGGCTTTTTTGGCTCGGCAAACGGACCTGCTGGCCGCAGCCGCGGCTACCGGAAAAGCGGTGAATGTCAAAAAAGGGCAATTCATGGCACCGTGGGACATGGACCATGTCATTAGTAAACTAACAGGATCGGGATGTGATAATATTCTGGTTACCGAACGCGGCACATTTTTCGGATACGGCCGACTGGTCAACGATATGACTGCGATTCCGGAAATGGCGAAACTGGGCGTACCGGTGGTTTTTGATGCGACGCACAGCGTTCAACAGCCCAGTGCTGCCGGTGGCAAAACGGGTGGGCAACGTGAGATGGTCGCGCCCTTGGCCCGGGCTGCAGTGGCTGTCGGTTGCGATGCCATTTTTTTGGAGACGCATACTGATCCAGACAAATCGCCCAGCGACGGACCGAACATGTTGCCGCTGGATCAAATGAAACGACTGCTGACACAGCTGATACGAATTCGACTGGCCATCCGGTCGGTCGCAGTCCGCCTCAGCCCTAACACAGATTAAATAATACGGGAAATTGAATGAGTGTTGTTTCTTTAAATCGAACTCTATTTGCACCTGCGATCATGGCCTTCACGGTCTTGTGTCTCCAAATCGGCTGCAAACCGGCATCGGACGGAACGCTGGAGTTGTTGGACACCAACCTGTCGACGCTGAAGATTGATGATCTGGCTCGCACGATGGAATTTGTAAACAGTGAAAAACGATTTGAGCAGGATGAGTTCATTGACCGGGTAACTTCGGGGATGAATCGCTGGTCTCGCGCCGAAGAAGAAATTTTCGTCGACGACAATTGGACGCCGGATCCATTGCTGAAAGAGTTGCGGATGGAATACAGCGAAGAGCCTGCTGTGAAGATTATTGACGCAACTTCGTTTGACAACACCGACGCGTATTACCTGGAACAGTGCGCCTGGCTGAACAAGATCGCGCGCCGCATTGCGAAACCCGGAAATCTGGGAGCGTTCGAGTTTTATCGACTGGCGGCCGACCAGTACATGCCTGGCGAGCAGACCACGGATGCCTTGGCCGAGATTATGGGCCAGTTGCATCCAGATCTTTCGTCCGATCAGGCAGCCGATCTGGCGAAAGGTCTGCGCGGATTTGACTGGGTCGTACGAAACATTCAACTCGAAACTCCGCCGACTGGCGACCCGGAGTTCAACGGCGGACTGGGCTACAAGCGGCTGCCGTGGCAGGCGCTGATGTACAGTCGCGGCGATTATGTTGAGCGTGCCAAGGTGTTTATTTTGCTCGCTCAGCAAATGGGTCTGGATGTGGTCATGTTGGCGGTGGGCGAAGGCGACGAACAAAAACTGTGGTGTCCGGCGTTGCTGATCGGCGACCAACTGTTTCTGTTCGATACCAGGCTGGGCCTGCCGATTCCCAAAGACAAGCCAGGTACAATCGCCACGTTGGCCGATGTAAAAGCGGATCCAACCATCCTGGATGCGCTGGACCTGACGCTTGACGAATCGTTAGAAGACGACAACGAATATTGGGTGAAGGAGAAAGACCTCGCGAACATCACCGCATTGATTTACACGTCGCCCGAACAAGCATCACGTCGCATGATGCACGTTGAGCAAAGCCTCGTCGGCGACGATCGAATGAAGTTGTGGGCGTCTCCCAGCGAACTGGCGGAAAAGCTGCCCAAGATGGAAGGCCTGACCGTGCAAGCGTGGGACATTGGATTCAAGACTTCCCAATTTAGAAGAAACTTGCGCGAGTACATTGCCCAAAGTTCGTACAAGAACGACATTGCGGACAAGATCATGTGGCACTTTCTGGAAGAATCCTATATCGATTCTTTCTCCGTCTATCGAACTGCCCGCTCAAGATATTTTGGTGGTCGATTCGAAACCGAAGCTCAACGCTACAACGCGATCGAGAGTTTTAAGACCTTGATGTACTCCGACGAACGGATCGCTTCGCTGGCCACCGATTCGTTCCTGCAACGTCAGATCGGGATCCGCAAGGAGAAGGGGCAGGACGCCGCCAGTTTTCAGCAAACGCTCAAGAGCGTTCAGGAACAAATGAAATTGGTTCGCCGCGACGCAGGGTATTTTCTGGCGGAAAGCCATTTTGACGTGGGCAATATCAGTACCGCGGGCAACTGGGCCAATCGACTGCTAAACAAAGTCGACGCAGCTCGCTGGCGGCCGGGCGTGGAATACCTGTTGGGGCGGGCGATGGAATCAACCCGGCAGTACGATCGTGCGGTTGAAGTCTATAGCAGCAAGGACTCCCCGCAAAAACATGGCAACCTGATCCGCAGCCGGCAACTGAAAGAAATGATCCAGTCGCTGAACGACGCGTCCTAGCGATTGGTTTTGAAGCGGGCACCGGTTGCGTCCAGGCGAGAGTCACGTTTACCAAAACACGCTTTGCGCGTGGCATGCGCGTCAAATCGACCGACTTGAAGTGCGAGTCGTCAGGTCGGCGGATTGAATTCGGATTCGTTGGTTGGCGTAGCCAGTTTTTCGGACAGCCGCGAGCCTGGGACAGGCACGCCTACGTATCCGCCATCGTTATTTCCAGGCGAACGATTCGCCCGTCAACCGCTCGTAAGCTTCAATGTATTTTTGCCGCGTCTTTTCCACGATCTCTGCCGGGAGTTCCGGCGGCTGGCTGTTTTTGTCCCAAGTCGTCCTGTCGAGGTATTCGCGGACAAACTGTTTGTCAAACGACGGCTGGTTCTGTCCAGGCTGGTACTGGTCGGCAGGCCAGAAACGGGAGCTGTCCGGCGTGAGAACTTCGTCGATCAACAATAACTCGTCGTCGTACCAACCCCATTCGAGCTTCGTGTCGGCCAGGATGATCCCGCGTTCGGCTGCATAGTCGCGACCGCGTTGGTAAACATCGAGACTGCGATTTTTCAAGTCCCGTGCGACATCGGCACCAACGACTTCCGCCATTTCGTCAAAAGAGATATTTTCGTCATGACCTTCGTCCGCTTTGGTCGCCGGTGTAAAGAGAGGTTGGTCAAATTTGGCACAATTCGGCAAACCTGCAGGAAGGTCAATTCCGCAAACCGCGCCCGTACTTTGGTAGTCTCGCCAGCCAGAACCGACCAGGTAGCCGCGAACCACACATTCGACCGGAACGACGTTGCATTTTTTGACAATCATCGTTCGCCCTTCGAGGTCGGCGGCGTCGAGACCCGCGGGCAATTCGATATCGGCAAGACTGGTCGAGACGAGGTGATGGGGAACGTTACAGTAATCGAACCAGAATTTACTGATCTGGGTGAGTACCCGGCCTTTGTCTGGAATCCTGGTTGGCAAAATCCAGTCAAACGCACTAATCCGATCGCTGGCCACCATCAGGAAATAATCACCCAGGTCGTATACGTCGCGAACTTTACCCTGTCGAACGAGTGTTGTAGTCACGGCATCCTCCTCCAGTCTACGAATCGCCAAAAACGCAATTCCCTTAGCGGAATATAGGTGACGCGTCGATAAACAAAAAGTCCCCGGATGACGGAATTGAGCTGATCTGCAACAAGAATCGACCCAGCCTTCTTGAATTCCGCGGTGTGAGCTGAACAATGGTTAAATTGATTCGCCGTAACCCCTGCAGCAGCTCTTTGATCTGTCCGCCAGCCAACTTTTCTTTCAACCCTTAATCAGGAAGGACCAAAATCGATGGGCGAATTCCGATTTCGTCTCCCTGATGACTGGACACTGGCGACGCGGCAAGCCAGTTCGATCCATGTGGTCGGGCTGGATGGAATTCCCTGGCCGTGTCGTGTGTTTACCGAGGGTAAGACGCTGGTGATTCGGCGTAATCGGGACGAATCCGGCAAAATCTTTATCGCCTATCCGTTCGCCAAACGTGGCGAATATACGATTTGCACCGGCTCCCTTCCGGAGCGGTCGGAGCCGTATGATCTGTTGACGGAACTCGCGCGGGGAACTTTGAATCGGCTGCGCAACCAGCTTTCAATCTGGCAGGAAGGCGGACTGCAGATCGACGATGGAGTCAGGCAACGCACTGCCGAAGCGATTGAGCTGCTGGGTGATTCCATCCTGGCCAGGGAGAAGGTTGCCCGCGACGACCACGCGCGGAAGTCGCTCGAAACAGCCTTCGATGTTATTTTCGATTTGAGTCGCTGTTTTGGACAACGCGTTTCCAGGTTTCGCGTTTCCCAGACGGAGTTTTCACAATTCTGGATGGCGGCAGCCGCCTCGGACGGTTTTGAATTTGAAGGCAGCTCCAACCGGAGGGGGTTTGAGCTTGTCCAACTCGAGCCCGAGCTGTTGACTGCCTCGCGGTTGGCGACGATTGACGAACAACCGAACCGTAAGCGGGTGATCATTGGCCCGATCTTTGATGCCAGCGCAGGTGGCATGAGCGCCGAGTTGATGGAGATGGATGATTTTGAGCAGCGCAAAAGAAAAGTGCTTACCAGCTGCCGAGCCGCGATTGAAAACATGCCGGCAGCGACTTCGTTGTTGCATGTTGTGAGCGGACTCAACGGGCTGGGACATCGCCACCTGGGGTATCCCCAGCAACTTCAGCTGACGATCGACATGCTGCATTTGCTGGAGGAGGCGTCCTGTGAAATTCCCAACATGATCAGTTTTGACTTTCCCTGGGCCGAGCGGCTGGCGTCCAGCGTGGGCGGAATTCACCCGCTCCAAATTGCAGACACATTGTTACGGCAAGGCTTGGGTATCTCATTTCTGGGACTCGATATTAACCTTGATTATTGGCCTGGGGGGAGCGTCGTTCGAGATCCACTACAATGGATTGACTTGATTGACATCTGGTCGCAGCTGGGTTTGCCGCTGATTATTTGCCTGCGTTTGCCGACCGGAAATGCAGAAATACCGACCGCCGATCCCCGCCGGATCGTTAACGAAATTCGCAGCAATTTGACCGACCAACAGCGGCTGGAATTGCTGGAAACCGTGATTCCCATGTTGATCGCACGGCCCTCGGTCCACGGATTGATTTTTCGCCAATGGTGCGATTGTGATGATCCTCGATTTCCCAACGGAGGTTTGGCCGAGAGCGATGGAACCATCAAACCGATTGTCGAAGTGCTGGAAAAAACGCGGGCCACGTTTCTGTAAGTCGCGAAGGTGGCCCTTGAAGTTGTGGGTTTTGCGCAGCGTCGACGCGGGTTCAACAAAATCGTAGCGGTACGGCGCAAGCCGTCCGGTGGCGGGTACGGCGCAAGCCGTCCGGTGGCATGGTCCGTTTTTTTTCACGCCGAGGACGGTTGCGTACTCGGAATCGGTCGTCAAGCGAATAATTTCGAACTATAAAAATTCGCAGTTTGGAATTTTCCGGCGGTGAGACCCTCTGCGAGTTGGAATCTCACTCGTTGCGGCCCAGGCAAACAAGGCACATGTCATCGTCGGGGGGTTGCCCACCGGCGTGTCGAGTCACGGCACTGCAGATGACTTTACCGATCGCTTCCGGCGATTTGGTCTGACTGATACGGATTTCTTCCAGCAGTTTGCGAGTCGTCAGCTGATTTCCATCGGCATCCATGCATTCGTTGATTCCGTCCGTGTACAGCACAACCGAATCACCCGGTTCCAGCTGAATGTCAACGCAGTGATAGTCAGTATCTTCGAGGACACCCAGCGGCAATCCGGATTCTTCGGAATCGACCAGGATGATCTCGCCCGATTTTGAGCGGCGAATGATCGGCGGCATGTGTCCTGCATTGACAATGCTGACCTTATTGGCTTGCGTGTCCAAAAGCACCAGAATCAGCGTGACGAAGCGATCGACGTTCATTCCGTACAGACTATTATTCATCCTGAATACCGCTTCGCTTGGGTCCTCCGACGACGCGAGTGCGAACCGGGATTCCGCGGAAACTTTTGCCATCAACATGGCAGCCGCAATGCCATGCCCAACCACGTCGGCGACGATGATCGCCAGTCGATGGTCTTTCAGCTTGATGTAGTCAAAATAGTCACCGCCGACTTGCTGCATGGGGCGGTAGTACGAGTAAAAGTCATAGTTGTCAAACTCAGGTGTTCGCTGGGGCAGAAAACGCTGTTGCAATTCATGTGCGAGTTCCAGATCTTTTTGAATTTCATCGGCAATTTTTGCTTCTTCGAACAAGTCGGCTTTCTGGATGGCCAAACTGGCCTGGATCGCCACCGTCGTCAGGATTTCCAGGTCTTCTTCATCAAACGCAATCGACTTTTTGAGCGTGTCGAGCTGAATCACACCAATCGATTCGTCCTTGCTGTTGATCAATGGTGCACACATGATCGAACGAATTCGAAAATCGGCGATACTCTGACTCATGTCGAACCGCGAATCGGCAGCCGCATCGCTGCTGATGAGCGACTGCTTGGAGAGGATGACCTGATTAACGATCGTGCGGCTTACCCGAATCTGCTCTTCATCGTGCGGACGTCGCGTTTTCATGCTGACCGGTTTCAGATCTCCCTCCGCCGTTTTCAAAATGATGAAGCCGCGATCTGCCTCGGTAAACAACTCAAAAACGCAGTCGAGAATGTTGTTGAGGATATCGTCGCGTTTGACAGAATCGCCAAGCGCATGAATGATCTGAATCAACGCCTGCAGTTTGTCGGCGGGGCTGGCCTTGCCACCCGTCCGCTGATGATGCGAGGGAACGTCCAGTCGAGACATTACCGTCGACAGCGAACTTTCATGGTCGTCCATGATAATTGAGCTGGTGATATTCGATGGCGAGTCGATCGTATTTCGCAGCGGCTGCTGTTTGGGGATTTCATCGCCCAGATAGAAAACGAAGCGAACATCACAAATTCGTATTTCGCTGCCATCGTAGAGTCGCGTGGGCTGATCGACGATGTTGTTGTTCAGATAGGTCCCGTTGCGGCTGTTCAGGTCCTGGACGTAAAAGTTGCCCTTTTCTTCCGTAATTTGCGCATGATGTCGACTGACCGAGCCGTCATCGATTTGAACGTCGCATTCGGGATGCCGCCCAATGATGATCGGTTTGGAATTCAATACAATTTTCGGCTTAACGACGGAATCGTTAGTCGACGCTAAGAGAGCCATTTGAGAATGACCGCCAGTCTGTGATTGGGAAAGTCGGGTCGGAAATCAAGGCTCCAAGTCCAGCCCTGATTTCATCAAGAGTCAGTTCGTACCAATTCGGACGACTCGACAAGCTAGATTTTACTTTTTACCTTGCGTCCCGGTCAACTTGTGGCAGCTTGAATCCGCACGAAATCGCCGCGTGATCGCATATTGTCTGTTCCAAATTACCAAATAATCGGCAAAGTCAGCGTTGTAACAAGCGACGAGCTGAATCCGCCAATAGTTCGCCCCTGCCTGGATGCTCGTGACTACTTCGCTCCTGCACAAAAAAAGCTCGTCCTGCCGGACGAGCTTTAAATACGGTCTGGTTGCGAACTGTTGGTTACGCCGTACCACCAAATTCGGTGCGGCGACGACCCAGTTGAGTTTGTAGTCGCTGCACAATGCTGCTGTGCATCTGGCTGACGCGACTCTCGCTTAAATCGAGGGTCGCCCCAATTTCTTTCATCGTCAGTTCTTCGTAGTAGTAAAGAATAATGATTAATCGTTCGTTGCGGTTCAGACCCTTGGTGACCAGTCGCATCAAGTCGTTCTTTTGAATGCGGCGAGTCGGGTCTTCACCCTTTTTGTCCTCGAGTACGTCAATTTCGCGAACGTCTTTGTAGCTATCGGTTTCGTACCATTTTTTGTTGAGGCTGATCAAGCCGACGGCGTTGGCGTCGCTCATCATTTTCTCGACCTCTTTGACGGTCAATTCCATACTTTCGGCCATTTCCTGAATCGTTGGCTGCCGACCCAGCTTGGCTTCCAGTTTCTTTCTCGCGACATTAATCTTGCTGGCCTTGGAACGAACGAGGCGTGGCACCCAGTCCATGGTTCTCAGTTCATCCAGCATGGCACCCCGAATCCGAGGCACACAGTATGTTTCAAATTTGACGCCGCGGTCCATGTCGTAAGCATCGATCGCGTCCATCAAGCCAAATACACCTGCTGAAATCAGGTCGTCCAGTTCGACGCCGTCGGGCAGTCGTTGCCAGATGCGTTCACCATTGTATTTGACCAATGGAAAATAACGTTCCATCAGCTTGTTTCTTAATGACTTGTCAGTGCAGGCCGGCTTGTATGCCTTCCAGACTTCCGCGATGTCATCGGCAGATGCAACCTTTGTCGCCATGCAATCCTCCGTGATTGGTTTGCAATAATGCGTCCGCAGACGCGTTGTTTTGTTGTCATTTGACCGGCGGTCAAACGCATTTTTTCAAAATGGATGACGGCTGCCTGCGAGATACTTGACTCACCCGGCAAATCCTTGGCGGGCTAAATATCAAAATTCGTACTGCCAAGTCAATGAACAAATTACACGGTCGCGTAATTTTCAGTATTGTTTTTTAAAGGGCAAACGGACTTTGTTCAGCGCAGACGCAAGCGCACTTGAGCACGCCAAGTCGTAAGAATTTTCATCGGACCGGCAATCACCAATACTTTTGTCAAATTGCCAAAAGTTTTTGTTACGAAGACTGTGCCAGCGGGAAAATCCAGACTCAAGCTAGCGGAGAGCATTTTGAAAAAATGACAAAATGCGGCCATGCTCAAGCGGCCGAAACTCCTGCCAGGCGGAGATGGTCAGCGTTGATTTCACCGATCACTTCAATGTTCGCCGTCACGGCCTCCCGATCGCCCAGCACAATCAGCTCCGGCGCGATGTCCGCAGCCAATTGGGAAATGACCGGGCGAATTGCCTGTTGGACCATCGCGATTGGACGTTGCCCGGCCGCAGTCATTTTTGCGGATGCTTCCAGAATTGCATTGGCGATACCCGTCACGACTTCTCGAGGCATATTGAGCTTGATGTCCTGACGATCTTTTTCCCAGGCTGCCGCAATTCGTTGCTGCAATTCGTCAGAAACTGTAAATACACGGACAGCATCAAAGCTGTTGGGTGTTAGCCCATGCACGATATGTTTGCCCAGCCTGAGCCGAACCTGTTCGGTCAAGTCCCAGTGATTTTCGGCGGTCGCAGCATGATCGCCGAGTGTTTCCAGGATCAGACCAAGCGGACGAATGGAAACGCCTTCGGCAACCAGGTTCTTGAGAATTCGTTGCACCTGGGCCAGCGTCATCACCTCCGGAATCAACTCGTCGACGACGGCGGGCGATTGTTTTCTGGTTTCGTCGATTAACTGCCTTGCTGCGTCACGTGTCAGCAGCTGGGCCGCATGCGTTCTTGAGATTTCCTGGAGTTGGTCGGCCAGAACATCGGTGGCGGTCATCACCACATAGCCTGAATTTCGCGCGGTCGCTTCGGCTGTCGCCTCAATCCAGTACGCCGGTTCCGCATGCAGATTCTCACTGAAAATTCCACGCATGGCCTCCGGGGCGATGCGGGCCTGCGCCAGTCCCGTATCCACGGCCAGAAAACAATCCGGTTCAATCACTCCAGAGTCGGCCGGGTGACCCTGCACCAGGATGCGATATTGGTGCGGAGCCAGTTCCAGGTTGTCACGCACGCGGATCTTGGGCAAAATAATCCCCAACTCGGCAGCCAACTGTTTTCGGACCTGCGTGATCGCCGCCAACAACGTTCCTCCAGACTTGGGATCTGCCAAGGGTATCAGGTTGATTCCCAACTCCATTTCCAGCAAATCGTTGCTGAGCAGTTTGTCGATGGTAACTTCCGTTGGCCTGCGCCGCGGGTTTGGGTTCCGACGATGGGCCGGAGTTGTCTGTTCCCGCTTCCACCGATTTCTGGTTCAAAAGATAGCTGACACCAAGACACGCGGCCGCGATTAAAAGCAACGGGACCTTCGGCATTTGCGTGAAAACCATCGCGACCAGGAAAACGGCGGCAATTACCAGCACGAGCGGATTTCCGAAAACCTGATTCAGCGTTTCCCGCGGCAAATCGACGCGCCGGGCGCTGCGTGTTACCAACAATCCGGCGGCCATGGCAATCAACAACGCTGGAAGTTGACTGGACAGACCGTCACCAATCGTCAACCGCGTGAACACCTCTGCGGCCTGCGAAATGGACATGTGATTCGTTAAGCCGATGATCAATCCGCCGGCAATGTTAATGGCCGTGATCAAAATACCGGCAATCGCGTCACCCCGCACAAATTTGCTGGCTCCGTCCATGGCCCCGTAAAAATCCGCATTGGCGGCGACTTCCTGGCGTTGGAACTGCGCCGTCGCGTTGTCGATGACGCCCGAGTTCAAGTCTGCGTCGATCGCCATTTGACGCCCGGGCATCCCGTCGAGTGCAAAACGCGCGGCAACTTCGCTGATCCGAGTCGCTCCTTTGGTGATCACGACGAATTGGATCACGATGATGATGGCAAAAATAACCAGGCCGACGGCGATGTTGTTGCCACCTACGAATTCACCAAACGCCTGGATCACACCGCCAGCTGCCAGGTCACCATCGATCGGGCCGCGTGTCAAAATGAGTCGCGTGGTTCCGATGTTCAGTGCCAATCGCGCCAACGTCGTGCCCAGCAGCAGCGACGGAAACACGCTTAACTCCAGCGGTGTTTTCACAAAGATGGTTGTGAGCAACAAGATCACGGCGACGGTGATATTTGCCGCTAGCAGGACATCCATGATCGCTGGCGGTAGCGGAACAAAAATTACAAACAGACAGGCGATGATGCCTGCCGGAAACAGGAGTTCAGACCAGCGGCCGAGTTGATTCATTTTTGACGGCTCAAACTTGATGCGACGATTGGCGAAGCATTCATACATGCATGCTTGAGCCAAAATTGGGTTTCGGGGTCGGAAAGTTAGAAAAAGTTGCCGCAAAAGTCCAGTGCGCTTTCTGCTGCCACCGCCCGATGGCAAAATTACTATTGAGCGGAGTTTGCAATTCTCTAGAATCCCGCCCCGCTGAACCTCGTACTTCCTCTGACTAACCCAGATTTGAATCTGCCAGCTTGATACTGGCTTTCCAGGAGTCCCAGAATGCCGCGCGCAACAAGGAAGTTGCCTCTGTACGCCATGACCGTATTTGCCGGATATTTTTTGCCAAGTTTGGCGATGGCTCAGGATGCCGGTTCCGTTGGTGCGGATCTGGCCGTCAAGCTGAATCAAAGCAAAATGGCCGACGTGGTTGGTCGAGCGCTTTCGGGCAATACCGACGCCATGCTCGAACTGGCGACTTACTACGGACCCAAGGCGGTGTTCGTCGTGTTGGCCATGGTTATCGGCTTTTTGGTTGCATCCTTCATCGGTCGCGTGATTGGTGGACTGGTTGCGAAGCAAGTTGATTTGACGCTCGGACGTTTTCTCACCAAAGCCGTACGCAACGCGATCATGTTCGTTGTGTTACTGGGCATGATGAGTACATACGGAGTTGACGTGACGAGTTTTGCCGCTGTGATCGCGGCGCTCGGTTTTGCGATTGGTATGGCATTGCAGGGCACACTGGCCAATTTTGCCGCCGGTATCATGCTGGTGGTGTTTCGACCATTCAAAGTCGACGATTACATTGTCGTTTCCTCGACCGAAGGAATCGTCAGCGAAATCGATTTGTTTACCACTCGCTTGAACACGCTCGACAATCGCCACGTGATCATTCCCAACGGCGAGATCTTTGGCAACAAGATGGTTAATTATTCGTACAATCAATTTCGCCGTGTGGATGTCAACGTCGGCGCGGAATATGCAGCGGATCTGGACGCAACGCGAGTTGCTCTTTCAAATGCGATACGAGAGATACCCGGCGCAGTTGCGAATCCGGCTCCGCAGGTTTACCTGAATGAATTGGGCTCGTCGTCGGTAAATTGGCAGGTCCGAGTTTGGTGTCGACCGAAGGAATACTGGCCAGTACGCGAAAAACTGACTGCGGCCGCCAAGCAGGCACTCGACGCAGCCGGAATCGGCATTCCGTTCCCGCAAATGGATGTGCATTTGATTGGACAGGTTCTTGCGAAGTCGGTTCAGACGAAATCAGCGCAGCTCGCACCACCCCGATCTGGGCAGCTGCCCAAAATTGCGAGGCAGACCCTGCCCCGCTCCAGAGCTGCGTAAAGACGCCTGACACGATCCAATTCATTGCTTGGCCAATTCGTCCAGCTCTGCGAGCTGCAATCGGACACTCAAAATGTATGGCTGTTCGTTTTCTTCCCAATGACCGTACGTCGTCGTGGCGATCGTGCCAGTGGGCAGCACCTCAACGCCCGGATAGCCGCAATCCCAGTGGTTCTTGTTGTCTTTTAAACGCACGAGGTACTGACCTTCCGACCCGCCGACGAGGTCTTCGTAGGTTCCCACCCACGCGACCCAGTCGCCTTCGAACTCCGAATCTCGACCGTCCGGCATGCGGCGACGAAACGAAATGAACAATCGGCCATCGGGAGCGTATACGCCAACGTGCCGATCGCCGTTAAGTGAATCTGGAAGCGGCCGAGGTTCTGACCAGGTCGCGCCTTCAGCGTTGGAAAACATGATTTGTGAATTGTGGCGACGACTGTTTTCGCGCAGCAGGCAGGCCAGCTGATTGCCGTCCGGCGAACGAATAACGCCCGGCTCGCAAATGTGTTTTTCCGCTGATGTTTTAATGCCGATCGGATCCGTCCAGCTCATGCCGCCGTCGACGGAAGTGGTTTTGTACAGTGTGAACGCAGGCGGCTTTGCCTGTTGGTTTTCGGCGGAAATAAATCTTCCGTCGTCGTGAAACATTGCCATGTAATGACCGGCGCCGGTTTTCAAGGGAAACACGGCTCCCATCACGACGATCCCGCCCCAGTTGCCGACTTTTTTCAGCTCGCTCCAGTTTTCGCCGTCGTCTTCGGTCACGGCCATCCGCGCGGGATAAAGTCCGGAAAACATGATGATGCGTTTTTTGCCACCCGGATCGACAACGCGATGGAGCGTGGGAACTTCTTTAGAGGTCTTCCAAGATGCGGGAGTCGGTAGGCGTTCGGACCACGTCAGTCCGCCGTCGGTACTCCGCTTGTAAATGATTTCACCCTTGCCATGTCCCTGCGGGTAAACACACAGGATTGTCTTGCCATCATCCAGCAAACACGTCGTAGGATGTCCCAGGTAAACGCCTTTTTCTTTGTCAACGATGACTTGTCGGTCAGAGTCACCGTCGAGGTCCAGCCGTTTCAAGTTTGCTTTCGCGGACGCGCTGGACTCCTGAGCCAAGGCGCCCGTGCCAGAACAACCGACACAAATCAGGCCGGCAAGCACGAAGGCGACAATTCGTCTCACAGCAATACTGTGCCATTCACGTGGGATAGACATCTTGCCTTTTTTATGCCCCACATCTTTTGGCGGTACGGCGCAAGCCGTCCAGTGCCGTCGTCCCTGTTGTTTCAGGCCGAGGACGATTGCGTGGTGACCGGCGGGCTTGCGGCAGGCCGCTAATTCACTCAACGAACGTCGAAGCTCATGGCACGTGGATTGATTCATGATTGGCTCGATGCGACCGTCGCCAGTTGCCCGGCAGTCTGCGCGATGATCTTACCGGCTGATTCGGCATCAGCGTGCGAAATGTGTAAATGCGTGACCGCGCGAACATGTTCGTGACTGAATGGAAACATCCAGACTCCGTTGGTCTTTGCCTTAGCACAAAACTCGGCGGCCGAACCAAGCCTGGAGTCGACTTGAAAGATAACAATATTCGTATGAACGGCGTCGAGACTGATGTCCAATCCCTCGGTCGTTGCGATATGCTGAGCGATGATCCTGGCAGATTGATGGTCGTCAGCCAGCCGTTGGATGTTGTGCTCAAGAGCGTATAGGGCACCTGCCGCGACGATCCCGGATTGTCGCATGCCGCCGCCGAACAGTTTGCGGTGCCGGCGCATTTCCGTGACGTGGTCTTTGTTTCCAACAAGCGCTGATCCAACCGGCGCTCCCAGTCCCTTGCTGAAGCAAACGCTGATCGTGTCAAAATGCTGAGCCCAATCGGAAGCGGCGATGCCCGAAGCGACCACCGCGTTGAACAATCGGGCTCCATCGAGGTGAGTGGTCAGCCCGTTGCCATGCGCCCATTGGCACATTTCTGCGATGCCTTCGTAAGGCAACACGATCCCGCCGCCCTTATTGTGGGTGTTTTCCAGACATAACAATTTGGTGCGCACCGCATGTTCATCGTGCGGGCGAATTTTGTCGGTCAATTGTCCCACATGCATAACGCGACCGGGTCCATCAATGGTTCGCGGGATGGTCTGGCTGAGTTGGGCAAACGCACCTTGCTCGTAATTATAGATGTGGCATCCCGATTCGCAGATAAATTCATCCCCGGGCCGGCAGTGCAGTCGCACGGCCACCTGGTTCGTCATCGATCCCGAAGGCATGAACATCGCGGCTTCTTTGCCGAGCATCTCGGCGATCAGCTCCTGCAAACGCGCTACCGTCGGATCCACATCGATCACGTCATCGCCAACAACGGCTGCCGCCATCGCGGCCCGCATTTCCAGAGAAGGTTGGGTTATCGTGTCGCTGCGGAGGTCGATCATGATTGGCGTTGTTAAGTGTGCGTGCTTTGAGACACTACTTATCTTAATGGATCGCCATCGCTTTCGCACTGCGGCCCCTGTGCTTGTCAGCGACTTTGCAACGTGCCGGGCAAAGCCGCCTGGCGGCCGATTTGAATCGCCGGAATCTGGATTTCCGGATGGGCGACAAGAAAGTCGACTGTTTCGGGTGTGATGCCGGGATATTTTTGTCGCAGCAGTGGTTCGACGATAAAATTCGACTGCTTTGCTACGCCGATTTTGGGGCTTCCGATGACGGTGCCCGCCTGAATAACCGTGGTACCAACTTTGGAAGGTGCAATCGTTGGCAGTCGTTTACCGTGGCTAGTTTCGGCGAGCGATCCAGGTGTCGCGTCCATTGATCCATGCCGCCGCACAAACTCATTGAGGAACCGGTGACCAATGGCCTGATCGACTTCCAGGAAAACGTCGGGTTTGTTGGCCAGGATCATCGCCAGCGCTCGATGACGGACCAACAGTGAGTTGCTGTTGTTGAACAATTCCAGTTCGGCGGTCTTGACGATCGCTTCGGACGTAATCCGCTGCCCGACGCCAATCGCCGAAGGCATCTCGATTCCAAAGCGAATATACAGAAACGACGCACCCACGCCGAGTAACAATCCGATCGCGAAATTGGCGAAAGGGTTCGAGTCTCCGCTCAGCGCTCATTTTGGAACTCCCAACCGAGTCTGAAATGCCGCGGAGAATACAGGATTTTGCCAGCAACTGGAAGATCGTTTTGGCGCGACAGGCCGATTGCCTAATGATCTGGAAAGGTCGGGAGCCATAACACGTTTCGCTTAGCTCCCGGTTGAACGAGTGATTGCTCCCATGCCGACTTGCGTCGGGGGCTTCTGGGAGATTGGTCTGTCGTTGATTTCATGAAGGGCCCTACAGTTTGGCAAATGCATCGAGGGCTTGCTGGATGTTGTCATCCGTCAAGGCCGCGGAAACTTGCACCCGTAATCGCGCTTCGCCTTTGGGAACGACGGGGAACCCGAATCCAATCACCATCACACCCATTTCGAAGAGCTTGGCTGATTTCCTGATCGCTTCGGCTTCGTCACCAATCATGATCGGAATGATCGCGGTCGGCGAAGGCGCGCAATCAAAGCCAAGATCGGCCAAGCCTTTGCGGATGGTGGCCACGTTGGCATGCAGGCGGGCCACGATGGAAGGGTTCTTTTCGATCACCTCGATCGCTTTGTGGGCGCTGTAGGCGACGGTGGCCGGCAAGGCGTTGGAAAATAGGCTGGGGCGGGACCGTTGCTCCAGAATTTCGATCGCTTTTGCCGATGTGGCCACGTATCCGCCCGCCGCACCTCCGAGCGCTTTGCCCAAGGTACCGGTGAGCACATCGATTTTGCCCATCAGTCCAAAATGTTCATGGGTCCCCTTCCCTGACGATCCCAACACGCCTACGCCGTGGGAATCATCGACGACCAACATGGCCTCGTAGCGGTTACAGAGATCGACGAGTTCGGGGAGTTTAGCCACGTCGCCCTCCATGCTGAACACGCCGTCGGTGACGACCCAGCGAGTCGGGAAATCCAGCGACTCCTTCAACAACGATTCAAGCTGTTCCAGATCGCTGTGCGCATATACTTTTTTGGTAACACCCTTGGGCATCAAACGCATTCCGTCAATGATGCTCGCATGGTTGAGGGCATCCGACAGGATCGCATCCTCGGGAGCGACCAGCGTCGGAAACAGGGCTTCGTTGGCGTTCCAGCAGCTGACGTAAGACAGGCTACTTTCGGTGCCGACAAATTCGGCGATTTTCTGTTCCAGTCGTCGATGGCATTGCAGCGTGCCGCAAATAAAGCGTACCGACGCGGTGCCCGCCCCATAGTGCGTGAGACCCTCGATACCGGCTTCGATGACATCGGGATGATCGGCCAGGCCCAGGTAGTTGTTAGCGCACAACACGAGCACTTCGCCCTTGCCGGCGATTTCAACCAGCGGGCGCATCGGTGTTGTGATGTTGTAAAAAGGTTTGAGTTGTCCAGTATCAGTAAGCGAAGCAATCAGTTCGTGGCAACGCTTGTCGAAATGAGTGTTGGGCATGTTTCGAGTTATTGAGTTAGGTGAACAGGTGCCATGCTATGCGATCTTCATGACAACTTTGATGGCTTCGCCGGACTGCATCATCTTAAAGCCTGTTTCAAAATCCTGCATGTCGATGACGTGCGTAATGATCGGATCGAGATTCAGTTGGCCAGACAGGATCAAATTTTCCATTTCAAACCAAGTCTTGAACATTTCGCGACCGTTGATTCCCAGGAGCGTGGTTCCCTTGAAGATCACGAGCTTGGCCAGATCCAGCGTCAGGTCGTCCGCGGGAATGCCCAGCATCGCTGCTCGACCTCCATTGCGCAGCACACTCAAGCCATCGCGAATTGCGTGCGGGTTGCCGCTCATTTCCAGCATCGCCGACGGGCCGTTTCCATCGGTCATTTCCAACACGATTTCTTTCCAGGGATCGGTCGCCTTGAACGCCTCGGTGGCCCCCAGTTCTTTGGCGATTCTCAAGCGGGATTCATCCATGTCGGTCACAAAAATCTTTCCCGCACCTGCGGCGCGGGCCACGGTAACGGCCATCAATCCAATGATCCCGACGCCCGTAATGAGAACCGATTTGCCACTGACACCGGCTGACATGACCGTGTGGACAGCATTTCCCAGCGGGTCAAAGATCGCGGCGATCTTGTCGGGGATTTCAGGATGGACCGGCCAGACGTTTTCTTCCGGCACCGCCACAAACGGGGCGAAACATCCGTCGCGGTCGATGCCGATAATCTGCACGTTGCGGCAAATATGTCCGTTTCCCGTGCGGCACATTTCACAAACGCCGCAGCCGATATGTCCCTCCGCACTGACGCGGACGCCCAGTTCCGTCCGCGCGACGGCGTCACCCAGTCCCACCACACGGCCTACAAACTCGTGACCCGTCGTGATGCCGACCTTGACCCGATTTTGGCTCCAGCGGTCCCACTCGTAGATGTGGCGGTCGGTACCGCAGATGCCCGCATGGGTCACTTCGATCAAGACGTCCCGGGGGCCGAGCTCAGGGACGGGAATGTCGCGACAATAATTGAGCCCCGGTGCATCCTGCAGTTTGCGAATCGCCGGCATCGTGGACGGGAGATTCTGTATCATTGGCCACCTTGATGGTTGGGTGTCTTGTCTGATTATGATATATTGGAAATGTTTCCGGTATGTTAAACAAGTCGGAGCAATCTCTCAACACCTGTATAGCAAAGTTCGCTCGATGGCGGCCAAGTGTTCCAAGTCGAATTCGAAGAAAAAAAACGCGGTGACCAGTCCGGCGAACGAATCATTGTCGTCCACTGTGAAGCAAAAACTCAATCGCACGACGACCTCGAAATCGTAAACAAATACGTTTGTGGCCAAGTCAAACAGCTGCGCAAACGCCGTGGCTGGACTTTGGAACAGCTGTCCGGGCTCAGCGGTGTCAGCCGATCGATGCTCAGCCAGGTTGAACGCGGGGCCGCCAATCCGACCCTGGCCGTGGCGTTTCGCATTGCCCAAGCCTTTGACGTCTCGCTGGGTGATCTGGTCGATGGTGCGACGCGACGTCCAATTATCGAGGTGATTCGCAGTAACGAAGATGTGTCTGTCTTTCGCGACGATCAAACCTGCCGAATTCGGACGTTGTCGCCGCTGAACCTGGAAAAGGACGTTGAATTCTACGAGGTGACGTTGCATGCCGGCGAGAGTCTGGAAAGCGCGGCCCATTTTGCCGGCACACGCGAGTTTTTGACGGTGCAGCAAGGAAAAGTCCGCGTGAATTCAGGCAACGAATCGGTGGAAATCAGAAAAGGCGACAGCGTTCAGTACATGGCTGACGTGGATCATTCCATCACCAACCTCGGAAAAAGCGATGCGGTCATGTTCCTGGTTGATATTTATACGGCCGAACGTTAGTTGGTTTGCAAGTCATTTCCCGGGAGGGCGGAGCTCCGTCTCCGCTGTTTCGTCTCCGCTGTTCCGTCTCAGCCACGCCGTCATTGGCCGCATTTCACCCACGGAATATCGACATTGGTATCCAGACGCAAGCGCATGATCAGTTGAGCGGCGTGGTGCTGGAGGTGGCGAATGTTGTAGACGTGCAATTCGCCGCGTGAAAATTTGTGCCAAGGAAAATCCGCTTTTGCCCGGAGTGATTCGGCTGTCTCGCGACGGAGAACCTGCCGTGCAAGTTGACGACAATGTTCCAGGTAAGCGGACACGAACGGTTTCGGATAGGTGTTTACCGGTTCCCGGCTTTCGAGCTCTTCATAGTCGCCAAAGACAGACGCATGTTCGCGATGGAATTCCTGCGTTTTGAGTGCGTCGAGATTTTGACCCAGGTAAACGTCAGCGAAAAAAAGTGCATGAAACGCGGACTCGTTGAACGTGTGATTTGCGAGTGGACCGTTCCATTGCGCGTCAGGACATTGATCGATGCAGTGCCGGAGTGTCTCGAACGCGGCTTCGTACTGGCTGATAAGCAACGATTGGAAAAGATCCAGCATGACAGTGCTCTCGTGAAGTGGCTCGGTGGTCCCCACCGAGGATTGTGGCACAAACCTCCGGGGTGTGGGAATCGGGGTGTGGGCATCGGCATCGTTCACGTCGCGGAGATCCGTGCCACAATGGAGCTTGATTGTCTCGACCGCGGCAGGTAGCTCCCAACCACCACGCAAGTCAATCGTTGACGTGTGTTTCGAGGAAGCGGGCCAAGCGATGAAAATCGCTGGTCGGCTCAATGTAACGCACGACGGTGACCAATGTTTCCGGATTGACCAGTTTTTCAAAAGGCTCGTAATGCAGATCCAATTGACCCGAGACACTGACCATCACGCCGTTAAGATTTTTTTCCGCCAAGGCGCGAAAAGCGCCGACGCCGAGTTGGCTGCCGAGCATGACGTCAAACGCGTGAGGTTTGGCGCAGCGCGATTCGTATCCCAGTTGCAGCCCTTTGACTTTGCGTTGGCGTCCCGTTTTGGCCGTGAAGCAATCCGAAATCAAGCTTGAAAAGATCTCGTAAAGCTTGACCTGGGCGATGGAGATATGGCCGTGTTCGTCGCGCGACACGCCTTTGACATAGCCGTAAGGCAAATATTCAGCCAGGCCCTCGGCAAGTACGATCACTCCGAATTCTTTGCCTTCGGCCTCGCGGGCGAGCATCGTTTTGACGATTCGTTCCACCACCCGCGGCATATCCATGATTCGTCGTTCAATGACCTTTCCGTCTGGAGTGGTGGTCGACTCGGGAATCAGATAGTCCGCCATTACATCTTCGACGCTGACCACCAAACTGGCTTCGCCGGCAATGGCCGCGCCGTACGACAGCCAGCCCGCGCTGCGTCCCATGGTTTCGGCGACAAAATAAGCTTTGGTGACCTCCGCGTCATAAATCAGGTTGCGAATCTCGGAGGCGATAAACTCGACGGCCGTAAAGAAGCCGAACGTAAAATCAATGCCGTGATAGTCGTTGTCAATTGTCTTGGGCAAATGAACGATCGGGAGTACTTTTTCACCATCGCCCAAAGATTCCTGAAACAGCTTAAATTTGTTGGCAGTTTTGAGCGTGTCGTCTCCGCCGATCGAGATCAACGCGTCGACTCCGATGGAACGCAGGCCGTCGTAGACGCGACGCAGTGCGGCAACTTTCTCCGGGTCCTTGAGATCAGCTGGGTTTTGAACCTTTTTGCCGGGATTGGCTCGTGACGTACCGATGATAATGCCCTGTGTGTTTCGCGAGCGAGCGAGAACTTTGTGGGTCAAGTGAATGTAGTCGGTACCCTCGACCAACGGCTTGGTGTCGCAAAAATCTACCAGTGCCGAATAGCCGTATTTGATGCCGATGACTTCGACGCCGGCACTCAAAAACGAGGCGGCTGCGGCCGAAATCACCGCGTTGGCGGCTGGTGCCGGTCCCCCGGCAAACAGGATGGCGACGCGTTTGAATTGATGGTTGGGTCGGGGAGGTGGTGAGAGTGTATTGGCCACAAAAATGCCTGTCCTTTGTATGGCTTTTGCTGTTCGAAAAGCACTTGATTGTCTGAAAACGACGATTCGCCGCCAAATTTTATTCAAACTGGCTCTGCAAAACTATAACGATTCGATATAAATAAGTTCGCTAGCAACCGAAGAAAATTGCTTTGTATTTGCCTGTACCCTTAAATTAGCCTTTGTGGCGGATAGACTATCCGTATTGCGATACTGGTCGTCAAACAGAGAGGCGATTATTATCGAGATTCGTTCGAATTTGTTTCCAAAACCACATACCCGGACAGCCCCACTTAAATGAAAACTAATTCTTCCCCGGCGATCGCCGTTGAATATACCCAGTCGATTCGTCAACGCAGCGAATCAGCAGCGCTCGTGACCAATGTTGTTTTAGTCGCGTGCGGAACCTTATTGCTGACACTGCTGGCGCAAGTCAGAGTCCCTTTGTTTCCTGTGCCGATCACGGGGCAGAGTCTCGGTGTGTTGTTGTTGGGTGCTGCGTTGGGCACGCATCGGTCCGTAGCCAGCGTGCTGGCTTACCTGATGTTGGGTGCCGTGGGATTTCCCGTTTTTGCCGGTGGAGTTGGGCTGGCAGCGTTGCTTGGTCCGACCGGCGGTTACCTGTGGTCGTTCATCCCGGCTGCGGCCGCGGTGGGTTATCTTTGTGAACGGCAATGGGATCGGCGATTCTTGTGGGCGCTGATCGCATTTACGTTGGGTCACGCGATCATGTTTGCCGGCGGCGTATCCTGGCTGACTTGCCTTGTCGGATTCCGCGAGGCCGTCGCGGTGGGGCTGGTTCCTTTCCTGCCAGGCGTTGTGATCAAGACCTTGATCGCGACCTCGTTGATGCCAATCCTGTGGGGATTGAGTGGGACCCAACCACGAAGACACGATGATTAATCGTTTACCGCCCAGCCATAGGCCCCGGCTTCCATTCGTGTGAGGTCGCAACGGTAACCAGATTGAAAGTCGAAGGGGTCGGGAGGTCGGAGTCTTTTGGTAGATTTCGAATGCGACTTGGCAAACTCCCCATGCTCGCATCGCAACCAAGTTTCAATTCGCCGTGCAAAAGACTCCCGACCCCCTCAAATTCGGCCCGCAAAATACAACGTTGAAGAAGTTGTTTGACTCCACTCGTACTCGCTTGTTCACTCGTACGAGCGATGCCAGATTAACCAGCGAGAACGGACCGATCGAGTACGAGTACCGCGTTGCTGAGTACGAGTTACAGAACTTCTTTTTCGACCCAGGTCGTATAGACTTTGTGGTCCACGAAGTCGGGGTTTTTCAGGACCTCCACCAGGAAGGGGGCGGTGGTTTTGATCCCTTTGATTCGTAGCTCGTTGAGCCCACGGATCATCGTCGCGATTGCCTGAGTTCGCGTGGGTTGGTGGACCAGCAGCTTGCCAATCATCGAATCGTAATAGGGTGGCACAACATAACCCTTGTGCACGTGTGAATCCCAGCGAATGCCGGGTCCGCCGGGGATATAGATTTCCTCGATTTTGCCAGGACAAGGGCGAAAATTGTGCTCGGGATCTTCGGCGTTGATGCGGCATTCCATGGCGACACCGAGACAGCGAACGTCTTTTTGTTTGAACGGCAGCTTTTCGCCGGACGCGACGCGAATCTGCTGTTGAATCAAGTCGATGCCCGTCACCAATTCGGAAACAGGATGTTCAACCTGAATCCGCGCGTTGACCTCGATGAAATAAAAGTTGTGGTCTTTGTCGACAATAAATTCAACCGTCCCTGCATTGTAATAGCCGGCGTTTTTGACCATCCGCACCGCCGCTTCGCAGATCGCGGTGCGGGTTTTTTCTGGCAAGCCAGGCGCGGGACTTTCTTCGATCAATTTTTGATGGCGGCGCTGAGTCGAACAGTCGCGTTCCCAAAGGTGGACTGCGTTTCCGTGCATGTCGGCAAGAATCTGGACTTCGACGTGCCGCGGTTTTGCAATGAATTTTTCCAGGTACACGCCGTCGTTACCAAACGCAGCTCCGGCTTCGGTTTTGGCTTGTTGAAAAGCCGATTTGAGGGCCAGATCATCGGTTGCAACCCGCATCCCCTTGCCGCCTCCGCCTGCCGTCGCCTTGATCAAGACCGGATAACCGATTTCGCGAGCGACGCGCTGTGCTTCGGCTTCATCTGGAATCAAGCCTTCGCTGCCGGGTACGACAGGTACATTTGCAGCCACGGCCATTTCACGGGCGGTGTTCTTGTCACCCAGTTTTTCCATGGCGTCGGGAGAGGGTCCGATGAAGTCGATATTCGACGCGCGGCAGACTTCATTGAAATGCGCGTTTTCGGCCAGGAATCCATAGCCGGGGTGAATCGCTTCGGAATTCGACACCTCGGCGGCACTGATAATCTGGTTGATTCGCAGGTAGCTATCGGCCGACTTGGGTCCGCCGACGCAGTATTTTTCGTCGGCCAGATCGAGGTAAGCGCTCCCCCGGTCGCCTTCACTAAAGATGGCCACGGTCTGAATACCAAGTTCCTTGCACGCCCGAATAATTCGAAGTGCAATCTCTCCCCGGTTAGCGATCAAAATGCGGTTGTACATGCGAAGCCATTTACGATTTGGAAACAACTGACACGGAAGGCTGAAATCTCGTGACAGGATGACGAGGTGATTTCAGGCGGCAGTCTGGAACTTCAATGTGGCGCGACTTTAAACAAGGGCTTGCCAACATCCACAGGATCTTCATTCTTGACCAAGCAAGCGACGATTTTACCGGAAACTCCCGCCGGAATTTCGTTGAACATTTTCATGGCCTCAACCAGGCACACAATCGTGCCAGGTTCGACCGAATCTCCAATGTTGACAAAATCAGGTGCCCCCGGTTTGGACTTGGAATAAAAAGTGCCGACGGTCGGACTGGTGATGAATTCGAACTGGCCATCAGCCTGGGCGGCGGAAGCCGGCGAATCACTGGATGCGGAGGCTGGCGGTGCCGCGGCGACTGGGGCCGGCGGCGCGTAACTGACCATCGCCGGCGTCTCATGGCCGCGGCGCAGTCGGATGCGACGGTCGTCCTGTCGCAAGTCGACTTCACTCAATTCGTGTTCGATCATCATCTCGATAATCTCACGAACCTGGTCGATATCAAACACGGATGATTCTTCAGGCGTTCTTGCTTTTGACATCAAAATTTAGCTCCGATGCGTCGGCGGATGGCTGGTTAAGCCATCGCGACAACGCACTCTGTCAGTTGTTTTGGTAAATCGCTTAAAACTTCGTGACCGTCGGACGTGACCAGGACATCGTCTTCGATCCTGACTCCACCCCAATCAGGCACGTAGATGCCCGGTTCGATGGTGATAACCATGTTTTTTTCCAAACGGTCTTCCTTGATTGGCGACAGGAATGGACGTTCATGAATTTCCAGCCCAAAACCGTGTCCCAAGCCATGTCCAAAGTACTTTCCAAAGCCCGCTTGATCAATCACAGATCGGGCCGCCTGATCGACTTCTTTCGCCAGGATGCCGGGCCGAATCTTCCGGATTGCCGCCAATTGGGCTTGCAATACGACCTCGTATATTTTTTCGAGTTTCGACGTGATTTTCCCGGTAACCAAAACGCGGGTTAAGTCGCTGGCGTAATGATCGACTTGGGCCCCCCAATCAATAAGGACAAAAGGACTCTCCTCCATCCGGCAATTTGAGGGTTTACCATGCGGTAGCGCCGCCCTGGGACCGACTCCGACCAAGGGCTCAAACGCGCATCCCGCAGCACCAAACTGCCGCATTTGATGCTCGAGGTTGTGCGCGATTTGCAGTTCTGTCTGGACGGGCGTCAACTGGGACCGAATCACGGTAAAGGCCCTTTGGTTGACCCGAATGGATTTTCTGATCGCGGCGATCTCAAGTTTGTCCTTGATTGCCCTGAGATCTTCGACCCAGCCCGTAGTTGACGAAAGTTCGCAAGACAACTTTGACTCCAGCTGATCAAAAAGTGCCTTGGAAACGGATGCAGCTTCAATCCCGCAAGATTTGATCTGCAGGCCGTTGGCAACTTTTTCCACCGAGTCGACCATTTCTGTCTTGGCGGTGCGGATCTCGGCTTCGATGTCCGGGCACTCGGCCTGAATCTGGGAGTCGTACCGGAAATCACTCAGAATGATCGACCTGTCACTGGTCAAAATCAGATACGCCGACGAACCGGTAAACCCGGTCAGGTACATGATGTTCTTGATATTGGTCACCAGGATTGCGTCCAATCCCGATTTTCGCAGCCGTTGTTGTAACCGCCCTCTGCGATTGGCGAAAAACGTTTGCATGGCGATTGATGGAAAAAAGATGCGAGGCAAAGCCAATGATGACACCATTGTCGGGATCTGGAATCAATTCGCAACGGGCGTAGGCGTTGATGATTTACGGCGCGTCGGAATTCGTTTGTGTCCGTTCAAAAAGTCACATACCTGAGGAGGACGGGAATCCTTTGCACGTAACCGGAATCCTGTATCTCATGGGAGAATGGCGAGCTTTGCCGATCGCCTTGGAGTCGAACCAAAAGACTCCCACCCCCTTGCTGCTACAGCCTAGCCGTAACTGATATCGCTGGTTGGCGTCACCGTATTTTGTGGATCGAATTTTAATAACCCGGTCCATTGGCAAAACAACAATCCAAGATAGTAAGGGTTGAGTAGAAGGTAGCGCTTCCACAGGCGGACCGGCTCCTTGCCAAGGCGAAACAGCCATTCAAGCCCCATCCGCTGCATCAACGCAGGTGCCTGCGGCAGATGCCCGGCATGGAAATTAAACGCTGCTCCGACCGCCAGCACCGGCATGTTGAGATGATCTTTGAATTCGTAGGCCCAAACTTCCTGTCGAGGACAGCCCAGTCCCACGAACGTAATCGCCGCGCCACTGCGATTGATTGTGTCGATGATCTCTTTTTTTTCCGGCGGCGAAACCTTGCGAAACTTGGAAGCGAGTTGACCCGCGACTTTTAATCCGGGAAATCTCCGCAGCAGGTTATCCGACAACGCTTCCAGAAGTTGCGGGCTACCGCCAAACAGAAATATCGGAATCCCGGCCAGTTCTGCGGCGCGACACGTGGCCAGCATCAGTTGTGGCCCGTAAACACGATCCTTGAGCCCGGTTTGGTGAAGCAGGTTGAGACCCCACCGCACGGGCTGACCATCGGGTACGACTAGTTCCAGCTGGTTCAAGCGATGGCGATGGGTTGGGTCCAACACGCCAGTCATCACACCGTGCACCGCCAATGCCGATACGCCCAGCGGCTGGCGGAGTTGCGACGCAGTCATGATTTTAGCCACGGCTGCGTTGCAGTCGACGGCCTGAATGTTCACACCCAGAAGATTGTGCTTGCCTCGGTCGATCATGTTAGACAGCAACGGTATGCCAACGGTTGCAATTGGAATCGTAGATTTCGGTAAGGATCGTGCGAACGTCCCTCGTCAACTGCCAACCGGGATAGTGGTTCTGGAACTTGCTGACGTCGCTGATGTACCAGACGTGATCGCCCATGCGGTTATTTTCCGCATACGAATAGGCGAGTCTGCTGCCGGTGATTTCTTCGCAAATCCGGATTGCTTCCAGCATGGAGCAGTTACTGAAACGACCGCCTCCAATGTTGTAGACTTCGCCACAACGAGGATTGCGATAAAAATGATCAAACGCCTGAATCAGATCGTAACTGTGAATATTGTCACGCACCTGTTTGCCTTTGTATCCAAAGACCTTGTAAGGAGTTTTTGTCATCGCGCATTTCATCAGGTAAGCCAGGAACCCATGCAACTCAGTGCCACTGTGATTGGGGCCCGTTAAACAACCTCCGCGAAAGCTGGCCGTTTTCATTCCAAAGTACCTGCCAAATTCCTGAACCAGAATATCGGCAGCAACTTTTGATGCGCCAAACAGACTGTGCAGACAATTATCGATCGACATGTCTTCGCGAATGCCGTTGGAGTATGTATGCTCCCGATCAATTTCCCAGCGCAATTCCTGTTCAATCAAAGGCAAGCGGTTGGGAGTATCGCCGTAAACTTTGTTGGTGGACGTGAAAATAAACACCGCGTTGGGACAGTACTCGCGCATCGCCTGCAAAAGGTTTAGCGTTCCATTGGCGTTGACTGTAAAGTCCTTGATGGGATCCCGCGCCGCCCAATCGTGAGACGGCTGGGCTGCCGTGTGCACAATCAACTCGATGTCGGACCCATACTCCGCGAATATGTTTTTAATCAACATCCCGTCACGGATGTCGCCATCAACATGCTGGTAGCGGTTGCCCAGCTCGCTGATCAGATGCGCCCGCTGCCACTGCGTCGACGCTTCATCCCCAAAAAATTCCCGACGCATGTCGTTGTCAATACCGACGACGGTCAGGCCCTGGTCTGCAAAATGGCGGGAAGCTTCTGAGCCAATCAAACCGGCGGAACCGGTGACCACGGCGATACTCATCGTTGTCTCGATGCAAGTCTAAGGTGCGATTGTGGCGTTCGGCTAATTTGGGAAAGACCGGTAAACCCGAGTGGTTGGTCGTTTTGTTTGTCTTGTATGAATTACGAACAAGACCGTCATTTTAGTTTTCGGCGCTTAAGTGTCAATGATTACCTTAAGCTTGTTGCGATTGAGGATTTGACAAACACGGCCGTTTCGTGAAATCCGTCGATTTGGCTCGAATTACAGGAAGGAAAACAACGCTCAAACGAATGGTAGTAGGTGGGCATCCCGCCATTCATAATGATGTAATGTCGGTTTCTAAAACATTAGCCAACGATGAATCTGCCAAAATACAACATCCGGCACCTGCTCGTTTTGACCGTTGTTGCCTGTGTGGCTGCGGCCCTGATCGCGGATGAGCCGGCTGAGATTGGTTTAGCAACGGTGTTTTGCGCGATTTCTTTCAGCGGCATCGCGACGCTGATTCTGGTGTCGCTGGCCAACCTCTGGCGTCAAATGAAGATATCCGTCGCCAACCGCTCGTTGCGACCGCTCATCTCGCGGATCAAATGGCTGATTATTGAAACGATCATTCTGGTTTGGCTTTTCGCCACGATCTCGATAACCAATTACGTGTTGGCCAACCACGTCAAACATGCGCCCTGGTTGCTGCTGATCGGCGCGGTGATCAGTCCGGTGACCGCCCGTAAATTGGCGCTGAGATTTTTGCGGGGACCAACAAGCGAGTTGGTGGTCACCGTCGACTGCAAGGCTGCCGCTGCAGAAGGCAAAGAGCGGGAACGGCCGCCGCGATCAACTACTCGACACTGAACTTGTGAACCGTCTTTTGGTGATACTGCTCACCCGGTTTTAGTAGCGTTGCTGCAAACTCAGGCTGGTTCGGAGCGTCCGGGAAATGTTGCGTCTCAAGACAAAATGCACTGTGCTGCGCAAAACCACCGCTGCCCGGTTGACCATCGAGAAAATTACCAGAATAAAACTGGAGGCCGGGCTGCGTCGTCTTGATTTGCATTACGCGGCCACTCGCCGGATCCTTGACCGTGGCGGCAAGTGCCAATTCACCATCAGCTGCATTTAATGCATAGCAATGGTCATAGCCTCCGGGCGTCCCGCCGATCAGTTTGATGCGTTCGCCGATCGAATGAAAACCTGTGAAATCGAACGGCGTGTTGGTGACATCCGCCAGCTTCCCTGTCGGAATGCCTGTGTCATCGACGGGCAGATATCTGTCCGCCTCAATTTTCAATTGATGGCTGAAAACATCGCCCGATCCGGCGCCGGCCAGGTTCCAATAATTGTGATTCGTCAGGTTGACGTGGGTTGGCTTGTCAGTTTTCGCCTTAAAATCAACAATCAGCTCATCGTTGTTGTTCAGGATATAATCAACAACGGTTTCCAACGTTCCGGGATAACCTTCGTCGCCATCCGGGCTCGTCAAACTAAAACGAACGCCAACGTAATCGTCTCCTTGGAGTTCGGTTGCATGCCAAAGTCGTTTGTCAAAACCAACTTTGCCACCGTGCAGGTGATTGGGACCATTGTTGGTGGCGAGCGTGTACTCTTTACCGTCGATCGAAAACTTGCCACCGGCGATCCGATTGCAAAAGCGTCCAACCGAGCTGCCGAAGTAGCTTGTGCAGGCTTGGTAGCCGGCGATGTCGTTGCAATGCAGCGTAATGTTGGCAAACTCGCCTTTTCGGTCGGGAGTCTTAACTGCGGTAACCGTTGCCCCGTAGTCGATCATTTCCAGGACAAGCCCGTTCTTGTTGGTGCAAGTGTACTGCGTGACTTCGTCTCCTGCGGAGGTGACGCCGTAGGGTTTGTTGGTAATTTCCAATTTCGCTTCCGGCTTGGGTGTCACCGAAGTGGCTTGCAACACGCTGGCCGCGGCCGCGGTACTTCCTGGTTTGTCCGAATTCGGACTGACATTTATGGTAACCATCAAGCCTATCAAAAAAGCGGCCAGGCAAAACAGAATTTTCATCAATGACTCCGAGTGATGAAACGGGCAACTCGTGGCGGGGGATCAAGAAGGCTGCCGCATAGGTCTAAAATACAGCCAGAGATTATGCCGTTTTTTGCTCAAACAGCAAGCAGCAAAAGCTAGCTACTCCCGGTTGCGCAGACTACCTGTTTTCCGCGCAAGGGGATTCATCGCCAATTTGCTGCGTGCTAAGGTGAAGTAGATTTCCGTTGTGAATCCCGCGACATTTTGCGGCGTAATTCGTTTTTTGTGGCTGTCAGTTCCAGGCAATTGATCACCAACGCTGTCCAACCGGTTTGATGGGACGCGCCCAAACCGAGTCCCGAGTCGCCGTGAAAATATTCATGAAATAACGCCAGATTTTGCCAGTTGGGAAGACTGGCGAAACGTGAGTCGCCTGCCAGCGACGCGCGGACGCCCTGCTCATCCGGAAGAAATAACTGGCAGAGTCGTTCCGCCAGCAACCGTGCTATCTCGCCCAGATCAAGTTCTGTGCCGCTACCCGTCGGATATTCGACGGTCAGCGAATCACCATAAAAATCATGCAACGTGAGCAAGGCCTCCATGATCAAGTAGTTGACCGGGAACCATACCGGCCCCCGCCAATTCGAGTTGCCCCCGAACATTCCCGAATCCGATTCGCCGGGAAGGTAGCGGACTTCAAAACGTTGGTCGCCGTTATCAAGCACATAGGGTTTGTCGAGATGAATTTTCGACAGCGAACGAATTCCAAACGGCGACAAAAACTCTGATTCGTCCAGCATGTAACGCAGGATTTTTTCAACTCGTTCGCGCGAGGGGATGGCCAACAACAGTTTCGAATGTTCGCCACGCCGTTCCATGTAAGAAATCTGCGCGGCGAGCCTGGTCTTATTTTCCAGAAACCAGACCATTCGCTTTTTGAATCCAGGCAACGAGTCGACCAGTGCACTATCGAGCACTCCGGCGGTTACCAGCGGCAGCAAACCGACCATTGAGCGAATTCGGAGTGGACTGAATTTGTCATTTGCGTGCAGGTGATCGTAATAAAAACCATCTTCATCGTCCCATAACCCGCTGCCCCCTACCGAGTTCATCGCGTCGGCGATGGCAACAAAGTGTTCAAAGAACTTGGAAGCGACGTCTTCATAACTGGGGTCTTGCCGCGCCAGCTCCAGGGCGATCGAGAGCATTGTCGTGCAGTAGAAAGCCATCCAGGCAGTCGCATCCGACTGGTCTATATGTCCGCCCAGCGGCGAATGCTGCGAGCGATCAAATACGCCGATATTGTCCAATCCCAAAAACCCACCCGAAAAAATATTGTTTCCATCGTGGTCTTTGCGGTTGATCCACCAGGTAAAATTGATCAACAGTTTTTGAAAAACTCGCGACAAAAACGAAAAATCCGGCTTTCCGGAACGGGCATCGATTTGATAGACGCGTAGCGCTGCCCAGGCGTGAACCGGCGGGTTGGCATCCGAAAATCCAAATTCGTAGGCGGGAACTTGACCATTGGGATGCATGAACCATTCCCGTAGAACCAATATCAACTGGTGCTTCGCAAAGTCCGCGTCGATGGACGCCAGCGGGATCATGTGAAAGGCCAGATCCCAGGCGGCGTACCAGGGGTACTCCCATTTATCGGGCATCGAAATGACGTCCCGGTTATAAAGGTGGGGCCAGTCCGAGTTGCGACCATTTTTTCTGCTGGCCGGCGGTGCCGGTTTGCTCGGATCACCGTCCAGCCATTCGCGCACGCTATAATGGTAAAACTGTTTGGTCCACAGTAACCCCGCGTAGGCTTGACGGGCGATCAACGTTTTTTGCGGGTCTTCAAATTCCGGGATGACTTCCGTGTAAAACTCGTCGGCCTCCCGAATTCTTTCCGCAAAAACCTCATCGAAGTCGTTTCCGACGCGATGATCCTCGTCCACTGAAAGGTTTTGAAAGTCGGTTTCGCTGACGAGCCTTAGCTTGATGGTGACCGACTCACCCGCGGGGATGTGCAGGTGATAGTGGGCGGCGGCCTTGGTGCCCACGTTAGCCGGATGAGTCCGATTCGACTTCCGCTCGACAATGTGCTGGTGAAACGCATCTTTCACGTACGGAGATTCGTTTTTGACTCCGAATACGACTTCGTTGTTCGTTTCGTTATCGGTGAACAAAAAGGGCACGTCGCGTTGCTGCGGATCGCGATCGGCGACGAGCAAAAACTTGCCCAGCGACGAGGAATGCGATGCCAGAATTTTTCCCGCAGCCAGTTTTTCAATTCGCGGCTTGGGCCAGTAGCCTTCACCCTGGCGCCCGTGCGACCAGGTGTTGCGAAACCACAGCGTCGGCAGACAGTCAATTTCTGCCGCGTGTTGACTGCGATTGCTGATCGTAATGCGAATCAGGATGTCGTTGGACGTCGCCTTGGCATACTCGGCCAACACATCGACATAATTTTCATTGGCAAAGATCCCGGTATCAACCAGTTCGTACTCGGGTTGGTCAAAGCCGCGGTTGGCGTTTTCGGTTTTTAGTTGCTCGTACGGAAACTCATCCAGCGGATACTTGTACAACGCTTTCAGGTAGGAATGCGTGGGCGTTGAATCAAGATAGAAATATTCTTCTTTGACGTCTTCGCCGTGATTGCCCTGAGGCCCGGTCAATCCGAACAGGCGTTCCTTCAGAATCGGGTCGTTACCGTTCCATAGCGAAAGTGCGAATGCCAACCGGCCCTGTTGATCGGTGATGCCCAGCAATCCGTCTTCGCCCCAGCGAAACGCCCGGGCATGCGCCTGTTCATGCGGAAAATAGGTCCAGCTTTCTCCGTCGGGCGAATAATCTTCACGCACCGTACCCCACTGCCGTTCGGCCAGGTAGGGTCCCCAGCGTTTCCAGTTTTCGACGCGATCCGCATCCTGTTTCAGCCTGATTCGTTCGGGGTTGTTGTCCATGTTGGGTGGAAACTTCAAAATTCGGTTGGTGGGACTGGCGGTTTGGACGGCTGCCTATATTAGCCAACGTTGGTCCTGATCGGCATCCCATTTGAAGTTTTGTCGTACCCGCTTAATGAATCGACCCATTTTCCGAAGCAGAATCGTTTCCTCGCGTTTTCTCTCCGCGTGCGGCGACGTCGGCCAGCGAGTTGAATTTGGAAATGCGTGCCAGGTGGCTGCTCTGCAAACCTGGCACGCACCAAGCCCGATGCTTACGGATAGCTGATTGTTGGAATCGCGACTTCGATGCCATTCATCGCGTCATCATAATAGAAGTATTGGAAATTGTAGGCCCAATATCCAATGTGATCGTAGTAGGCCGTGTCCACGCTGCGGTTGTCCTCGGAGTCGTTCGTCCAGCGCCCGCCGATGATCGTATCTCGGAAATCAAAATCGACGGCAAAGAACAAATCGGAGCCCAAACCGCCGACGAGAAAATCGACGCCCTCATCTCCCCACAGCACGTCGTTCCCCCATTCGCCATACATGCTGTCGTTGCCGCTTCCCCCGTACATGAAGTCGTTTCCAGTTCCCCCGTACATCGTGTCGTTGCCATTGTTGCCTTCCAGTTTGTCGTTCCCGGCATCGCCGACCAACGTGTCGTCTTGGTCTCCGCCATTCAGGTGATCGTCATCGAGGCCGCCATTGAGGTAATCGTTGCCTTCGCTACCGGCCAGGAAGTCTTCGCCATCTTCGCCGTACAGGAAGTCGTTGCCGGTCATGCCAACCATGACATCATCCTGGTCACCGCCCCACATGTGGTCGTTCCCTGAGTCGCCTTGCAAGTAGTCTTCCCCGCCTTCCCCATAAAGGAAGTCATCATCTGCGCCACCGAAAATTTCATCGGCATGGGCACCGCCATGGATCGTATCTGTGCCTGATCCTCCGTCGATTGTATCCAGTCCGGCGTCTCCATAGAGCGAATCGTTCCCCGCCATGCCTTCGATCGTATCGTTACCGGCTCCTCCAAAGATCGTATCGTTGCCATCGCTCTCCGTAAAGGAAATCGTCGCCAATTCCGCCGAGGATACCGTCATTGCCGTCGCCACCGTACAGCGTATCCGATCCGTTGCCTCCGACCAGTGCATCATTTCCTCCTGCACCGTACGCCAAGTCGTCACCGTCGTTGCCGTAGAAGATATTGGCGTTGTTGTTGCCAAAGAATTCATCATTGCCGGCGCCGGTCTTGAATACCTCCAGGTCGGCATTGATGAGATGCTTTTTGACTCCGTTCGTTTTGCCGCTTTGATACTGGCCGTTCACATGGATGGTGACATCCGAAACCCAGTCTTCGTAAGAAACCGTATCGGTGCCGGCTCCTCCGTAAAACGCCGTGTATCCGGCTTTGGCGTAGAAGGTATCATTGCCCTGATCGCCGTGCAAATAGGATTGCCCGTACTGGTCAGCCCACAGAACATCGTTTCCATTGCCGCCGTAAGCGTGCGTCACTCCGGTACCGGCAAACAACAAATCGTTGCCTCCCTGGCCATACATGGTGACGTCGCCAGCACCACCGACGAGCGTGTCGTTGCCCGATCCCAGATTACTATTGACGTTATGCCCGTAGATCACGCTTGTTCCCCCGCCGGACCAAAGATAATCATTTCCTGCGCCACCAATGATGGTGGCGGGGGCCAGCACGTGGTCATTCACTGACAAAGTATCATCCCCGCCGAGTCCCCGCATGACGATGCTGGCGACGCCCAATTTGGGAGCAGAAAAGATCGGCACGTAACTGCCGTTTTGATATTCTGAAACGACAATATTTGGGTTGTCCGGAGTGGTCGAAACCGAGATGCCGTTGTTAAAGTTGTCTCCATCGACGTGCAACACGAATCCCGACATGAAGGCGGTTGCACTCAACAACTTGCGATCTTCCAGAGGTTCGTAACCCCAACCGTTCCGGCGCCTTTTCGCGCGTCCGGACGAACGCATCGCCCGGCGGCCGAGCAAATTGACGAATCGACTCAATTGGTTACTCTTTCGTGAACGGGTGGCGTTTTTGCGTGACATGATTTGTTCCTTTATTACGCTGTTGGACAAACGGACCAGGCAAAGGGATCGGTGTCTTTTTGAAAAAGAATTTCCGCACTTGATACGTGCAACGCAAACAGACTTCCGACCCCCTCGGCTAATTTAATAAGGCGTCGAAGCGTCGAATCATGGGCGCAGGAATTTGAAACAAATGAAAAAACTGATTCGTATTTTTGATCGGTTCCGGCCGAATTGTTGAAATACTAGTGGGTAACTCTTGCCGAGAGTTACTTCGCACTAATTACTTGAATATTCGTTCCAGCGCGTCAGCCATGCTTGCGCCGAGAGAGAATGAGGCTCGCCATTGATGATGGTTTTATTGGCCAGCAGTTCGCTGATTTGACGAGCAAGTGGCAGAGTGAGCCGGGGTTCGCGTTGGAGTTCGCTCAAGTCCACGTTGAGAATGTGTCCGCCCGCGACGATCACATGCCTTGAATCACTGGACACCAACAGCTGCGAAGAGCCAACCGGAACAACGATCGGCCGAACCGCCAGGCTGCCATCCGACGCGTGCCAGACTCTCAGCTGATTGTCCAAGCCAAGAGTTAGCAGAAAACTCGAATCAGGTGTAAACGTCGCGGCGACAACGTCGGCATCATGGTTTAATTGATCAAATCGAATTTCGCCTGTTTGCCAGTTGATCAAGCGCGCGTGTCCATCTCGGCATCCTGTGATAATTGAGTTTCCATTGGGGCTGAACTCGACGGAGTGGACATAGGACGGATGCGGGAATTGCCTTTCCTGAATCACGCCTGACTCCAGATCGAGGATGGTGACAACCGTGCTTTGCCCACCGGCCAGCGCGAGATGCCTGCCATCCGGAGCAACGGAGATTGCCGACAACGGCGATTGCTCGGTATGTACGAGCGGAAATTTCAAGCGACGTTGCGCCACATCCCAGATACCGAGCGCGGGTATCCGGGTACTCCAGGCGATCAGGACTTTTCCATCAGGGCTGTAAATTGCCTGCTCATTGATAGGGTTTTGCGCGAAGATGAGTGTTTTGGGAATTTGATTTTTTTCATCGCCAAACGTGTCAAGCATGGCTTCGATTTCGCGCGTTTGGGTGTTCAACAAGATGATTTCCATGCGGGCGGTACAGACGGCCAGCTGTTGGCCATCAGGGCGGTACGCAACCCATCGCGGTTCCGAAGGCATCGGAATGGGTTCGCCAATCGGTTGGCTGGCGGGCATACTCCAAAAACGGAGCGAACCTGCGGAAACGACAGTCCTGCCAGTAATCGCGTGAGCGGTCGCCAATTGGCTGCCGTCGGGCGAGCAGGCGGCATCCAGTAGATGTCCAATCACGCGTCGCGACTGGTTGACTGTACCTCCCGCGAAGGCCCCATCGCTGTAGAAATACGCGGCCGCGTTCTGCATGTGTCCAGTCCATTGCGAAATACCGCTGGTCATCCAGCGTTCGTCATCGACCGATTTCACGAGCGAGCCGCCAGGCTCGACGATCAATGAAGTTCCCAACGGTTGAAAATCAGGAATCTTCCAGACGCGAACCAGGCCATCAATCTGGACGGTTACCAAATAGCTGCCATCCGGCGTAAACTGAATTCGCCTCAACCGGTTTTGGTGTGGCAAGACCGCCAGAGGGATGACTTTCTCGGGGAGATCGAACACCTGATTCACGTGCGACTTGGGCGTTCGCGTCCGCCAAAGGCGTACCTCGTTATTCCAGCCACCAGTGGCAAACAACCCGTCGGTTCCGACCGCCGCGGCGCTCACTCTTTCTTCGTGCGGTACCTCATCGTCTTGGAGCACCTGTAGTTGATCGCAATCGCTGGCTTCGCCGGAGTCTGTCGTTTCCAACGCTTCCGTGGAACCAGTTGACACCAGGGGTTCGATTTCCCCCAATTGGATCAAGCGGGCTTGATTGAAACCGCCGGAAAGTACCACATTGCCATCGTCGGACGCGGAATACGAGTGAATCGGAAACGTCAATTCGATTTGTCCCAGCGATTTTCCCGACTCCACGTCATAAGCGACGATATTATTCTCGACGATTCGGATCAGCAAAGCGCGTCCGTCTTTAACGAACATGGGCCAAAAACTGCGACGCCCGTCGACCATGCTAAAGTAACTGCATTGATGCTCGCGAATCTTTCGCAGTCCGTCACGATCGCTTGCATAGACGGTTGCTGTTTTCGAGTTGTCGGTACAGACAAGTCGACTGCCGTCCCGATTGCATCTTACATCGACGATTGTTCCAGCAAATTGTACGACTTCCCCCACCTGTGCCCCTGATGCCAGATCGAAAACGGAAAGTTCGTTGCCCGCGACGACTCCCAACTCGCGGTTTTGATTCAGCAGGATTAGCCGGTAAATCGAGCCCTCGACTCGGGCCATTTCGCGGATGTGACGACTTGCCAATTCCACGGACACGACTTGTCCATCACTGCAACCGGCCAGGATCGACTTTCCATCGTTGCTCCAGATCGCATAAGTCAGGTTTGGCAGGATATCATTCAGGTACCAAGATCGATCGCGTTTGTATTCCCAAATGACAAAGGAGGTTTTCGACCTGTACATCAGGATTCCATCATCGGGGCAGCATCGAATTTCATCCGTGTCTTCGATGTTGCAGTACGCGGGTGGCAACAACATGGCCGCGACCGGGAGCGGGTGTTGATTCAACCAGCTTTGACAATGAACCAGCAGTTTCTTGATTTGATTGCCATCGTCGCCGGCAAGTCCCGCCGCTTCCGTGAACCACAGCAGCGCTTCGCCGACGTTGTTGTTTTTTGCCTGCCACAGCGCGTTGGTGGTGAGCAGGTTGATTTGAGTTCGATGCGCTTTTTGGGAAGCTTTCCTTTCCTCTTCGAAGGCAAGGATGGCTTCTTTTCGCAATCGCGATTCACGTCGCGCATTTTCGTCTCCCAATACCCGCGAATTTCTTTCACTCCAAGCCAGAAAAGCGGCAAAGAAAGTGGTTGCGATCATCAACAGGATGACCGCACCGCTTAACGCGGCAATGGCGGGGTTGCGCTGGCACCAGCGAACGAATCGTTCCGAACTTGAGATTGGGCGGGCAACAACCGGTTTGCCGTTCAGGTAACGCTCGAGGTCAACCGCCAATGCTTCAGCCGAGTGGTAACGAAGTTCGGGGGATTTTTCCAGGCATTTCAGGCAGATCGTTGCCAGGTCTTTGTCAACTCGCGTGTTCTTGAACCGAGGTGATGCGGCAGGTTCTTCAACGACGCGGCGAAGAATCTGCAACGACGAATCGCCGGTGAACGGAGCGTCGCCAGTTAACAACGCATACAACAACGCGCCCAAGCCATAAACGTCAGTGGCCAACGTCAAGTTTCGTACTTTTCCCGACGCCTGCTCTGGGGACATGTAGCCTGGTGTTCCCAGGATGGTGCCGGATTGCGTTACATCTGTGTCGTGCTCGATCAGTTTGGCCAAACCGAAATCGGTCACGTAAGGTTGTTCCTGCGCGTCCATCAGCACGTTGGCAGGCTTCAAGTCGCGATGAAGCACGCCGCGCTGGTGGGCGTGACTAACCGCCAGGGCAATCGTCCGCGTGATGTGGGCGGCTTGAACCGGCGTGATGGAATGGCAATCGATGTATTGTTTGAGGTTACTGCCCTCGACGTATTGCATGCACAACCAGGGGCGGTCGTCGGTGATGCCAACTTCATAGATGGCAACGATGTTTGGATGGGAGAGAGCTGCCGCAGCTTCCGCTTCCATCCGGAATCGTCCCGCTTCACCTGGGTCGCGCCGCAGGATCTTGATCGCGACGAATCGTTCCAGATTTTTTTTGCGGGCCTTGTAGATCGACCCCATTCCGCCCGCACCGACTTTTTGCACCAGTTCAAATTCGCCGAAGTCCCTTGGCAGGCAGTCTTCCAGATTGGCCGTTATCGCCAATTCGATGGAGTCGGTCAGGCCAGCCGTCAGATCCTCCATGCCGCCCCAGTTGGCAAGAAATTCTTCGATCTCGTTTTTCCATTCGGGAAACTTGACCGGCAGCGCTTCCAAGTCCCCTTCCCCGCGTTCCAACTCCAGCACGCAATATTCAATGGCCTCTTCCAAGGATGAGCCGCTGGCGGGCGGATTCTTCAGGTCGGGATCGGAAGGTGTGTTCATGCGGTGTTTAGCCTGCCAGCAAGGATCGCAGCGACTTTAATCCGCGAAACAACAATCCCGCCACGGCCGCGGGACTGCGTCCAACCAACTCAGCTGTTTCGTTCAGCGATCGACCTTGCAAATGATGCAGGGTAATCACTTCCTGTTGCGAGGGAGGAAGTTGTTGAATCGCCTGTTGCAAACGCTGTGCCTGCTCGCAACGAACAACGCACAGACTGGGGGTCGTCTGTTCTGCAGCGATCCATTCGATGCGCACCGATGTGCGCACTGTCCCCGTCAACCTGGAGCGGTTGCTCCCGGCGGATGTCGCGTTTTTTTCTGGTCAACGCCCTGGCGGCATCGGCAACATTGTTGGTCAGCATCTGGCTGAGCCATTTCGCCATTTCCGCGCCGCTGGTGCCGCGAAACTGGTCGAGATTCCGATGCGCGTCGAGCAAGGTTTGCTGAACAACGTCCGACGGTTCCAGTTTGGACTGAAAACGCGATACCAGCCCCATGGCCTTCAGCCGCAGGAAGCTGCGATATCGCCCCAGTTCCCTGATCGAATCCGAATGATACGTCGGAACAGCGTTGGTTTCCTCGCGCAAGGACGATTCAGCGATGTCGATGCCACGCAAGCTCATCGTCAATCTCCTCGAATGCCAGTGGGTGCCCGCATAACCATGACTCGGCCGATTCGTTGGAAAAACGGCTTCGGGCGCAACGCCGACCAACCCGTGAAGCGGCCCGCATTATAAGGCTTAGGCGACGTTTACTCGCAATGGAGTGCGCGATTCGGCCAAAAATTCAAGGACTTTTTCGGTACACCCGGCCGGTATTCCTGGCGCGGAATGGGTCGAACACCTGTTCCGTCAAGCTTCGCGGCTAACGCCAACGCCTGCCGGCTAACCGTTAAACGAAATAGGCCAGATTTGCATATTATCGCTTACAACGACTTGAGGAACTTGATCAGCGCGGCGCGATCGGTGGCCCGCATCGTGCGAAAAGCTTCCTTGGCGGCTTCAGCTTCTCCGCCGTGCCACACACGCGGCAACTCAAGCTCAGCCTTTGATCTTCGCCTTACTTTTTCGCCGTCAAGCTAATCGACTCCCAACTCCAGAATCGCCGTTCCCGCGCGGACCATCGTGTCGGTGACTGTGCCGTCCCATTTCAATTTCAATTCTTGCTGTGCGGCTTCTGCGAGGGCGGTCTTCCAGTTTTTGCCTGTGCCCTTGAGAACCAGCTGTAGCCGTTCGAAACTGAAGTCGACCGGTTTTCCGTCAATCGAATAATTGACGTGTGTGTTGGCGTCGTCGCTTTGTGAAAAAACCAAGGTTGCACTCGCGCTGGCCCAAGCCAACCAGGGCGGTTTAGCCTCGGCCGGCTCAACCAAAATCTGATATTGAAACCAGTGGGGATCTCAGTCAATTCGAATTGTCCCTGTTCGTCGGTGCGCGTGTTGGCAACCACGTTGGACGAAGGTGGCAAGTCTTCGCCAACCAGTGAGACCCGCACGAAATCGAGTTGACCGCCATCCTTCGCCGTGACAACTCCGCTGATTTTTGCCGCCGGCAACATGACAAAATCGATCGTCTTGGTTTTGCCTGGCAGGAACACGTCGTCCGCGGTCTTGTCGCCCCAGCCGATTTTGCCATCGGCCGGCAGTTTCAGCGCCGCCAACAAGTCGCCTTGGCGATGCAGATTTTTTTCAAAATGGCCATCGAGGTGAACAGAAATGGTCGCGGCCTGAACCAGGGATTCGTTGTCGCTCCAGATGCCGGGTCCAAACGAAAATTGGTACCAGCCGTCGGGACCGGTCACCGCGGATCCTGTTTCGAACAAGGAGCCGATACCACAATGAGCTCGCACCGTCGCACCTGTGACAGGCTTACCAGCAGTGTCGGTAACTGTACCCTGAACACTCCACGGAAGTTCGACTGGACTAATTACCGTTTGTTTAGCCGCAAAATAAATGTGGCCGATATAGTCCGGCCAAATTTCTACGGTTCTCAGTGGCGTTACAACGTTGATGAAACCTAGTTCGCATCTTCCCAATTGCGTAACTATTCGCGGCTCATCGTAAGCGCCACCTTCGTAGTCGTCAGCCAGTTTTTCATCGGAAAACCAGATTTCAATGTTTGTCGAGCCATGTATCAAATCGGCTGGCTGATGCGATAGCCAGATGTGCTTCCTGCGTTCGTCCTGTCTCGCCGTACTCCCGTTCACTTTCCATTTCTCGGGCAGATCCTCACTCAGTTTTTCCAACAACCGATTGTACGGCGTTTGTTCTCGGGGAGCGATTTCGACAACAAGCGTATTGGAATCGCGCCACAAGACTTGCATGGCCCATTCGCCCCCTTCGGCGAGAAACGTGTACTTGCCCGCTTCCAACAGATACAAATCGTTGGCATCGACGTTTTCCCATAACGTTAACGATTCGCCCGGCTGAAGTTGCTGTTCTTCGCCCGCTGTTTGTGGTCTCGGAACGATGGACTTGGCCGATTTTCCATCTGGCCGGATCGCGCAGCACGCGGAACGGGGCGTAATTTTGTGCATCGATGATGGTTGGCTTGTCGCCAAAATTTTTGACTTCCAGCCTGAACAACAACGGCTTGCCAACCTGCGGCGCCTCTGTCATTAGCGTCAATCGCGAACGCAAACCGCTGTCCTGGGCGAATTCCCCCCATGGCGCTTCATCAGGGGCAATTTGTTGGGATGCTTCACGTTTGCGAACGCTCGACAACGGGACCGGAATCGATTCTGGCGTTTCATTCTGCTTGCCGTCGATCAACTCTTCGGCTGACAAACCCGATTCAGCTTGTGCTTCTTCGAGCAATCGCTTCATTTCGTAGCGCCATTTCATTTTCAGGCGCACGATCGGCAGCCCGCCATCTTCGCCTTTCTGAATTTCGTAACGAATTGCCCCGTGCGGCGGATCACCTTCGTCCGGGGGAGCGCCGGTGTCGATGTTCATGACGACTTGAACCGGTGGATTCGGATAGGCGGGGCTGTCCTGGATACGTCGTGTCGTCAACTTCATCACGACTTCGCCGAAGTCTTCGCGGCATTCGACGATCAACTGCTCGGCTCCGCCGTCAGGCGAGGCCCAGGCACGAATGACTCCCCCGGCGTCAATCAGTTCGATTTTGCCGTCAGTGACCATCATGGTCGTCGCTTTATCGCCGCGTTTGATCTCGACGTTCTTGCCGCTCAACTCTGCCCGCAATCCTGATCCTTCCGGCAAATTGAACAGTATTTCAGCTGCCTCCAGTCGGTCGGCGATCAAATAATTCGCTTGGCTAGCCGAAACGATCGTCTCCATGTTGGTTGTGCTCATGCCATCCTGGAACATGTCTCGACCGGGCATTCCGCTTACAAAGTGTCGCACCAGTTCCGTCGCCGAACGGCCCTGATCGAAAGCTTTGACGGATGCGCGTGTAATTCGATCGCCGTCCCGTTCGACTGGTTTGATGTTGATTTGTGAGTCGACGTTTGGTTTTGGAGCCTGTTGCTGATCCGAATCGCCTGCCGATGTGGCGGGTGGCTCGAGTTTCTCGCCCGTCTTGAGCGACAAATAGGTGTAATCAAGTTCGCCGTTTTGCTTTGTCGCGGCGTAGAGCTCGACGGCCAGTTCTTTTTTGCCTGCCCGATCCAGTTCGACGATCGATACGGTCTGCCACATTGGCATCGTCTTGCCCCAGTCCATTTTCCAAATTGATTTTTCCGTTTTGGAATCGACGGCAACGATGTCGAACATCAGCGTTTGATAGACAACGATGCCGTCATATTCGACTCCCACGTCAATCGGCAGCTGCACGCCGTCGACTTCCACCCAACCCGTCGATGTTCGCGTATCTTGGGGATAAGTATACGTCGCCAACACCTTGACACCCGGACGATCGAGTCGCGCGGGAACTGCATCGTGTCCATGTGATTCAACCGTGACCGAACCCTGCGTCTGTTGGGGTGCAACGTGGTTCGCGTTTTCATTGCCAGCGTTGACCGTCCCAGCCGTGAAGTACAGCGCACCTTCGGCAGCGACGAACCACAAACCTTCCCCGTTGTTGCCGCGAACCTGCTGGATCCAGTCCATTCCCAGCAATCCGAAATCAGAATTCTCGTCGTCCAGAACGAGCGCATTAATCGGTCCAAATTCAGGCCCAACGCCAAGAGCGGCCTTGGCAAGGCGGACGACCTTGAATCGGTGTTGGTTCGTCCTGTTCAGGCCATACACTCCTAGATGCCCGGGGATCCAGACGGCGTCATCAGGATAGGGGACAATTTTTGTGGTACTGTCGACGGGGCCTGTCAGCCCATCGACGTAGATCGTGTGCTCCGGTTTTGGTTTTGGAGACTCGAGATGGATGGGTAGGTCGATCTTGGGCGAACCGTCATCATTGATCTCGAGCATTGCCTGGAAAGGCTGTTCGGTTTGAGGCGGCCGGTCGCCAAAGTCGATTTCCCCCAGTTCAACGGCACCTAGCTGTTTGGCAATACGGGCTGGAATGAAAGAGTAGACCATGATGTTCGTGTATTTCATGGCCAAAGTCGCGTCGCGCATCTCATTTTCATTGTTCGCCCACAATTTGATTCCAGGAAATACGCGTTGTTCGATTCCGGTTTGGGAATCGGTTAACACGGTTTCGGATTTTCGAGTTTCAGTCTTTTCAGTTTCGTCTGTCATCTCTGGTGCGGCGATAGTCGCCTCGAGACTGGCCAGCAACTCGCTTGTTGGCTGCATCGGAGACGCATTCAAGACCGACATCCACAGACCGCCCAGCAACAGACCCAGCGATCCCAATACAATCGCGCTGGCCGGCCACCACGCTCCCGCGGCTGCAGGTTCGGGTCCGACAATCCGGCGAATTCGCACGAGCAGCGATCCGCCGTTGGCCGCGAGCGATAGTCGCTCCCGGGAACAACGCAGTTCCTCCATCCGCGAGAGCGCGCGGGCAAATACGACTCGGTTGCCACACACTTCGATCGCGATATCGTCACAGCAGTTTTCACGTTCGGCGCGGATCCGATGTGACAACCACCACACAGCCGGATGATAGAAGAGCACGGTTTCGACGACGGTTTGCAACAGGTTCACCAGGTAATCGTAACGGCGAATGTGGGCCAACTCGTGAGCCAGGATCGATTCCAGCTCGGCCGTTGTCAGACCGGACAGCATACTTGCCGGAACCAGAATCGCCGGTCGGACCCAGCCGATTACGGCCGGCACGGCTTCGCGAGCGGTCTCCAACAGCCGCACGGGCTGTTTCAAATTCATGCGTTCCGAGAGTCGCGAAATCGAGGCCGCCAGCTCGCCGCCAATCACTTCGACGCCTTCCCGCTTCCATCGCCAAACGCGGCGCAACCCAACGAGCATGCGGATCGCCAGACACAATACTCCAATCATCCAAATCGCCACGCACCACGGCAGCCAATGCTGCATTGCAATCTCAACCGTCTCCAACGTGGATCTCCAGCCTCCAGAAGTTGCCGTGGCAACACCGTCAACTGTGTTCCCAACCGATGGACTCATCGCATCAGCTTTGGCAGGCTCGGCGGGAATATCTGCAATTTGTCGCGGGGAGGCGACGTCGCTGTCGGGCGAAAGTCTTTGCGAATCGCGGACATTCGGAGTCGATGGCAAGTCGAGAGTTTGGGCGTGCCAATCGGAAATGTTGGAAGCTGCAGCCAGGTACGCGAGTGTCACGAGCGGTGCGAGAGCCATCACACCCAGACCCACGCACGCCACAATGTAACGCAGCTGCGCGGTCGATCGGCGCATCGCACTGAGCACGAGCGTGACGGCAATCGCGATCAGTGCGGCTTGCCAGACAAAGTGGATCAGCGTCCAACCAATGGCCATGACCAGGGGATGAAATGCCAGTGATTCGAGAATCGTCATATTCATGATTGGCCCCTTTCCAGTTCGTCCAGCAGGTTTCTAATTTCGGCCAATTCAGCCGGCGAGGATTTTTTGGCGGACAAAGCCTGCATGACCAATTGCTGGGCAGAGCCGTCAAAGACCTGTTCGAGCATGTCGCCCACGAGTTGGCGTTGCGTGCGGTTGCGGGTGACGGCGGCCTGGTAGACATGGGCGTGTTGCGAATCATCGCGGCGCAGCAGTCCTTTTTCCAACATGATCTGCATCAGTTTGAGCGTGGTCGTGTATCCGGTGCCGCGCTCGGCCCCCAGCTGCTCCTGGACTTGACGTACCGAGGCCTTGCCAAGTTCCCACACGACTCGCAGAATCGCCATCTCGGCCTCGGTCGGTTTGGGCAGTTTTTTTCTGGCCATCTCCAGCCTCCTTGATGCTAGGTTGTCGCGTCTCACCCGTTTCAATTCCCTTTATACGAAGTGTTTCGTAGAAGTCAACGAAAATCTTCGTAGAAAAATGGAGTGCCAACAAGGGCGTTGGATCATGGGCAGCGGAGCCAAGCGGCACGAACCACCGGAAACTCGGGTTTCCCTGTATTTAAACAATAAAAGCAAAAACGCCCTGTTGCTGGATTGCGTTGGGGCGACCCGGGATTACATTCAATGGGTTCCGTTCGATGTATGCATCCTTGAATTCCGGGAGCCCTGTCATGTTTTGTGTGTTTCGTGCAACGTTCGGCCGATGGCTGATCGCATCAGCAATCTTCGTTTCGACCATGGGCTTGCCATCCAGCGCGCAAGCTGACTTCCTCGCGTTTAATGCAGTGCTGAGCGGAGCCGACCAGGAGCCCGCGAATGCCTCACCTGGCACAGGTTTGGTCATGGTGCTGTTTGATCTTGATTTGATGTCCATGCAAATCGACGTTGAATTCAACGACCTTGACGGGGTCACCACCGTTGCGCATATCCACGCGGCAACAGCTGTTCCTTTTATGGGTAACGCCGGAGTTGCGACACAAACCCCATCTTTTTTTGGATTTCCGGTTGGTGTTTCGTCAGGGAGCTACAACAACACGTTTGATATGACGCTGGCGTCGAGCTACAACGCTTCTTACCTTGCCGCCAACGGTGGAACTCCTGCCAGCGCGTTTGCCGCGCTTGTCTCGGCGGCTGAAAACGGACAGGCTTACTTCAACCTGCATACCACCCTGTATCCTGCCGGGGAGATTCGCGGTTTCTTGACGGCAGTTCCCGAGCCTTCAAGCATCGCACTATCTTGCTTGAGTTTACTTGGCCTGTTAGCGACCAGTTCGCGCCGACGTTAGGACTGAATTGTGGCACAGACCTCCGGGATGTGTTCAGCAAATCGTAGCGGCACGGCGCAAGCCGTCCGCTACTGTCGTCAGCAATCGGCGGGATTGCGCCCGGCCGCTAATTCGTTCGACGTTTGTTCGACAAATCGTAACGGCACGGCGCAAGCCCGCATCAGGACTTGTGGGGTACAAAAAGACCTCCGTGTTGTGCATTTTCACGGCTCGGAGATCCGTGTTGTGCATTTTCACGGCTCGGAGATCCGTGCCACATTGCTACCGCGACTTTTTGGTGTCGGGGCGATAGCCGGGCCCGGGCTCGTGCCGCGATTGTTTCTTTTTGTCTTTTTTCTTTTTGCGCCGGGAATCGTATGCACGTACTCGCCACGGAAACGCTGGTTGGCATCCTGGCGACGTTTGGTAATCGCTTCCACGGGAGGTCGAGCCGGGATCAAGCAGTCGCAGCCATCCCCGATCAAGTCTGTGCGGTTGGCCTGTTGCAATGCCTTGCGGACCTCAAAGTAATTCTCCGGTTTGAAGAATTGCAATAATGCCCGTTGCAGCTTGCGATCGCGAAGGTGTTTCGCGATGTAGACCGGCTTCCTGGTAAACGGATCGATGCCGGTGTAGTACATCGCGGAAGCGACATCCATCGGGGCGGGAATAAAATCCTGCACCTGATCCGGTTTGTAACCGTTCTGCTTGAGGAACACGGCCAGGTGGATCATCGAGTCGAGATCGCTCCCTGGATGGCTGGAGATGAAGTAAGGCACGAGATATTGCTTCTTTCCTGCCTTTTTCGATTCCTTTTTGAACTCCTCGGTAAACTGTTCGAAGTTGTTATCCGTCGGTTTCCGCATCATGTTGAGCACCCGCGGGTCGGTGTGTTCGGGCGCCACCTTGAGCAGGCCGCCGATGTGATACTTTGTCAAATCGCGCATGTACTCCGGTGAGCGGCTGGCCAAGTCCATGCGAATGCCGCTGGCCACGAGTACCTTTTTGATGCCGGGTGTTTCGCGGGCGTCTTTCATCAGTTGAACCAGCGGACCGTGATCGGTGCCCAACAATTTGCAGATCTTCGGGAAGACACACGACTGTCGACGACAAACCGCTTCGACTTCCGGTTTGGAACACTTCATTTGATACATGTTGGCAGTCGGTCCGCCGATATCGCTGATCGTGCCTTTGAAATTCGGGTCCGCCGCCATCTCCTGGATTTCACCCAGGACCGATTCGTGGCTGCGGGATTGAATGACGCGGCCTTGATGCGCCGTGATCGAGCAGAAAGTACAGCCGCCAAAGCAGCCTCGCATGATCGTGACCGAATCCTTGATCATGTCGAACGCGGGGATGGGTTCGGTGTAGCTTGGATGAGGCTGTCGCGTATAAGGCAAGCCGTAAATGCGATCCATCGCCGGTTCCGAGATGGGGAACCGGGGTGGATTGCAAACGACGGCCTGGCGGTCGTGGTACTGGACCAGTCGCCGCGCGTTGTACGGATTCGTTTCGTTGTGCATCAGCCGCGTCGCTTCGGCGAAGGCCAGTTTGTCAGCGACGACTTCTTCGTAGGTCGGCAGCGTCAACGCGTCCTCCGGCGGATCTTCGGAGGCGCCGACGGCATACGCGACACCGCGCATGTCGCGCAGGTCTTTCACCGACTCACCAGCCTCCAGTCGTCTGGCGATTTCCAAAATCGGTTCCTCGCCCATGCCGAATACGACCAGGTCGGCCTTGGAATCAAGCAGGATCGAACGGCGGACCTTGTCGGACCAGTAATCGTAATGAGCCAAACGTCGCAAAGAAGCTTCAACTCCGCCCGCGATTACCGGCACGCCTTTGTACGCTTGCCGGGCGCGCTGACAGTAGGCCAACGTTGCGCGATCGGGTCGCATTCCAATCCGGCCACCGGGAGAATAGGCGTCGTCGTTACGAACTTTCTTGTTTGCGGTGTAGTGATTAATCATCGAGTCCATGTTGCCGGCGCTGATCCCGAAGAACAGCCGCGGCTTGCCAAACCGCTGCCAATCGTCGACCTGGTGCCAATCGGGCTGCGACAAGATTCCTACACGGTAGCCCGCCGCCTCGAGGACGCGGCCCAAAATGGCCATCGCGAAACTCGGGTGATCGATATAGGCATCACCTGTGACGAACACGATATCGACCTCGTCCCAACCTCGCTCCTCCATCTCACGCCGTGTCATCGGCAACGCGCGACGCTCGGAAAGCGGCGGCAGGCCTTTCTCCAGGTGCGCCAGCGGATCGCCGTTGACGGGGATTGAGATGATCGGAAGTTGGGTCATTGATCGGGCCTGAGGATGCGAGTGGAACTGTTTGAGTATAAGTCGCGCGAGTCGGTTGGACTAGCAGCGTTTATTGATTCGGGCGAATGGCATCAGATCATCAGTCATTGGGCACTAGCCCAACCGCGGCACTTAAAACCCTCGTCACATGCTCGCGGCAAATGTTCGGGCCAAGTCAAGTTTCAAGAGCCGCCAGTCCTGCTGGTTCTTGTGAGGCCAACTTTGGCTGACTTCCAATTCAATGCCAGCGTACAGGTTCTTTGGCATGCGTTTGCGCAAATAAGTCGTCAATCCGTCGGCCTTGCCAAGGTAAGGATAGTTGCGGCGAACTCGCAAGTCGGGGCGTTGTCGCTTCAATTCCTGCTGCCAGGCAACACAAATCCGCTTTTCTTCCAGGCAGCGCGGGTCAAATAACAACCCGATATCTGCGTTGCGCACGGCCATTGAATGTTGGCGTGAACGTGTGCACGGACAAATGGACGACGGCCTGCCCGTTTGCTGTTTGTGCGAAAATCCACGATTCGAGTCGGTTGCGATGTGGGTGGTAATATTCGTCGAGGATTGCCTGTTTATCAAGTTCGTCAAGGTCCACGGTAAACTCGGAAAATAGATGGCGATGGTGGAGCGATCGGTTTGGCTCAACCAGGAGTCGCGTGAAATTTGTAGAGAGCAATGGCGCCTTTAATTGGCGTTGGAATGTTTTGCCGAGCGACAGCGAGCCCGGATCCCAACCGCGATGGCTATCCAGGACTTGTTGTTGGCCGGCAAACAATTCTGAGTACGCTTGGGGGACGCGATTGGCGGCGTGTTCGCAAGTCAGAATGAGCTGGGGGGTGGTCATACCCATTTGTGTCATGTTTCAAAATTGGCAAGACTGGTGAGCGATTAAAAAAGGCATGAAGAATAACGGGTGGGTACTTGAGCGTGTTATATCGTGAACAAGCGGCCATCCGCCAGGCAATTGCATAGCTCGCGGTATACGTCTTCCAGGCGATCGAGATCGCCGCCCAGTGCTTTTTCGATTCGACGTGAGAGGGGCCCCTCACGGAGGATCGTGTTCAACGCCGGGTTGGCAGGAGCGTTCGACGCCTGTGTCAACAGATGTTTCCACAATTCATGGGCCTGCATGGTTGATTGATGAGTGCCGAATTGAGACAGATACTGGGTGTCTTCGATGACGGTTTGATCGGCGTCGCGGGTCGTGGCGCGCAGGATATTCGCCAGTGGCTGGACAGCGATTGATTGCTGTTGCGAAGTGCTCGTCCATTGCTCGTCGGTGAGTGACTTGAGCACCGTCGCGATCGCCTGACAGATTGCCAAGTCGGCCGCGGGACACTCTTGCACGTCCAGCACCCGGATTTCAATGGTGTTCCGGTCAAAACGGGCAATTGCACCGCGCGAGTTTAGCCATTCGAATTGCAGCACGCCGTCAGGATCAAGCGGCCCAATGTCGTGATACATGGGTTGAAAAATCTGCCGGTCGTATTCGGATTGCGTGAAGACGGGTTCGGGGACGATGTCGGCGGCGATGGAGGGTACGCGTCGCGAGTTGTTGCGGTAGACTTCCATGCGATAGTCCTGGAATCCGGAAAACCGACGGTCGGCGAAGGGCGAACTCGCGGCCAACGCCGGCAGGATCGGCATCAACAACCTGATCGCCGCATGCAACCTGCCAAACTCGTCGTCGCCGCAAAATGGCAAATTCAAATGCACGCTTTGCAAGTTCGCCCAGCCGTGCCCGCGACAATCGAAAATGCGGTTGTAGATTTCATAAATCGGATTGTATTCGTGCGGCCAGAGCTTGAGTTCCCGATCCGGATTCATCCAGGGATGCATGGCCGTTGGCATTAACCGTGCGCCCAATGGCTGGAGCAAGGCATTGATTCGGCCCACGTGATCCTGAAACAACGCCGCGAGCGGTTCTAGCGAATCCGCCGGCCCATTGGTTTTCAGTTCAATGACATGGAGCGCCAATTCGTTCGACCAGGCAATATCGCCCAATTCGATTTCGGATAGAAACTCGCCCGCGACTTCAAACAGAACGCGGTCGGTGAGCGGTCGGACCGAAAGCGATTCGACGTCGACAATCATGTATTCCAGTTCAACGCCAAACGCTTCAAACAGATGAAGTGGTTTATCAGTCATGATTTATTTTTCAGGGTGGGAAGTTGGCGGCAGACACATTGCGCGAGAGCCGTGTGAGGCTATGAAATTCCCGCCTTGCGTTGCTCGATTCGTTTCAAAAACACGTTCATGATTCGACGATAGAGTTCGTCTTTGAGGATCGCGTCTTCGTATTTCGAATCGAGATTGGGGTTGTCATTGACTTCGATGACGTAGAACTTGCCGTCCGATTCCTTGACGTCGACACCGTATAATCCGTCGCCGATCAGGTTAGCGGCTTTCAAAGCGACCTGGACAGCGCGACGAGGTGCCAATTCGACCGGCAGCGTCTCGGATTTCCCGTAACGATTTTTGCCCTCCTGTTCGTTTTGAATGATTTGCCAGTGGCCCTTGGCCATGTAGTATTTGCAGGCGTACAGCGGTTGCCGGTCGAGAATGCCGATCCGCCAGTCAAACGTCGTCGGTAAAAACTGTTGGGCGATCAGCAATTCGGATTGAGCGAAAAACTCGGCCAGCCGCGCCGACAATTCGGCTTCGTCATTCACCTTTTCGACGCCTTGCGAGAAGGCACTATCCGGTTTTTTAATGACACACGGGAAACCCAACTGGGCGCCGATCTCGTTGGCGTTTTCCCGGTGTGCGACGAAGGTCCTGGGAATGGGGACTTTGTGTCTCGCAAGCAATTCGGCCAGATAGACCTTGTTGGTACAACGGACAATCGACTGCGGATCGTCGATCACGACCAACCCTTCACCCGCCGCCCGCGTGGAGAAGCGATAGGTGTACTGATTGACATAAGTGGTGTCCCGAATGAACAGTGCGTCGAACTCCGCGAGACGTCCGTAGTCGTCGCGCGTAATCAATTCCGTGGAGATTCCCAACGCGGCTGCCGCTTTCGAAAATTTCTGTAGCGCAATTTTATCCGAAGGCGGTTCCGGGTCGGCCGGGTTGTGCAAAATGGCCAAATCGAACCTTGTTAGAGTCCGTTTTTTTAATGATTTACGGCGACCGGCAAAATGTTCGGTGGCGGTTTTGATGACAAAAGGCCAGTGCGATTCGGGAACTTCGTTGGCTGAAATCGTCGTGAGGTGTCGCAATTGCCAGCCGTCTTCGTCGGTTCGCGCGAACGAGGCTCGCAACAACGGCGACTGGAATTGGTTGAACAATTGCAGTGCCAAACGGTCGTAACGCCGCGCCATGTTGCGGCCAAAATAAATGCTGAGCGTGAATTTGTCCGATTTGATCGGCTGCAGACTCTTTTCAATCAACTCATCCAGTTCGCTCGATATGATCCTGACGAGAGCCGGCGTCTTGAGGTCCTGGACCGTTGAAACGCTTGGCAGCGGCTTATGGCCGCGTGCCTCAGCCAACAAGGAAACGTAATAACCGATGCTCTGGTAACGATACGAACGACAGAGGTTGAAAACCTTGACGCCACGCAATTCCGAAAAAGCGGGATCCGTGAGATAAGCTCGAGAATCCACCACCCGCACATTTTCAATTTCCGCAGGCCAATCTCCAGCCCGATTGGTGACAATCAGAAACGACACGATGCGACACTCCTTTGATCATGTGGGGTTTAAAACGGTATCGTTACATCTTCGTCGTCAGCGACGTGCCAGCAGGCACTTGTTCCGTCCGCTTGCCGGGTTCGATTACCAGCAAATTCGCATCGTAAGTCAAGACGCCCATCAGGATGGAGCAGACGAGCCGGTCAGTCTTGACTTCATAGTGATGTTTGCCGCCGATCGGATTGGGCAAATAGGGATCAGCGACCTGGACGGTGCGTTGACGCTTGTCGTAGCCACAGAGTACGACAAAATGCCCTGCCGGGAACCCGCGAACGTCGTCGGCAACATTGTCGGCACCGTATTCGCGAGCGGTTTGGTACAGATAGGTGGCGCTGAGCCCGGTCAAGATTGGAATCGACTGCTTGAGGTAGCGGCGAATCAGGGCTGCATTGAGGTCCCGCATCCGAATCTTGCCGCCCAGCCGCAAGAACTCGACATACGCCTTGCAGGCGGCTTGAAGTTTCGGGGACTCCTTGGCCTCGTATTGCGCTTGCAAGCGTTCGATCAGGTGCGCTTTCGTGGTCGCTCCTTTCACAAACCACGTTGGGTCGAATACTTTCAGGTTGAAAGTATACATGGTGACGCGGTATCCGCGCCGCAACGCGTGGTCACCCAAATAGACACCCAGAGTGCCGCCCTCATCCAGCATCGGCGCTTCCCGCACGACTTGTTCCAATGCCAGATCATCCCCGAAAAAACGATAGACGGCATGAAGACACGTTGGACCGCAAGTCGTATCATCGGGTTGAGCCATCATTTCCAGTTGCAGTTTGCGTGGCATAGTTCGATAGTTCGTGCAAAAAAGTACTCAGGATCAACCGGCGTTGACAATTGTTGCCCATTTTTCGGAGCCGTATGAAGTTGGCTTCACCAGATGCCCGAGCGAGGCACCAAACACCACTAACGTCAACAATGTGACTGAAATGCCCAGATCGGAACCTGACGAGTATAAGCATCGCCGGGTGACCGGCCAATGGTAATAGACATGGACCACGTTTCGCAGCGATTTGTGGTCTGGAATCTCGATGTTTGCGGTTGTCGCGCTCTGGGAATGGACGCCGCCGTCTACCAGCTTGCCGCAAACGAAAAAATGCCCGGTTTAATTTACCGGGCATTCTCGTTCAACGTTGCTAACAGGGAAAAGCCTACTGGATTGTCCAGATAAACTGATCGGTGTTCGACGAAAATCGTTGGCGCGGGCTGACGGACTGGAAGCGAACGCGTGCCTGAACGGCCATCGAATTCTGATCAACAAATCGCGTCAAGTCGCCGGTCGCTGCCGCCATCGCGGTCGAATCGACCATGTTGGTCGCGTTTCGTGAATCGACCAATTCATAGGCGCCTGCGACGAAGTCCCATAATTCGACGGTCTGCACCACCGCTGAACGGGCAAACACGGCCCCTTCCAGTGTCACTTCAAAGCTTGTCGGACTCGCGACTCGGCTGGTGCCGACAATCTCAAATTCCGTGCGCGGCAGGGTGTCGGAGCCACTTCGCTGAATCACAAAGTCAACATTGTCGCTGGCACTCAAACTATCTACGTCGCCGGAAACGTAAATGCCGCGGGTGACGGTCACTGAATCGGGACAGACGACGAATTCAGGGACACCGATAATCTGAAAGGCCGCGTTGTAGGTGTCTTCCGGATCACCCGCGCTGGCGGCCAGCACGGCGAGATCCGAGTTGGTAAAATTCAAATCCGGGAGTGGGATACGTCGATGAACGCCACATATACGGGTTGCCGTTGCCGCCGTCGATAAAATTGATGCCGTCTGGAGCTCCGGTAAACCAGCCGATAAAGGCATCTGCGCCGGCAGCATCGATGCCATATACCGACAGGTAATAGTCACCACCAGCAAGCGCTACGCCATTGCCCAGCGAAAACTCAGACCAGATATTGTCGCCCTCACCTCCCGGATTCGGAACCACGCCCGAAAAAACTTCGTCGGCATCGGTCGGAGCGGCTTCGCCAGTCCGGTTCCAAATACGAATTCCTATATCCGTTACCGGTCCGCTGGTGGTTGGAATGAAGTATTCGGCGTTGATTTGGGTAATCAACCAGTTTCCGGCCGGCAAGGTAAAGGGTTGCGCGGTCCAGCGCTGCGGCTGGCCTCCTGCGCGATTATTACCCGAAGTCCAACCGAGATTGGTCGCCGTTCCATTGAACAGAACGGCAACGGAAAAGCCAGTGTCATACAACACTTGTTCGGCAGTTGCCGTAACAGACATGACCGTCACGGCAAGCAGCGGAATGATCCAGCGGATCGTCATCAAAGAAGTTCGTTTCATCAGTCGTTCCCCTCAAAAAGAAATAGATGCCTGAGACGTATTTTTGTTCGCGTTGGTACTTCACCGAGCACCAATTGTGTGTCGGCCACTTCTCTTTTTCTGCGGGTTCCACGCTGATTAAAACTCAAGACGGTGAGGAAAGCAAGTTTTTGAGCATGAAATTTTTTCAATTTGTTCTGATTGACCAACCCAGTGGATGGGCCCGAAGCCCAGGAAAGTGACGCCGTAGCGAAAATTGTAGATCGGAGAATTCTTCGTCATTCAAAAACTGCCAGTCCTTTAGCGTCGCAATTTCATCGTGGCGTTCCGGGAGAAGGCGGGACCAGTTTTTGTCGTACATTTACTGTAACCGAATTGGTGAAATTTGAAGTTCCGGCGCAGAGGAAGCTGGCGTGTTGCCGGCCGAAAACCATCTGAGCAACGCGGGCTAATCCTTCGCCGATGAATCCTCCCCGGCCGCTACCGCGTCCGAACCTCCCGAGGCAAGGTTTCGTCGGTGAATGGTTTGATCGACCAAAAAAACAAGGCCATGAGTTCCGAAGAAGCTCATGGCCAAGTCTCAATCAAGGTAGTTTGTTAAACGAGGGTTTAACGGTTTGTGAAACGTTTCGTTATCGGTTGATTCCAGCGGGTTCAAAGGAGGAATCCGCATCAGCTGTATTGACGTCGGTTTCCTGCTGAACAGGAGCCTGGACGGCGTCGCCAAAGAATCGTGTGGTGCCTTCCGCGATCTCCCGTGAATCCGAATCGGCACAAGTCAGTTGAGCGCGGAACACGTGGGTGTCAGCTCGATGTGCCATCGCGGTTACCTGGAACGTCATCTCTTCCCCCGGATTGATCTGGCTGATGGGCGAGAACAATACCTGGCCGGGTACGATTTGGTGTTTCAGGCCCGAGGCGTCCACGGGTTCGATTCCGTCGCTGAACTGCATAACCAACTGGACATTTTCGGCTGACCGCGATCCACGGTTTTTGACCCGAATCTGGTAAATGACGTTTTGACCTGTGGGCAATGGTCCCTTGGGATCTTCGACTGACAGAACAAGGTCGGCAACGGTTTCGACGTTTGTCATGCAAGCCGCAGAAGCTGCCAGGTCGCCTGTTCCTCGAGCTCCAGCTTCCAATTGCAGGTCACCCGATGCGTTCAATTCGCAGTTGATATTGTAGATTCGTTGCTCGCCGGAATCGAGCGAACCAACCAGCCAGCGTAAACCGCCCTCGATTTCGTTCGCACCTTCGACGCCGCCGATGTACTTGACCCCGGTGGGCAAGGCGATTGCGGCGACAACTTCCTGGGCCGTCGCATCACCTGTGTTGTCGACCGTGATTTTGTATTGTCCAACGCTGCCAGCGTATTTCATGCCCGGACCTTCAATCACGACGCCAAGGTTGGCCCGGCGGACGTCAATTTGACGGGTCGCCGACGTGTTCAAGTCTCCGTCTGCCTTGGCAGTTGCCGTCAAGTCAAGTTGGCCGGCCGTGCGGGCCAGCAATTCGACCTGAAAATTCTTTTCGCGACCCGGAGGGATTTCACCTAGCGAAGCTCGTTCGCCACCGAGTGCTTCGGGGAGCATGACGTTGACATTTTCCGCGGTGCCGGTTCCAGGATTGCGAACCGTCACGTGATAGATGGCTTTTTCGCCGTACAGTACATCGTGCGGGCCAGCGATCTTCATTTCCAACCGTGGCTCGGTGACTTCGACATGGGTCGTGCCAGTCCGCGGCGCGAGTGTCCACTCAACACCCATATCAAACATCTCGGCCTTGCGTGGCACGCAGTCGATCGTCAGCGTTTGCGTCGAGTTGGCCGGGATTCGGTCGATGGTCCAGACCAAGCGCGCTTGGTTGTTTCCATCGGTGATTTCTTTTTGGCCGTTGGTGAGATTCGTGTTGGCGATATCGACCCAATGTGGGAGGTTAATGCCAATCAGGATTTGATCGGCATCGGCGCGACCGCGATTCGTCGCGACGATTTTGTAGGAGGCATTTTTGTTGATCCCGATCGAACGCGGACCGAATGCTTCCACGTCGATGCCTGGCACTGACATGGAAATCTCAGGCTGCATCGGGCCGCCGCTCACTGCCGGCTCCGTTTCGACGGAAACCTGGCGAATTTGATTGGTAGGATTTGACTTGCTGATCGGTTGTTCTACATCCACGATCCGCTGCGCAACTTCGACCGGCTTGGCCGTCAGCAACATGTCCGTCGCGGACGGAGACTGCGGCGAAGTTTCGTCGTCGGAAGTTGTTTGAATCGGAGTGATCGCCTCGGATTGTTGGAACATCGTGTCAACGCGAGTGGAAACTGGTTCCGTGGAGTCGGCCATTTCGTCACCGAATTCCTCTTCCATTTGGCGAGTGCCGTCGACCGAGAGTTGAGGGGCTTGAGTCGCCGGCGAATTCGCTGACGGTCGTTGAGCCGCCATTTGACTGGTTACCTGTTCTTCGACCCTCGCTGCGGCCTGTTGGAGTTCGTCAGCTTGAAGTCGCCGCCCGTTGACGAATCCGCTCCAGTTGTTGATTCATGAAATCCTGTTGGTTGGCAATCGCTTGAGGATCGACGCGAGGAGCATTTTGCTGCATGTGTTGGACCATCTCGGTCGTCGTTGCTTCAGCCGGCAGGTTGTTGTGCGTCGCTGGCGCGAATTGCTGGTTGGCGTTGGTGTTCATCGCCGCAGCAGGTCTAGATTCAACGGGTGCTTGAAACTGATTGGGGGTGGGACCGGCGAGGACTTCAGGAACCTGCGGACTTCCATTTTCATCTGTGGCATAACTGGTCTGGCGAATCGTGCCCGGCTGATATTGAGGCTGTTGCACATCTTGATCGCTGAACGTGTAACCCACCTGGGGTGAACGTATCTGGCGTTGCGTCGGCGCCATCGCATATTTGGCTCGTTCGATCTCCTGTCGCAATTGGACACGTTCAATGTCTTGCGGCGGTACATGGACCGAAGGCGGCACCGGTTGATATCTTTGGGACGGCTGTTGTGGCTGTTGACCGTTGACCAGACTCGCCATTGCGATGGCGAATGTCATTACCAAGGTCACTGTTTTTGTTTTGAGGGCTAGCATGGATCCTACCTTGAGACTTCAGACAAATTGGTCATTCCTGTCATCGACTTTGACGGTTGGGTAGGTTTAAACAAACAAATAGAATTAGCTCATAATTTTGTTTACTTGCTCGTCCGCTGGCATTCTGCAGTGCTTTAGGTGATTTGCGAAAACAAGGCAGGTCTGGTCGCTGCTTTTCAATCCCGTTTTGCTATCATTTATGATCCGTCGACCGCAAATATAATCGCGCCCAGCAAACGGAAGCGGCAACATGGCAAAAACCGAACCCAAAAAACGCCGGGTCAAGTTCAACAACCTCGATGAGTTGATGATCGAAGTTCATTGTTTGCAACAACATGGCTATCTCAGCAACGGGAATTGGTCGCTTGGTCAGGTCTGCGGTCACGTTGCTGAATGGTTGCGTTTTCCGATGGATGGATTTCCCAAAGCACCCATTTTTATGCGGCCAATTTTTTGGGTCATGAGACATACCGTTGCTCCCGGCATGAAGCAGAAAATACTCGCCGAAGGATTCAAAGGTGGCCTGCCAACGGCTCCGGAAACGGTTCCCAAGGCGGACGAACTGAGCGACCAACAAGGCGTGGACCAACTTCAGCAAGTGGTCGAGCGGGCCAAGACATTTGCCGGTGATTTGCATCCTTCGCCCCTATTTGGCCCGATGGATCGCGACACCTGGCTAAAAGTAAGTTTGCTCCACGCGGAGCACCATTTGGGATACCTTGAACCAAAAACCTAGTTCGGCTGGCGGAGCAATTCCGGCTGATGCCGGGACTACGAACTTGCGCGGATCGCGCCCAATCAGTAAACTAACGTCGCTCTGCTACCTGAATTTGAGGACCATTAGATGGCCGGCAAACTTCGCATTCGAAACTTCCTGTTCATCTTTCTGATCGTCGCTTTCTCGGCCTGCCTGGTGCAGGCCCAACAGCCGCCTGTTCGCCGGCAAGTTGATATTGCCCAGACGATAGGTGGCGTGGTGGCGTCGGATTCCGCACCTGCGAGTCTTGTTGGCCGCGATGTATTGAAGTGTGGTGGCAATGCGGTGGATGCGGCGGTTGCAACCGCGTTTGCAATGGCGGTTACGTGGCCGGAGGCTGGCAACATTGGTGGCGGCGGTTTCATGATGATTGCGCCGCCAGGCGGGCAAGTCGTTTGTGTGGACTATCGGGAAACGGCGCCGGCCGCGACCAACAACAAGTCATTTATCAACCAAACCAACCGCTGCGATTCGCGGATGGTCGGCGTGCCCGGGACAGTTCGTGGTTTGGCGCTGGCCCACGAAAAATTCGGGCGACTTCCATGGTGCAATTTGGTTCAGCCAGCCATTGATTTGGCGCGTCACGGTTTCGTCGTTGATGATTCGCTGGCCGGCTCCTTGAACTCGGTGTTGGGCAATCCGGCTACGCAAGGCGAATTGTATGCAGAATTGAGACGTATTTACGGTCGATCTGATGGGCGCAGCTGGCGGGCCGGCGATATTTTGGTACTTTCCGAGCTGGCAAACACGTTGGAGCGGATCGCGATCAACGGTCCCGGCGAATTTTACACAGGCCAAACTGCCGAATTGCTGGCCGCTTACATGTCGGAATCCAACGGATTTATTTCGCGGCAGGATTTGGCAAATTACAAATCGGTGTTGCGACCGGCGACGGAAGTTTCATTTCGCGGATATCAGGTTTATGGGCCGCCTTTGCCGTCGTCCGGTGGAATTACCATCGCGCTCGCCTTGAACATGCTTGAGAATTTCGATTTCAAACCGGCAGACGGATTCGCCTGGACCGACGAACAAATTCATGTCATCGCGGAGGCCATGAAACGCGCGTTTCGGGAACGGGCTGCTTATTTGGGCGACGCGGATTTTGTCGAAGTACCCGCTGATTTGATGTCACAGCGGTTTGCCGACCAGCTATCCAGAACAATTAATCCAGACATCGCCACGCCCAGTCCTGAACTTGCCGGTGATATCAATCTGACCGAAGGTGCCTACGAGAGTCCCCAGACAACTCATTTTTCGATCATAGATCAAGACGGAATGGCCGTGGCGAACACTTATACGCTGGAGGCGAGTTGGGGTGCCCGTGTGATTGCACCGGGAACAGGTTTTGTTCTCAACAACGAAATGGGAGACTTCAATTGGTACCCCGGCTATACCAATCTGGCTGGCAAAATCGGCACGCTTCCAAACCAGATCGCGCCGGGCAAACGCATGCTCAGTTCCATGGCGCCCACGATCGTCAAAAAGAATCACCAGGTCGTCCTCGTAACGGGCAGTCCGGGAGGCCGCACGATCATCAACACGGTACTTTGTATCTTGCTACAAACTCTGGCTTTGGAACGACCGCTTGCCGTCGCCGCTGACGCGCCGCGGTTTCATCATCAGTGGTTGCCAGACGAAATTCGAATGGAAGCGGGGCAAGGCGAGTCGTTCGAACAACTTGTCAACAAACTGCAAGGTCGCGGGCACCAGGTAAGGTTGTCGACCGATCAGGGTTCCGCCCACAGCATCTCGGTCGATCCTGAAACGGGCGTGCGAACCGGAGTTTCGGACTGGAGACGTGGGGGGCGCGTCATGGTGACGCGCTAAAACAGGTCAAGCCGAATCCGATTCGACGGTCCCCGTTCCGTAAAAACAGCCGATCCCCGTCAATGCCAGGAAAATGGCGACGACGATGTTGGTCAGCGATAAAAGTTGCCAATGCCAATAGTCCGCATAAGGCACGCCCAATGTCGCGACCATGTAAATCGAAGATGTTGTCCACGGCACCAGCGATTCCAGCATGGTCCCGGTGTCTTCGAGCGATCTCGACAACACATAGCGGGGGATTTTTTGTTCGTCGTATTTGCTCTTAAAAGCGTCGCCAATGATGAAACTGGTCGCAAACTGATTGGACGTCAGCGCATTGGTGACTCCCGTCGCAAACAGACTTGACAGGACCGTCAGTCGCGGTGACTGAACGGATTTCATCAGGTGAGCCACGACCGTCGGCATTGCGTCAATATGATCCATCGCGCCGATAAAAATGAAGACCATGAAGGCAATGATGATCGCATCGATGAGCGCATAGAGCCCACCGCGATTCAGCAACACCGCAATTTTGTCGGGAATATCGGTCGTCCAGGTGACCATATTTGTGTCGAATCCCTTGTGCAGTGTCAAAATTACGTCCGTCAGCGTGAATTGTTGAAACACGAGTGTCAGCACACTGGCCACAAAGACGGAGGTCAAAAGTACGGGTACCGTCGGCATCTTTCTGATGCTTCCAATCAACACGATCAGCGGTGGCAGCAACAGAAAAATTGAAAAATTGAAAATCGCGCGAAACGAATTTAAAAACGGATCCAATGACGAGGTGTCAGCGCCAGAAACATTGGGCGGATAAATCGAACCGAGCCACCAGTAAATTACGGCCGCAAACACGGCGGAGGGAATGGTCGTCCACAGCATCGAGCGAATGTGATCGTACAAGTCGACGTCCGCGCCCAGTGCTGCCAGGTTGGTGGTATCGGATAGCGGCGAAAGTTTGTCGCCAAAATAGGCTCCGCCGATAATCGCCCCGGCGGCAATCCCGAGGTTGGCCTCCAACGCCGTCGCCATACCAATCAAAACGACTCCAATCGTCCCGACTGATCCCCAACTGGTGCCGGTCAAAGTTGAAAAAACGACAGGAGCCAGAAACGCCAATACGTACAGGTAAGCCGGATCAACCAGTTTCAGTCCCCAATAGACGAGCATGGGAATCGTGCCGCAAATGATCCAGCTGGCGATCACCAGTCCAATTGAAAACAGGATAAAGAAGGCCGGCATCGCTTTTTGAAATTTGGCGACGATCGAATTCTGGATCGCGATCCACTTGTACCCCAGCCACAATAATTGAGCCACCGTTATCGAAGCAGCCAAAATAAAAATAATCTCCAACGGAATGGCGGGTTGATCCTGAAACAGCGGTCTGGCGATCAAGCCGTAACCGATTAAAACAATCAGCACCAGAACCGGAAACAGTGCTTGACCCAGCGTCGTAGGGCGATTGGCGTTGATGTTCAACTGGGTTACTCGATGGCAAAAGTCGTGGCAATCATTCGTTATCGATAATCTTCCCGCCCCGGGTGGAACACATCCAAAATGCGGCTTTCGGTAATCGAACGCCCGCTGTGGGGTACGTCGGGAGGTATGATCAATACGTCGCCCGGCTTCAAGAGGTGAGGAGTTCCATTGACCGTCAACTCAAATTCGCCGGCGAGCATGTTGACAACCTGTTCGTGAACGTGGCGATGTTCGGGGAGCGAACGGTTTGCTTCAATTCGCCAGTAGGCAAAGGTCATGCTTGGCGTGTGAATCATTTTGCCATGAAAACCAGGCACGAATTCTCGCGACTCGACTTGATCCAGCTGAAACGTCTTAATCACGTCATTCTCCTTGCAGCGGTTGCACGGGAAATCAACGGCGCGGGAACTAACGATCCGTGTCGACCACGACCTTCGTCTTGAACAGAATGTCGTGGAGACTTCGCGCTTGATCATAAATGAACATAAACGCAATATCCGTCAACCAGTAGACCAGGGCGAGAATCAACAAAGATTTAGCCAGTACTTCGGTCCAGGCAAAACTGCCCGTTTGCAAAAACAGAATTAAACACGCGGCCCACGGGATAATCATCCGCAACACGCTGCGCGATAACATCGTTTTTTGCGGCGGAATCAATCCATGTGAATTCACGACACGAACCTGCATCAGGCTCCGTCCCAATGACTGTCGCCAGATGAACAGGATCAACATGTAGATGGTGATCGGAATCAAGTTGACAAGTCGAAATAGGAAACCAAGCATCGGGTTGGCTGAGAAATAACTACCGAACGCATCCGACTCAACCGCCAATTCCACTGGCGCCATGAAGAGCAACACGGTCAGCCAATCAATACCCGCCGCGATCAACCTTGGCGCTCGCCTGGCGATGATCCGGGATTGGGGCTTGATCGCTTCGAGGTCTTCGATCAGTTGATCGTACGATTCGTATCGCTGGCTTGGGTCCTTGGCCAACAGCTTTTGCAGGATGGCTCGCCATCGTTCCGGATAGTTCTCTGGCCAGGGATTAGGGAACTGCACTTCCGCTGTTTCATGCGAATCAAGCCATTGCGGAATAGTTTTTCCCGACAAGACAACTGGCAGCTTGCCAAACGTCATTTCATAAAACGTCACACCCAGGGCGTACATGTCAGATTGACGCGTCGGTTTTTCGCCCTTCAAGAGTTCCGGCGCTATGTAGTTCGGGGTTCCACCCAACTTGCCGGCCTCTTCGGCGGAAGCGCGACGGGCCATCCCGAAATCGGAGAGCTTGGTCAGGCCATTGGTTTGCACCAGCACATTGGACGGCTTGATATCGCCGTGAATAATGTCGAGTTCGTATGAAAAATTTAACGCCGTGGCGATCTGCAACGCGATCGGCGCGATGTGAGAAAACGTCAAGTTACCCGCCGCGATCAGCTTGCTCAGCGGACTTCCGTTAATCAGCTCCATGGCCAGAAACGGATCGCCGTCCTGTTTGCCGACGTAATAGATCGTCACGATGTTGGGATGCGTCACGCGTGCCTGCGAGACGGCTTCCTGCAATAGCGAATCAATTTCGGCTTCCGAACTGCGTGTCGCCGTGGTGGAGCCAATTCCGCTGCGGAGAACTTTGACGGCCACATACCGCTGCAAAGATTTGTCCAGGGCCCGGTATACTTGCCCCATGCCTCCCCGGCCCAGGGGGTCTACAATTTCGAAGTGCCCATACGTTTTGCCAATCAGCTGGTCCGGGTCGGTGATATCCACCAACGCCTGGAGATCGGTGAGGTGGGTCAGGGGATGACCCGTTTCTGGATCGACGTTGTGGATGGTCATCGTCAGCGCGAGTTCATGATGAAGCGCTTTGGGACTGACCTGCTTGTGGCACTGAGGGCAAGCTCCGCCGATCGCAGAAGACAGCTGCAATTCGGTCCCGCAACAGCAGCGATACAACACCACGCTGTCGCCATCTGGCGATTGCGGAAGGTTCAAGGGTTGCGTTTGGTCGTTCATAAGATCGAACTGGCTGGGATCGAATGGGCCGGATTCATGAAACGGTTCCATCTGTACTAGATTATCTTCGATCGTAATGGCTAACTAGTCAAACGTGACTTAAACTGCAACCCATTGTGAGAAAAGACTCCCGACCCCCTGACGGAATTCACTGTGAACGAAAAATTCAAATGCTTGATGGTTCGCCAATCGGCCGCGGACGCTAACGAGGTGACACGCGGCATCGAACTGATCGGACTCGACAATCTTCCGGCAGGCGATGTCGTCATCGAGACCCGCTATTCGTCGCTCAACTACAAAGATGCTTTGGCCGCGACCGGACATCCCGGCGTCGCCAGGCAACTCCCCCACGTTCCCGGAATCGATGCGGCGGGAGTCGTCGTATCCAGCATGGTACCGCAAATTCAGCTCGGCGACGAAGTCATGGTGTTTCATGCCAACATGGGAACCAGCGTGTTTGGCGGTTACTCGCAATACATTCGAGTCCCCGCGGATTGGGTTTATCACTTGCCTGACGGAATGAGCATGCGACAGGCGATGGCCTATGGAACCGCCGGATTCACCGCCGCCCAATCGGTATTGGAGCTGATTCGACACGATGTCAAACCGGACAGCGGCGAAGTCGTCGTTACCGGAGCCACAGGCGGCGTCGGTACCTTTGCCGTCGCGATGCTTGCCAAGCTGGGTTATCCGGTGGTGGCGGTCAGCGGGAAGCCGGAGCGAGCCGATTGGTCAAAGTCACTGGGTGCCAAAGAAGTCCTGTCCAGGGCGGACATGAACGACGAGAGTTCACGGCCGTTGCTCAAAGCTCGCTGGGCAGGTGCGGTTGACACCGTTGGCGGAAATACGCTCGCCACTGTCTTGCGCAGCGCCTGCGCTGCATGCCTGTGTAACCGCTTGCGGCCTGGTCGGGGGCGTCGATTTACCTATGACGGTACATCCCTTTATCCTCCGCGGCATCACGCTGCAAGGAATTGACTCGAGTAACATCAATCATGAAACGCGCGCGCGGATCTGGCACAAGCTGGCGACCGAATTGGCACTTGCCAATGTCGACGACCTGGTCAGGGAGGTTTCCCTTGCCGAGTTGGAGGCCGTGATTGTTGAAATCCTGGCCGGGAAGATCGCCGGCCGCATCGTTGTTAATTGCCAATAACAGAAAATTGCGCAACAAAAAGCTCCGCGAGTTTTCCCGCGGAGCCACGTCGTTTTGGCGAGATCAAAATTCTTAGTTGCCACCGCTGCTGAACGGGTCTTCGACGGGTTCTTCGGTTGCCGGTTCTTCCGTCGAATCCGCACCCGATTCTTCCGTGGCCGATTCTTCGGTGGATTCCATGTCCGATTCTTCGGTGGCAGGTTCTTCCGTCGCTTCAGTCGCGGGCTCTTCGATCGAATCTGTCGTGGGTTCCTCAGCCGATTCGGTTGCAGAATCTTCGATTAAATCGATCGGTTGCTCCGTTGGGCTTTCTACGGCGCCTGGTTCGGTGATTTCGTCAATGATCTGAGAATCTTGCGTCGGCACGGCCAGGGGAGCGCCTTCGGTTGCCATCGGAGGCTCGGCAACAGGCGGAATAACGGTCTCGGTCTGTTCGTTGATGACCGGGGCCGGAGGAATGGCCTGAACCGGTGCTGTCGCGCTTTCAACCGTTTGCGGTGCGGTTTGAATCAGTGGCTGAGCCGGCACGGGGGGCGCGATCATCGTAGCGTCGTCGGCATATGCAGGAAAATTTGCCGCCTTCGACGATGGTCGGTGCATAAGGCTGAGCAATCGCCGCATCGTACATTGGTTGTTCATACATGGGAGCCATCATCGGCTGCATGTACGTTTGAGAATAAGTTGGTTGCAGGTAAGTCGACTGAGATACGGCTGGTTGCGCGTAGGTGGGCTGCATATAAGTCGGCTGTGAATAGATCGGTTGCTGACCATAAGTCGCTTGGCCGTAAACCGGCTGGCTGTAAACGGGAGTCGAATATTGACGACCCATACGAGTGCCAAAATTTCGGAACAATCCCGAACGGGTACTTTGGCCCGCATTCATCCGTCCCCGCAGCGGAAATAGTTGCGCTTGAACGTCTGCGCACATGATCATGACGGCCAGCACGGCTAGCGCAGAAAAAAATCGGTGGGTTATGCGACTGGGCATGGGGTTTATCCTTGTGAGAAATTCAGTTTGAGTTAAACAGAAGATAAGATGATATTCGATTCCCCGAACTCTGAAAGGGACTAAATCGGTATTTCTCGCATTGGCCGGATCAAGGCTACTCCGTTCAATCCCTGCGGACACCCTATTTTTAACCCTCGTGAATTCAGTGAAATCAACACCCTTTGTCGTGCTTTTCATGGGACGTTGCGGGTCAACCTGGTTGACTTCGTTGCTTGGGTCCCACCCCGACGTGAAATGTCGCCGGGAAGAATTTGCGCTCGCCAACGGCCAGGGAACCGAATCGCCGGAGCAGCGAACGCGCGTTCTGTGCAAGTTTTTCGAGGACCGCCTGACTTACGATCCGACGCCCGCGCAGTGTATCAAGCGAGTTGAAAGGCTGTTTTCACGCCAGGCGTTGGCAAACGGGTTCAAGTTCAAGTATCCCAACCAGGTCGAATCCTATCCGGAAGTAATGAATGCGCTGCGCGAGCGTGCCGCTGAACTGCGGGTCATCCATTTGACCCGCTCGAATTTTTTGAAGCGGGCCGTGTCACGTCAGAACTTGCTGCGGCGGCTGGAGGGGACGCCGCGGGTGGCAACGACGGAGTCGGAACGAAAAGTTAAAACGGAAAAACTGGTGATCGATATTCCGCTATTGATGTCGTATATGGATCGTCAACAAAGACAGTTCGATCGCCTGGAAAAAATCGTTGACGAATTTCCGCATGTGGTTCAAGTTGAATATGAAGACCTGTTGCGAGAGCAGCATCAGGTAATGAGTTCCGTGTTGAGCTTTCTGGGCGTCGACCCGACGGCCAGGTTAACATCGAATCTCGTCAAAGCGACGCCCGATCGGCTGGCCGAGATCGTCTCCAACTACGAAGAAGTCGTCGCCGCGATTTCGAATTCGGCATACGCCCGTTTTCTGGACGAAACCTAATGTGGGCGGCAATCCTCAACGCTGAAATATTTTAGATCGACGCCACTCAACAAGCTTTTTGCCAAGTTGGCAATCGAGTATCAGTCAATAAAATAAATCGGGAAACTAATGCATAGATCGGGTCAGTGAACTACGACGAGTTTTACGTCTCCCGAATAATGGGTGACGACGAGCGCCCGTATGATTGGATTCCTGAAGTGCCGAATGGCAATTAGTGCTTGATGTGGCGACTTTTTTGGGATTCGCCCTCAGCCCGTTGATGCTGGTGATCGGTGATGGCATCGGGAAAGTGTTTGTTAGTCGACCCGAATCGCAGGTTAACAATTAGAGTTGTTTGCGAATCACGCAAAACCACGCAAACGGCCCGCCTTCGCTGAACTGGATGTCCTGCAAATCGGGCCGTGTTTCGAAGCGAACTTCTTTGATCGACTCGACTTCCCAGCCATTGGCGAACGCATGGTGGATTTCAGCCTGCGACACGCGGCGGGGGCCGTCGCCGGGAGGTTCCCGGTCGCTGAAACAGATCATCAACACCTTGCCACCAGGTTTCACGACGCTGCCCAGTCCGATGACGTAGCGAACCCGGTCCTCGTCGGAGAACACATGGAACAATCCGCAGTCGATCACCGAGTCGAAGACCTCGGGAACGTCTTCCAGATGGAGCGCATCCATCACGAGGAATGTCGCTGACAGGCCGCGTTTCTGTGCCTTGCGTTTCGCTTCGGCAATCGGATGTTCCAGGAAATCGATACCGGTGGTCCGATGGCCGCGCTCAGCGAAGAAGAGCGCATTCTCTCCCGTTCCACAACCGACATCGAGCACTGATCCGGAAATCTGGTCCGCGGCCTCGACGAAGACGGATTGGGGTTTGCCGATGTCCCACGGCGCCTGGCCCTGGTAGATTTGCTCGAAGTGCTCTTTGCGGGGAATGTTCTGCGACATTAGCGACTCCTTTCGCGTCTTTTGCGATAAACCGAGCGAACTGTTTCAACTCGTCTTTCGATTCTGCAGAATACCGAAGTCTCGGCATTGCCTCAGCGCCCTTTTTGCGTTGACTCAATCTTGTCGATTTCTGCGTCAATCTCGGCGAATACGGTTTCCTCGTTGTGACACTTTCCGTTGTTCAACTGATCGACGCCTTTTTGAATTTCGCCGCGCAGTTGCTCGCGATCCATCAGCATCCGAATGCCTTCGACGATTGCGTCTTCTTCCGAGTTAAATCTTCCCTGAGATACCAAGATTCTTGACGAAGTCGTTCATATCGCTTGGCAAATTGAAATTCATGACTTCGCTCCAATGCTACGGGGCAAATTCGGTGTCTTTTAAAAACCCCTTCGCGGACGTCTTCGTCGCGGTTTCGGGTGCATCTGGTCTGTATTATACAGTCAAATCCGTTCGGAACATCTCATTTTGGGTGGCAACGACGACGTAAATATCTCCCGTTGCGCGGCCTCCGCGTCAAGCAACACTAGTCCAGGGCGATCGGCAGTCTGGTTTTGGCCGATGAATCGCATTTCGTAGAACGCCTGCCGTCTCGAAACCGCGTCAGTCGAATTGGCGAGACCGATCTCTTTGAGAAGATTCTCCCACCCGACTCCAATCTGGGCAATCAGGCGAAACTGTCGCACTCATTGTAGCGTAAGTCTTGATTGCTCAAAAACAATTGGCGGCAAGTGTTTTGCGGATGAACATCAAGGCCCGCATTGTCTCGCCGGCTTTCCGGCCTATTCGAGATCCATACGTCTTTGCTGTGACAGCGGAACGCTCGGCGTTTCGAATCCGGTGCCGTTTTTCTTGTTGCCGGCGGGCTGACGGAAATTCCAGCCAAAATTTCTCCTTGGCCCCAATATTGTCGGCTGGCCGGCGAATAAAATCTCTGGTTCAGCCGAAACTCCTACCCATTCTCCCTACATAGGCGGAAAAAAATGACAGTTGCAAAGTGGTTTGGCGTGACGCAGGCGACGCTTTCGATCGCGTTTCTGTGTTTGTGCTCCGGGTGTTATATCGAGGTGGGCGTCCCCGGCTCGGGCATCGCCTCGACGGAGCAAAGAACGGTGGATGAATTTACGGCCATCGATTTGTCTGGCTCCGGCGAAATCAATGTCGTCTGTGGCCAGGAACAGTCGGTTAGCGTCACTGTTGACGACAATTTGCAAGAGATTATCACCACCGAAGTGCGAAACGGAAGATTGGAGATTGGTTCGACGCAAAGCTACACTTCCAAGGTCGGGCTGAAAATTGATATCACGGTCCGAACGTTGAAAAACCTGGAAGTCAGCGGTGCTTGCAACGCCAAGATCGAAAACTGCGAGACTGAAAAACTGGATCTCGACGTTTCCGGGGCAGGAAAATTGTTTGTATCCGGTACTGTTGATCGCGTCGAAATGGACTTGTCTGGAGCCGGTAGTGTTGACTTGAGTGAACTCGTTGCCAAGACGGCCAAAATCGACATGTCCGGCGCGGCGAAAGCAAGCGTCAACGCCAGCGATGAACTCGACGTCGAAATCTCGGGCGTCGGAAAAGTGTCGTATCTCGGAGACCCGGTTGTGAAAGAAGAGCTTTCTGGGCTGGGCAAAGTCGTCAAGATCGGGGAGAGCAAGGACAGCGGCGAGAACGACGCCAAAGAAGCCGCTGAATCAGGCGGTGAAGACTGAGATTTTGAACTTGAACTATTACCTGAACTTGAACTAAGTTTTGGTTTAAGTTTAGGTTTAAGTTTAATACCAACTTTAATTTAAGGCTAACCTGTTCCAAACGCGGCGATGCGGCATAATGGAAGTTTTCAGTTTCCTTACATTTGAACTGCATTTGTGTCGGTCGCCATCGGTACTCGCCAAATCGAGCTGCGTAACGTTCGCGTAAACAATCTCAAGGGCATTGACCTGGCTATTCCGCACGGTCAATGGCTGTCGATTTGTGGACTCAGCGGTAGTGGCAAGACCAGCCTGGCGCTGGACACGCTGTACGCCGAGGGGCAACGCCGTTACATCGAAAGTCTCTCTCCCTACACGCGTCAGTTCTTACAACAACTCGACAAACCGCAAGCTGACCGCATCGACGGGATTCCTCCTGCCATTGCGGTAAAGGCTGCTCGCGGCAAATCCGGTCCGCACGCGACGGTTGGAACCGCCACAGAAATTCTGCATTACCTGCGACTGCTATTTGCCAAACGGGCGACGCTGGTTTGCCCCGATTGCGAATTGGCGGTCACCCGAGACGATCCGGAATCAGTTGCTGCTGCATTGACGCGGCTGCCGCCGGCGACCCGGTTTCAAGTCGGCTATCGAATTTCGCTGACCGAGGAAGCACTGGGCGTTTTGGAGGCAGTCAAACGTCACGGATTTGGCCGCATCGTAATCGACCATAAAACGCTGGAGCTTTCCGCCGAACTGGCAACGGTTGCGGAAATTCGCGCGGCGAAGGAAGCAATCGTAATCGTCGACCGCCTCACAGCAGACAGCTCCGAATCCCGCCTGCGCGAGTCGCTTGAAACGGCTTTCCAATTTGGTTTCGGAAAATGCATCGCCCTGATTTTGGCCGGCGACGCAGAGCATGCAGGCTCTACCGGTTCGGAGCTGCTTATGAAAATAGATGGCAGGCAATATCGCTGTCGGTCGTTCAGCGAAGATTTGGTTTGCGGCAGTTGCCAACGAAAATTCCCGCAGCCCGACGCGAAACTGTTCAGCTTTACCAGTCCTTTTGGTGCTTGCCCAAAGTGCGAAGGAATTGGCATGCTCAAAGATCAGCCTTGCCGCGATTGTAACGGCACCCGGCTGAATCGTAACGCACTCTGTTTTCGATTTGCCGGCAAAACGATTGCTGAGCTGTGCAATCTGAAAATTTCGTCGCTGATCGAGTTTCTCGAGCAACCTTCCGCAGCTGTCAGTGGGACCGGGATTTCTGGCAAGCTGATTCCGCAAGTGATTCAGCGGTTGCGTTACCTTGGGCAGGTGGGACTCGGCTACCTCGCACTCGATCGGTCGGTCAATTCGCTCAGCAGCGGTGAAGCACAGCGCGTGTCATTGACGACCTGCCTCGGTTCGACACTGGTCAATATGCTCTACGTCCTCGACGAACCATCCAGCGGCCTGCACCGGCATGACATGGAGTCGCTCTGCAGCGCCATTGCAGCGTTACACCGCCGTGGCAATACGATGGTTGTCGTTGACCACGAAGATCCGATCATCCGCGCCGCAGAGCGAGTCATCGAAGTCGGGCCGGGTGCGGGCGATTCTGGCGGCGAGATCGTGTTTGATGGAACGGCGACGCAACTGCTCACCCCGGATGCGTCGCTCACCGGCGAGTACCTGGCCGGGCGGCGTGGCATCAGCGTGGGCGAATCCCGTCGGCAACCCAGGGGGCGGCTGAAGCTGGTCGGCGCTCGGGGACACAACCTGCAAGACATCGCGGTCGAATTCCCCTTGGGATGCCTCTGCGTCGTAACGGGAGTCAGTGGCGCCGGAAAAAGTTCGCTGGTTCAACAGACCTTGTATGGCGCAATTTGCCAACAGAAACAGCAATCATCCGCAACTCCCCTTCCCTGCGACGATCTATTTGGTGCCAGCCAAATTGAAGAAGTCGTGTTGATTGACCAGTCACCGATCGGCCGTTCGCCGCGCAGCAACCCGGTCACGTATGTCAAAGCGTTTGATGACATTCGCAAAACGTTTGCAGAAACGCCGGACGCCAAAACCCACAACCTCAAAGCGGGCCATTTCAGTTTTAATGTCGCCGGGGGAAGATGTGACAAATGCGAGGGAGATGGCTGTTTGACGGTCGACATGCAGTTTTTGAACGACGTGGTTATCATCTGCGATCAGTGTCACGGGACGCGATTTAACGACCAGGTGCTGGCCGTCAAATATCGCGGGAAAAATATCGCGGAAGTGCTCGACATGACCGTTCGCCAGTCGTTTGGGTTCTTTCGTGGCCAGCCCAAAGTGCAGGCAAAGCTCAAGGCCTTGATCGACGTGGGTTTGGAATACATTCGCCTCGGCCAACCTGCAAACCGACTGTCATCGGGCGAAGCTCAACGGCTCAAACTGGCTCTGTACTTAAACGCGAATCGCAGAGGTCGTTCGTTGTTTGTCCTCGATGAGCCCACGACCGGACTCCACATGTACGATGTGGTACGACTTTTGGATTGTTTCAATGCACTGCTGGATGTGGGGCATTCGTTGATCATGGTCGAGCATAATTTACAGCTAATCAAACACGCTGATTGGATCATTGACCTCGGACCGGGAGCCGCCGACTTGGGTGGCCGCGTGATCGCCGCGGGGACTCCCGAGCAGGTTGCAGAAAACAGGGACTCATTGACGGGCCGTTATTTGAAACCTCTCCTCGAAATGGCGGTTGATGAGTAACCCTGGACAGGACAATTCGATGGACCTCGACCGTTATGTGCGGCAGGTCCGATTCCCGGGATTAGGCACAATCGGCCAGCAACGTTTGCTGGCGTCTCGTGTTTTGATCGTCGGCTGTGGGGCGTTGGGTTCGGTGATTGCCAATACATTGGCCCGCGCCGGGGTGGGGCATTTGCGCATTGTGGATCGTGATTTTTTGGAAACCAGCAATCTGCAACGACAAGTCCTGTTTGACGAAGAAGATGTCGCGGCGGGCTTGCCGAAAGCAATCGCGGCTGCCAACAAACTGCGAAAGATCAATTCCGGGATAGAAATTGAGCCGTTCGTCGCGGACGTGGATTGTGCAAACATCGCTGAGTTCTGCCAAAATGTTGACCTGATACTCGACGGCACCGACAACTTTGAAACGCGGTTTTTGATTAATGATGCGGCTCACAAGTTTTCCATTCCCTGGGTGTTTGGTGGTTGCCTGGGGGCCGACGGACAGTCTCTGACGATCCTTCCCGGCCAGACGCCTTGTCTGAATTGCCTGATGGTTGATGGACCTCCACCGCCTGGTACGTCCGAGACCTGCGATTCATTTGGGATCCTCGCGCCGATCATCAATGTGATCGCGTCGATCCAATGCTCGGAGGCGATCAAGATTCTTTCCGGTCAGACCGATCGAGTTTCCAGAAAAATGACGATCATCAGCCTGTGGGACAACCAGTTCCGGATGATGGATGTGTCAAGTTTGCGAGAGTCGGTGAAATGTCCGACATGTATCTTGCAACAATACCATTGGTTGGATGGCAAGCGGGGCAGCCATTCAGCAGTTCTCTGCGGACGCAACGCCGTGCAACTCAGCTTTGCGGAACAGTCCGAACTCGATTTGGTGGCCGTTGCCCAACGGCTGAAAGGACTGGGCAAAATTGAGCAGAACAAGTTTCTGGTTCGGTTTTTTGTGGACGATTTTGTACTGACTGCTTTTCCCGACGGCCGCGCAATTATTTCGGGAACGGAAGACATCGCCCTGGCGAAGAAGCTGTATGCGCAGTATTTGGGAGCGTGAAGGTGCTTCTAAAGTTGAATGGGCCTTTTGCCTTGTTATACGCTACAAGTCCTTACGCGCGCTGCGCCGTTCCGCTACGGTTTTTTTGCACACACGTCGAACGAATTAGCGGCCCAAGCCCGCTGGTGACTGACGACGGCACCGGCCGGCTTGCGCCGTGCCGCTACGATACCGGACGGCTTGCGCCGTACCCTGACGCTCACGTTGCGATCCCTCTCCCGGACCCTCACGTGTCGGCGGGAGAGGGTGCTGTTTTGCAACGCTTGAACTGCAATCGCCGTGCAATCTCGTGGCCAACGTTTAACCTCGCGACATGGGCAAACAAAAAAAGGTTTTGGCCCCCGGGCAAAACTTCAAATTCCCAATTCCTTTTTCACTGTGAGGTAACTGTCACAAAGTGATTGGAAATTTGACTCCAGAGTATCGGCGTGTTCTTTTTTGTGTTTTTCCTGATCCAATTCGTCGCCAAACGTCCAGTGGAACTCGATTACCTTCCGCTCAACGACCAGCGTCCCTTCGATTCCGTGCGCATTGCAAAAATCGATAAATTCGGCGATTTTGGGTTCAAGCTTGTCGAGAATTTGGGTCACCGTTTTGTTTTCAAACCGGGGAGCCCGGACCAACCAGCCCGAAATCTCTCGCAATTTTTTGTGAGTTACCCAGATTTGTCCGGCACCGTAAAAGACCCACACGGGTCCCCGGAAGGAAGAAATCAGGATGTACGGCTTGGGCAGCATCCACCAGCCGCCCGTTTTCGTGCGAAAGATCAAATGCCTGCCGCCGAATCGTTTGATGATTTTGTTAACCTGGCCTGCGGCGGGTTGGTCGGAATCCGTCTCGTTTTTTGCGGGGATATTCATGGTTTGAAAAAACTTTCCGGTGACGACATATGATTGACAAGATTTTGCAGTCCGTATCACTTCATGGCAAGGTAGGTGAATCTTGCGAATTGGTGAACTCGACAATCATAAAATCCACTTTTTTCTTGATCTTGAATTTTGCCGGCGGACAATGTCAGAAACAATCAACTTCCCGAAGGAGAAACACATGTCAGAAGCAACTCAAACAGAACCGCAAGGATTCACCGTGCCCACAGCTGGGCCAGCGCACAAACGACTTGAGCCGTTCGCGGGTACGTTCAAGTCCGAAGTTAAAATGTGGATGGGGCCCGGGGATCCGATGATTACGACCGGCACGATGACGAATTCCTGGCAACTGGGCGGATTGTATTTGCATCAGGATTACGTCGGCGATTCCAGCGAGGGACCGTTCCCCAGCTTTGTCGGCAAGGGATACTGGGGCTACAACACGACCAGCAAAAAATACGAAGGCTTCTGGATCGACAGTGGGTCGACGACGATGCAGCTGGAATCGGGTGATGTGGACTCCAGCGGTAAAATCTGGACGATGACCTCGGAATTGAAATGTCCGCAAACTGGAGCTCAGATGAAGAGGCGATCAGTCATCACCCTGATCGACATCGACCACCACAAAGTTGAGATGTACTTCACGCGGGCCGACGGTATTGAAACGAAGGCCATGGAGATCAACTACGCGCGCGTGTGATCAACTTGAAAGCCGGCGGCGGCGTGAGCGAGCGGTTCTATTCCGCGGCTGTCGTGGTGAGCGAAAACAGCTCGATAACATGCCCGTCCGGGTCTTGGAGATAAAACTGGATTGCCCCATCGGGGCGCGGTCGGCAGGCGATGGCAATCTCGACGCCTTGAGTTCTCAGGAATTTTTCGAACGAAACGGCATCTGCGACCTGAAAGGCAAAATGATGTCCGCGTGACAGGCGGGTTGCACCGAGATCACCCCAACCAGCTCGACCCGCCTGCTTGCTGGCGACGGTAGCATGGATCTCGGCCCGTTGTTGATCGGGACGGGTGGCAAACCAAGCTCCCGGAAAATCAAAATCGGGACGCGTGATTTCGGTCATGCCCAGCAGTTCGGTGTAAAACCGGCGCGTCGCGTCCAGATCGGCCACGATGATGGTGATGTGGTCCAGGCTTTGCAGCCTTGATGGCGCACGTTCGTTCATGGTTCAGACGCGGGTGCTGCGGTCCCTTTGGCGACGATATCCATGCTTCCGTTTTCGCCTCAAATCTGATTCGCTGAAAGTTGGTGATGGCCGCGAAAAAAAAGCCGCTCGTCAGAGCGGCTGTGTGCCTTGTCTTGTGGAAACGCGCCCGACTATTTACGGAAAACCTCGAAGCCGAAACCAATTCCCTGGAATACCATGCTGTCGGTATCGACAACCGTACTTCCCACCGCACTGGTTAACAGAGGGGGCACGTTGTCGGTGGCCGAGACAACGTCGTACAACCACAAACCGGTGTAGCTAAGTCGCAAGCGAGCTTGTGGAGTCAGCTGATAATGGGCGACGAAGCCGATGTCAAATCCGTAGGCAAAATTGTTGGCGTCCACATTTCGATCTGCATAGGTGATGCCGGCATTATCGTAGAATGTGTCGAGATTTGAAAAGTTGGCGAATCCCATGATGTCACCTGACGCGGACAAGGAAAACCGGTAACCAACATCATAGAAGACCTCCAGCCCGGCCTGGGGACCGATCAAAAAGTTGTCAGCTCGTATATCCAAATTGCCGGTCGTGAAATTCTGACTGAACAAGGCGTATTCATCCTGGATGTAAATTCCACGAATTCCGACATATTTTCGGGCGACGTCGAAGAGCCATTGATTTCGGTTGTACTCGATTCCCTGGAGAATGGTGGATGATGTTTCAATCTGTCGCGTGGCGTTGAAAAATGCGCTGGTTTGTGCCGCGCCAAGACCGCCGCCGGGAGTGAACAGGGCGTTGAGGTTTCCGGCCGGGCCAGACAAATCGCGACCTCGCGAATCTTCACTGAGACCCATATAAGATATTTCGTCGCCTTGAGTGGCATCGCGTCTTCTGCCCGCGGTGATTTTCCAGCCCACGTTGGTTGGAAATTCTGGCAAGGGGCCGGCGTTGGTTGCACCAAACACACCGTCAGTCCGTCTCATCGCGTAAACATCAAATTTAAAGTATCGGACGGCCTCGCTCACGGAACCACAGTTGTTGAAGCGATCTGCCACCTCGGCTTCGTTGTAGCAACCACCGGGCCCACAGGATTGACAAGCCGAGGCGGAGACGCCCGCCGCAACCGAGCCACACGAAGCGCAACCTGCGCCACCGCAAGAAGCACAGGTGCCGGGATCGTAAACCGGGTTTTGGGCAGGTTGATCGAAGTAAGCGGACTCCGGGGCCTGATTCGCCGGCATCGAATTCATTTGACCATTTTGACTCTCCACAACCGATTGAGCGTCAGGACCGATCAACATGCTCGAGGCTGGCGGTCCATTCTTGAGTCGCCATCGGATCGGGCACGACCTGACCCTGAACGATGGGTGGCAAATCATTGCCGGTCGGCTCCTGGTAGGACGCTTTGAACCCCATCGACCGATTGGAAATTGGGTCCATGGATTGAATCTGAACGGGCATGTTGCGATTGCCGTTTCCGTTGGCAACTCGATAGTTCGAATTTGCGTTTCCGTAAGGAGAGTTGTCCGGCCATTGAGCGGCTGTCGGAGTTACCAAAGTGTCTTGCACGATGGGAACTGCTTCAACCTGGATTGGCGCAAGCATCGACGACTTCGCTTCGGGTGCCGCCTGATTCGGGGAAACGATCGGAGGCATGTTGACCGGCCCCCCCGCGTTTACTACCTGGGATGATGACCAAGGCATCTGCGCGACCGTCGGCGAGGCCTGCCTGACATTGGATCCTTCCACTTGCCATTCATATTCCGGCATAGTGCGGGCATTTGAGTCGGGCACCCCGGTTCCAATTGGCATTGGCAATTGTCCAAAGGCTGAAGGTGATATCGCCAAACCGCAAAGGACGGCGGTCGACGTTATCATCGAAAACCAGCGAACGACTCTCGTGTTTAGATTTTGATTCATGGGTCGCTAGAAGCAAAAAAAGATGTGTTTTGGCAAAACGGTTGTTGCCCACTCCAATTTTCGGCTGAATTGAGTGGGGACTTTTGCCGATTTTGCGGATTTTTGCAGATATGCGAATCGAACGACTTGTGAGGAAAATTCAACTCGCAACGAGTGTGCGTTCAATTGGATCGTTAATTCGCACAGATCAATCGGGAAATCGCGATGGTGACGGCAGTCGGCTGCCATCAAATCCGGTTTGGTTGTACCCTCGTCGGCCAATCCAATAAACAACCCGGAAAAAGAGCTATCTGGCCCCAAGTTGTGGAGAGCTACGCAAAATTGGAGTAAAATAGAGGCTGTCAATCACGGTGGACTATTCAACCATCGGTGCGCAATGCGATTATGTACGCAATCGCGGATTGACCTCAGTCTTGGCGAGAGTGTTTGCTGTCAGCGTGAATGCTGGCGAAAAAAGAGTCAACGATTGGTCTTTCGTTAACGAATCAATTTACTGTTCAGAATTGCTTGAAATCATGTTCCGAATTCTATTCTGGTTGCACAACCTCATTCTCCTTCCATACAACTTGATCACCGCACCATTTCGTGCCTCGAAGAATACATTTCTGGAATCCGGTCGCGGTCGGGCGATGATCCTGGGATTGCCAGCATTCATTATGGCGGCACTGGGACTTTCAGTACTCGGTTGGGCGGAATGGGGCAATCGGGAAAACCTGGAAAGTATCTATAACACTCGCGCCGAGAAAGTGAATGAAAGAAAGACGCGGCTGATTAATGAGCTCAGAACCGAGCAACAACTAAGTTCCGGAAAAACTGGTGCGGAAGAAGTTAACAATGAAGAAGATCCTCGAATTCAAGAACTTCGGGAACTTCAAGAGGCAGAAGAGATCTATCTGGAAAAACTGATTGATCTGAATCCAGGCGAGCCCGATTACCGATATCGGTTGGCGATCGTGGCGAGCTTGATGAATGACAAGCAACGATGTTACTCGTTAATGAAGTCAATTGCGCCGGACGAAGAGCCAGGATTTGCCAAGGCTCACCTGTGGATGGCTGACAATTATCTCAGGCAGCAGACAACTTCTGCCTCACAGCGACGTCAGAATATGCGTTTGGCATTACAACATGCGGAACACTGTTTGGTCCGAGACAGTGGCAACGACGCCGCCAAATTGATGAAGGCACAGATGCTGACGGCCGAGAAACGGTTGGTGGAAGCCTTGAAAGTTTACGACGAACTGTTTGCCAAGTATCCCCGCTTTTACAAGGCCATTGTCAATCTGAACAATCAGCTCGGCCAGCAGTCGCAAAATTCGATCATTCTTGACCAAGCTCAATTGAGATTTCAGGAAGCCGTGAATGTGGCGGCAAAGACCTACGACGAGAATTGGCCGGGTGCCTGGAACAACCTGATCGTTTGTTTGCGTGACAAGAACCAGTACGAGCTGGCAATCAAACGGTTGGTTGATGAAGAATCGACGCAGGCCAAGCTGGTCAAAGCGGAGGGCACACCGGAAGCGGCGGCACGGCACATCCACATCAAGCAGCTCTTGACCCAGGTTTATACCGATTGGGCGTCGAAATTGGCGGCCGATGACGCAGAAAAAGACTCGACAGCCAACGAAGCGAAGGAATTGGAACTGTTGTCCAAGGCACTTGAACTTGACCCCAAGTACTCACGAGCCCAACAGCTGGTTGCCAGGATTTCGGCGGGCGACACGGAGCTGGCTGAAGAAGCTAAAAAGATCTACAACCCTGAAGAACATGACGATGCTCCGGCGGCCGTGCTGAACGAAATGGGCAGCCGCTCCCTGCAAAATCAAAAATACGATTTGGCAATCAAATATTTCGAACTTGCCAGGCGTAAATCGCCGAACGACCCGCACGTTCTGAACAACCTGGCCTTTACTTACCTCGTTTGCGAGAACAAGAACCCTGATCGGGCGTTGCAACTGGTCAACCAGGCGATTCGGCACTTGTCCACAATCACCGACCCGAATCAGCAGCTGTCCCTGGCGTCACATTTTTATGATACCCGAGGGCGGGCGTTAATGCAGATGAATCGGATGGATGAGGCGGCGGCGGCGTTGGAGATGGCGATGCAAATTCGTCCCGATAACGAGGAGATCCTGAAAGCCCTGATTCAATGCTATGAAGGTCGCGACGACTTACAGGCCGAAGTTTATCGCAAGCGACTGGCAGAACTTGAAAAAGATCGTGATGATTCGGCGGATAAAGACGCTGGCAGCAAATAACACTCCCCCATTCAATTTCCACTGACCGCGACCTATGAATTCTCGACGACGCCGCGACGACGGCTTTCATGAAAACTCGTTTGCCCAAATGATTCGTTCACCGTTCCGCTCGGTTGGCAGATGGCTGTCAGGAATAATGGGTGCGGACGAACACGGCTATGAGCAGCGTGGCCCCATTGAATGGCTCGTGGCAGTGATCACCTTTCCGTTTCGCCTTTTGTTTGCCTTTGCCGTTTTTATGGTTCAGGCCTGGACGACCTCGCGGAATGGATTTGCCTTTGCCCGCGCGATTCCCGCCATTTTGGCGGGCCTGTTTTCATTCGCGCTCGTTTGGGCGGTCAACTACAGATACGACAAGAATATTCTGATCACTGAAGCGCGTTACATGCGGGCGGTCCAGGAATTTCCGGATAATCCAGAGTACGCCGAGATGTTCGCGGCAAAGCTGGTGGATTTTCGTCCGGATGAACCGCTCTACAAGTATTACCTGGGATTGTCCCGGGAAAGCAGGGGAAATCTCGAAAGCTCCCGCCGCATCATGGGCCAGTTGGCGAGTGAAGACGCGCCCGGATTCCCGCAAGCGCAAGTCTGGTTGGGAAGAGACATCTTGTCCCGCAAGGATTCCGATTTGTCCGACATGGAGCGAGAGGCGAAAGCGATCAGGCATTTCCAGCTCGCTCTCGACACGGAACCTCTCAACCTGTATCGCCTTGATTGGCATGTCCGAGGTCTACGAAAAGAAAGGCGATTTGGGGAAAGCGTCCTACTACCTGGCACAAGTTGTCGATCAGGAATGGACTTCGCTGTTGCAGCTAAAGGTCATTCCCAAGCTCGTTGACATACAACAAAAACTTGGCGAAGAAGACAAGGCCAAACAGATGCTGAAAGTGAACATGCAAAAAATCAGCTCGATCAGCCGCCGGATGCCCGACTTGTTTGAAGTATGGGTCATTCTCGTACAATGCGCAACCATGTTGAAAGACTTTGATCAGGCCGAGCAAATTATTAATGAAGCCTATCAATCCGCCAAATCAGCCGAAGTCCGTGAAAATCTCGTCAACCTGTTGGCCAGCGTTCAAATCATGCAAGCGGACGAAGTTACTTCCATTGAAAACAAGGAAAGTTATCAGGAACGGCTGTTCGCACTTTGCGAGGCGATCAAAACCAATCCGCGAAGTCGCGAAGCCTATACCCGGTTGATCGAATTTGCGGCTCCCGACACACTGCCGAACGAAAAAGCTCAGTGGCTGCGCGAGTCGGTGATCGGTTGTCCCAACCCGGCCGTGATTCACGTCATTCTGGGGATGCAGGACATCAAGGCGGGTGATTTTGTCCAAGGACAAAAACACTGGCGAATCGCCGACGAACAGTTTGATTTGTCGCAGTTCATCGTCAACAACATGATTGAACTGGCCGTCACCGACAAACCCGAGGTGTTCGGAAATTTGCTCGACATGATTACCGTTGCCATGGAGTTGTTCCCGGAACAGGCTGCGCTGTATCAGACCCGGGGGCTGTATTACAAAAACCAGCAACAATTCCCCGAGGCGATCAAAGATCTCGCGTATGTCGCCGAAAAAATGCCGTCACTGATTTCCGCCCGTAACCTTCTCAAGGAGTGCTACCTGGCAACGAACGACCAGGAAAATGCTCAAAAAGTACAAATGGAAATTGACAGATTGATCATGAAACTCGACGAAGCCCAGAAAAAAATGGTCGAGGATTTCTTGAAACGTTCCGAGGAAGAACAGAAAAAATCGGAACAGGAGCGACGAGAACAGGGTTAACCCGAGCGAACCTTAACGCAAGTAGCGTGTCGTTTGTTCGACGATCGAAATCACCGTTTGCACCATCCCGTTGTGAGCTTGCCCAATAATCGCAGGCATTTTTAATGTCGCGTCGCTTTTCGACGAGCAAAATGGACATGGACCGTAATCTTGCTGCCCATCACTCGTGGTGGAACCAGACCTGTGGTGGAAAAGAGTTATTGCGGGTCGCGCTTCCAATGGTCGTGTCGACCCTCTCATTCGTCGTGATGCAGTTTTGCGACCGCTTGTTTCTTACATGGTATTCCAATGAGGACTTGGCGGCCGTCGTACCTGCCGGTGCCTTGTCCTGGACCATCACCAGCTTTCCGCTGGGGATTGCCATGTATGCCAACACGTTCGTTGCGCAATACGATGGTGCGCGCGTCCGCGGAAAGATTGGCGAAATTGTCTGGCAAGCAATCTGGATTGGTGTGTTTTTCGGGCCGCTGTTCCTTGTGGCAGGATATCTCGCCAAGTATTTCTTTGCCGCTATCGGTCATTCCGAGGTGATCGTGTGGCGTGAGGCCGCCTATTTCAACGCCCTTTGTTACGGTTCTTCGGCGGTTGTGATGGATGGAGCCGTCAGCGCTTTTTTCATTGGCCGCGGCAAGACGACGACGATCATGAGGGTCAGTTTTGTTGCCGCCGCCGTCAACGTTCTGCTTGATTACCTGATGATATTTGGTGTTCATGTGGGCGAGGTAACCTGGCTGCCCGCAGGTGGAATTGCGGGCGCGGGTTGGGCGACAACGTTTTCCGTGTGGCTCAAGTTCGCAATTCTGATGACCTTGTTTCTGTTGCCCAGTCATCGGCTTGAATTCAATTCGCTGCATCTGCGGTTGACACCTTCTTCCTTCGGTCGTCTGCTGAAATATGGTGTCCCCAACGGCTTTCAATTTGTTGTCGAGGGGGGCGCGGTCACAATCTTTATCCTGATCATTGCCCGAATTAGTGACGTGGCGTCTGCGGCGACTGCCTTGGCGTTTAGCATCAACATGATTGTGTTTGTTCCGATTATGGGTTTGGGAATTGCCGTCACGACACTGGTTGGTCAGCAAATCGGTGAAAAACGTCCAGACATGGCCGCCAGGGCAACCTGGTCAGGGCTTTGTTTGGGGCTGCCTTATACGCTCGCGTTTGGACTTGCCTGTTTTTTTGTACCAAGCTGGTTTTTCGCGGCTCATGATGTCGGCACCGCGGAATTCGCGAAAGTTCAGGAATTAGCCGTAGCCCTGTTGATGTTCGTGGCCGTCTACTGTTTCTTTGATACCATCCAGCTTATTTTCGTCAGCGCAATCAAAGGTGCCGGGGATACGCATTTTGTTGTTTACTTCACCATTATTTCCTCCCTGCTATTTTTGCTGGTGGGTGTCGTCGGAGCACGACAATTTGAAGATCCGAGCTGGCAAATTCGCTATTGGTGGACTTGTCTCACCGTGTGGATTTTCGCCCTCGGCTTGGCCTACTTTTTGCGATTTCAACAAGGCAAATGGCGGAGTATGAACGTTATCGGGCCAGATCTGGTAAAACCATTGGAATCGACGGCAGCCTGAGAAGTTGCCCAACGCAGAGACTGCCCAATGGATGACGAGTAGGCTAACTGTCCTGCGGACTCGTTTTCAGTCCGCGATTTCGACCCAATCCTTGGCGGAAATTGGCTGTTAAAGCATAATGGTAAGAACCAGCTTGAATGCAAACCGCAGTCCTGGACTAGATAGATGATGTCAGACTGCGGTATCAAGAAGCTCCGACCAACCGTCCCGGACAGGAAATAGTCAACTGTTTTCTTCACTATCCCGATTCCATTTATTTCTTGCCTTTTGTGCGATCGTGATGCTCCGTCTGATGATCGGGTACCACTTTTTCAAAGAGGGTACGAACAAGCTCCGTTCCGGTGATTTCACGGCAGAATATTTTTTGCGCGATGCCAAAGGCCCCTTGGCCCCCCGCTTTCAATCACTGCTCCGAGATGATGATGGGCGGGAACGATTGTGCATTGAAGAAACGACATCGTCTGATGGCCAGCCACAATTCAGCTTCAATACCGATCTGACGTTTGCCCTGTGGGATGACTTCATCGACCGGGCCGACCAATATTACAGGTTCGGCGATGAATCGTTGCAGGCCCAGATCAGTCAGCAGCGAGATAATCTGGTGGAGCAAATCAAACAGGCTCGCGCCAGCAAAGACGCCTCCATTAACACGGCGATGCTGGAACAGCAGCGTCGCGAGGGCGAAGACAATATTCTCGCACTACGATCCCAATTGGAATCCGCAGAAAAAATCTTTGCGGCGCACAAAACCCAGTTGAAACAATGGCTCGACGCCAATCGAGCCGAGATTTTCACTCACTACGCAACGGCGGATCGACTCGATGGCTTTGCTCGCGACGGTGAAAATCGCGAGGAGGTCGCCACGTTTGTGGAATCTTTGCGATCTCAAGTCGATGAAATTCGCAGCGACCGCAAACAACAATTGGCTGGCTGGACCGGAGAAATTGACGCCATTTGGGACTCATTTGAAGCAGAAATCAACAATCTGGCGGTGGATAAACAGGCCGAAAAAGAGCCTTTGCGCCTGCACCGCCCTTTTGATCAGGAATTCAGCAATCTCAAAATGATCAACCGTATCATTCCCTGGTTTGATACGATGGTGGGCGTCCTGTTGATCATCGGACTGTTTACGCGGTTAGCCTCTCTGGCCGGGGCCGGCTTCCTCGCAACGGTAATCGCAACGCAGCCACCCTGGATTCCTGGAACGACGCCAACCTATTACCAGGCAATCGAAATGGTTGCACTGCTGGTAATTTTTGCCACCTGCGCAGGTCGGATGGGGGGGCTCGATTACTTTTTCACTCGCCGACGTCCCTCTCCAGACCAACAATACGAAAGCTGACAGAACCCACGAGGCAATACCGATGAATAATTTGAGCCCCGAAGAACGCGAAATTGGCCGCGACAATTATTACGGAGCTGTGACGGCACTCGAAGAGCACATGAATCGCCGTGACTTTCTGGTCAAATCGTTGGCCGCAGGCGGGATTGCCGCTGCCGGCGTGGGCGCGATGTACTTTGGATATCAACGCCCCAACCGTCCTGTGCGCACGGCAATCATCGGAACGGGCGACGAGGGGGGCGTGTTGATTGGAGCCCTGAACCCGAATTATGTCGACGTCAAAGCGATCTGCGATATTCGACCGTCAAGCGTTCATCGCGGCTTTCATGGCGACTGGTCCACGCCCAATACGATCTACGTTCGGCCCGGTTTGATGGATGTTTATGGCTGGAAGTCCGAGGATGAGGCGCGCAAACACGTCAAGGTTTACCAAGACTGGAAAGAGGTCATCAAGGACCCGGACATCGAAGCGGTCATCATTGCTACCCCATTGTTTTTGCATGCCCCGATTTCAATTGCCGCGATGACTGCGGGCAAGCATGTATTGTGCGAGAAACTGATGGCGCACAACGTTGCCCAGTGCAAACTGATGTGTCGCACGGCCGAATCGACGAAATCCTTTTTATCGATTGGCCATCAACGTCATTACAGTATCCTGTACGACAATGCCGTGAACTTGATTCGTTGGGGATTGCTGGGCGAAATTCATCACATTCGCGCACAGTGGCACCGTAACAATCTGCCCGGCAAGGACACGTGGGCGTTGCCGATCCCCGGTGGTGAGATCGCGGCGGGAACCGGTAAGCGGGTTGATCAAATCAAACGACAGCTTGACGGGTTTATCAAGTCGGCAGATGAACTTGCCAGGAGTCGGGGATCCTCGAAAGATCTGTTGCGACTGCAAAAACAAATCGCCCAGTGGACCCAGTGGGACGCTGACAAGTCGGTTGATGCTGAAAAATATGGGTACCTTGATGATCCCTCGGTTTATTCGGGAGGACGAACCCGCACGGCATTGGAGGAGCTTGTCCGTTGGCGACTGTGGGATCGTACGGGCGGCGGTTTGATGGCCGAACTCGGCAGCCACCAATTGGATGCAGCCAGCATTTTCATCGCCGCGCTTGCGCGGGAAAAAGGCAAACACGTTCATCCGTTGACAGTGCACGCGGTCGGTGGACGACAGTTGTTCCCGCCGGATCGCGATGCGGATGATCATGTCTATTGCACCTTCGAGTTTCCTGGACAAGGCTACGATTACGATTTTGATGTTGGCTACCGCGACGTTGTCAACCAATATCCGGATCCCGCGACCGGAGTCCCCTCGTATGAGCAGTGCTCGGACAAGAAAGTCGTCGTGACCTATAGCTCGATCAACGGCAACGGTTTCGGCGGCTATGGCGAAGTCGTGCTGGGTACGAAGGCAACGTTGGTGCTTGATCGGGAAAAAGAGGCTTTGCTCTATCCTCTCGCGGGCACCAGTTACAAAGCTGGGGTCAAAACGAAGGCGGATGGGGGGGCGGTCCTCGATACTTCGGCCAGCGGCGACGCAGCGCCAGCCAAAGCGGCTCAAGGCGGTGGACCTGTCAGCCGCGGTTATCGTGAAGAGATCGAACACTGGGCGTGGTGCATCAGCCAGGGCGATTACGAAAACCAGCCGCGCTGCAATGGTCCCGCCGCACTTGCCGATGCCGTGATCGCCTTGACCGCCAAACAGGCCATCAAAAACTCAAACACCAAGGGTGGGCACGGCTTCATCCAGTTTCAAGATAGCTGGTTCAATTACAAAACTGATGACGTCCCGGAAGCCATCGGAATCGAGGAAGCCAAACAAACCATCGCGCAGGAGCTGAAGAACCTGAAAATGGCTTAGCGCGTGTTTCGGCAAGTGCATTGCAACGCGTCGTGCCACCGACTGGGCACATTGATTCACTTTTGGCAAGACTGGTTGAAGCGGTGGTCGTCGTTTTTTTTGATGTGTTCAATTCTGCTTCCGAACTTGGCTCATGTTTGCGTAGCGCATGGCTGGACGACAAATTTCAAGCCGCTCGGTTGCCGAACGCATCGCCCGAAGAACCGGAAACGCGGTAGCGAAGTCATCGTTCTATTGACGTTTACGAATGTTTTTGCGCGAACACAACTGCACCGTGCCTGTCAAACCTTGGCGTCAGCGGAATGATTGGGTCGACTTCACTTTGTGATCACCATTGGGTAATCGCGAGGTCTACCCGGCTATCGCCTTGCGGCAGACGAACCGGCGGCAAGCGCCTCGCCGCTCACATTTTACAATTTCAACTCATCCCGACCCCTTGGGAAAGAATCCATGAACAGGAAACAGCTGATTGCGTTGGGCGTCCCAGCAGACTGTGTGTCAGAGGCGATTGTCTGTGTGCAGGCGGCAAGTCGCGCGCGGGGTGAAAACAAGCCAAAGGCGATCATCCCCAGGATTGTCGCTGCGCCGGAAGTCTATGTTGCTGACGAACAATACGGACCGCTGGCTCGCGCCATCGTTGAATTTCGCGAAGCAGATGTTGAGCGTGAACCGATCGAGTATCACAGTTGGGGCGATGATTTTGACGAATTCTCGAAGCAACAAATCGAAAACGCATGTCGCCTGCCGGTTGCCTACGCGGCTGCCTTGATGCCGGATGCACATTCCGGTTACGGCCTGCCGATCGGTGGCGTCCTGGCTTGTGAGAATGCAGTGATTCCATACGGCGTGGGCGTCGATATCGCCTGTCGCATGAAACTGACCATCACGGATCTGCCGGTTGAGCCGCTACAGGAAAATATCGCTTCCCGTTGCGGTGAACTTGACCGGGCGCTTGTCAACGGAACCCGGTTTGGGATGGGATCCAGTTGGCAACGTGCCCACGAACACGAGGTGCTCGATGAAGACTGGACGATCACGGCCGTGACGCGCGAAGTGCGCGACCGCGCCGTCAAACAGCTGGGAACCAGCGGAAGTGGCAACCATTTCGTGGAATGGGGCGTGCTGACCCTGCCCCATGACGAGCTCGGCATCGCCGCCGGCCGCTATGTCGCGTTGTTGTCACACAGCGGTAGCCGGGGCGCGGGAGCTCGCGTCTGTCAGCGTTACTCGGATATCGCCCGCGGCAAGGCTCCCTCGCGAATTCGCGACGACAGCCAGCTGCGACATCTATCCTGGCTGGAAATGGACACCGAGGAAGGCCAGGAGTATTGGAACGCGATGAATTTGATGGGCCGCTACGCCTCGGCAAATCACGAAGTCATTCATCGCAATGTGACGCAACTGGCCGGTGCGCAGCGATTGGCAACCGTCGAGAACCATCACAACTTTGCCTGGCTGGAAAACCATGGCGGCAAAGATGTGTATGTGCATCGCAAAGGCGCGACGCCTGCGGGCACGGGCGACCTGGGAGTGATTCCCGGCAACATGGCCGACTCCTGTTTTGTCGTGCGTGGTCGCGGCAACGAGGATAGCCTGAATTCGGCGTCGCATGGGGCCGGCCGACGGATGTCGCGGACGCGCGCGAAAGCCGAATTCAACTGGAAACAATGGCGGGACCATTTGCAGCAAAAAAATGTGCGGTTGCTCGCAGGGGGACTCGACGAAGTCCCGGGAGCGTACAAGAACATTCACGAGGTGATGGCGGCCCAACGGGATCTGGTTGAGATCGTCGGAGAGTTCATGCCACGGATTGTGATGATGTGCGGCGACGGAAGTCGTGCCGAAGACTAAGACGTTGGTTCGAAGTTCTCGGGAGACCTCGATTCGGAAGCGGCAGCATCCGTGGCAATGTTTGTCTTGGGAGGAAATAAAGCTGGTTTGTCGCTATGTACGCTCGGCCCCAGAATTTCGGCGATCTCGTGGCGATCGAGTTCTTCGGTCTGGATCAAGCGAGCCGTCAGGGCGTCCAGTTCGCGGTGGCGGTCGTTGAGCAAACTGAATGCCTTTTGCGCCGCCTCTTGCAGGATCTTGTTGACCTCTTCATCGATCACTTCCATGGTGTGTTCGCTGAATTGGCGGCCCTTGTGCATTTCGCGGCCAAGAAATGGATCGTCATCCGTCATTTTGTAACTCACCGGTCCCAACCGCGGGCTCATTCCCCAATGCGTGACCATTTTTCGCGACATCGAAGTGGCTCGTTCAAGATCGTTTTCGGCGCCAACCGTAATCTCGTCATAAATCAGCTTTTCTGCGGCGCGGCCGGCCAGCAACACGACCAGGTGGTCACGGATTTCGTGTTCGGACAAATTCATCCGGTCTTCGTCCGGTACCATTTGCGTGATGCCCAGCGCCTGTCCGCGCGGGATAATGGTCACTTTGTGAACCGGGTTGGCACCCGACAGATACCAGGCGGCGAGGGTATGCCCTGCTTCATGATAAGCGGTGCGCTCCTTTTCTTTTTCGGTCAAAACCTCCTCGCGTTTGGCTCCCATCAAGACCTTGTCATGGGCATGATAAAAGTCCGACATGGTCACTTTCGTTTGATTCTTGCGGGCTGCCCACAGTGCGGCCTCGTTGACCAGGTTTTGGATGTCGGCTCCCGTCATTCCGGCGGTTGCTTGAGCCATGACCTCCAAATCGACGTCCTTGTCCAGTGGCACATCGCGCACATGAACTTTGAAGATCGCCAGTCGGCCATTCATGGTCGGGCGCGTTACGGTCACATGCCGATCAAACCTGCCGGGACGCAGAAGTGCCGGATCGAGGATGTCGGGACGATTGGTAGCTGCCAAAATGATCACGGAATCGTTGCCCTGAAAACCGTCCATTTCGCCAAGGATCTGATTTAGCGTCTGTTCGCGCTCATCGTGCCCACCCCCGAGGCCAGCGCCGCGTTGGCGACCAACTGCGTCGATTTCGTCGATGAAGATGATGGCGGGCGCCTGAGCTTTGGCGGTTGCGAAGAGATCACGGACACGACTGGCACCCACCCCGACGAACATTTGAATAAACTCGGATCCGTTGACGCTGAAGTAAGGCACTTCGGCTTCTCCGGCGACCGCTCTCGCCAATAGAGTCTTGCCCGTTCCCGGGGGACCGACCAGCAACACGCCTTTGGGAACGCGGCCGCCCAGTTTTTGAAATTTGGTTGGATCTTTCAGGAACTCGACAATTTCCTGCAAGTCAGCTTTGACGCCCTCCAGACCTGCGACGTCGGCAAACGTGATTGGCTGGGAGGAAGCTTCGTATTTTTTGGCAGGGCTGCGCGAGAAATTCGACAGGAAACCACCGCCCCCCATCATCTGGTTCTGGGTCCGGCGCAGTGTCAGAAACATGAACAGCAACAATCCCAATGAAAACAGGATAATCATCGCCACGTAATAGTTGCCCAGTTCGCTGGGTTGTTTGATATCGACGCTGCTGACGTTTTTTAACCTTTTTAACAATTCGTCCTGGGACGTTTCCGAAGGCGGCAGATTGACGATGAACCGCTTTTTAAGGAAGGTGTCGGGCTTGGCCATCACCCGTTCGCCTTCGGCATTTCGAGTTGGCTCGACGGGAAGCGGCGGAGTGGTTTGTTTCAGAAATCCGGTCGCCGTATTGTCGGCGATGTTGATCGTTTCGATCAAACAATCGACGGGTTCGCCATTATCCAGGACTGGTTCGCCCCGGTAGTCTTTGCCCTGCAGCAGGTTTTCGAAATAGCCGTAGCTGATTCTGGACTGGTCGCCGTCATTCATGGTCAGCAAGACGTACGCCAAGAAGCATCCAAGGGCAAATAACAGCATCCAGATCGGCAACGATCGGGTGGGCTGGTTGGACTTTTTTTCAGAATTTTCGTTGGGGCGTTGTTCTTCCATTGAAATCCTCGACCGCGGCCTTTGGCAAAAACCGGATCATGAATACTAGTTGGATCCGACCGCTGCCGGAGGGAAATTTCGTTGGTTTGAATCTCGAATTGTAGTCAAAACCCACGAAATTCGCGACGTGGGATTTGAGCGTTTGTGGCTTATTCGACAAGATTTGAGTCGTTTTTTACCCGCTCGCCGAATAACCGCAAGCCGTTGGTTTCAATTTACATTGAAAGCGTTTTTTGTTGGCATTTCAGATAGTAAATTAATTGTTGGCCCGACAGCGTGGAAGGCAATTCGGCGATCAGCTCGGGAACCCGTTTTTGACCGTGTTTGGCGATGATCTCGCGCAGCACTTCCAGTTGATCCTGCCGCAACAAACAATCCGGCTTGAGCTGCAAATTATTTTCGATCGCCCGAATCGCATGATCAAAAACGGTGGCCGTATCAATTTGGCGGACTTGTTTGAGCTGTTCTAACGAGTACCCGTCTGCCAACAACCGCCAAGTCCAATAGAAACTCGGTTTGACCGCGCCCGCGTCAGGCACATTGATGCGTAAATTAGTCGCGGTCGGATCGGGTTCGGAAGTTTGACTTGGTACCGAATCAAAAAAATCTGTATCAATCGCAATTGCGCAGTCGTCCAATTCCTCCGGGGCAAACTCTGGTTGACTACCCGTCTTCTCAGTTGTAACGACATGCGCGTGATCGCTTGTTTCGAACTGGGGCAGTTCGGTTGCTTCATCATATTCGGACTGCGTATCGTTTACTTCCGTATCACCGACAACATGAGGTTGCTTGCCGTGCAACTCGATGGAGATTTTTTTGACCAGGGCACCTGGCAACTGGTTGGTAAAGTCGATCCGTTCGCGACCCGAAATCACGCGCTGGCCGTGATCCGTAATTTGCACGACCGGGCGGAACTTGGCGCTTTCAACTTGTCTCAGGTAGCCTGCTTCTATCAGCCATTCCAGTATTCCCGAGACGTCCGCCTGGCGCAGGCGACTTAGCAGTCCGAACGTGCTGAGCTTGGCCATTGATTTGACTTTTTTGGACCCCGAACCGCACAGCATCTGGGCAATCATGTTTTTGCCGAAGCGGCCGTGAGTCCGGACAACACCACTGAGCGCGACTTGAACCGCGTACAGGCAGGCATCCGCGTCGGCAAATTTTGGTTTGGTTGCCTTCGCAGATTGAGACTCCACGCAGTTATCGCAGGTCCCACAGACTTCGAGATCCGGGTCACCAAAGTATTCGAGAATTTCCAGCTGTCGGCAGCGACGGGTCGTTGCCAAATTGATCATCCGTTGCAGTTTGTCATATTCCGAACGCTTTCTTCGCTCAAGCTCCAGGAAATCGATGTCGAGTTCCGCAAACCGCCGGTTTCGATCAAGCATGTGAATGGCTCGTCCGCGAAACGGTGGGATGTAATCGACGGCTTCCAGTTTGGTCAATTCGCGAATCGTCCGGCTGACCGCCGGCCACTTCATTTCCAGGGACTGGGCAAATTTTTCAGGACTGAACAGGACGCGTTCTCCGCGCAATGGGCCGACGAGCTTTTCCAAGCCCCGCATCACGTGGCGCTTGGTCCGCGCGTCTCGCGGCAACAGGTCAACCAGCGTATTCATTTCTGAATCGATGCGGATGGCAGCCGAATTCTGACGGGAATCAAGTCGCTCGATAACGCCTGCTTTTTCCAGGAGGTTTTCGCAGTTGGCGATCCCGGTCGTGCCGATCGAAAGGCCGAGTTCGTCTTTGATGTCGCCAAGCGTCATTTCGATGGGATCGGATTCGATGGCGCACAGGTAATCGTAAACGTCCTTGACAATCTCGCGCGAAGGGTAGGAATTCTCAATGAAAAATTCCTGGATAAATTTGTCCTGGAATGAATACAGCAACATGCATTGCGATTCTTGTCCGTCACGGCCCGCCCGGCCAGCCTCCTGGTAGTAGGCTTCGACGCTGCCGGGCAAGTTGTAGTGGATCACGAATCTTAAATCGGATTTGTCGATGCCCATTCCGAAGGCATTGGTGGCGACAATGATTTCCGTTTCGCCCGCCATGAACTTTTCCTGAACGGACCGACGTTTATCCGTTTCGAGGCCCGCATGGTAATAAGCGATTTTCCGCCGACCCAGTTTGTCATGCAGCAGTTCGACAAGGTGTTCGCAATTTTTACGCGTCGACGCGTAAATAATTCCACAGCCGGGATGCGCATCGAGAAACTTTATCAGGGTCAGGTCTTTGTCATGGTTGCCGATGGGGCTGCGGACCTGCAGCGACAGGTTTTCGCGGCGGAAACCGGAAACAAATATCGCCGGATCACTCAGGTTCAAGATCTTGGCAATATCGGTTTGCACCAGCTTGGTCGCCGTGGCGGTCAAGGCGACCGTTTGAGGATTCCCCAGCCGTTCGCGAAACCGGCCCAGCCGCGCGTAATCCGGCCTGAAGTCGTGACCCCACTGGCTGATGCAATGGGCCTCGTCTACGGCGAGAAACTGCACGTTTGTTTTTTCCACTGCCCGCATGAAAGACCCGCTGCGAAGGCGCTCGGGCGCGATGTATACGAGCTTGTATTCGCCGGCGACCATTCCATCGATGCGCGCGTGCTGCTGTGCCGTACCAAGGGTGCTGTTGACGAACGTGGCCGGGATCTCGATCGCATTCAGCGAATCGACTTGATCTTTCATCAACGCGATCAGGGGCGAAACGACGATCGTGACGCCGTCCCGGGCGATCGTCGGCAACTGGTAGCAGAGACTCTTACCACCGCCCGTCGGCATGATGCACAGCGTGTCGCGCCCGTTGAGAATCGCATCGATGACGGCTTTTTGGCCTCGCCGGAACGACGATAGTCCAAATTTCGAGAGCCACTTTTCGGGATCCTTCACGATTGTGTTCACGGCAATTGATCGGAAATCGGGCGGGATCAAAAACTCGATTATATCGGTTCCGGGGATCTTAAAAACCGCCCGCCGCTATCATGATTTTCGCGTCGCTCACTAAATCACCGCTAATCAACGCGGTAAATTTCCTGAATTCGGGAAAGGATCCTCTCAAAGTCAATGTGTAGATCGATGATCCGGCCGCTGGCGATGTCGAATACCCAGCCATTCATGGTGACGTGGCGATCTTGGTAAGCTCTTTGAACATCGGCGGTCTTTAGTACATTGATACATTGCTCCTGGACATTCAATTCGACCAGCCGCTTGTATCTTAATTCTTCATCCTTGATCGCGTCCATCTCGTCGCGATGCATGCGATAAACATCCCTAATCTCGCGAAGCCAGGGATTGAGAATGCCCAGATCGGCCTGCTGCATGGCCGCCTTGACGCCACCACAGCCGTAATGGCCACAAACGATGATGTGATCGACTTTGAGGTGCGAGACGGCGAAATTAATCACCGACATGACGTTAATATCCGTGTTGGGGACGACGTTCGCAATATTGCGATGAACAAACAGTTCGCCGGGGACGGCACCCATCATCTCTTCTGCCGAAACACGACTGTCCGAGCAGCCAATGTATAACACGCCAGGCGTCTGACCCTTGGCGAGATGTTCAAAATAATCCGCATCAACCGAAAGTCTTTCGGCAGCCCACTCTTCGTTGTTTTTGAGAATTGTGTTGAGGTCCATAAGTCCATTCGTGGCAAGGAAATGTTTCTGCAGCGGATTGCCGTTGCCGTCAATGTCTAACGTTAACGTGTGTTTAGATAAAACTTTTGCGGCTAAGTCAATCCGCCGTAACCCGACTCCGGTCAGCTTGAATCGAGTCGATCCGGCCAACTGTTCGCTGGTATTTTTCCAAGTCTGGCGACAATCACTGCCCAAAACACCACCCGTTCGACCAAATTTGAGGCTTCTGGGGAAAATATTACAGACCTGCAAACATCCGGTTGGAATTTTGCGTAAATTGTAGAACGCCGGGTGCGACTTTCGCCCCAATCGGCCAATCCCACGCTTTCGGAAAGGCAACGATTCTGAGATCGGAGACAATGCTCCGAAGTTTTGCGAATCCGGCGATGGAAAAAATTCGAAAGTGGTCGTAGATGGCACAAACGCAAATTCAATCGTACGATGTGGCCGGGTGTTTTGCCGACGGGATGACGAAAGCTAGATGATCACCATTCACCAACTTTGCAAGACATTTCGTGCCGGCCGCCGTGAAGTCATTGCGGTGAACGGCGTCTCCTTTCACGTATCGTCTGGCGAAGTATATGGCTTGCTTGGTCCCAATGGTGCGGGCAAAACGACGACGATGCGTATGATCCTGGGCTTACTGCGTCCCGACTCCGGGTGGGCCGAGATCAACGGCGCGCGAACCAGCGAGCAATCGGATCGGATCAAACGGCAAGTTGGATTCGTGTCGGCGTCGGCAGGGCTGTACCAATGGCTGACGACCAAAGAGATGTTGTCGTTTTTCGGGGATGTATATGGGCTGGGTCCGAAATTTGTCAATGATCGCATTGAAGAGTTGTCGACGTTGCTGGATTTGAAATCTTTTTTGTCGCAACGCTGTTCGACGCTCAGCACCGGGCAACGCCAACGGGCCAATCTCGCGCGGGCTCTGATCCACGATCCTCCCGTCATGATCCTGGACGAGCCGACACTGGGTTTGGATGTCGTTGGCAGCCAGGTGATTTTTGACTATATCGAAATGCTCAAGGCAAGGTCCAAGGCGATCATTCTCTGCACACACCGGCTGGAACAGGCGGAACGGGTGTGTGACCGGTTTGGGTTGCTGCACGAAGGCGACATGGTCCTCGAAGGGACGATGTCAGAATTGACCGCCCAGACGGGTAAAAACCACCTCGTCGATATTTTCATCGGACTTATCAGACATTCGGAACCTGCGGTCGATTCCGGCGTTGAAACTGAGGGAGTGGCTTAGCTGCCGGCGTGGCGTTCATGGCAATGGAAAAGCAATCTCCAGAAAATATCGACGAACCGGCAAATCAGCCGACCGATTCCGCGCCGGAAAATGCGCCCAGGAAAAATCGCGATTCCGGTTAAGCAGGCTGGCCAAAAAAGAGCTTCGAGAAACGCTCCGCGATCGTCGCACGCTGGTAACCTTGGTCCTGATGCCGTTGCTGGTCTATCCGATCCTGAGCCTGGTGTTCAAGACCTTTCTGTTGAACGCGGCTTCGTCGCTGAGTGTCGAGAATGTAATTCAATATCGCTTCGTGGTTGATGGTTCCGACAAAGGCGAAGTCGAACAGGTATTGCAGGCGGTCGCCCAGGTCAGTGAAAAATACGAAACGCGTCGCGAGGAAAAATCGCAAGAAGAAACTCCGGTGACAGCGGGCCCGGACGAATCCAAGCCTGGCGAAACTCTCCTGGCGCCGCGCAGCCGGCCATTGGCACGTTCAAACAACACCAGTGGGCACAAAACCTCGACGAACGCAAGCCGATCCGGGAAGTGGTGGCCGCGGGAGAAGCGGATGCGGGGGTCAGTCTCGCAATCAAAGTCCTCAAAGACGATCGCTGGATTACGGAATACAACGTCGTCTACGATCCAAACAACCTTCGTTCTTCCGAGGCAGCCGCCTATGTCAAGCGTCAGTTTTTTCTGTTCAACCAGTCTGTGTTGTTGGGTGAGCTGCGAAAGAAGGGCGTACAGGCCTATTTTCCTTTGAACGAAGGCCATGATTCGCTTGTCTCCATCGCGCCCACCGACAAAACCAGATCGGGGATCTCATTTGCTTCGTTGATACCGCTGATCCTGGTGTTGATGACCATCACGGGCGCAGTTTATCCGGCCATCGATCTGACGGCCGGCGAACGTGAACGCGGCACCCTGGAAACTTTAATGGCGGCCCCGATTCCGCGGATGGGGATTCTGTTTTCGAAGTTCATTGCCGTGCTGACCGTGGCGGTACTGACCGCTTCGCTGAATATCATTGGCATGGCCGCGACCATTTGGGCGTTTCGGCTGGACTCGTACCTTGGTGAGACCGGTTTTACGCTGGCGATGTGCCTGAAAATCTTCGGGTTGCTGGTTTTGTTTGCCGCGTTTTATTCGGCGGTGCTGTTGGCGGTCACCAGTTACGCGCGCAGCTTCAAGGAGGCTCAGTCTTACCTGGTTCCGATCATCCTGTTATCGATGGCACCCGGCCTGATGGCGATGACGCCGGGGCTGACTTTGAATGGTCCGTTGTGCATCACGCCAATGGTCAATATTTTGTTGCTGGCCCGCGACGTCTTGCAGGGGTCGGTGCAAGTCGTACCGTCGTTGATTGCAATTGCGTCAACGATTCTCTACACCGTGCTGGCCGTGTTGATGGCTGCGAGAATTTTTGGGACGGACGCGATTCTGTATGGAAGCCAGGCGAGCTGGAACGAAATGTTTATCCGGCCGGCAAAATCACAGCCGACGATGCCAATTTCCGCGTCGGTTTTTTGCCTGGTCATGCTGATCCCAATCAACTTTGTATTAAGTGGATTTCTCAGTCGGCTGGACGTGAATATGACTTCGCGGCTGCTCTTGATGGGTTTGTTTACGGGGTTGATGTTTTTCGTTTTCCCTTCGGTGGTTGCCTTTTTTTTGCGGGTTGCGTTCGCGTCAGGGTTTGGCTTTCGACCGGCCAAGCCAATTTTTTTCGTGGGCGCGGTGTTGTTGGGGTTGAGTTTGTGGCCGTTAGTAATGTCGTTGACCGAAGCGTGGCACGTCTGCTACGAATGGTTCGCAGGCGCCGAAAAGAGCCAGGCCTGGCAGGATCGGCTGGTTGAATTCGGTACCGCCACGGCCGCCAAATTTCGATTGGTCTCCCCGTGGATCATTGCGATCGCGTTGTCGATCATCCCGGCGTTTTGTGAAGAGTGGTTTTTTCGCGGGCTATTGTTGCGCTCGCTACTCGCGCACAAATCGAAGTGGACTGCAATTTTTACGTCCGCGGCGATATTCGGTTTGTTTCATGTGATGTCCAACAGCACGATCGCGCTGGATCGTTTTCTGCCGACGGCATTGATTGGAATCCTGCTCGGGTACCTGTGCTACAAGTCGGGTTCAATTTTGCCGGGCGTGATTTTGCACGCGACGCATAACGCGATCGTCGCATTTTTGGCGTACTACCAACCGCAGCTGAGCCAATTCGAGTGGTTCATCGGAGAAAACGACTCGGTCCCGTTAAGTTGGGTGGTGATTTCACTGGTGCCTGTTTTGCTGGGGCTGGCGATGATTGTGTTTTCCACCCGACGGACGGAATCCGGGACGTCGTTTAACGACTAGCCGACAGGCGTCGGCGTTGCGATCACCCACGGGCAATCCAACAATTTGATGAAAGAAGTGCAGGATTAAGTTGCCAAAAAGGTCTTGAGAACTGAGTCCGATCATCGACAATGAAGAATTACTTTGCCGATAATTGCCAGGAAGTGACTCGCAAAGCCAGGAGCAATGGCTTGGATTCGAATATGAAACAGCTCATTCGCATTCGGCTGTTGTGCATGGTCGCAATGTGCTTGTTTTTGGGATGGACTCCTGGCGAAGCGCGGTGCCAAATCGATCTCGAGTTGCCAGAAGGATTTTCAATCTCCAAGGTTGCGGGCGACGAATTGGCAACCAACATCTTTTGTATGACGCTTAATTCCAGCGGGCTGCCAGTCGTTTCCGGTCCGGGTTATATCAAGACGCTGCTGGATTCGGATGGCGATGGAGTTTTCGATCAGGCGAAAGTGTTTGCCAACGGGCCTGCGACCGGCGCACAGGGGATGCTGTTTGAGGGCAATCGTTTGCTCTGTACAGGCGACGCAGGATTGTTGCGGTTCGAAGACAGCGATGACGACGGAACCGCCGACGCGCCGCCCCAGAAGATAATGCCGATCAAAACGGGGGGAGAACATTTTGCGCACGCGATCCGGCGTGGCCCCGACGGCTGGTTGTACCTTATCGCCGGAAATCAGACGCCGATTTTGCCCGAATATTTTAACGGCCAAAATTCGCCGGTGAAAAATCCGGAAGCCGGGTTCTTGATGAGGATCAGTCCCGATTTTAAAACAACGGAAATCGTCGTCCACGGTTTTCGCAATGCGTATGATTTTGACTTCAATCCGGCGGGAGAGATTTTTACTTACGATAGCGACGGCGAACGCGACATCACGCTGCCGTGGTACCGACCGACGCGTGTGTTCCAGGTCCGTCCCGGTGATCACGCAGGCTGGATTTCGGAGGGTTGGAAGCGGCCCAGCAGCTACTTTGATATGCCGACGGAAATCGGTGATCTCGGACGAGGCAGCCCCACTGGAGTTTGCTGTTACGAAGGAAACAGTTTCCCAAACGAATACCGCGATGCAATTTTCGTCTGCGATTGGACGTTTGGGCGCATTGTCGTGTTTAAACGTGATTTCAACACGCGACAATACGATCGGGGCAATGACTTTGCAATTTCGCAGGGCCAGTTTGGATTCGCCGTGACGGACCTGATGGTTGCACCCGACGGCAGCTTGCTCGCCAGCGTCGGCGGGCGTGGCACCGAAGGCGGAGTATATCGCGTTTCGTATGATCCCATGCCAACGGATGATCCGCACAACGCGAAAACCAATGTAGCCAATCAACAGACCGATCAACAAACCGATCAACAAGTGCAGTTGTTGCGATCATCGACGGGTCGCCAATGGGAAGAACGGGACTTTATCAGCGTGCTGTCAGCGTTGACGGCGGATGACAATTCATTGCGGATTGCCGCACTGGAAACCCTGGTTGGCCGACGCGACGATTTGGAATATTTGAATGGACTCCAAGGGTTATTCAACTCTGCGATTAGTCGTAATCTATCCCCGTTGGAAACGACGCAGTCCAGACTGGTGTTCAACATCATCAAAAGTATGCCGGATGAATTAGCCAGCCAAACTGTTGGCAACGCCCGCATCGAAAACGACGTAAATTTGCTGATTCGCGTTGCAGGATCGCGGCAAGCAAGTGAGCGAGCCTCGTTGCTGCTTGATTGTCTTTCCCGGTTAAACGCGTCATCGGTCAATCGCGACTTTGTGTTGCGGCTGGCCCAGCTGACGATGGACGGTTGCGGACCCGAGAAGCAAGTACCTCCTGTCTTTCATGGCTGTACACCGCGGCAGCATCTTGAGTTTACGGCGACGCAACGGGAGAGCCTGGTCGCGCAGATAAAATTGTTGTACGCATTGTTCCAGAACGATACCACGTCGCAACGCGAATTGCTGCGGACGATGGCGATGGTGGGAGACCAGCTACCACCGGATCTTGAAATTGATCCGCCCCAGGTCGACGACGTTTCCGAGGAGATTCATTGGTTGATCTGTGCGGCAAATATGCAGGCGCGTTTTCCTCGCGCGGCAATCGTGCGTTCGCTGCTGGAGTTAAATGCCAAGGTGGAGAAACAAAACAGGCAGACGGATCTGAACTGGAACCGTCGCTTGCAGGAACTGGCCAAACGGCTGATTGAATCCTATTTAATCAGCGGCGATCTCGTTGAAACGGAGGAGTTTGGACGGCCGGAACATGCCTTCCTTCACGAAGCCCTTGCGGACGAGTGGAAGTCGGCTTCGAAAGTTAAATTCGAGAACGTCGTTGCGAAAGATCCCGCGGCCGCCACGGTCGAGCAATTTCGTATTGTCACTTCCCAGCCGGACGGGCTTAATCGGGAACTGATCAGGCGATGTGCCGCGCAGCCGCATCTGCGAGACGAAGCTATTTTGGCTCTTGCCGCTAAGCCGAACCTTGAAGAGATCGCGCTTTATCGTCAAGGCCTGGCTTCTTACGACGTCAACGTGGTAAAACGCTGTGCGATCGCGCTGCGGCAAATACTGACGGTTCCTGACCAAGATGCTCAAGTCGCTGCCTTGCTGGCTGCGCAGGCTTGGCTGGGACAAGCAAAGCGTTTCGGTTCGCGACCAATTGATTCGGTTACTTCAACAACAGACGGGACAACAGTTTGGTTATCAGCCAAAGTCCGCCGACGAAATCCAGAACGAAGTCCTGGATTCATGGCGAACTTACCTGGTCGGCCAGTTTCCCGACGACAAACGATTGCTGGCAACGGCGTCAACCGATTGGGTCAGGGTGCTGGAACGAGTCGACTGGTCTGCCGGCGACGTCGACCGGGGACGGGAACTTTATCAGAAACAACAGTGCGCGCTTTGTCACAATGGTGGCTCGCGACAGGGACCTCGACTGGAGGGCGTCACCAATCGCTTTTCCAAGCGCGACCTGTTCCGCTCGATTACCATGCCGAGCGAACAAGTTTCCGATCGATATCGCGCAATCATTGTGCAAACGATCGACGGACTTATTTACAAAGGAACCGTAATTTATGAATCGGTTGACGGGATCACGTTGATGGAAGGTTCTGGTAAGACCGTGCGGCTGAACACGGCCGATATTGAAGATCGAATGGCTTCGGACAAATCCCTGATGCCCGAAGGTTTGCTGGATGGAGTGGACGCCCAGGGTTACGTCGACCTGTACGCGTATCTGAAATCGCAAACCGAAGCCAAGTGAGGTCTGGTTACCAGGAGATGAGCTGCCAGCTTGTCGAAAAATACGTGTGTGGGATGAGCTTCCAGCTTGTCGACGAATATCGACTGGCGGTCTTGTGTTTTATTGTGTTGACAGGCAGGATGCCGATCCCACGTTTGCGAGCAACGCTGAGGGGGTCGGGAGGCAGGCAAGACGCCTATCCCAGGTCCGGGCACGAAATGAAACGTCCTGGGCTGGTGATCCAGAGTTCAACGGCCTTCAGCCAGGATCGCGTTTGGCGATTCTTCGAGAATTAATTTGTCGTCCAGGGCCCGGCTGGATTCATTCTTGAAAAAGTACGGAGCGCACAAAATATAAGCGCCCATAACGACGATCAGCAGGCCAATCAGTCCCATGACCAGTCGCGCACCGGTGCGGCCGATCATCTCAGAGAGATATTGCGGAGTTCGCATTTCAAAGGCCCGTTCGTAATTCATCAGTGCGGACGATACCATCAATAATCCCAATGCAAAAGCAATAAACGATACGAGGAGATCGCGTTCGAACATGACTAAAGTCCTGAATCAATATTCCATTGGGCCAAAATTTGCTCGATTCGGTGAATAACTTAGTATAATCGGGCATCCGAATTTACGAAAATAAGCCCTCGCAACCAATTCATTCTTAGTCCCAACCATGACCAACGTCTTGAGAATTCTGGCGCTGTGCCTGTTTTTGGGCGTGTTGTGCCGCGAGACATTTGGGCAAAATTCGATTCCCTCGACGCCGTACGAGGCGCAAATCTGGCTGCGCAACAGCAGCAATTCCAGCAAGACGAACGAGCGGGGCGAGGTCATCGAAGTCACGATTGACTACGTGCCGCGCGTGTTTGTGATTGGCGATCTGGATGTGTTTCCTCATTTGCAGACGTTGACGATTGGTTACACCGGTCGATTCTATGATCAGCACATGTCCGGTGTCGCCCGGCTGACATCGTTAAGAAAACTGGTGCTTCGACATTGCGATTCCTTGACCGAGGCTTCACTTGCCGTACTTCGGTACCTGCCCAACCTGGAAGAGCTGGAATTGACTGAATGTGAGTCTGTGTTTTCGATTGCACCATTGGTTCAATGCGGGAATTTGAGAAAGCTTATTTTTTCCGAGAACGACCATTTTGATTTTGCCGGGTTACAGGCAATCGTAGACCTGCCGCAACTGGAATCGTTGGTGCTCTCATCAAATACTTCTCTGTGCGACCAGCACCTGAGCGGGCTGAGTCGACTGAGCGGTTTGAGAGAGCTTGACCTCGGGGCCTGCATTGAAATTACGGATGAGGGCCTTTCATTTCTGGAAGCTTTACCGAACTTGAAGATCCTGGATCTGCAGTCGTGTCCCAAGGTCACCGGCGCGGCGCTCAAATTTGTCTCACCGGGGCTCGAAGAACTCAGCGTGAATTCCACCGGGCTGACGGACGAAGGGATGCAACATTTAGCGCGTCTGCCCCATCTCAAACGCCTTGAAATCGCCGGTTGCGTTAACGTCACCGAATCTGGACTGGAAAATTTGCAATTCTGCCAGGATTTGGAAACTTTGATTTTGGCCGGCTCTCCGGTTACCGCGGAGCATCTTCAGGGGATGTCCGGCCTGCATACCTTGAAAAAACTGGATTTGTCAAATTGCGACAGGATCACCGGCGAAGGAATTGCCAGCCTTACGCACTGCGTCGATCTGGAAGAATTGAATCTCGCCGATTGTCGACGCATCGATTCTCCTGATGTTGTCCCGCTACTTCAGTTCAAAAAATTGAAACTGCTCAATTTGAGTGGGACGCGTGTGGGAACCGAGGGCGTCGAAATGTTGCAAGAGTTGTCGTGCCTGGAGTCAGTGGATCTCTCCAATGACAACTGGATCGATGACGATTCGATCGCGGCGCTGGTCAACGTGCGGTCGTTGAAAAGAGTCGTATTGGAAAACGTCAGTCGAATTTCAGACGAATCATTGCGACAGCTGGGTAAACTGCCTTGCCTGGAAGAACTGCTGATTTCGGCGAACAACAAGATAACAGCCGAAGGGCTGGATGGTTTTTCGGAAGAGAGTCCGCTCAGGAAAATCGAACTACGGGAGTTGAATCAACTCTCACCCATCGGCGTGAAAAATCTACAGCGTTTTAAACAGCTCGAAAGGTTGGAGATTAGTTGCGATCGGTTGACGAACAATCATCTGCTTGCCATGCAGGGCCTTCCCAGTCTGATTTCGTTTGATCTGAACGTGACGGATGGGATTGACGGACGGGTTTATCAAGAATGGGTCAATTCGCTGCCCAAGTACAAGCGTCGGTAGAGGGTTGGACGTTTGAGGGTCATTGTCGCGATGGATTTCACACTGAAGTGAAACCGAACAACTGTCGCAAACCGCATAGACTGACTCAACGGATTAAATCACCCGCCTTTGGCTTTGAATCAGGCCGACGATCTGGAAAGTAAGCTACGATTCCATTCGGATATTGTCGTTGAGTTGATGATTCAGTGGTGGAAAAGATGAGAACCTATTTACTTGCAGCGGTCCTGTTTATAGCTCCGATCGCCGGAGTGTGCGCGATGAACCCGACGGCGGTAACGCAAGGCCTCAAGGACGCTCAAAAGTGGGCGGAAAAAACTTTCCCCAAGCCGAAACCCAAAAAGACCTGTCAACGCCGACGAAGCTGACGTTGAGCACTTCCAACGGTCGTTGGAGCAGCACAAGTTTTCGATCATCAGCGGGACAAAAAAAACCGCCAACCCCGATGGGCTGACGGTTTTGCAGTTTTCAGATTCGAGTGATCGTTGCCTCGATCGAGGATCGATTCACCGAAGTACTGTCGATTAATACATGTCGTGTCCGCCGCCATGGCCCTTCTTGCCATCTTTCTTTGGCATTTCGGCAATCAAGGCATCGCTGGTCAGCAGCAGCGTGGAAACACTGGCAGCATTTTTCAAAGCAGTCTGCGTCACCTTGGCCGGATCAATCACGCCCGCTTTGACGAGATCTTCGTACACGTCAGTCAACGCGTTGTAGCCAAAGTTGCCTTTGCCGCCGAGAACTTTTTCGCACACGATTCCGCCGTCCTGGCCGGCATTGGTCGCGATCAAACTGAGCGGAGCGCGGCAGGCACGCAGGACAATGTTGTAGCCAGTCACCTGATCGTCAGAAAGTTGTGGCTTCTTGAGATCGGCAATTGCTCTCAGATAGGCGACTCCGCCACCGGGCAGAATACCCGATTCGACCGCCGCCCGAGTCGCGTGCAGCGCGTCTTCGACGCGAGCTTTCTTTTCTTTCATCTCGCTTTCGGTTGCGGCACCCACATTGACCTTGGCGACGCCCCCGGCGAGTTTCGCCAGTCGTTCTTCGAGCTTTTCCGTGTCGTAGTCGCTGGTCGAGTTATCAATTTCACGCCGGATCTGATCGATGCGGGCCTTGATATCGGCGCTCTTTCCAGCACCTTCGATGATCGTGGTGTTGTCTTTGTCGATGATCACCTTCTTGGCACGACCCAGGTCCGCCAAGCCGATGGATTCCATTTTCATACCAAGTGCTTCAAACACAGCGGTGCCGCCACACAGAATTGCAATGTCTTCCATCATGGCTTTGCGTCGATCGCCATAGCCCGGAGCTTTGACGGCGCAACAAGTGAACGTTCCGCGCAGGCGGTTAATAACCAGCGTTGCCAGAGCTTCACCATCGACGTCTTCGGCGATAATCAACAGCGGTTTGCCTTGCTGCACAACTTTTTCAAGCAGCGGAACAAGGTCCTTGATGTTGGAGATTTTCTTTTCAAAGACAAGCACATAGGCGTCTTCGAGTACGCAATGCATGTTCGACGGATCGGTCACAAAATAGGGGGACAGATAACCTCGATCGAACTGCATCCCTTCCACCCATTCAACTTCAGTGGCGAGGCTTTTGCCTTCGTCGACGGTGATCACACCGTCTTTGCCGACTTTTTCCATTGCGTCGGCCAACAGATTACCGATTTCCGGATCATTGTTGGCAGCGATCGAAGCGACATTGGCCATCTCGCTCTTGTTTTTGATTTTGATCGCCATCTCGGTCAGTTTGTTGTTGATATCCTCGACGGCTTTCTCAATGCCCTCTTTCATTTGGATCGGGTTGACGCCGGAGGTGACGGCCTTCAGGCCTTCGTTGAAAATCGCTTCGGCCAGGACCGTTGCCGTGGTCGTCCCATCGCCAGCGACGTCGCTGGTTTTGCTGGCCACTTCTTTGACCATCTGGGCGCCCATGTTTTCATAAGTGTCTTCCAATTCAATTTCTTTGGCCACACTCACGCCGTCTTTGGTGACGGTCGGCGAGCCAAAACTTTTTTGCAAGATCACGTTGCGTCCCTTGGGACCCAAAGTGACTTTGACCGCGCGAGCCAACTTGCTAACCCCGCGGCGAATCGCTTCGCGGGCTTCTTGTTCGAAAGCAATCATTTTTGCCATGGTCTGATATCTCCTGATTTCAGGTTGTTTGTAATTGTGTATATAGGTTTGAAGTTATTCGATGACCGCGAGGACGTCGTCTTCGTGCAGCAGCAAATATTCGTCTTGGCCAAGTTTGATTTCATCCGGACCGTAACTGGTAAACAGGATCCGATCGCCTGCTTTGACCTGCAATTTGCCGCGGCTGCCATCTTTGAGGAGCCGACCATTGCCAACGCTGATCACGGTGCCTTTGTTGGGCTTATCCCGGCTGTTGCTTGGCAACACGATTCCGCCAGCGGATGTTTCTTCCTGTTCATCACGATGAATCACCAACCGCGCTCCGAGAGGCTGCAATTGGATTTTCGCCGGCGACTTTTTCTTTGTGGTTACGGCCATCGGTAGTTTTCCTCCGTTTCTGGGTCTCAAAAAAGCGAGACTGAGTTTTTTATGAAATTAAGGCTACCACCATGTCACCCTGCCAAGAGCTCGGAAGCATGCACGGATAGCCTGACATTTTTGCCGTTTTCAAAAATGAATACGTTTAACAAGGCAAGTCGCGCGCAAAGTCTGACCGGGAATCCAAAATCCCAGCCCACGCAAAGAAGCCGCCTGCAGGCTCGGTTCTGACAGCGAATTTGAAGAATCTCTCGAATGCCAGCCAGTTTATTGTGATGCCTGAGCGATTCGGCTGTTCCTTTCCGGGCTTCTCACTTGCCTGCCGAGCCAAATCGTGTCGCGTGGCCTTGTGACAGAATGGCAGCAAAAATCCGTGAACCAGTCCTCACGACTGCCCAAACTGCTCATTCGTACGTCTTGATCGCGGAAACACGAAAAAGCGCGTGTTGAATCGCCTTGGGGACGGCAAAATGGTTGCCAAAACTCAGAGTCTTAGCAAAATAGAGGTAGAGCAAATACGCCCCGGCCAAAAACGATAGATCTTATGACAATCAAAGCGAAATGTGGCAGCTGCAATAAAGGCTTCACAGCCAAGGACTCGTTAGCGGGCCGGGAAGTCAAATGCCCCAACTGCAAAAAGCCGCTCAAGATTCCTGGTAAACAAATGGCGCCAGCACGTCCAGTCGCCGCGACCAGTCGGCCGCAAACGCACAATCCGTTGCTGGACTTGCTTGACGAAGCGGGTGTGGAATCGATGCCACGAGGCCCCGTTTGCGAAAGCTGCGGATCAGAGGTAAGCCCCGGCGCGATCATCTGCATTTCCTGTGGTTTTAACATGGCCACCGGTCAACGAATGGAAACCGCGGTCTTTGATGACCCGGGGGCAAACGCCGAAGTGGTCGGCATGACCGACGCTGAAAAAATCATGGCCCGGGCCGAGAAAGACATCGAAGACATGCCCGTTTCTTCGTACGGGCAGAACTTTGGTGATGGTGCGGATTCAATTTTGATCGCCGTTGTCGCGTTATTCTTTCTGGCGGTGTTGGTGTCGATCGGTGTCGGTACCATTTTCGTAATGGACAAGCTCGGTGATGTGGTCGATTCATCGGTAATCAGTTTTTATGCATCCACGGCTTTAGCGATTGGCTGTGCGATCTGGATTACAATCGTGGCCTTCTTGACCAAGCCAACCCAAGGCGTGATCTGCGTCGCCACGGCAGGCCTGTACTGTGTTATTTTTGGTTTCATGCAGGGGCGGGCCTTGTTGTTGCCAACTGTGATCATGTTGGCTGCATTATTGATTGGTTTTGCGTCCAGTTTTTTTGCGTTCAAGGACGACGACCCGTTTGGAATGCTGTTCATTTCGCAGTTCATCGGCTGATCGTCAGATCCGTCATTGTTTTCCAAATTGTGTGACACTTCTGTGCTATCAACGCCATTTTACGGGCGTTTGACATGGACTTTCGCGGTCGACACCGGTACCCTGACGTACGGTTTCGGCCGTATATTAACAAGTCCGGACTTCGTCACTTAAAGTGCTATCGCCTCGGAATCTCACCCATGGTGAAACGATTTTTCTCGGTTCGCATACCCTTCTTCGGTACGGTGGCCATGCTTGTTTTATGCATGGTGTTCTTCCTGTTGCCGTTTGCCTTGCGCGGTGCCCGGATGGCGATTACCGACATGCAGAACAATGTCGCGGATTGGCTGCCCAGTCACTTTCCTGAAACAGTCGATCTGAAGGAATTTCGCAAGTACTTCGTCGGCGACCAATTTGTGGTTGTCAGCGGGACGTGGTGCAAAGAAGGTGACGGCGCATTTACCAACCTGGTGCGAAAAATCCGCGAAGAATCCCTGGAATACGAAAAGGTTCTGAAAGAAACCAAGCAGGACGAGCGATTGCGGGCGTGTCGCAAAGGCGACGAGCTTGGGTTGCTGTACGCCGGCAACTATCACGAGGACTGGGGCCAGGAACGGGAAAAGTGGCTGCTGGGAAAAAAAGGCCAGTGGTATTTCATTAATCGCCGTGGTCAGTTGTACCGCTGGGAGGGGCAAAACAACGTAATCGAAGGAATCAAACGGTCCTTCGAGCGAACGCTCAACGGCAAAAACAAAGCGAACGGAACCTACGTCGATACGTTTGGGCCGCCACCCAATGATGCGGAAGGGACTCAGAATCCGTTTTATGCCGATCCGCAGAAGCTTTGCGCCCGGCCTTTCAAGTCGGTCACCACCGGGCCGGAAGTTTTCGAAAAAATGGCGGGTCCCAACGGAACGATCATCCTCGGCAACTTCAACGAAGACGATTTGTCAACGTTTCAAGCGAAGATCGAAGCACACAAACGGCTCACCGGAGCGCTCTTCGGCCCCACGCCCAGCGACAAATTCAGCTGGACGTTCGAATCACTGCTGCACCAGATCGACGACCAGGATCGACTTGCCCAGCTCCAATCCAAACCGATCCACCGCGAACGTTTTGACAATTTTATCCGACAGGAACTGGATACCAAATACGACGGCAATCTCAATCAGTTTTTGGCGGCCGGCGTCAATGACAAGCTCGACGCGTGGTATCGCATGTGGGACGAGCTGCAAATGGAGCCGCCACCGCGACAAACCTGTTTAATCGTAACGTTGAACGATCCGATCATTCATGAACTGGCCCGCGCCGTAGGACGACCGATTCTCGGAAAACCTCGCGGCCGGATTCTGGAACTCGCGACCGGCGAATGTGGAATCCAGGCGTCAAACCTCCACATCGGCGGACCCCCTGCCGACAACGTGGCGATTGACGAAGAAGGCACCAGCACGCTGTTGCGCCTGGTCAGCCTGTCGATGATGATCGGGATCGGACTGTCGTACCTCAGTTTCCGCAGTTTTCGCGTCACTTTGATGCTGTTTTTCGTCGGCGGTGTCGCCGCGATTGCAAGTCTGTCCTACGTCTGGTTTGCCGGCAGCACGATGGACGCGATTCTGATGTCGATGCCGTCGTTGGTCTATGTCCTGGGACTGTCCGGCGCCGTGCACATCGTAAATTATTATCGCGAAGCCTGTCACGAGGACGGTCCCGACCTTGCGGTCGAAACGGCGATCAAGCACGGGTGGTTTCCCTGCACGTTGGCGGCATTTACCACTGCCTTGGGTTTGATTTCTTTATGCACCAGTCAGCTGAAGCCGATCAACAAGTTCGGGTTCTTTGCTGCGATCGCGACGATGGCGACCGTGTTTCTCTTGTTCACCTACTTGCCCGCGGCTCTGACCATCTGGCCGCCGGGATACAAGAAACGCTCGAAAGCAGATGTGACGGAGTCAGGATTGACGGCGGCCGTCAACAAGTTCTGGAGCTCCATGGGTGAGTGGGTGATTGGCCACCATGGTTTGGTCACGGCGACCGCGGTAATCTTGCTCTGCTTTTTTGGCTATGGAGTAACCAAGGTCAAAACTTCCGTGCACTTGTTGAAGTTGTTCGACAAGGACGCCAAAATCCTGCGAGATTACCGCTGGATGGAAGAAAATCTCGGGAAACTCGTGCCTGCCGAAGTCGTTGTCAACATTGATGCCGATTCCCAAAAAGAATCATCGCTGGAAAAAATCAAAGACAAGGCCCGCCTGGCAGCCAAAGAAGCGGGTGATGAGTTTGATGAAAACGCGCCGGTCGAAAAAGACGAAATGGCTTTCGATCTAAAGTACTCGCTGCTGGAGCGAATCGAGCTGTCCAAACGGATCCGCGATCAACTGGAAAGATTTTTCGGGCCCGATGGGACAGACCATGTCGGTTCCGGGATGTCGACTGACGTCTTCGTACCATTGCAGTTTGTGGACACTCAGCTGGAAACGAAGAGTGTCACTGACAAGCGCAACCTGTTTAACGTACAGCTGAAAGCCAAGTACGGGGAAATGCTCAGCGAACAATACCTGGCTCGCATGGGCGAATCCAATGTCGACTGGCGTGAAAAACAGGCCGATAAAGCTGATCCCGAAAAATTCGGTCGCGAAATGTGGCGAATCAGCATTCGACTGGCAGCTTTGAATGATGTCGACTACGGCGATTTCATCAACGTCATGAAGGCGGTAATCGAACCGATCATGACTGCGTACCAGTATCGAACCGACATTCTCAAGCAACTGCAGGCGAAGTATGGCAGTGATTGTCTGACCCGCTCGCAGTTACTGGTGCTGGGCCCCCGCCCGGACCCTGACGCCACGATCAAAGTGCCAAAAAATCTGGATTCGATCGAAGCGATTACGAACGTCATCGATCAGACTTTCATCTTCACGGATACTTTGACTGATTTACTGGAAAATCGAGGCTACCAATTCACCCGAGGGCTTCACAAGGATCTGGGCAAAGCAGAACAATTCAAGAAACGATTTAGCTGGCTGGATCCGGCCCGGTTTGCGGAAGCCAACGTCAAGCCACCGACACCGGAACAACTGGCCGAGTATTGCCAGTTGGCCGATTGCGTGATTCTGGTTCAAGATGATCCGATGTTCGATGTTGAGCTAATCAGGAAGAACGCCAAGATCTTTGTCGACTGCCGGGATCACGAATTTGAGATCAATTCGTCCAACGTGAAACCCGACACGGTCGGTTTGACCGCCTGGGAAAAAAAGAAACTTGATCCGTCGTCCGTCGACATTTCTGCCATCTATACCGGCATCGTTCCCATCGTCTACAAGGCGCAGAATCAACTACTCGATAGCCTGATCAAGAGTATTGGCCTGGCATTTTGCATGATCATGATCGTGATGATGATCTTGCTGCGGAGTTGGCACGAACCGGTAACCCCCTTTAATTTGCTGAATTTCAATGGCGGTTTCTGGTCGATGCTGCCGAACGTGTTTCCCATCATCCTGATTTTCGGTTGCATGGGCCATTTGGGTTTGCTGGTCGATATTGGATCCATGATGACGGCCAGCGTGGCGATGGGTGTCGCCGTGGACGATACCATTCACTTTCTGAACTGGTACCGGCAAGGGTTGGCCCGCGGACTGGATCGACTGGGTTCGATTCGCTTGGCGTACGATCGCGTTGCCACGGCGATGACCCAAACGACCTTGATCGGGGGACTTGGTTTATCGGCGTTTGCCCTGAGTACCTTTACACCTACGCAGCGATTCGGCGTCCTGATGTTGCTGCTTTTAATCGCGGCTCTGGTCGGCGATCTGATTATTCTGCCCGCGTTGATCGCTGGACCGCTGGGTCGTTTCTTTGGAAAAGAACAACCACGGCGAGAATCTTCGGATGATCATCCCGAGCCGGGATTGCGAATTGTCAACGCGATTGAGGAGGAATACGCGAATTTTGTTGCCAATGATGATGAAGAAATCATCCTGCCAGAGGTCCATCCCGATAGCCTTGGCCATTTGAAAGATCCCCCTGCCAAGCCGCAAGGCGACGTGCAAACGGGCTGAACGATTGACGCTTTATGTAGTTTCGTTCACGGCTCGGAACTGAGATCCGTGCCACATTAATCGAAATTCACCATGACCCGCTGCCCTATCTTCGCACTTTCGTGGGCACACAATACGACGCGCTGGGCTCGATAGGCATCGCGCAAGTCGGTTGTTTTTCGAATCAGACTGGTCACCGAGCGATGAAAATGGTCCAGCATCTGCTCCCCCAACGGCCGCTCGGACTCCAGTGACTCCGTGTGCTGGCCCGCGTCATCAAACCAGATCAGCGTGGAGGGCAAATCAATAAACGCAATCCCGCGTTCGCATCTCACCTGGATTGATGCCGGACGTCGAAACGACAGAGCATCCTGCCATTTTTCGGGAATGTAATGGCCAACGCTGATCTGTGCCAAAGGTGTCCAGGCATGTTCTTCCGTCGCGGGGAAATTCAAACTGACCATCTGATAAAAAATGTCTTTGGCGCTGTTGCGTTGTTCATGAATCGCACTAAAGACGGATTCGGGATCGTGATTGACAAGGTAGCGGCACCAGTCGACCAACTCCATCAAATATCGCCACGTCAAAGGCGAATTCTCTCCACGTCTTAACCGGTTGGACTGGCTCTCGACCGGCATCCGTTCGTGACAAAACAACAGTCGGGCGGGACCCAGTCGCGTAGCCATCAGCTCTTTCAGTCGAATCGTTGCCGGTGCATGTCGACGGGGAAGCTCGGCCATAAACGCAACCCCCGATTTGTCAACACGATCGCGCACTTCCCTCGCCCGATCAGGGGCAATATCCAAGGCGGCCGAGGTGTACACCGCCTTGCCAGCCTCGCACGCCGCGATGATGGGCAGCGGACCCACCCAGTCGGGGGCCAGGACGAGCACAGCATCAATATCGTCTCGTTCCACCATGGCCCGAAAACCGTCAACCGCAATCGCTCCAAAATCCGCCGCCATCGTCCTCGAACGATCCGCCACCTCACAGCAAATCGCGCGGACTTCGAATTTGTCCGACAAAGCCTTGAGTGCGGGCCGATGACGGGACTCCCACTGATCACCAAGTCCGATAAGTCCAACGCGTAGCTTCATTCAGAATTCGACCCAAGAGGAATTGTAGACCGAGATTATATCAACTCGCGTCTTGTTTGGAGCTATCAGCTGTCGAGATTTTCGCTGGCTTTCATGCAACCAACTGACTCCCGAATGGCCTCATCTGGCGCGTTAACAGCGCCGTAATCCGCAGACTTTCTCAGTTTTTCGCGATTCATTTAAATTTGGACCACGCGCGATACCCCCGATGGGAGCGTAAGCCAATCGGTCTCGTGACGAGCGACCGTTACATCCGTAAACCTTTAACCGTTTTCGATTGCCAAGCGTAAAAAGCGATGCTCTCCGGGACAAATTAAAAGAATCTGCTTGCATCCTTGGTCGATAAATATTTCAGGTTGGTGCGATTTACCGTCTTGTTCCCGCAGCCTGTTGCGACAAGTCGGTATCAGGGGAGCCAGGAATCGACTGACCGACGACTGCCGCGCAGAAACCGACAGCGGTTTTTTTGGCGAGGCAATTTATTTACGGGAACCTTGCCGAATCGCATTAGCGAATGGACACCTTTCGACACGGTTTCATCATTCTTGAAGGAAGAAGCACATGAACTTTATTACAGCGCTGGTGATTATTACCGTGACTGGATTGGCTGTTGACGATCCGACGGACTACAAGACCGCTTATAACAATGCTCAAAAAGGCGACAAGCCCCTTCTCGTACTCGTTACAGCAAAATGGTGTCCACCGTGTCAAGTAATGAAGTCGACCACGATTCCTACCCTGATGCAAAAACAGGCCTTCAAAGATTTTCACTACGCAACCGTTGACCTGGATGCCGAGGAAGCATTGGCGCGTCAATTGATTGGGCATCGGGGCGTACCACAAATTATCTTGTACGAAAAACACAATGATAAATGGGTGAGGCGTTATTTACGTGGAATCCAAACCCCGGAAACGGTGGAGGCCTTTGTCGCCCAGGCATTGGTGCCGCGAACTGCAAGTGCCCAACCGGCGCTCGCCGAAAAATAAGTCGGCCGTGAACTTACGTTCTAACTGAAATTAACCAGGGACGAGCTTCTGACCAATCTCACGATTGGAAAGAATCTCGTCCCTGTTTTTTGTAAGGAACAAGTGGATGCCGGTTAGCGTTTATTCAGTCAGCTAAAGCACGCTCGGATTTCGCGATCACCGATAGGCTTGCCCGGTTAAGCCGTGGCAACAAGATTGCACGGCGATTAACACGTAAAGCGTTGCAAAACAGCACCCTCTCCCGGCGACACGAGAGGATCCGGGAGAGGGAGACATGGGATTCCCTGCGGAATTCACATCTGCCGGCGTCGCGAAGTGGCTCCGCCCCCGGCAGAGGTTGTCTCGACCCTCCGGGCCTCCAATCACTTACACCGAAGCTGCAAGTTCGGCAATTCATGTGAGTTGTTGACAAATCGTGTCGGTAAGTTGAAAGAATTTTGCTTCCATGGCACGTGTTTCCAGTTTGCGGCGTTGCCGCCATGTTGCTTACGATACGGGCGGCTAACGCCTTATGCCTGGTTGTTTACGAATCCCCAAATCAATTAATAGACGTTTCGTCAAATTGTGAAAATTTCGGTTATCATTCCCGTCATTAACGAAGCGAATCGACTGGCCGCCGCGATCGGGCGGGCCTGGCAATGCGGGGCCGATGAAGTCGTGGTGGCGGACGGCGGCAGCACGGACGGCTCGCTCGACATCGCCGGCAAGGCCAACTGTGTTCTTGTCACTTCCGAGATCGGTCGTGGACCGCAACAGAATGCGGGCGCACGGCAGGCAACCGGTCAAGTGTTGTTGTTTCTTCACGCCGATACCTGGCTGGAACGCGATGCTTGTCAGCAAATTCGAGATCGCTTTGATTCCTCGTCACTCTTTTGCGGAGGATTTGAGCAACGGATCGAAGCGTCGCATCGGATCTACCGCTGGATCGAGCGGGGCAACGTGCTGCGTGTCAAATGGCGCGGGCTGCTGTATGGCGACCAGGCCATCTTTGTCAGCCGCCGACTATTCGAGTTGGTCGACGGATTCCCCAATGAGCCGTTGATGGAAGATTTGATGTTGTCCCGTAAGCTGAAGAAGGTTTGCACCCCCGTCATCTTGCCTGGCCCGGCTCATGTCGACGCCCGCCGATGGCAATCGAATGGGCCGCTGCGGCAGTCGATTCACAATTGGTGGCTCGTGACCTTGTTTTATTGTGGCTGCTCGCCGGGTCGATTGAGTCGGCTGTATCGGCGACATGACCGCATCTAGCGTGCTTTGCCACCCAGTCCAGTTAATAATCCTCTACGGCATTGCCCACAGGGAGAGGTTGGTATGGAATCCCTGCCCTCTCCGGTTAGCCTGAGTTACCCTAACAGCGCTGCGCTCGTTAACGGCCCAAGCCTTACTGCCAAATGTCTCGGTCTAAAACCCGATAGTTGATCGCTTCGCTGAGGTGATGAAACTCGATATCAGTCGACAATTCGAGATCGGCGATCGTGCGGGCCAGACGCAGAACTTTGTCATGCGCCGCGCGGAAAGACCAAGTTCTTCCACACTGTTTTTCAACAGGTTCATGCAGTCCGTGTTTAACTTGCAAAACTGGCGAATCTGTTTGCTCGACATCTGTGCGTTGTAAAGAATGGGTAACCCATGAAAGCGTTCGATCTGGGCAGTCCGGGCTCCTTGCACAACGTCGCGAATTTCGGCGCTCGAGGTGCCCGGCTTTTTCGCGGCCAACTCCTTAAAATCGGCGGCAGGAACTTCCACGTGAATGTCGATTCGATCCAGTAAAGGACCGGATATTTTCCCCATGTATTTTTCGATCTGAGGCGGCGTGCAGTTGCAGGCGCGACGGGGATCGCTCCGGTAGCCACAGGGGCACGGGTTGAGAGCCGCGACCAGCATGAAGTCGGCCGGAAAAGTCGTCGACGCCATCGCCCGCGAAATCGTGACAACGCGATCCTCAAGGGGTTGCCGCAAAACTTCCAAAGTGCGGCGATTGAATTCAGGAAGTTCATCCAGGAACAATACGCCGTGATGAGCCATCGAAATTTCGCCGGGCACCGGGGTACTGCCGCCGCCGACCAAACCCGCTTCGCTGATCGTGTGATGCGGCGAACGAAAAGGCCGCTGCGCCATCAACGGTTGGCCCGGTGAAAGTCGACCCAGCGCACTATAAATTCGCGTCGTCTCAATCGACTCGCTGGGAGTCAACTGCGGACAAACCGTCGGAATTCGTTTGGCCAACATTGTTTTGCCCGACCCGGGTGGACCAATCATCAGCAGATTGTGTGCGCCCGCCGCCGCGACCGTGATCGCGCGTTTGGCCGTCTCCTGGCCGCGGACATCGGCAAAATCGATGTCGTAAACGGCGTACTCGTCAAACAGGTCGTTAATTCGCGAAGGTGTCGGTTCGATCTCGAGCTGTCCCGTAAAGAAACCGACGGCTTGGGTCAGCGAGGAAACCGCGATCACGTCCAGATCTTCCACGACGGCTGCTTCGGCAGCATTTTCGTGCGGGACCACGATGCCACGGAGACCCTGGTTGGCCGCCGCGATGGCCATCGACAGCACGCCTTTGGACGGGCGCGTGTGACCTTCCAAAGCCAGTTCGCCGACGACCGCATAGTCGTGTAGCCGGTCCGAATCGACATTGCCCACTGCCAATCAGGATCCCCAACGAAATCGGCAAATCAAAAGAGGCGGCTTGTTTGGGCAATTCGGCCGGCGCGAGATTGATCACAACTGCGATCCGCCGGACGCTGAAAGCCCGAATTGACCATCGCCCGCTCCACGCGATGGGTGCTTTCGCGAACGGCCGCTTCGGGCAACCCGACCAGGATCGTTTTCGGCATCGCGCGGGGCGATACGTCGACTTCGACTTCGACCGCGGCCGCTTCAATTCCGACCAGTGAAAATGTTTTGAGTTTTGCCAATCGGCCCGACAGGCAAGGTTCATCGGTGCTTTCGGTACGCATCTGGTTATGTGGCATATTTCTTCGCCAGTTCGGTTACGATTTGGGACATTGTGTTGCGCGCGAAGCGGGCGACAGAATTTCGGCTTCGGCACCAAGATTTAAGACACGCGGAATGATTTCCATATCGTTGACCGCGTTGACCGACAACTCGATGCTGCCGTCTTCCAGTTCTTTTACCTTTTGCTCCGGGTGCCATGGGATCTTCGACGACCCAGCGGGCTGCATTGCGGCTGATTTTGATTTTGAAGTTCTTTGGTTTGTTGCCGACAAAAATCCCCAGGCTATTGCCCACGAATTGATCGAGGTCCAGGTCGGTCGGAATTTTGAACCACTCGTCGAGGATCGTGGCCTTTTCAAAGCGGTCGAGCTTCAGACTGCGTACGCGTGTTTCGGGATCTTCGACCTCGGCGGCGGCGCAGATGATGTAGATGCTGGATTGGAACAGCACGATCGTATAGGGTTCAATCACGCGCGTCCGCGTGGGCGTCTTTACCGGGCTGTAGCGGATTTCGACTTTGCGATGCTCCATGATCGCCCGGTTGATCGTCTTGATAATCCCGTGTTGTTTTTCGTAGGACTTGGCAGGCACGCCGAGGACTCGCAACGTACGGCGAAATTTTTCGTAGTGCGTCAAGACGCTGGCGGGGACCTCTTCCTGGACCTTGTTCCAGAAGGATTCGATGCCCATCCAGAACGGTGTGCCGGCCAGCGGGTGCATCAGTTGGCGGCCGAGCGAGAGGGCGATCAGTTCGGTGGCGGAAAAACTGATCTTGGTGGTGGCCTTGGCCAGTGGTCCGAGCTTCCAGACTTTGCCGCGACCCGTGTCATGAGCTTCGACATCAATCCCGGCAGCCTGCAGCGCTTCCAGGTCGCGCCGCAAGGTACGCGTCATGTAGCGAAGTCAGCCCCAGTTCGTCGACAATCTCGTCTTGCAGTTCGCCGAGCGTCTTGCCAAAGCGGACTCGTTCGAGAATCTGCAGGATCTTGTGTTGTCGAATCAGTTGTTCGTTTCGCGCCATCCGTTCGCCCGCGGCAAAATCCATCTACTGTTGAAAAGTCCATTATCACCTGTCTGTCGGTGATCGCCAAGCACGGCAGCCGTAGAAAATGGTACATGTTTGACCGTCAGCCGAGGCGTGCATGCCGTCGAGTACGGTCCGGCTTTTCCGGCTTTGGCGGACCCACATTTTTTCCCGTTTTTTGGAAAGCGGATTTTGAACAGGAGGAAACAGAGGAAACGGAGTTGGTGTGTTCCTGCTGCCGTTCCATCTAGTCGAGAATCATGCCGGTTGCTGCGGCACTGGCTGTCCCAACTGTTCTTTGGTGCAGATAAACTTACCTCCGTTAGCTCGGTTGCCTCATGTTCAAACACAGACAACATTAGGGATTTGCTGTAGGGTGGACGCCTTGTGGCTAAATGGTGAGTACGCCAATAATTGATCAAAGATGACTGGTCACCAATTCGTCTTCGGACTCCCAAGGCAGGCGGTCAGAATAAAATGCGCTGAAAAACACATTGAATGTCATGATCTATCCATGTAAACGCTTCCATGCATGAAAATCCAAAGCGAGCAGTTATTTGTCTAAGCGGCGGAATGGATTCGACCGCGTTGTTGCTGCACTTGTTGGCTCAGGGCCGCGAAGTCTTTGGGCTGAGTTTTGACTATGGTCAGAAACACCGGATCGAATTGGCACGTTTGTTAGCGAACCTGGACTATTTGCGACTACACGATTTCGTCGTGAAATGGGAACTGCTGGACGTTTCAAAACTGGGTCGGCTGTTCCATTCGGCGTTAACCAGTTCCAACTGGGAAGTTCCCAAAGGGCACTACAAACAGGAAAACATGAAACAGACCGTCGTACCCAATCGCAACGCGATTTTTTCGTCGATTGCATACGGTTACGCGCTCTCATCGCCAACCGGCATCAAGCCGATGTGGATTTGTGCCTGGGTGTGCACAGCGGCGACCATATGATTTATCCCGATTGCCGCCCCGAATTTTACGAGGCGCTGTTTAAGGCGTTTACGATTGGCAATTGGGATTCGGAGCGAGTTGAAATGTACCTGCCCTATTTGAATGACGACAAAGTGGGGATTCTCAAGGATGCGCAGGAATCCATCGCGCACCTGCGACTGGATTTCGAGACGATTTTTCGCAATACCTGCACGAGCTATCAACCCGATTCCGAAGGACGGTCCAGCGGGCTGACCGGTTCCGATGTCGAGCGGATCCTGGCTTTTCATGCATTGGGTTTGCGAGACCCGATTGAATATCAGTCGTCCTGGGACGAGATGGTTAAGCAGGCGGTGCAGTTGGAGCAGGAATTCAAACGCTTGTAAAACGTGGGACAAGCTTCTAGCTTGTCAACAAATTGGTGTAACTGCCAAGACATCGACAAGCGATTGCGGTGTCATGACAGGCAGGATGCCTATCCCACGTCTCGCGGCGGAATCCACCAAGTAACTGATTGGCCAATCTCGTGCCCCCAAAAAAGTAGAAAATTGACGTCAAATTGTCGTTACAATGAGACTCGCTGTACGTATTTCACCTGATACCTGTCTGAGTTCGTGCAGTCGCTTGCGTCCGCGAAACGATAGGCACCCATCAACCGAAATGTCGAATTACTTTGAAAGAATTGCCAGCGAATGGCGGGAACGGGCTCCCGAATTGGCGGCGTGGGCAATGCAACGACTGGTCAACCGTACCGATATCTGGGGAAGGTATCTAGCCCCCAAGTATCGCGGCACTTCCGCCATCGGCACTCCAGTAAACAAAGCTATCACGGCACCTTTCAAACAGGAACGCGGCAAAATTTTGCTGCAACAATCGTCGCTGGAAAAACATTTCAAGGCCAAAGACGGTGGCGGCATTCTGGGATTGCACAGTTGTTCCATCGATGGCGCTTCCCGCTGGTTTGCCCTCGACATTGATTTGCACGAACAAGACGATTTGTCGGTCTCAGCCGAAGGAAACTTTGTCGCGGGGCAGGCCTGGTACAATCGGTTGCAGGAACTGGGCTTTGATCCGCTGCTGATGGACTCCAATGGCAATGGCGGTTTTCACATGCTGGTGCTGTTGTCCAAAGCGGTCGCTTCCAAATCGGTTCGCCAGTTTTGCGAAAACCTGGTTGCGGATTATGAACGGCAAGGACTTGATGCGTCTCCCGATTTGTTTCCCGGCCATTACGGATCGCGTCACAAAGGAAGTTGGCTGCGCTTGCCGGGTCGACACCACACGTATCAACATTACACCCGCGTATTCGATGACGAACCGTGGAGTGAGCAAGTCTGGCTGGAAGGACACGAAGCCATTGACCGGTTGTTGGCCATGACGCCGGCCAGTGAAGCGGTGCTGGATCAAAACGGGTTGCTGACGAAAGTTCGTACGGTTTGCCTCGACTTTGACGGGGTGGTGCATTCCTATCAATCGGGCTGGCAAGGCGAGGAAGTCATTCCCGATCCGCCGATTCACAAAGTCGGCTTGGCGATCGAGCGGTTGCGGAAGGACTATCGCGTCGTCATCTTTTCTGCACGCTGCCGCACCGAGTCCGGTTGCGTCGCGATCGAAAACTGGCTGGCCAAACACCACATCGAAGTCGACGAAGTCTGCCGTCACAAACCACCCGCGCATATTTACGTCGACGACCGCGCCGTGCGTTTTACCGGTGACTGGGAATCGACAATTACCGAGATCCATGAATTTCGGAAATGAGTTGAGAGTTGAGAGTTGAGAGTTGGAGTTGAGTTGCGAGTTGTGAGTTGTGAGTTGCGAGTTGTGAGTTGAGCGAGTAGGCCGTTAACAAGCGCAGCGCCGTTACGACAATGGCAGTCGCCGAACTCCATGAGTTTCGCAAATGAGTCGAGAGTCAATAGTTGTGATTCGAGCAACCTCTCCCTCTGGGCAATGCCGTAGCGGACCACGATCGTCGTTTAACCGCGTGCCCAGCGGGCCGCGTTTGTCACCATGACAAAAGGGCGCGGGGCGTTGCCCACGCGGATAAACGAGGAAACGCCGGAAAAGTCCAGTTAATTAATCCGCTACGGCGTTGCCGGAACCGTCTCGACGAGGCTGCAGGCGTAAGCGTCCGTTCGAATCGGACACACTCATGACTCTTGACTCTTGACTCTTGACTTCTCTTGATCAATTTCCAGCAGCGGTGAATTCGCTTGTTGCGAAAGTCTTCCGGAATCGTTTGAGTGGTAATTTCGCGAATCGAAAAAATCGACGAAAGAGCCGCCTCGTCCAGCCGAATCGTTCTCAAGTTGGATGAGAAATAGACCGTCGCCTTGTCCGTCAGGCAATCGGCCAGGCTGATCAACAGCCGCGCATGGTGTTGTTGGACATCCCAGTCTTCGTCCGTGCGTTTGCTGTTGGAGTAGGTCGGCGGATCGACCACGGCCAAGTCATATTTTTCAGGGCGGAGTTTTTCGTTTTCGATAAACGTCAATGCATCGAGGGCAATGTACTGGTGATTGGGTCCGGCGAATCCATTGGCTTGCATGTTCTTGATCGCCCAGTCGAGATAATTCCGCGAGAGGTCGACGGTGGTTGTCGAGTCGGCGCCCCCCGCCGCCGCGTAAACCGAAAACGAGCCCGTGTAGGCGAACAAATTCAGAAATCGCTTTCCAGCCGCTTCTTCACGAACCATCTGCCGTGTGATCCGGTGGTCGAGGAACAGTCCCGTGTCGACGTAGTCAGATAGATTGACGAGGAATTTCAGACCACCTTCCTGCACTTCGCGAAGTTTGCCATGGTGGTTGAGCTTTGTGTACTGGGATTTGCCTGAATTGGGGGAACTGGTTTTGCGTCGAGATTTCAGAAAGACCCGTTGGATCGGCATCTCAAGGGCTGTAGCGGCTGTCTGGACCATCAGTTCGAGCCAGGACGCATGTCGGGCAAGATCCCGTTCGTGCGGCCGCTCGTATTCCGTGATATGGAGAAAGTCCTCGTAGCGATCCACGACGAAGGGGAGTTCCGGAATGTCGCGTTCGTAAAGTCGAAAACAGGTAATGCCGCGTTTGGCTCGGCCACCTGCGGAGATGCCGCGCTCGTTTGACCAGGCGACTGCGAAACAGCTCGGCTTGTTCCCGGTCTTTGGGCTGGAGTCCGGCAAAGACAGGTGGCGTCTCCGCTTTTGGTTTTGAGCGGGACTGACGAGTGCTGGCGTTTGTGGAATTCACGTCCGTGTCAGGCGAGCCGACCTCCTCCAAAGGGGTCGGGAGTCTTTTTGACGAAACTGTTTTGTGCCTGATCAGGTGTCCCCCAAACGACTCCCGCCCCCGTCAGTACTTCCGACGGGGTTTCTTCGACGTCAGGCAAGCGTTGAGTCCACCCTTCGGCGGTCGCGGTCCGAGGAATTGATAGTAGGTACATTCAATTCGCCCGTTGAACAATTTGCGGCGCCGGGTGGCTCGTTTTTGCACGATGCTTTCAAACTTGGGCATGCTGGTCAGAATAAAGTGCGACCAGGTCGGCAGCCGCTGTAACACCATCGGCATGCTCTCGTACAACGGAACAAGTTCCTGCTGTTCCGACAATCGCTCTCCGTAGGGTGGATTGGTGATCAGGCACCCGTAGTCACGTTTGTTTCGCAGTTCGGAAAACGGCCGATGCTGAAAATGAATGTGCTTTTCGACACCGGCAGCCTGGGCATGCAGCCTTGCGAGCTTGAGCACTTCCGGATTGATGTCAAAACCTGATATCTGCAGCTCGACATCGCGAATCTGTAGGTCGGTTGCTTCGGTCGCGGTTTGTTTCCAGAACCCGGGCTCCATTTGGTGCCAGTCGTTGCAGGCGAATTGTCGATGCGTGCCCGGCGCGATCCTGAGCGCCAGCAACGCCGCCTCGATGGGTATCGTCCCGCTGCCACAGAAAGGATCAACCAGCGGCCGGTCCTGATTCCAAACACTGAGGTCGACAAGTGCGGCGGCCAGCGTCTCTTTGATCGGCGCCTCACCAACCAGTTGGCGATAACCCCGTTTGTGCAGGCTTGGTCCTGTCGTATCGATGGTTAACGTGGCAATGTCGTTTAACAACGCGATTTCGACTTTGTACATCGCGCCCGTTTCCGGAAGAAATTCGCACCCATGGTGCTGTTTGAGGCTCTCCACCAAAGCTCGTTTGACGCTGCGCTGCACCGCGGGCAGACTGGTCAACTTTGACAGCCTCGATTTTCCGACCACGGGAAACTGTGCATCGGCTGGAATGAACTGGCTCCAGTCAAATTGTTTGACCGTTTCAAAAAGAGCCTCAAAATCGGGTGCGTCAAACTGTTGGATTTCGATGAAGACACGGTCGGCAGTGCGCAGGAAAACATTTGCCCGACAGATATCGGGCCAATCGCCTTCAAACGAAATGCGTCCGGGCTGCACGACACGAGGTTCATATCCCAGTGCGGCCAATTCGCGTTTTACGATCGCTTCGAGGCCGAAAGGCGCAAGCGGCGGTGAGTATCAAAAGGATCTTTCTTATGTTTCGGGATCAGCCGTTTATTTAATCGGCCGAACGGCACGAGGCTGCGTTTATTAATTCGCGGCGAATGTACATCATATCATGCAGCCGAGTAGGCATCAGCCCTCGGTGGTCAGCAAAAACGAACCAGACGCCTGGTGCGTGGCGGCTGATATTTTACCAACCCCGTTTCTGGATTTGACGCGCGACTATTTTTTCGATTCGGCCAAACGGTCGTTGATACTTCGGATTGCGGATTTGGCCTGCAGAGCAACCACCGGGTTAACGTCGTTTTCGGCAAGCTCCTCAAGTTTTGAAATACTCGCCTGGGACCCCATTTTTCCCAACAGCAAACTCGTTTCCATTCGTACGTCGGCGCGACCATGGTTCAGATACTCGAGCAGGTATGGCTCAGCCTTGGTCCCGTACGTCATCAACGCCAAAGAAATCTTGGCCCGGTCCGGACCAATAAAACGTTGCACCAGCGGTTTTAAGGCCCGCGGATCTCCCGACCGTTCAATGTATTCCATGGCAGCCCAGCGGACCTCAAAACTCGGGTCATCCATTCTTGCAAGGACGAAAGGAAAACTGTTTGTCAAATCATATTCGCAAAGTAGCATCAGCGATTTTTTTCGGCAAAATTTCTCATCCGAAAAAGTCGTTTTTCTGACCAGGTCAAGAATCGTGGCGTTTTCGCCGGGCCAGTTGTCGGACAATACAGTCAATGCATCGCGAATGGCGGCCGGGTCCGATCCAGACTGCAGAACGGCAGCGATCTCGCGCAGCGACTGGGGGAGCGCCGCAATTTGCGTTTCCGTCACCGTGATCGTGGGAACCTCAATCGGTTCCGCCTCGGTCCTGGTCGTCGATTGAATATTCGACTCGGCGTCTGTTGGCTCGGTCGCCACGGGGCCGTCGGCAGCATCCCCGTATTTTCCGATTCCGCAGGGGGACTGGTTTTGATGTCGGTCGACTCGCCGTCGGACGAATTCTGTTTTGCGATGGGAGGTGTGGTCGTTGCAGGCTGTTTGTTCAAGTCATCCAGATATTCGCGGTCAGCTGATGATAGTATCGACAAGGGAACGCGAATAACATTGCCGTTTTGTTTTTTGAGTACAACTTTGTCATCAACCACCCCCAGATACTCGGCTTGAACCTGAAACTTGCCGCTGGCGTCGTGCCAGGTTCGCTCCTGGCTAAACAAGGGGAATGTCAGTCCGAATGAAAATAGCAGAAACAGGAACGGGCGGTGCAACAGTTTCATGGCGTTTTGTAGACGGAGACAGTTATCGTCGTCATCTGACGCGACAAGAATAGGTGAAGACAACACTGTGTTTGCAGGAATCCCGGTTGCACCCGCATTCTAACAATGTTGGGCGATCTAATGACAGTGGCTCTTACCACGCTGATCTGAAATGTCCGCGGTTTTCGGAAATGCACCGGGAAAATTCGTATTCGAAACAAACACTATTTTGAAGCGGTTGCTGCGGTTATCGTCGACACTTCGGTGCTTAATCGTTTGCCGACCCACGGAATTCGACGCACGTTCGGCAAATGTGGCTTTTCACAAGTGACCGTTGCAAGATAAAATTCAATGAACGGTCTTGGGAAAGCAAGGGAGCATGTCTGATGGCGAATGAGAGAAAAATAACGATTTTTGATACGACGCTGCGGGATGGCGAGCAGTCACCCGGCTGCAGTATGAATTTGCCTGAAAAACTGAAAGTCGCGGAGGCGTTGGCTGACTTGGGAGTGGACGTCATCGAAGCGGGTTTTCCGATCGCCTCGCCGGGAGATTTTGAAGCGGTACGGGACGTTGCGGCAAACATTTCGGGATCAACGATTTGTGGTCTGGCCCGCTCGAACGAGCAGGACATCGATCGGGCTTGGGAGGCGTTGCAACATGCGTCTCGACCTCGGATCCATGTCTTTCTTGCGACCAGCGCCATACATCGCGAATTCAAACTCAACATGTCACCGGACGAGATCATCGAACGGTCAGTCGCGGGCGTTAAACGAGCCAAAGGCTATTGCGAAGACGTGGAGTTTTCACCCGAGGACGCCGCGCGAACAGAAATCGACTTTTTGTGCCGGGTCGTGGAAGCGGTCATTGATGCCGGAGCGACGACGGTCAATATTCCCGATACGGTTGGCTATGCGACGCCCGATCATATGGGTGCGGTGATCAAGTCACTGGTCGACCGTGTTCCGAACATCGATCAGGCGGTGATCAGTGTTCACTGTCACAACGATTTGGGGTTGGCGGTGGCAAACAGCCTGTCAGCGGTGCAAAACGGCGCCGGGCAAATTGAATGTACCATCAATGGTCTCGGTGAACGGGCGGGAAATTGTGCCCTGGAAGAAGTCGTGATGGCGATGCGTACACGGCGCGATGTTTACCACTGCGATACCAATATCAAATCGGAAAAACTCGTTCCAACCAGCCGGCTTGTTTCAGAAATTACCGGGATGCACGTGCAGCGCAACAAGGCAATTGTGGGTCGCAATGCCTTTGCGCATGAAGCCGGGATCCACCAGGACGGGATGTTAAAGAACCGCACCACCTACGAAATCATGCGCCCGGAAGATGTCGGCTTTGCCGCGACCGACCTGGTGTTGGGCAAACACAGTGGACGCGCGGCCCTCGCCGACCGTGCACACCAGCTGGGATTCGAGCTCAACGACGAACAATTGAAAAGCGTTTTTCGGGAAATGAAGAAACTTGCCGACCAGAAGAAAGTGCTCGAAGACGAAGACATTGCCAATTTGATCCAACGTGAAATTGTGGGATCGGCAAGTTAATCCGCAGTTCGCGGGCAAGCAAAAAAGAACGGCTGGCGAATTTAGTTCGCCAGCCGTGTGTGTTTCTGTGGGTCGCCAACCGCGGTTAGTTGCGGAACAAGCGGGCGACGCCGAAGGTGTAGAACGTGTTGATCGCGAAGTTGATAAGCTCCTCTTGAGGAGTGTACCTGAGAATCAGCGTGTCTCCCGCCTTCACCAGGATTCGCGTTGACGGATCATTCAGTGCCGCGTTCAAGTCACAGCGAATTGCGATTTGCTGGTTGCCCGGAATTCTTCGAAGCACGATAAGTTCCGTTGGCGGAACGGTTGAAGCAGTGCTGGCGATGCCAATCCGGTTCTGGGCTCCCGCATTTCCAACCGCGATTGAATTTCCCGAAATGGAGGCTGCCGCCAGAATATCCAGATCATAGTCACGTGGGAGGGGGAATTCGCCGCCGCCAAGCAATCCGCCTGTGTAGTAGACATCGGTATCCCGCGTGTCGACGTAGACGATATCGCCGTCCTTCAAGATGATATCTGCCGGACGAATGTTGGGATTTTCTCCCGGTTTCAGTCGCATCGGTATCCTCAGCGTGTTGGCATCGTCAGGGATGGTCGGGATGATCCCGTATGGGAACTGTTGGGCATTGGCGGCTCGATAAAATTCGGCGATTTCGCGATCCTTTGCCAGGGTTGACAGCCTGTCGCCGCGTAGAATCCGGATGTCTGTTTTGGCGTTAATGCCGGGCAAGCCGCCGGTCTGCGATAACGCGTTCAACACATCATTTTTGTACGCCGGCAGTTGCAACACAAAACCGCGGCTCGATTCATCCGACCGATCGGTAACCGCTGCCCGTTGACTCCGACCCTGGAAATTGCTGGCCGGTTTGAGCAAACGAGTTGTCCTGTCGAACCACGAATACGCGATAAGTGCGTTCCTGCATCAGCGTCACGATAATCCGACCGTCCTCTTTCAAGATCGGTTCGGGACCCTCGCGGTAGGCGCGAGTGATGAGTTGTTCGGCCTGTTCAACTGTCAGACCACGCATCGGGATGGGCTTGATCAAAGGGAGCGAAACCGTTCCGTCTCCACGAATGGGTACCGGGAAGCCAATCGCCGGAGGCAGGTCACTTCCCGGATCCGGGAAGCGAACGGGTGGTGCCTCTTCGAAGTTCCCAAGCACGCCTTCGACGAACACACCGAGGATGTCTTTTTCGTCCAGGATGTAAAACTCGGGTTTGGGTTGACGCAGCCGGGATACGTCGATTGGAATTTTGTCAGCCTGCGGTTCGGCCAAGAACTGCGCCGGTACTCGGTCAGCCGGAACCGTGTTGATTGGCGAAAGCAGGGCCGTGCATCCGGTGAGCGACGTGCTCATCAGGATTGTTGCCAAGGCAACAAATTGTCTGCACATCCTCTTGCGACTCGATTCTGCGGGGCGAGTAACCATCTCGATCAGACTCCCTTGTAAGCAGCTGTACTGCTGTATTTTCTGTAGTAAATGCGTGTTTCGTGGGTATGCCGCGAGGCGACAATTGTTTGTTACTGGTTGCCGAGCATGATCTCATAGCTGGCCGGTTGCATCCCATTCATCGGAACCGGAACTCCGGTGCCGACAGTCGTATCAATCATCGCTGGGGCTGATTGATTGAATGGGGTTGCTTGACCGAACGTAGCTGACTGATTGACCTGGTGAGGCTGCGTCATGGCTTGAGGCATTTGCGGTTGCGAAGCCGATGGAGCAACGACTGGCACCTGGCTGGGCAATTTGAGTGATTCGGACTGTTTTTCCTGCACGACCGCGGAATTGACCATGTTGGAAATGTAGATGTCGTGGAACTTGCCCGCACCGTCCTTTTTCGCGGCCTCGGCTCCAATCGGAAATCCTTCGAACCAGGCGTTGACGCATTTCGCGCCTTCGGCAGTTTGGTACTGACTCTTCCAATAATCTTCCGGAGGCATCGCCGGCACGTAGCCTTTGTTGCCTTTGCAGACGCTGCAATAGCCCTCGACGAAACCGTCGCGGAAATGATCGCCGTATTGGCGCTCGCAATTTGCATAACGAAGGTTGTAAGCGCGTTTCGCCCAAACCTTGTCTCGATACACGCCGACGGATTTGTCGAACATCTTGTCAGTTTCCAACTGGCCCGGCGGAACGCATCCGATGGATTGACTAGCCATGACGCCGGCGACTAATGCGATGAGCAGTCGTCGCCAGGCCTGATTTGCGGAACGCCGATTTCGGGTTGTCGGTGTCGACGTTATTACTTTTGCGGACATGATATCCCCCTGAGACAAACTCCAGAGGAAGCAGGTTGCTTCAACTAGGACTAATGTGTGCAGCCAAGACGCTACATCACCTCACCCTGTAAATCGCCCACTAAGCTATTCCGAATTTAACGAACATTTCAGTTATGATCGTTTTCGCGAAAAAATCGGTTCCGCAGGCAAAACTGATATCATCCTTGACCGCTGACGTCGGTTTTTTCTGAGTGCGGGCCGTTGAACTGGCGAAGTTCTGCTAGCAATTTGCCGAGCCGTTGCGTGTCAACGGGCCGATAGCGGCAGCTTTGCCCGCTAGGCATGATTACGCTATAGGTTGACAAGCTGGGAAGCTTATCCCACGTATTGGGCGACGACTTTTCAACTTAATGGCTGGCCAATCAGTTGGCTCGGCGATAGCTCATCGCTTCTTTCACCCGCGATTTGGCCAACCGGAGGGCTGCCTCGCGCGGCGTCAGATTTTCGTCTTTTGCTTTTTGCAAGACAGCGTGCGTGTTTTCCCTCATCTTTTCCTTGATCTCGGTAAATGCCTGCGCTTTGGTGCCGCCGTGATACTCCACGCTGCCACAAATGACGCCGCCCGCATTGGCCACAAAATCAGGTACCGAGAGGATTCCCCGTTCGTAAATGATCTGCTCCGCCTCCTTGGTCGCGGGAATGTTGGCACCTTGCAGAATGAGCTTGCAGTTTAATCGGTGGGCGTTGTCAGCCGTGATTACATCGGGTTGCGCCGCTGGAACGAAAATATCGCATTCGATGTCAATGAATGCATCGCGATCCAATTTTTCAGCGTCCTTGTAGGCGGTAACCCCTCCCTTCCGATTTCATCACTCGGCACAGTTCTTCGATGTCGATGCCGTGCGGATTATAGATAGTGCCATCGCGGTCGGTTGCCGAAATGAGTTTCGCGCCCAGTTCGGGATCGGCCAGGTAACGAGCCGCGTGCTGGCCCACATTTCCAAATCCTTGAATGCTGACCGTGGCACCTTGGAGCGATACGCCTGCAAACTCTTGCGCGCTCTCGGCACTGACGGCCAGTCCATAACCCGTTGCGCCAACCTGGTCGAGCGGGATTCCGCCGAGGACACTGCTGAGTCCGACCGAGCGTCGAATTTCATCGCGTACCCAAGCCATGCACGTTTCGTCGGTTCCCATATCGGGACCGGGTATGTACTCGTGGAGCTTTTCGATGCCGCGGGCAAATTGGCGAATCAAGATTTCTTTTTGTTCGAGCGTGATCGAGCGTGGGTCGGCGATAATCCCCGCTTTGCCACCGCCGTGCGGGATTCCAGCGAGTGCGTTTTTCCAGGTCATGGCTCGAGCCAAACGAAAAACTTCTTCCGTCGTCACGTTGGGCGTCATCCTGATCCCGCCAATGGCCGGACCGATGCAGCTATTATCGATGACCAGGATTCCCTTGAGTTTGCAACGTGGTTCGTAGATATAGACGATTTTTTCCGGTCCATATTCGTCCGCAAAGCGATCGAACATGTCTTCATGGATGTGGGTTTCTGGTGCCGTTGCAATCGAATTGGCCATAACTGGGAGTTCCCGAAACTGGATCAAAGGAAAAAGGAGTGACGTTAAAGGCGTCTAACGGTCGTTATCGCGGTGCATTGTATTCAACACCCGCTCGCCTTTCTATAGCCAACAGCCCAGTTTTAGCCCGTTTTTACGGCAGCGGGTCAGGATTGGGCAACCAAGCCGTTCTTAAGCCGTATGATTCGATCCGCTTGAAGGGCGATCGAATCGGCGTGGGTCACCATGATAATCGTCAAGTTCCTCGTCTCACGAAGGGTCTTTAATGCGGCGAGAACTTCGTGGCCATTTTCAGCGTCGAGATTTCCCGTCGGTTCGTCCGCCAGAAGCAGAGAAGGATCAGAAATCAGAGCCCGTGCAATTGCGGTTCTTTGCATTTCGCCGCCCGACATTTGACTGGGCTTGTGAGTCAGGCGATGTTCGAGACCGACGAGTTCCAAGAGTTCGATGGCTCTCGCTTTGTAAGATTTCTTGTTTCTCAAATACGCCCAGAACCCGTCTTGCACCATGCGCGGGACGAGCACGTTTTCCAGCGTGGTCAGTTCGGGCAGCAAGTGGTAAAACTGAAAAATCATGCCGAACTCGCGGTTGCGAAGTTGCTCGCAGATGACGGGCAGGCAAATTGTCAATTCGACGATCGCGAAACTGAATCTCGCCCGAGTCGGGTGCATCGAGTGTTCCCAGCAGGTGCAACAGAGTGCTTTTGCCTGATCCGCTCTGACCGACGATCGCGGTAAAGTCGCCCTCGGCGATCTCCAGATCGACACCCTTCAAGACCGGCACTTCGATCTTGCCTTTGTAATAGCTTTTGCAAAGATTTTTGGCCGTAATCACATTGGGATGTGCAAGCCGCAGGTGATTTCGCGGATTCGCATCGGTCGGTTGGACCGGCGTCGTGGCCAGGACTTTGTTGGAGCGGGCTGCGTTATTCATAGCGAAGTGCCTCTACGGGATGAAGTCGGGCGGCGCGAAGGGCCGGCAAAACACTCGCCAACACGGCGATGATGATCGCTCCGCAGGCAACCAGGACGACCATGTGCGGGCTGACGATGGTGGGAATTTCGTTGAAGTAATAAATCGTCGGATCAAAAATCTCCTGCCCGGTGATTTGCTGAACCAGGTCAGCGATTTCGTTAATGTAGGAAACGAATAACAGCCCCATCACAATTCCGACCCCCGCACCAACGGTGCCTAACGAAAACCCATAGCCCAGAAAAATTGACATCACGCCTCCGCTGGGCGCACCAAGTGCCTTGAGGATCCCAATGTCTTTCGTTTTTTCCACGACGATCATGTAAAACGTGGCCAAAATTCCAAAGCCGGCGACCGCGATGATCATGAACAGCAGGATGTTCAAAATCGTCAGCTCAAGATGGACGGCGCTCAACAAAGGGCGCTGCGTGTCCTGCCAGGTCTGGATCACCCACGGATAAAGGTGCGGCGGAAACTTGGCATTCAACCTGTCACGAATTTCCGAGAGGTTAGCACCTTCTTTGACTTTGATTTGAATCGAAGAAACCGTCGAGGCACCGGTCACAGGATTGATCATGCCTCGCAATTGTTGCAACTCCTTGAGCGGCATGAAGGCAAAACTCGAGTCGTATTCGTGCATGTTGGAGCAGTAAAAATCGACGATCGTGCAATTTTCCATGACCGGAGAAGGATTACTGCCGCCCGTCGGGAGCGTTACCTGAATGTCATCGCCAGGTCGCAGCATGAACAAATCTTTGACTTCTCCCGTGTCAACATCCGTGTATTTTCGATTCCCGATCGCCAGCCCGAGGATGATGCCCGTGTGTTGGTGTTTGACCGGATCAAAGACCTGTTCCATGGGAATCGAATCACGGAACTGTGTGTTCGGATCGTACGCCGTAAATCGCCGACCTGCTGATTCGTTCGGCTGATTCCAATTTTTCCCCGACGACTTGTTCGACGTCAGGAACCCGCTGCGGAAGCGGCACGAGATGGATTTCACCCGGTCGACGCATGACGGATTCCTGCCGTATGTTGGTGGACGTTTCAGATTCCATCCCGCCACCAAAATTCGATTCTTGCGGTTCGTCATACCCGGCAGCGTCGGCCTCGTATTGCGGACCAAACGGTTGGTCGTAGTTGGCCTGGTGAAGGCTCATCAGCTGCTCCATCTTGCGCTGATTTTCGAATTTGGTTCGCCGATAGGGCCAACCGGCGACGTCTTTGAAACGCGCGTCGTAACCGTCTTCTTTGAGTTGAAAGCTAATCTGTTGCTGGTTGGATTCGTTCAGCAAGAACGGCAGGAATTCTGTGACCTGACCATACGTCGCCTCGTCGATTCCCATCAGCATGATTTGCTGGGTCCACTGGTGGCCGCGAAACTCGAAATTCATCAACGCAGGCACACGCGTGACATAGGTGACGGCTTCGAGTTCCTCTCCCAGCAGATCTTTGATCTGCTGCACGTAGAATTCGGGGGCCTCAATTTCGCCCAACCCCGGACTGGCGATTTCCACATCCGACAGGATCCCGTGCAGGCGGTCCTTCATCTCTTCGACGAATCCTGCCATGACGCTGTTCACGACGATCAACGTCGCAACGCCGAGCGTGACACTTACGATCGAAGCGAGCGCGATGAATCGTGTTCGCAAGTAACGCCACGCAAGCAACAGTTTATACATCGCCAGTCCTTTGGCTAAGTTTCTTGGTCCCGTTTTCTGGTGTCGAGATCGTAGCGATGATCTCGATTCCTACCTACGGCATTCGGGGCAGATTGTTTCAGGCGTATTTCCCGGGAAACATCAGCATCCAGTTTAAAATTACTCCTCGGTTTCCGGGCGGAGCAGCGGAAACAAAATGACATCACGAATCGACGGCGAATTGGTCAGCAGCATGACCAGCCGATCGATTCCAATTCCCAATCCACCTGCCGGGGGCATGCCGTTGCGAAGTGCCCGCACGAAATCATGATCCATTTTCGCCATCGAGTCCTCTTCTGCCATGCCTTCCAACTGCGTTCGAAATAGTTGTTCCTGCATATCGGGGTCGTTCAATTCGGTGTAGGCATTCGCCAATTCCATCCCGTCGACAAACAGCTCAAAACGCTCCGCGACGGCGGGGTTGCCTGGCTTGCGTTTGGTCAGCGGGCAAATGCTGGCAGGGTAATCAATGACGAACACCGGCCCGGACAAAGAGTCTTCGACCTTCTCTTCGAAGACTTCGCTTTTGATCACGTCCGGGTGTTTGCCTTGGATTTCCAGACCAATTGAACTGGCGTAAGCTTGTACAGCAGCTTGATCGTGCGGGTCAACGCCGGTGTTTTCGGCAAATAGCTCGTCGTAGGTCTTCCTGGCAAACGGGGTGGAAAAGTCAAGTTGGGTTTCGCCCCAGGGGATCAGATTGCTGAGCACCCATCGCCTTAAGTGCATTGGCGATGCAAGCTTCCGTCAAATCCATCATCGACTCGTAATTTCCAAATGCCTGATACACCTCCATCATGGTGAATTCCGGATTGTGTTTCGGGCTGATCCCCTCATTGCGATAGACGCGTCCCAGCTCAAACACGCGTTCCATGCCGCCGACCATCAGTCGTTTGAGGTGCAGTTCCAGGGCAATCCGCATATTCAGCGGGATGTCCAACGCATTGTGATGGGTCTTGAAGGGCTTGGCTGCGGCACCGCCGGCGATGGTGTGCAGCGTCGGACCTTCGATTTCAACAAACCCCTGGTCGGTCAGCGTCTTGCGAATGGACTGGACAATCGTTGATCGTTGCAGGAAACGGTCGCGTACACCTTCGTTGTAAGCCAGATCAATATACCGTCGTCGTTGCCGAATTTCCGGGTCGGTCAAGCCGACGTGTTTTGCCGGGGGCTGTTCCAGAGTCTTACACAGGACGTAGATTTTTTCGGCAAAGATCGAAAGTTCGCCGGTTTGAGTTCGCCGCAGTTGCCCGTCGACTCCGATCCAGTCGCCCAGGTCAAGGCACTTGATCAAGTTCCCAGTTTTCATCGCCGACCTGCTTTTTGCCGACGAACAGTTGAATTCCGCCTGTCCAGTCTTCGATGTTGATGAATTGCAGTTTGCCAGTATCGCGCTGCAGCATGATCCGACCGGCCGCGCGAACGGCAGGCCCCGTCAACGACCCCGAGCCTTGTTCCTTCAACCAATCTTTAAAGTTCAAATCGGCAAGTTCCGCTTCGCCCGGTAACGCAACCGGTTTGCCGACTTCCTGAACAAACTGAATTTCGGTTTGCCGAGCGCGAATGTCCCGAATCAGCGACCTGTCGTCAAACCGTTGGCCAAACGGGTCGAATCCCAGCTCAATGATTTTTTCGAATTTTTTACGGCGGGCTTCTTCGGGATTCGTCGCGTCGGAATGTTCGGTCATGAGGTTTGATATTGGGTCGGTGGTCGATGTCATTATTCGGTCAGACAATGTGAGCTCGTTTCATGTTCGCCACGCATTTTAAGGGAGGTGGCAGTTCGCTCAAAGTGGTCACAAGCGATGATGAAGCGGGCAAAAAACGTGGGAGCCAGTAATCTCCGTTCAGTACGGCGGAAGCGCGTAAGGACTTATGGGGTATAACAAAGCAAGATGCCTATCCCGCGTTTTGCCACCTGCCGGCCATCATTGTCCAAACCTGGCGACGATGCGATTGGCAAACGACGGAATCAAGCGATCAAGCCAGACAATGAACCGACCGCCGGCGGTGAGGATGATCTCGTGTCGTCCTTTTTGGATTGCCCGCAGCGTTTTTTGCGCAACGACTGCCGGCGGCATCGCCCCCGATTTTTTCCAGTTTTTGTGAGTCGAATCTTCGATCGCGTGTTCAAAAAAATCGCTGTCCGTCGTGCTGGGGCTAACCAATAACAAATCGATTCCATATTCCACTAGTTCCGCGCGAATCGCGTCGCTGAATCCGTGTACGGCGAATTTGCTCGCGCAGTATTCAGTTTTCAGAGGAGCTGCCCGGTGTCCCAAGACGCTGCTGATGTTGACGATCATTGGTTTGACGCCGGCTTTTAACAGCGGAATCGATTCGCGCGTCATTTCGGCGAGGGCGAAAAAGTTGACTTCAAAAATCTGCCGCAAACGCTCGGGGCTGGCTTCCGCAAAAGGTCCCATTGCCGTGGTTCCGGCATTGTTGATCAGCAAATCCAGCCCGCCAAATTCGCGTTGGCAGGTCTCCAGCAGCGAATGGCGCACCGCGGTGTCCGTCACGTCGCCGACGACGGTGACGATTCTGCCCGGCGACGCTTGAGCAGCCAATCGCAGTTCGTCCAGCCGCTCGGATCTGCGGGCGACGGCAACCACGTTGGCGTTGTGCTGAGCCAATTGAATGGCGAGTTGCCAACCGATTCCACTCGAAGCCCCCGTCACGATCGCGCAGGTTTTCGAGGCGACGTCGAGCCATGCTTACCCCGCCAATCTGTTAAGCCACGTCGTCCATGGGTTGTGATTGATTGGGCTTCAAATCGGCCACATTCGTAGCCACTGCGGGTTGGCCATTGGCAAACGGCTTGCCGTGATCGCTCGGCTTGCCGTTTTTGGCTGACTCAATTGCCTGACCATCGGTTTCATGGGCCACGATTTTGATCGTGTGATCGTCCACGATCTTGTTGACCACTTTTTTGGGCACGCGACAGTGAACCCTGACCGTATCTTCGTTGTATTGCGTTGACAGGATTTCGCCATGGGCGGCCAGGTAGGCGAGCAGTTTCCCGTTGGCGACATTCATTTCGATATCGACATCCAGAAACGGACGACTGAGGGCATCGCTGACACTTTTTCTCAATCGCTCAAAGCCTTCGCGTGTTTTCGCCGAGACCGGTACCGCATTCGGATAACGGTTAAGCACCGACTCGAGATTCCTGCCTTGGACGGCGTCAATCTTGTTAAGGATCAAGAGCGTGTCTTTTTCCTCGATGCCCAGTTCCTGCAGCACCGAATAGACCGCGCGGATCTGATCCATCACAGCCGGGTTGCTGGCGTCTGCCACATGCAGCAGCAGGTCAGCCTGATGAGCTTCTTCCAAAGTCGCTTTGAAGCTGGCGATCAATCGGTGCGGCAAATCACGAATAAAACCGACCGTGTCACTGAGCAGAACGGGCCCCCAACTCGGCAATTGCCAGCGGCGGGTGCGCGTGTCCAGCGTGGCAAATAACTTGTCTTCGACCAGCACATCCGCATCGGTCAACGCGTTCATGATCGTGCTCTTGCCGGCGTTGGTATAACCGACCAGCGAGACGGTCATCAATCCATCCCGCGAGCGAACTTGACGTTCCTTTCGTTTTTCGATTTTGCGTAGTTCAGCTTTCAGTTCGTGAATCCGTTTTTCCACCAACCGCCGATCGACTTCCAGCTGCTTTTCACCCGGACCACGCATCCCCACACCCATTTTCAAGCGGGAAAGGTGGGTCCACATGCGTTTGAGGCGTGGCAGCGAATATTCCAGCTGAGCCAGTTCCACGGCCAATCTCGATTCATACGTTTGCGCATGAGTCGCAAAGATATCAAGAATGAGTTCGGTGCGATCGAGAACTTTGACGTTGAGCGTTGTTTCCAGGTTGCGAACCTGGGCGGGCGAGAGATCGTTGTCAAAAATTACAACGTCGGCCGCGTGAAATTCGACGAGCGTTGCCAACTCGTCGACTTTGCCCTTGCCAAGATAGGTGGTAATGCCAGGTTTCTCGCGTCGCTGCGTCAAGCCGGCGACAACATGGGCTCCTGCGGTTTCCGCCAAACCCTGTAACTCGTCCAGCGGATCAGCAGCGAAATGGTCTCCAGGCAGAATGACTCGAACGATGATTGCGATTTCCCTGTCGACCAGTTGAGATTTTTTTCGTTCTTGCACGTGGTGAGGTAGTCTCCTTTGATTCCCATCGGAATCTAATGATGCGATATATTCTTTCGGTTTACGTCCGACGATCAGTGAGCTGTGCCAAGCTTCCTTTTAATCATGATCGGAAGCCTGAAACCCCGTTACCTCAATTTTCGCCTAAGGCGGACTTGAAGTACACAGCAAGCTACCGATTTTTCCGATTGGAGCCGAAAACCGGCGTTTTCTGGGGCTTGGCCGGGTCGATTGGAACAAGCTTTGCCTTCGCAGTCTATTGGGACACTGCCGGGTGAGCTGGGTTCATTCAATTCGCTTTATTTGTTGTCGGCGGCAGAGACAGAGCTCTGCCCTACCTCGGCGCCTGCCGGCGAGACGTTAAACGATCGGACAGATTACTTGTCCGTCGCTTGCGGTTTTTCCTGATCTGACGCGGGGTTGATTTCCGGTTTGAAAATAACATAAACCTTGGTTCCTGGTTCGGGAATCATGTCCGGATTGGCTTCGTACAACAGGTCTTCATTCGAGTCGCTGCTCTGGATCGGAATGTCCATGGCTGCCGTCGAAAAATTTGACAAGCAAACAAGTTCGCCCCCGTCAGCATAGTAATAAGATTGCCCGGTTTCCGGATCTTTCTCAAGCACACTGCCTCCGAAGACCCAGTCCAGCTCCATCGGTTTTTTTGTCTTGAAATCGCGAATCATCTCCTGTCCGCGGCGGGTGATTATTTTGCCCGAAGCGTTATCATTCCACATGACATCGATTTTTACGATCGGGCCCCGAGCAGGTCGATATTCGGGATCCCATTGCACGGGCAAGCCGGGAACTGCGCCGATTGCCAACAACGAGGAATGGATTTCAAACGACTTGGCGTTGACCGCGATGACCGATTCATGCTCCTTGGTGAAAAACGGGCAGATGAACATTTCCAATCCGCCTTGTTGCAGACACGTGCGGCCGGCCACGATCACGTGTTTGGCCTTAACATCGATCCAGACTTCCGATTGGCCTGCTTTGGTTACCCGCGTCCAATTGTTGGGGATTTCGATCGTTTGTGTTTCGACATATTCTTTTTGCGGTTCTTCTTCGGTCGGCAGCGGAATGTCTTTTAACGGGCTGGCGAAGGCCGTGTCGTCCGGCTTGGCGGGCGTCGAAGCGATTTCTGCGGGACCGACTTCGCGAACGTCCGGGCTTGTTGCCGAATGATCGGATGCAGATTGTGGCTCCGGACCCGGAGACTCGGGCGGAGTTGTTTCTGTTGTTGATGAGGGCGTTGCCGTGGGGGCTGCGTTCGCGGGCCCGTTGCGCGTTGCGGCGTGATCCATCGTCCTGTCGCAACCTGGGCCAACAGCGACGGCCAGAACTATCCAACAACTCACAAACAGGACTCGCATAAAATTCTCCCTAAAAACGGACGGTAGCCGGCTGGCACGCACTTCGGCAGTTCACAGCTTTTTTATCCTCACCCGCCGCTGAGACGGCGACCTCTCCCAGTGGGAGAGGTACGGTCTCAATCGCACCACGATGAAAACCAACAACAAAGACGCTTGCAGGCCGCAAATAGGATACGGTCGAAACGCGAATTCTTCAACGCAGCAGGCGTTGCGGCACGTAGCATCTGATTATGTTGGTGATAAAATGCCAGCCCCGACCTGATGCGGCAAATCCCGGTTTTTTCCCTTTCCCAGCGACCATTTTTTCATGAAGTCCAACTTTGATCACGACAACGAGTCCAATGGCTCAGTGAAATCGACACAAGTTGTTGAAACGCCTGCTAGTTTTACGAAACAATCAAAATCCGAGCGGCCTCCTGACGTCAAGCTCGCCAGTTGGAAAAGGCAAAAAAAACAGCTGCATGGAACTTCATCCAGTTTGAACTCCATCAAACTTTTCGGCAACGGAATTGGTTCCCCCCTTTGTTGGACATTGCCGTCGGTGGTCAATGAACTGGAGATTGTCGGGCGAATTCAAAAATGGTACGCGGCAACCAGGACCAGGAAAAAGCTGAAATCCACGGCCGACTCGATCGTCAAAACGATTGCCCAGCTCGATACGGCGCGTGTTGACATCGAATCGGCGCTGGCGGCGCTGGGAGCGGCCCAGTCGATTGGCTGGATCTGCGATTACACCGACGAATCCACCTGGCACATGACCGTTGGCAAACTCGTTTCCCTCGCAGCTGAGTGTAAGCTTGATTCCGGCAGCAACCGTGGTTGCATCAGTTATGCCAAGTCGAGCTGCCCATGACGCTGAACTTGCAACTATCCGAGTTTGCACCAACACGAAAATTGGGCAAGCAAGCGTTTAAGAAAATGTCGCGGCTGGTCGCCGAGCTTCTCGATGGAGACGGCTGGCCGGAATCGCAGTTTCTGAGTTTATTCGGCCCACTGGTCGCCAGCTGGTCCCGCTGTGCGGCGATCGCGGAACAGTTGAAATTGAAGATTCCTTCCGACACCGCGTTACGCCTGGAATGGGCCGTGCGACAGTCGATCTGTCTGGCGCGGCCGGACGGAACCTTAATTGGAAGCGATCACCAATCCAACCCGTTCACAGCAGAATCCATTCACACGATGTTGCGAATGACGACTGATTCGCTGGACCGAAAAATCGCCGCGCGATGTTTAAACCCCATCGCGGCATCCAGGAAAAAAGCAAGTGGCAATTGCTTTCCGCAGGAAAGTGGTTTTTCCGAGTGGGCGGAGGTCGCCGTTCTGCAATCGGAATGGAAGCGGAACGCCTGCAAAGTCGCGTTGACTTGGCACGACCGTCGCAGCTGGATCGAGATTGTGCGTCACGTCAGCTTGATCGAAGGCGACTGCACTCCGCAAATCTCGATCAATGGGAAACCGCTGGCCGGCGAAGAATCATTTGAGCTGGTTTGTGAAAATTTGGACGACGAAGTCGATTACCTCGAGCTCAAAATGCAATTGGCAAAGGACGTCACTCTGCACCGGCAGGTCATCCTGGGCAAGCAGGATCAGTTTGCCTTGTTGGCCGACGTAATTAATACCAGGCAACCGGCGCGAATTGATTACCGCTGCGAGTTTCCGTTATCTCCGGGGATTGCAGCGTTGGCTGAATCGGAGACGCGCGAGGTTTACCTGCGCGATCAGAAAATTCGGTCGTTGGTGTTGCCGCTGGCTCTGCCGGAATGGAAACAATCCCGATCGGAAGATAGTCTGACTTACGAAAACAATCGCCTCGTGCTGCAACAGGAATTTTTGGGCCAGGGACTGTGCGCTGCGTTGTTTTTTGATCTTAACCCGAAACGAAGCGTTAAACCGCGGACCTGGCGTCAATTGACGGTCGCCGAGGTACTGGAAATTGTCGAACAAGGACATTGCCGTCGCGTTTCGAATCCAGGTGGGCAAGGAACAATGGGTGTATTATCGCTCGGTGGCTGCCAAGGGTAACCGTACGTTTATCGGCCAGAATGTCGTCGACGAGTTTTACCTCGGACGATTCCACGCCAGCGGCGAGATGACAGAATTATTGCTAATCGAATGATCGACCGAATCAAAACCAACTTGGCGGGAATTCAGAACCGGATCGACCTGGCGGCAGCGGCAATCAGGACGAACAGCGGCCGACGTGATGCTCGTGGCCGTCACCAAATATGTCGCAGCCCCGGTGGCGAGAGTGCTGTTCGAAGCCGGTTGTCGCAACCTGGGCGAAAGCCGTCCGCAGTTGTTGTGGGAAAAATCTGCTGCCCTCAGCGACTGCGATATTACCTGGCATATGATCGGCCACTTGCAACGTAACAAGGTCAAACGCACCCTCGCTTGTGCGAAAATGATTCACTCGGTGGATAGTCTGCGATTGATCGAAGCGATCGACGAAGCGGCAGAAGAGCTCACGCCGGTTTTGCTGGAAGTTAACGTATCCAATGAACCGGCAAAACACGGCTTTCGACCGGATGAATTGTCGGCTGCTTTGGAATCGGTCGCTGCCAAACACAACGTCCTGGTCCGAGGATTAATGTGTATGGCGGGCCTCGAGGGCGATTTGGACGAAGCGCGGCGCGAATTCGCTTTGCTGCGTGAGCTACGCGACCGTCATCAACATCTGGATGCTCCGAATATCAAGTTGAGCGAGCTTTCCATGGGAATGAGTGGTGATTTCGAAGTAGCGATTCAAGAAGGGGCGACGATAGTCCGAATAGGCTCTTCCCTGTTCGAAGGCATTTGAGCGATGGATTTGGAGCTGCGCGAGACTGAACAAGGCGTTATCCTATCAGTCAAAGCGGCACCCGGTTCACGCCAGAACGAACTTCGCGGAATCGTGGACGGTCATCTGAAAGTTTGCGTGACGGTTGTGGCCGAGAAGGGAAAGGCCAACAAGGCGATTGTCAATTTTCTCGCCAAACAATTCAAACTTCCCAAATCGAATTTCGAAATCGTCGCCGGTCACACGTCGTCAACCAAGAAAATCCTCTGCCGTGGCATGTCGACGCAGCAAATCAGGGAAATGGTGAAGGCGTTGGTGTGAAAGGGATGCAAGTCCGAAACAGTGGCAGTGCGACGACGTTTCAAGTCTCACCTGCTTTGATGGTTTTCGGTCACGGACAAGAACCTACCAACGGAAAAACGTTTTGTACTCAGTACTCCGTACTCCGCACGAACTTAATCCTCGCTACCAAATTCTCAGATCATCACACCGTATGCGGTTGGTCGGTGTGCATCCATTTCTTGAGAACCGGTGACATGATCAGACATAACACACCGAAACCGGCGGCGGCAATCGCGATCATCCCGTATACGTTGCCGTACATGTGAACGGTTTCGATTGGATCAGGAACAAAGTTGCCCGTGCCGGTATCGACCGCCGCGAATTGGGCGATGATGGCCGCCAGGAACTGCGAAAATGCGGTCGCGAGGAACCACGAACCCATCACCGTGTTAACCAGGTGCGAGGGAGTCAATTTTGTGACCATGGAAAGTCCGACGGGTGACGAACAGAGTTCGCCGGTTGTCAGCAGCAGATACATCAACAACAACCAATAGGACGCAACCCGCCCGCCGACGTTGTACTGGGAACCAAAATAGAGCATCGCGAATCCGAGACCCAGCTGCAGCAAACCCAGTCCAAATTTAACCGGTGTGCTCGGTTCCAGCCCACGCGCTCCCAGGAATCCCCACAGGGCCGTGAAAATTAGTCCGAAGATCATGATGTAAATCGGGTTGACCGCCTGGAATACGGACGCCGGAATTTCAGCGCCGCCCACGCCGAGCGTGCCCACGTTATCCTCCGTGTATTTCCATTCGACGGTTTTGTCCTGCTCGCTTGCTTTGTCGCTCTTGGCGAACTCCCGCAAATACGTCAATCCCGTCATGGTCAGGGTTGGATGCGACGTTACCTTTTCGATGGTGATGGCAAGATCTTCATCGCTCATGCGTTTGTTTTCTTCTTTGCCCGCCTCAACACCTCGAATCGCGCCGGCTAATCGGTCACTGAATCCCGGCGAGTCGTTTTTCTGGCCCAGGAACTCTTGCGAAAGGTAGTCCATGCTGTCGGTATCGTCTCCATTGGCAACCAGCCGAAACGTAACCGTTTTGCCAACGTCTTCGGCCGTTACCGGTGAGGATCCGACGACACGATTGACGTTGCGATCGGTAAAATTGTTGACGGAGCTGCCTGATTGCTCAAAGAACGCCCAGAAGATGAACATGAAAAACGTCAAAATGAACACGACCCACATTCTTTCGCGGGCGACTTTTTCCATTGCGAACGCTTCACGCAACAGGTAAATCATGGCGCCGATTCCCGCCAGAATCAAAACCAGTCCGGCCGGCCGACTGGCCTCTTTGACAAATTCGGCAACACCGCGAATCAGCGGCGATTCACTTGTTTCCAGCGACGAAACCGTTTCTTCGTTAATCAGCATTACCTGGCTGTCAACGCCGGGCAATACCGAGAAACCGGATACGAAAATTACGAAAACCGGAATCAAGATCGCTGTCCCGACCAGAACCTTAATAAGATTCGAAAAGTACGGAACTCCCTCCGGCGGTCCGCCGGCTTCCTTCGGGAGGCCCCCCCTACCAAGTGCTACAAACGTGACCAAGCCTGAGACAATTAAGGCAACCGCGACAAAGATATTGGAGATCAGCGAAAACAACTCGCCCGCGTTGAACCAAAACAGCCCGGCGGCACTGGCCAATGCAGTCGCTAAAATCAGAATTTGAGTGCCAACGGTCGGCGCGACAAAAATGGCAGTTCCCACGAGCATGCCAATTGCGGCGAGGCCGAATCCCTTTTCCCAGCCGTAGGTCTCGCCAATGTAGCCGCACAGCAAGGGCGCCATCGCGGCACCCAGGTTAATCCCAATGTAGAAAATGGTGAAACCACCATCGCGTTTCGGGCTGCCGTCCGGGTAAAGCGTGCCAACAATCGTGGAAATATTCGGCTTGAAGAAACCATTTCCCGTGATCAGCAATCCGAGGGCGGTAAAAAAGAACAAATCAGGTGGAATGCCCAAGAATTCTTTTTGAACAGTCATCAATAACTGACCGGCTGCCATCAGCAGGCCGCCAATCACAACTGACGTTCTCGATCCTAAGAGTTTATCGGCGATCATGCCGCCGAAAAACGGTGTCATGTAGACCAACGCGGTGTACGCTCCATAGACCGCGTTGGCGTCTCTATCTCCGAAACCGAGAAATCCCTTGATCATGTACAGGATTAACAGGGCACGCATTCCGTAGTACGAAAATCTTTCCCACATCTCTGCAAAAAAGAGCGTGTACAAGCCAGTCGGATGGCCAAACAATTGGGCTTGGTTCTCAGTGTCCACCGGTGACATGTAACTCTCCCTGTTTTGAGTCGATCGCTGCTTTGCTCCCAGCCAGCGATGCGTTCGCATCAACCACAAACTAAGAATATTGGGAAGCGTTCAGCTTGGTTGAAAGCCCATAATCTACTAAAAACTCGGATTCGAGCTAGCTGAGTTGTTAGCGAACCTCAAGAATGAAGCGAAAATTTTCGGCTTCTGGCTGTGCCGGAGAAGAATTTCCGGCGGCATCCGGCTGATCGTCAAGACAAACCACAACGACGATCAGGATTCCAAAGACCGCCCGTGGTCGCGATTCGAAAGGAGACGATTCGCGGGACTAGCGATGACGCCGTCGAGCTGTCGCTGCATAGAGCCCACACAACAGCGGAATTGCCGCGGACGTCGGTTCGGGAACCGGGATTGCCGTAAGCTGCAGATTGAAGTCAAAGTTGACGCTTTGCACGCCGGAAAAAACACCTTTAATGGTGGTTGAACCGCCCATTTGTGATGTCCGCAATACGTAACTGCCGGCGTCGAGCGTTCCGGTGTCGCCAAAGCTGAAGGTTTGGCCCGTCGACATATTCTCAAACATATAGGTACTCGTCGCTCCACCGACAATATCGTTGTTGCCGGTAAGGACAAAATTGTATTCTTGAGCCGTGTTGAAAAAGAGCTCATTCACGACCATCGCCTGGGTTTCGGAATCGGAGCCGGATGGGTCGATTCCTGCATCCGAGAAGATATCGACCGTCGCCGTAAACAGATTCGAGACTGCATTGAAGTCCAAGGTCGTTGCCGCGGTCCCGATCGTCGCTCCCCCCGCAGGAAAGGCAATTGTTTCACTGATGGAATAAGTACCCAGCGTGTCTTCTGACCAGGTCTGGAATAAATCGTCGGCCAGCGTCGAGTTTACGATGAGCACGCTGCCGTCAGAGCTAACGCCACCGACAATGATCTGAGCGGACGCCTGATCGAGTGGCAACGCGATAAGTGAGCAAAATAGCAGCGACACAGCTGAAATGCGAAAAAGCATGCTAAATCCAGACTAGGTTTTGGCGAAAGATAAGGGACAAGTAGTTCGGCTAACTTTTAACCTCACGTGATCAGTATGAATGGGCAGCCACTCGGGGTCAATTATTTACTGTTGAAAAAACGGAACAAATTCCCGTGGCAATGCTGGTTTCGCCAATGAATAACGGAAAAACCACGGATTTGGGGCCGCTTCTTACCGGGGTGAGGATGGTATCGGGAAAAATTACGGATCCTGAACATCCTCAAACCGCGTGCGCATTGAGCGGGCCGTAGCGAGCGTGCCCAACGACTCAGGGGGTACACAAAAGCCCACAGTTGGGTGTTAACGGGCTCGTGTCCAACACGATTCGCTCGCCTAACGTTTCCGCCTATCGTTTGGCCACTTCGACAAATTCACGGGCGTTGGCCCCCGTGTAAATTTGGCGGGGACGGCAGATTCGCTTGTTGTCCGACGAGTGCATTTCCTTCCAATGCGCGATCCATCCGGGGAGTCGGCCCATCGCAAACAGGACCGTAAACATCTCTTCCGGAATTCCAAGTGCGCGATAGATGACCCCCGAATAAAAGTCGACGTTGGGGTACAGATTTCGCTTGATGAAATACTCGTCTTCCAGCGCCACGGTCTCCAGCTGCTGGGCGATATCAAATAGCGGATCATCGATCGACAGTTTGTTCAACAGGCGATCGCAGGCGGCTTTGATGATTTTTGCGCGGGGATCAAAGTTTTTGTAAACCCGATGACCAAAACCCATCAAGCGAAAGCCCTCATCCTTGTCTTTGGCCATGTCGACATACTTTTTCACGTTGCAGTTGTCTTCACGAATGCGATTGAGCATCGCCACGACCGCTTCGTTGGCTCCGCCGTGCAACGGACCCCACAACGCACAGATACCGGCGGAAATCGAAGCGAACAGATTCGCGTCAGAAGAACCAACCATTCGTACCGTGGATGTACTGCAGTTTTGTTCGTGATCCGCATGGACAATCAGCAGCATGTTGAGTGCATCAACGAACGTCTCGTCCATTTCATAAGGTTCACAAGGCACAGAAAACATCATCCGCATGAAATTTTCCACGTAAGACAAACTGTTATCCGGATAGATAAACGGTTGTCCCTTGGATTTTTTGTGACTGTACGCGGCAATCGTGGGGAGCTTGGCCAGCAGTCGTTGAATGGAAACCTCGACATGAGCCGGGTCATGTGGATCCAGAGAATCCTGGTAAAAAGTGGACATCGCGCTGACGACGCTGGAGAGGATCGCCATGGGATGCGCGTCGCGGGGAAAACCGTCGTAAAACATGCGCATGTCCTCGTGCAACATCGTGTGCCGACGGATGGCGGTCCGGAAATCTTCCAGTTCCTGCGCGGTGGGCAATTCTCCTTCGATCAACAGATAACAGACTTCGACAAAATCACAATTCAGGGCGAGGTCCTCAATCGAATAGCCTCGATATCGGAGAATCCCCTGTTCACCGTCGAGAAATGTAATGGCGCTGCAGGTTGAGCCAGTGTTGACGTATCCTTCGTCCAGCGTGATCAAGCCCGTTTCGCTTCGCAGTTTGCCAATATCCAAAGCGGATTCGTTTTCCGTTCCGACCACGATTGGAAATTCGATTTCCTTGTCGTTGCAAGTCAATTTCGCAGCTTTTGTCATCTGTTTGGATCCTGCGGTTACTGTCGGCACCATATTCCCCTCATGTGTTCGCGGGTCGCCAACCTTCGGGCGTGCTGGGGCGTTGGCGTGTTGGTCGCGAGGCCAGGCACTTGCCTGAACAGAGCCTCACGGCGCTCACCAGTTTAGCCGTTTTGAGGCGATGGGGGAACGGGATGAAAGCGACAACTCGGCAAGATCGCAGGGTTTAAACTCCGGCAAGCAATCTCAGCGTTAATTTCCAAGCGAGTAGGTTTCCCCAATTTGCGATTCATCCTCAGATATCTCAAAAATCTCCACTGGAATTTCGCGCTTGAGCTTTTTCAAATGTTCCTGGAACGCTTCGTTGCGTTTGAGATCCTGAAGGATTTGTTTGATTTCGACTTGGGCGTCCAGAAAAGAAGTTTTGGTTTTCTCTTCTCGCTCAATGACCCGGATAATGTGAAAACCGTCGCGCGTTTCAATAATGTCGCTCAGCTTTCCGATGGGCAATTCAAAAATGGCTTTGTCAAGCTCCTTTAAAACCAGGGCGTCCTGGGTTGTCCAATCGTGCTGGCCGCCTTTGCTGGCCAGATACCCCTGCGAACTTTCCCGGGCGACCGCGTCGAGTTTGGCCCCGTACACGATTTTGTCGCCCAGGGACACAATCGCCTGGCGTGCTTCGTCCCGCGATGAAAATTTGTCGAACCGAACCATGATCTGTTCCCATTTGGCACGAGCTTCGATCAAATACTCAGCCTCGTGTTCCCGGTAGTAGTCGAGCATTTCCTGATGCGTGACTTCCGTATCAACGTTGAGCTGTTTACTGAGAAAAAACCGGACCAGTTGTTCCTTGGCCCAGGTGCGTCGCATTTTTCGCAAGGACGATCCCAGCGACCGCAGGTGCGCATCAAATTCAGCCGTCGTCGTTGTGCCGGACTGTTCCATCATCTGCCCCAGCGCTTTTTCATCAAACTCCTTGCCGGCCTGCTCCAGTATCTTTTCCACGTCCACTTGTTCGGGCAGACCCTGGAGGGTCCCCACATAGAGAAGTTTGGCATCGATAAACCTCGGCAAGATCTTTTGGATCAGCAGCGGCCGCTGTTGATCCACGACCGATTCGGGCGCCGTCGGAGCTACTTTCTTGATAAAGTTGTTGACATCAAACAACAGGTCCGCCACGAAAATCGGTTCACCCCCAACCAGAGCGAGGACTCTCCCCGGTTCAAATGAGCTGGCTTTACCCGGCTCGACTTTCGCTTCAAGAACTTCAGGTTCGGTAGCTTCGGCGTCGTCTGCGACTTTCGCCGAGAGTGATTTCGGTGGTGGTGTCGACTCTTCCGGCGTGCGTTCCACGGTCGACCCCAGGGGCATGAAATCATCGCCTTCGAACGGACTGGAATCATTTCCGACAGCATCTTTCGAATCCGTACCCGAACTACTGAAAGATGAATCGATTGTCGTTACGTCACTTCCCGGGTTCGTCGATTTTGAATCGGCTCCCGTTACATGGCGCAACGTAGGCGATTCCACGGAGAAACTATTCGGGATTTCGAGCGGTTGCGATTCGGTCGGCGTGGGTGATTGACGCGTTGGTTCCGAAGCTCGCTGTTCGCCGTTGGCGGGCGGTTGAAAGGGCGATTGGCGGGGAAAAATGGAAGTCGTATCAAGGCCTGTGGTTGAGGGCTCAGTCGACGGCACAGGCGGCTTGTTGTCGGCGATTGGTGGCGTGGTCGACAACAAGTCGTTTTGGCTGTTGGGCGACGGCACGGGTGCCTGAGATTTTGCTTTTGAATCTGGCGTTAGCGAAGCTCGCCGCCACGGTGGCAGGACGGGAGTCGGGGCCGCCTGGCGGTCTGTCGGATTCGGTGTTTGCGTCCGAGGCTGATCAGCGTCTTGTGGTTTGGAACCTGAACCGGTAGCAGCAACGTGATCCCCCGGAACAAAGGACTCGTTGCGAACGACTTGATTTTCGTTCCAATCTTGCGTCGATCGAATGATCGACTTGGGCGCCGCTTTGGCGATCACCGTCGGCTGTTTGGCCAAAGTGTAGCTACCACTGCCGGGAGCCCAATCCTGCTTGTCGTCGGCGGACTGTCTGATGGCAACCCGCGTGTCGTCGCCAATGGTGCCTGCGGAGGAAGGCTTTTGAAAGTACGGGTCGGTTGATCCACTGGAAAGACCGGTTTGAATTCCGGAAACCGGCGCGGCCAGGATGAAACCAACGAGCACCGCGCCGCAGCCGATCGACCGCGCATTGAATTCAGGGAAGATTCGTTTCATGTTTGTTTCTGCAAGCCTCTGAGCAAATTCGGCACGCCGGAATGCCAGTCACCGGCCCGCAATTGCAAGCTGGATTTCGAGCGCAAAATGGCCGCGAACCTTAGTCAACCTAGCCCTTGGGCCGCAAGAGTGATTTCACCAGTGCCAGCATTTTGTCTGGCGGGATGGCGACGGATTTTAGCGTGACAAATGCCGTCTGGTTGTCAACGATGCGAATCGGCTTTTGAAGTTTTGCCAGCTGTTTGAAGCGTTCGAGATTCCCGAATCGGAATCCCAGGTAGGTTTCCTGGAGAAATATTTCCTCAATCTGCCAGACGGCCGCTTCGAGTTTCAACTCGCACAGTTCCAGCAGCCGCTGCACGGGTTTGGGAAGCGGTCCAAACCGATCTTGCATTTCGGCCCGCAGTTCTTCGACCTGGTCAAATTGTTCCAGGCGGGTGAGCCGTCGATACAAATCAATCTTTTGCCGCCGATCCTGAATGTATTCGTCCGGCAGGTAGGCAGACAACGGCAAATCGATGTCGACGTGAATGGAAAGTTTGGTAGGCAAGTGCTTTTGCTGCCGCACGGCATTTTCCAGCAATTGGCAATAAAGCTCGTAGCCGACCGTGGCGATGTGGCCACTTTGTTGCGTCCCCAGCAGGTTACCGGCGCCGCGAATCTCCAGGTCGCGCATGGAGATGGCAAATCCCGCTCCCATTTCACTAAATGTTTCGATGGCCTGCAGCCGTTTGGCGGCGGTTGGATTCAAATGCTTATTGGACTGAATCAACATGTAACAGTAGGCGCGATGTTTGTATCGTCCCACCCGGCCCCGCAGTTGGTGCAGGTCGGAAAGTCCATACCGGTCCGCTTCGTTGACGAAAATGGTGTTCGCGTTGGGGATATCCAGGCCGCTTTCAATGATCGTCGTTGCCAGCAAGATGTCGAATTTGCCATTGATAAACCCGGTCATGACCTTCTCCAATTGTCCCTCCGGCATCTGACCATGGCCTACGTCGATGGACGCTTCCGGGACGATGGATTCCAACCGCTGGCGAATCACGTGGATATCGTTGACGCGGTTGTGTACAAAAAATATCTGGCCCCCGCGATTCAATTCGCGCAAGACCGCGTTGCGAATAAGCGTTTCGTCAAAGCGCGTGACACGGGTTTCAACTGCGATGCGATCTTCCGGGGCCGTTTCCAGGTTGGCAATGTCGCGGACGCCCACGAGTGACATGTGCAGAGTTCTGGGAATGGGCGTTGCCGACATCGTCAGCACATCAACTTCGGAACGCAGCGACTTCAGGCGTTCCTTGTGTTCGACGCCAAACCGCTGTTCTTCATCAATGACGATCAATCCCAGGTTGCAAAAGCTGACATCTTTGGAGACCAGCCGATGTGTACCGATGACGATGTCCGTTTGACCCGTTTTGAGTTTCTCGATGGTCTCGTTAATTTCTCTGGTCGTGCAAAAACGGCTCAGTTTGGCGATCTCCAGGGGGAATTCGCTCATGCGTTGCGAGAAAGTCCGAAAGTGTTGTTCGGCCAGAATCGTGGTGGGAACCAGCACGGCAACCTGGTAACCATTTTCGACCGCCTTAAAGGCGGCTCGCATCGCGACCTCGGTTTTTCCAAATCCCACGTCGCCGCAAAGCAAGCGGTCCATCGGGCGCGGCACTTGCATATCGCTCTTGATCGCTTCAATCGCCAACAATTGGTCGGGGGTTTCGCGGTACGGAAACGACTGTTCAAAATCGTGTTGCCATTGCGTATCGCGGCCAAACGCAATTCCCGGCCGACTGCTGCGGGACGCCTGTAGCTCAATCATTTCGGAGGCCAGGTCCTGCACGGCTTCGGCGGCAGCCGCTTTTTGTTTCACCCAGGTTTTGCCGCCGATTCTCGCGAGCACAGGCCGGGTTTTGGTACCCCCCACATATTTTTGCACCAGGTCGATCTTGGACGCCGGCACAAAAATTCGGGTCCCCCCGTAAAACTCGAGTTCGAGGTGCTCGGTATGCTGGCCATCCTTGTCCAGCATTTTTAATCCGCGGAAGCGACCAATTCCGTGCGACAAGTGAACAATCAAGTCTCCCGAGCGCAGATCCAGGAAGCTGTCGATCGCTTTACCCAGACGCCTTCGTCCTCGCCGGCGAAGTTCGGTACGCTGGAATAACTGATCACAACCCAGCACCACCAATCGGTTCGATTTCGCTGTCGGAACCGCGGCTTCCGATAAGGAAAACTCGTCGCCCGTGATTCGAAAGCCAGCATGCACGCAACCAGCTGCCAGCCGCAGTCGACCCGATTGCGCGGCTTTGGTTGTGGCCAGAATTTCGTCCACTCGGTGAATCTCGCCCTCGACGCGTGCGACGAGAAACATCTCCGAGTCGAGTCCCATGCGTTCCACCTGCAGGCGGATTTCGCCCGGATCGCCGCTGAAACGATCGATCGATTCAACTGGCAGTCTCCATAAATGCCCCAGGTCACCTTGCGCCAGTCGACTGGCGGAGGCGGTTTTCAATTTGGCCCAACTGGACGTAATTTCGTTCAAGCTGTGCAGTTCAGTTGGTCGTGAACTGCGTTCGATGTACTTCTGAGCCTCTTCCGCGATTTGCTCCGGTTCCACCTGCAACAGCAATGTGTCGGCCGGCAGGTAATCCGTAAAGTGCGCGTGGGTCGCGGCAGTGGGTGCTTTGACCGTGATTTCGATGCGGGCCAGGTCCGCTACACTGCGCTGGGATGCCGTGTCGAACTGACGCAGCGATTCGACTTCATCATCAAACAGCTCAATTCGAACAGGTTGGTTCCAGTCAAATGCAAAAATGTCGAGAATGCCGCCCCGATTTGAGAATTCTCCCGGCAATTCGACGGCACTGGTGGGATGAAATCCGTTTCCCAGTAACCACTGGATAAGTTCTTCACCGATCGTGTCGCCCACCGCGATTTGCCTGGAACCAGCTTGCAGAGCACTGCGATCGGGCACTGGCTGCATGAGAGCCTGAATGTTGGCCACCACAATTGGAATCTGATCCCCCGCCAGCAAAGATTTTAGCAGCCGGATGCGGTCTCCGAATTCGAGGTCGACGGTCACCCCTGAGTTATCTTGCAGACAGGCGGGAAATCTCTCGGCCAAACCGCCATGAAACGTAGCCAGATCGTCCAGCAAGTTGTCCTGAGATTTGTTGTCCGGAACGACAATCAAGACGCTGGAGAATCGTGTGGCAAGGGCTGCTGCCAACAGTGCGCAAGATGACCCCCAGACTGCGTCGAAAGTGGCGATCTCGCCCTGCAACAGGGCTGCCACACATTTTTCGAAGCCTGCAGCGTTCGCGAGTTTTTTTGAAAGCTGAAGCAGTTGTTCAGCCGCTCGTTTCGAATCGCACGAGCCTTGCGCTACACCAACCATGGAAGAATAATTCTAGGTGCTTGGCGAGTGGCTGGCCAGATCGAATCGAAACGCATGGCTCAGGGATAATCCCGGTAGTCGTCAAACGAACCCTGCTCGTAAACGTCCTGGATTTCACCCAGTTCAGCCGTGCGGAAATCGCCGCTGTTATTGGTTTGCCAGATTTCACCCGAGTCCACATCATGGGCGGTCAGCCATTGATCGCCATAACAAAACGTATCAATGATGCGGATGTGGCCCAGATTGCAGACGTGACCGTCGATTTGCGGCGTATGACCGACAATCGCCGTCTTGCCGGTGTAGTGTAACGGAGGCGGGTACGCCGACACGTGCTGCCAGAACAACAGGTCGTCCGGCTGTTGATTCAGTGCCAAATCGGGATCGTAGCTCGCGTGCGCGAAGAAAAAATCTTCCGTTTCGTAATACCGGACACAATGGCTCAAGAATGCAAGATGGTGTTGAGGGATATTTTGCACCCGCCCCCCATAGCTGGCCACTGTCGAACTGCCGCCATATTGAAACCAGTAGTCAAGCTCACGCTGATTCTGCAGCGCCTTGAACATCATGATTTCGTGATTGCCAATCAACGGGATAAAACGGCAACTGCCAACCAGATCGATCAAGATTTCCAGGACCCGGGAAGACTCCATTCCTCGGTCAACGTAGTCGCCCATGCCGACGATCGTATCGGCGGAAGTGGGCTGAATCTCATCCAACAATCGATCGAGCGCAGTGGCACAACCATGGATATCACCAATTGCGATTGTTCGGGACATTCGGTTCGTCTTGGAATTGGAGCAAACAACAGACTTCGTGTCTTGCCAGAACTTGGCGTCGAGCCATACTTAGTGATCGGACAGACGAGGCAGCACGTTGGCACTAGAGGACATCAACGTATCAATCTTAAGCACCTTGTCCTGTCGTGCAAGGCGAATCCTCAATTGCCCTCTTTCGCCCAGTTTAATGGACGTTTTGATGATTGTGGGGCAGAAAAGACAGTTCACAGTCAATTGTCGTCTTTTCGGCACGGGCCTCGGGTCCCAACCCATTGAGTTCGACCCTCTCAGCACGGACCAAAATGGGTGCCACGTTGGACCGCAACAGAATGGTTGACTGTTTGGGTTTGAGCGCATATTTGACCGCGCCTTCTTTGTCTGGGAACAGGACATCGTGGGCAATCAGTCTTATTCTATCGGCCTGGGGTAAATCAAATTCGAGCCGAGCCAAAGCGTTGACATGGTGACGAGGTGACAATTCCACCGAGACTGGTCTGATATCAACCCGCTTTCCATTACAGGTCACGTCAAGTTGCCGGGCGATCTCGGCGAGCACGGCCTTCTGAAATGCCTTCTCGATTTCGACGTCCGCAGCGGTCAACGGTTCGCTCGCGGAAGTTTCCGCTGTCGTGGTGGCAGTTGGGAGGATGGATCCTACCTCCGTCGAAAGGGCCGGCGATTCTGTTGCGGATGTCGATTTGCTGCTCGTCTGCCACTGATTCAACAGGACTTTCATCGTGTTCGCATTGCAGCCAACGGCATATTCGACAAAGACTTTTTGGTCCTGGACCACAAAGCTGAGCGACCGCTCTACATGTCCGTCTGCGAATTCGTGGGCCGATAGCTGATCAAGGCCGCACGGAGGATCGACGAGTATCGCGAGCAAAATGACGAAAGCTCCCCCAATTGAGCCACGGAAATTTGGATTGAATTCTCTCATGTACGAATTTTCCGGGGAGTGCCAGCGAGCAAATTCTTGGCAACCCGACGCGTTGGCGAGGATCCCGTCAAACCCGTTTTCCTCACTTACGCGTCGGGTTTCCGCAGGTGTGTAAGTTCTTAGCTCACGCGTCGGGATGCCTGTTAATGCTGAAACGTCAAAAACGATAACTTCACCAGCTTTCGGCGACTGGTGGCGGGGTGCTGTGGTGAATATCATATTGTAAACCATCCGCGCAAGTGAGAAGGCACTTAGGCCATGAATTCGAAACAAATCCTGGATCGCGAGTATCTCGAGCTTCGCGCCAAAATCCTTCAAATCGCAGCAAGCCTGGATCGCATCGATCGGGCCACAGGAAATGTCGATGATGACGACAAAATGGAATTGGTTCGAAAGGCGATTTCGATGTTGGCCACCGACGACGTCGATCGAGCAGAACGAATTCAATTGCACTTTTCCCGCGACTACGATGAATCGTGGCAGGACCAATTTCGCTTGTCGGCTCGAACCTGATCGCGTTTGATTCGCAGACAACTTACCGGCAGCCTCTGACTGTCCAGGAGAGGAAATGTATTACATCGATCCGCACCTCCACATGGTTTCCCGCACCACAGATGATTATGAAGCGTTGTCCAAAATGGGTTGCGTCGCAATCAGCGAACCCGCGTTTTGGGCCGGTTTTGATCGCGGCAGTGTCGACGGGTTTCGGGACTATTTTCGGCAGCTGACGGAGGTCGAACCGAAACGGGCCGCAGCCTACGGCATTCAGCACTTTACCTGGTTGTGCATCAATGCCAAAGAAGCTGAAAACGTGGAACTTTCCCGCGAAGTGATGGCGATGATTCCGGAATTCCTTGATCGCCCGAATGTCCTGGGAATCGGTGAAATCGGACTGAACAAGAACACCCGGAACGAAGCAATCGTGTTTCAGGAACATGTCGAGCTGGCGCTCAAGTACGAACAGCAGATCCTGATCCACACCCCGCACCTGGAAGACAAATATCAGGGGACCCGCATGATCCTGGACTTGTTGGACAATAACCGGGTGGATCCGACGCGGGTGCTCGTCGATCACGTCGAAGAACATACCATCCGCGAAGTCCTCGAGCGGGGGTTTTGGGCCGGCATGACTCTTTATCCGGTCAGCAAATGCACTCCTGCCCGCGCGGTCGACATGATTGAGATCTACGGACCCGAACGGTTGTGTGTCAATTCGGCTGGCGACTGGGGGCCTTCAAAACCGACGGCGGTCCCCGACCTGATTTTGGAAATGCGCCGCCGGGGGCATCCGGCAAGCCTCATGGAGCGGATTGTGTTTGAAAATCCTCGGACTTTTTTTGGCCAAAGTAGAAACTTTTCATTCATTCCACCTCGCGAGCGAGCACAGCCGTTTTGAGGGTTGAGGGTTGAGGGTACGTGGTTCCAAATGCCGTAACTTGACTCTCCGAGTCGAGTCCTGGGTCCTGGGTCCTGGGTCCTGGGTCCTGGGTCCTGGGTCCTGGGTCCTGGGTACTGGGTACAGGAACCTATTCCTCGCTGCCTGAGGGTTCCTGTTTCGTCGGCTTTTGATTTGGATCTGCCGTTTTGCCAAATTGACTGCGAAATGGCTGTTTTGCTTCGTATAACGTCAAACGCTGTCTGCATTCTTCCTGGTTTTCTTTCGGCGCAAGCTCAATTGCTTTGGTCTCCCATTTCACTGCTTCGTCCCATTCACTTTTTTCAGCGTAAGCTGCCGCCAGAGTGTCGATGTAAGTCCACTCTTTCCACTTGGATAACTCACAGGCCTGCTTGGATGACTCCAGGGCCTTGTCTCCATTACGGAAAGCGTCGTCTGGACACGTAGCATAAAACCAGGCCATCCCGTTCAACGCTTCGTTGAGATTGGGTGCAAATTTGATTGCCTTGTCGTAACTGTCCTTGGCTTTTTCGAAATCGCCTTTGCTCATCCAGGCAGTGCCCAGGTTTGAAAGTGTGATGGGCGAATTGGGCATGATCTCAAGGGCATTTTCGTAGTCGCGAATCGCCCGATCAAAGTCCTGCTTGGCCGCGAAACAGACTCCCCGATTGTTGTGCGCGATGGGAAGTTTCGGGGCATAGCGAATTGCCTGCTCGAAATCCGTAATTGCTTCGTCCAGGTCTCCCATCTTGTATTTGATCCAGCCGCGGGAGTTCAACGCCATGGCGTTTTTCGGTTGGGCCGCGAGGGCTTTGTCGGCAAATTCGAGTGCCTGGGGGAGATCCTCGCGTCCCAGGAAAACATTGCTTTTACCAACAAAGGGATCGGCAAGTCGTTTATTCAAGGAGATGGACGTGTCGTAGTCGGACAACGCGCCTTCTTCGTCACCCATGCTGTGTTTGGCGCTGCCTCGACTCAAATAAAACCAGGAGTTTTCTGTTTTCAATTCGATGGCTTTGTCAAAGCTCTCGATGGCTTTTGCATAGTCACCCATGGCGTAATACACGGTTCCGAGATTGTAGTAGGCATCCGCGTATTTCGGATTGAGCTTGATCGCGTATTTGATGTCATTTGCTGCCAGCTGATATTTGCCCTGAGCGTTCAGGACGATCCCGCGGTTGTTCCAGGTTGCAGCGTTACCCTGATTGATGCGCAGCGACTGGTTTAAATCCGTGAATGCTCGGACGAGGTCTTCGTACTCGAGATAGATCATGCCGCGATGAGCAAACGCGTCGGCATCGTTGTCGTTGTCTTCAATTCGTTTGTCGAAGTACTGCTTGGCTGAATCGAGGTTCATGACATATTGCAACGGTAACCAGCCTTTCACGTCATCCAACGCACACCATTTGTCCTTGATTTCGATAATGGTGTGAATGCTGCCGCCGTAGACTTCGCCAACTTCTTCCTTAAAAATTTTGGTCTTGAAGGTGGCCGTTACGACCACGCGATCTCCCACTTGCTGAGCTGACACGTTATCCGACCTGGCCCACGAAACGGCTGCCGACAGCAGGACAAAAAAGGAGTACAGACAGCGTCGCGAGTTTTTCATGGGAGATCTTGGGTTCATTTTGACAGAATTCGACAATCCAATACGGTACATCGAACGGACGTTACTTTCGAGAGCTATTTTTGGGCGGCCATCTCAATGTTGGATCTGACAGCCGTTATTTTCCAATGCAAAACCGCCCAAAAACCTGATCAAGAATATCGTCGGTGTAAACGGTCCCAACGACCGTTCCCAACTCATCGAGCGACTGTCGGATTTCAGCCGCGACAATCTCCAATCCCAACTCTTCCCGGGCCGCCATCAGTGCCGACGCCAGCGACTTCTCTGCCGACTCCAGGCTGGTCGCGGCCCGCGTGGCGGTCGTGGCAACCACCGAACATTCCAACTGTTGACGAGCGCGACTGCTGGCCACAATCGCCCAACGCAAAGAGTCGAGTCCTGACAGATCCTGCGCACTGGTTGGAATGATCTGTCCCTCGTAACCGCGAGACTTCAAGATGCGTTTCAGTTCCACGATCGCGCCGGGCACGGAGTCAGGTGCCAAATCGGACTTGGTCAGCACGGTGATCGCTGACCGCGGGTCGTCACGGTTGAGGACTTTGAGCATCCTGAACACTTGCTGACGAAAGTTGACGATGTCCAGGCACAGCAATAACGTATCAGCCTGGGCCACGACACTCCGTGTTTGAAATTGTGCCTGCGTCTCGACGTCAGAATTGAAATCGGGGAGCGGGCCCAAGAATTCAGCCGCGACTCCTGCCGTGTCAATCAAATTGACATCGATTTGGTCCCAGCGGACTGTCGCCGAAATGAAATCGCGAGTTGTTCCTTCGACGTTTGTCACGATCGCTTTGTTGTCCTGCAACAAGGTGTTGAAAAGACGGCTTTTCCCGGCGTTGGGCGGCCCTACGAGAGCGATGACCGGGGCTTCCCGGTTGAGATTTCTTTGCCGAATTTGCTCGTTAATGGTTGCGAGTTGATTGCGGACGTTGACCAGTGCAGTTTCAAGATCCGCCTGGGAAATGAACTCGATGTCTTCTTCGACAAAATCCAATCCGGCTTCGAGTTCGGCCAACACGCTGATGAGTGCGGCCCGGATCTCCGCGAGCGGACCGGCCAGACCACCCGAGAGCTGACGTAACGCGTTTTCGAGTTGCGATTGTTCCTGCGAGTCGATAACTGCGAGCACGGCCTCGGCCTGCGTCAGATCGATGCGACCAGACAAAAACGCCCGCAAGGTAAATTCGCCACGCTGGGCCAGCCGCGCACCGGCGCGGCAAATGGCGGCCGTCGCCAACTGCAACAGCGGCGGTGATCCCAGCGTGTGAAACTCCGCGCTGGGTTGGCGGGTGTAACTGCGACGATCCGGCCAGACCAGAAGCTTGCCCGGCAACCGGGCTCGATCGCCCAATTTCAACTCGCAGGCGAATGAACAACGTTGCGTGAGTTGCGTTGGTCTCGCCGCTTCGGAAAAATCGAACGCTCGTTCCAGGCACAGCAGCGTATCATCACCGCTGATTCGGATAATTCCCCTTAACGCGCCGCCGGGAGGTGAGGCAACCGCAACGATGGTATCCTCGACGTCGAAAGTCATGGGAATCTACTGGCCACGTTCCTTGAGTCGTTTTTTTCGTTCGCGATCGCGGCGTTTACGGTTGGCCAGTTCCGCATCGTTGGTCAACAGCTGGGGCTTTTCAACTTCCTGAACCTGCGTTTTGGTGTCGACGATGTCGCCGTCGAGTGCCAATTTTGAGGTGTCCAACACGGGTTTGGGGAGCATCTTGCGTTCGACGATTCCCCACACGCTGGACGTAATAAAATAGATGCACAAACCCGAAGGGACTTTAAAAAAGATGAAACCCATGAAGATCATCATGAAGGACATCATCTTCTGCATCATTTTTTGTTGATCATCGGTCGCCGGCGGCATGAACAGTTTTTGTTGGGCCATGAACAGGGCCATCGTGATGATCGGCAAGATGTTCAAATAGGGGCCCAGCCAACCCGTTGGTGATGACAAAAAATCGGGCATCCACCACCAGGATTGCCAGTTCAACAAATGATCGGGCGCGGCCAGGTTGCTGCACCACTGGACGCCCGGAATCAACGGCTGATCCCGCAGGGCGATGTCGACCGAAAGTCCGCGGTAGAGACCCAGAAAAATCGGCAGCTGAAACAGGCCCATAAAACATCCGCCAAAGGGGTTGTAGTTGTGCCGCTTGAAAAGTTCCCGCTGCAGTTGGGCCCGTTTTTCCATGTCGTCTTTGTACTTGTCAGCGATCTCTTTGATCTGAGGTTGCAAGTGTTGCATCATCTGGGCATTCAGTGCCGCCCGACGCGAAAACGGGATCATGCAGGAACGCACCAGAATCGTCAGCAGGACTATGGAAATCCCGTACGAAATCTGAAACGTCATGTTGTAAAAAACGTGCAGCAACCAACACAGGCCCTGGGAGACCCAGTTGAACCAGCCGAATGTGCGCGTGTCCTGCAGGCCATAGGTTTCCAGAATCCCTGGCTCTTTCGGACCGCAGAAAACATCAAAATTGTGAACGTAGTTTTGATTGCCTTCGAGGTCGACCTTCGTGAACATCAAGGGGGTGACATCGACCAGTCGCTGCTCCTTGGCCTTTTTGGGAATCGCTCCACCAGTGTGCCAAGCCAAGGCGCTATAGCAGTAATAGGGAGCTTCCGATTGATCGGGAATCAATATCACGTTGAAATATTGTGTGTCGACTCCGACGAAATTGACTTTTCGGTAACTGACGTCGTCTTCGAACGGGCTGAACAGGAACAGTTTTTTGGGCAGCGTTTTCAGCGAATTTTTGACGATTTCCGGTCCGCCAAAAAACACGAAAGAATTCCCGTCGCTTGAGGCAACCAAGTCCCTGGCACCGGCCAGTGATCCGATGGCGGTTGAGCGACCGTGGATTTTCATCTGGTACCACCAACCTTCGGTCGGCGTTCCCGTGGGACCGTCGAGTTGGTAAGCCAACCCCATTGGCTTGGCGGACTGATTCTCGATATCAATCTCGAATTTAAGGTCCCATGATCGTGAATCAAGGTCCGCAATCTCTTCCGCGGTGTGCTTTTCGAGCCAGAACCGTTTGTGAACTTTGATCGGCCCTTCCAGTTCAAATGGCTGCAGCGCTTCTGCGGACAATTCGTAAGAAAAATCGACTTTGCGTTGCCCGTCATCCTCGATTTCCTTGACTTCCCAGTTCGAGGTTCGCATCTTGGGGTCGAGTTCAGGCCAGTCCTTACCGGAAATCGGTTTCCGCAATGTCATCAAAAACGATTCCGGATAATCGAAGTCACGATCGAGAACCGGTGGTTCGGGGCGGAGGATCTCGATTGGAATATCGGTGAGGGTCGCGGGAACCGTGATCGTTTTGCCGTCGCGGTCAACAACCACTGTAATCTCTTCGCGGGCCTTCGTTTTTGCGAGCATCTTTGAAAAATCTTCAGCCGATGCGACCGGCTGGTCGTCGATCTTCTCGCTGGAGACTGATTTGATGATGTCTCCCGGCTTCAGCCCGGCAATCGCGGCGGGTGTCCCAGGCCCAACCGTGCGAATCAGGCACCCAGCCGGGGTGTCGATGCATTCGAGTTGGCCGATGTAACCGCCTTCGGATTCCAGATCACGATATTTGATCCGGCCCTTGCCGTTTCTGACGTTGATCTCGACTCGCCGCACGGTCGCGCCTTCTGAATTCAAAGTCACCAAAAACCGGTATCCACTGTCCGGGTCCAGCGAGCCAAGCGTGATTAGCTCGTTGGACGGTGTGGATGAGGAATCGACTTCGTTTTCCAGCGGGACAGATTTATCGGCGGAGAGTTTGGGTGTTTCTGAGGATGCAACTGGTTCAGAAGTCGCACCATTCGCCGGGGCAGCTGCAGCAGCGGCAGTGTCGGCCGGTTGTTGTTCCGCGGGATTTGCGGATTCGTCTGGGGCCGGTTCGTCCGGATTGACGGCGGCATTCGGTTGCTGGGCGACGTTGGCCGGAGGCGGTGGGAAAAAATAATTCTGCAGGATAATGGCTGCCATCATGATCGTTGATGACAGGACAATAAAAGACAACGTACGAGCCGAATTGTTCACTTACACAAAATCCTGAAATTTTCGAAGCGCGAATGTGGTTGAAAATGCTCATCGGAGCCGTCATTCGCGGATATTCGCCGAAGGCGTAGTTTCCCGTTTCTGCTCGTTGAATCGTAAATGGACAACGCGCGAAAAACGAAACCACAATCTGGTTCGGAAACGACTGTCCGCCGCCGCATCGCCGATCATGCAAATCGCAGTTAACTTATTCTCAGAATATCGAGCGATCTTGGAAGGGGGATTTCGATATTCCTGAGCGATCCGGCAAGATTGCTCGCTGCTAAACCAAAAAAAATTGATCCGCCGACGAATAATTTCGGCTCCAGGCGGCGATGATTAGCGTTTGGCATGCGTGGTGACGCTGGCTTATCTGCCCTCTACCAGCCGATCACCAAGAAAATCATCTAATTCGGCGATTCCCAAGATCTTTTCACGTGTCACTTCAATGGGATACTCGACGCGGCGAAACTCGACGTTGCGACCGTCCAAAACGACGTAACAGCTTCTCGGGTCGTTATCTCGTGGTTGGCCGACACTGCCAACATTTATCATCACTTTGACGTCATTAAGTTCGTAATTCATGCTGACTTCGTGCGGCGAGTAGAAACGGCAACTGCTGGTAAACACGCCCGGGACATGGGTGTGGCCCTGAAAACAATACTGCTGAATAAATCCGAAAATACGCTCGATTTTTCTTTGATTAAAAATGTCTTCCGGAAAAACATACTCGTTTAACGGGCTGCGCGGGGAACCGTGCACGAACATCATTCCGTTCTCGCGGTAAGTACGGGGCAATTGGGCCAAAAACTCCCAGCGCAGTTTGGCATCGTTGACGCTGGTGTCTTCCAGCTGCCGGCGGGTCCAAAAGATCGCTCGTTCGGCGCCGCTGCTAAAACCTTCGGGATCGAACAACGCGCCATTATCATGATTGCCCAGCAGACACATCTTGAATTTCTGACAATGATCGATGCATTCGCGGGGATTGGGCCCGTAACCGATGACGTCACCCAGACAGAAAATTTCGCTGATGTTTTGACTTTGTATATCTTCGAGCACCGCCTGGAGTGCTTCCAGATTTCCATGAATGTCGCTGATGACGGCACGTTTGGGCACGTTGTGATCCGATAAAAAAGTAGGCTGTATAACGAAGTATGGCAGGTGGGAAGACGGCAGCCAAGGAACGAAATACCGGCTTTGCCACGCTGGCGGGGTAAATAAAAGTATGCATTATCAAAAACAGTGACAAGTGCGGAAGTCGCTGGATTCGCCAGAATTCAGACGGTCCGACTGCAACCGCTCAAGTAGCCTTCAACGACCGCCCAGCAATCGATCACCCAGCATGTTTTCAAGCTCGTCAATAGCATGGATTTTGGAACGCGTCGTTTCGACGTCATATTCGACACGGTAATACTGGAGCGTTCTTTCTTCGGTGTCCAGGACCGCAAAGCACGATCTGGGGTCGTCATCACGAGGTTGCCCCACACTGCCCACATTGACCATCATTTTGTCCGGTCCCAACCTGAAAAAGTGGTCCTGTTGATCAGGTGCGATAAAGTTGCCTGACTCGGTAAACACGCCGGGAATATGCGTGTGACCTTGAAAACAAAATTGTTCGAAGCGACTCATCAACGATTTCATTTTCTCTTTTTCATAAATGTGCTCGGGAAACACATATTCGTTGGTTGGATCTCGGGGCGAGCCATGCACAAACAAAAACGGGCCTTCGTCGTGGCGGCGAGGCAATTCACCCAAGAAGTCCCAGCGGCGGTCGTTTTGATCGGGGTTGGAGTCGTCATTTTCCAGTTGTTCGCGGGTCCAAAAAATCGCCCGGAGCGCCACTGGATTAAATCCCTCGGGATCAAAAATCGCCGCTTGATCGTGATTTCCCAGAATCGTCAACTGGCAATTAGCCATCACGGCATCCAGACAACGGACGGGATCGGGGCCATATCCGATGATATCGCCCAGGCAAATGATCTCGTCGACGTTAAGATCGCCAATCTTTGTGAGCACGGCAGTCAAGGCTTCAAAGTTGCCATGAATGTCGCTGATTAGAGCTCGCTTCACTCAATGGGTCCTGTTTCAGGCGGGAAGTTGGTGATCAATTCTGACGACAAGTCGTATACGATAATCGTTGTAAGTACACAAGAATAGAATTCGCCGCGCCACAACTGTGGACAAGTGACTGTTCAAGCTGCCGAATTGTTTGTCAAATTGACACGTTAGTCTACGAACTGACGACTCGATGTGCAATCGAACCTCGCGGTTCGAACAGCGTCCACGTCGTTTTCCAAGGAGAAGCAACTTGAAAATTCTGGCAATGGAGACGTTCTCCAAGGAGTTTTCAATTGCCTTGCTGGAAGAGGCGCAGGTCATCTACGCCGTTTCCTCGGAAGAATTCGCCAAAAGCAGGCCGCCAGGTACCGACGGGAGTACGTCACTGCTGGTCCCCATGATCGAATCCGGCTTCCACCAAGCCGGTTGGCACGCCAGGGACTTGGATCTGATTGTCTTGCCTGTGGGACCAGGTTCGTTCACCGGCCTGCGGGTGGGGGTGGTAACAGCAAAGGCTTTTTCATTTGTCCATCAAACCCCACTAATCGGGGTTAACTCGTTGGAAGTCATCGCCGCGAAAACAGCCGCTGAATTCCAAGGTCTCGCCTCAGATTTGCCGAAACGAGAATTCAGGATCGCCATCAATGCGCAGCGGCAGCAGTTGTTTTGCGGCCGGTTCGAATTTCAAGCTCATTGGCGCTTAAAACAGTTCGGTGAAACAACGATCGAAGACCGAACGGCGTGGTTGGACAGTTTAAAAGCGAACGATGTCGTCTCCGGGTCAGGCCTTAAACCACTTCTTGATTCGCTGGAACAGCTGCGAGCGTCCCGAGATGTCAATATTGCGCCAGAGAATTGTTGGTCTCCGACAGCGGTGGAGGTTGGACACGTGGGCCGCCAGTATTTTGAAGCCGGGCGCCGAGATGATCCGTGGGCAATGTTGCCGGTGTATTACCGCCCCAGTGCGGCCGAAGAAAAAGCGAAGCAGCGAGGTTTGGCTGAATGATCTCAGGAGCATCCCGTTACCGGATTTTTTTGACTGAACGCCATGAGGCGACAAATTGCAATTTGAAATCCTGGACTGCGAAACACGGCAGGTTTGAACGCCGGCTGTGCAAAGTTTGCGTTACGCCGACTGCTGCTTGTTGCGATTCTGTCCCCCAACTAAAATTCAACTTTTAACCAGACTCTGCGGAAACTCGGTTTCATTTGTGGCCAATTACGGTTTCATCATCGATAATCGTCGCTGTATTGGCTGCCACGCTTGTACGGTTGCCTGCAAATCCGAACACCAGGTCCCAATCGGCGTAAATCGGACTTGGGTCAAATACATCGAAAAGGGCTCGTTCCCAAATTCGCAACGTCTGTTTTCGGTCATGCGTTGCAACCATTGCGACAACGCGCCTTGCGTTGAAATTTGTCCGGTCACTGCCCTCTATCGACGCGCTGACGGGATCGTCGACTTTAACAACCAACGATGCATCGGTTGCAAAGCGTGCATGCAGGCCTGTCCTTACGACGCGCTCTACATCGACCCGGAAACGCATACGGCGGCCAAGTGTAATTACTGTGCCCACCGGATTGATGTGGGCCTCGAACCGGCTTGCGTCAATGTGTGTCCGACTCAGGCCATCATTTCGGGAGACCTCGACAATCCGGACTCACGGATTTCGCAGCTGAAGAGTCAACAACCGGTCACGGCCAGAAAATCTGAAAAAGGTACGCTGCCCGCGCTTTTCTACATTGATGGCGATCCGGATTCGCTCATTCCATTGAACACACCGCTTAGCGGCGAGTCCATGTGGGGTGCTCAAATTGCAGGAGTCGGACATTGGGCAGGCCAACATGGAGAGCACGTGCTGGATCGGTTGGGCAGCCTCCTGAATCTGGGCGACTCCACTGCAATGGTGGCTCATGGGAATCAGTCGCCCTTGTCCCATTCGTTCCCGTCCCATTCGTCGAGGCGCGGCGAGCAGTTACTGGAGGCGGTTTTGCCTGCCCCGCGGAGAGCTTACGACGCGCCGCAGAAGGGCGTTCTCTGGGGGTGGCAGGTTTCCGGCTATTTGTGGACCAAGTCAATCGCGGCGGGAGCGTGTTTGCTGCCGATGACGGCGCGGACCGTTGGCTGGCCTGACGTTCCTTTTTGGCTGGAGATGACGGGGCTGTTTGTGGCCCTGGTTTTTCTCGGCATCACGGGTTTGCTGCTGCTGTGGGATCTGGATCAACCCAAGCGGTTTTTGTACGTCATCCTGAGGCCTCAGTGGCGCAGCTGGCTGGTCAAAGGCGCGTTTGTCATCGTCGGTTTCAGCGCGTTGTTGCCAATTGAAATTGTGCTGCGTGGTGGCGGTTTCGATGGGACGTTCGAATTGCTCGTGCGAATCGGCTTGATCGGCTTGGCGTTGCTGGCCGCGGTTTATACGGCATTTTTGTTTGCCCAAGCCAAGGGACGTGACTTTTGGCAAAGCCCTGCCCTGCCCGTACACATGTTGACGCATTCCTTGACTGCCGGCGCGGCCGTGTTTGCGTTGTTCCTCCCTTTCACGGATAGCGAACCGTGGAATCTGTTTGTCAGGATTGTTTTAGTTGCCTCGATTCTGATTCACCTGGCCGGCGACGCTTTTGAATTGTTTGCCAGTCATGCCACCGACGATTCCGCCAAATACTGCTGACAGCATCATCCGCGGAAGATACAAGAGACTGTTTTGGTTCGGTGCCATCGGGCTGGGAAGTTTGGTACCGACCGTCTGTGCTGTGTTGCCGTCCAGTGCCCTGATGCCAGTTGCTGGCTTGAGCGCGCTGCTGGGGATTTTTGTTGGGCAACACATCTGGGTTCGCGCACCGCAACAAATTCCATTGAGTTGAAAGATGACCCATACCGGTACCAACAAGATGAGTCTCCTCGAAAGGCTGGCAACGAGCCTCAAGCTGATTCCTGACGTGGAACCGCGCGGCAATTCGCTGCCAGTGATTTCCGCGGATACGGGGCTGACGCGTTATCCCCCGCCCGAACAGTGGGACAGTTGGACCGAGTACGACCCCGGAAGCTGGCCGCAGCGAGTCGAACGGGAATACATGATCGTGCCGACGACCTGCTTTAACTGTGAATCGGCTTGCGGTTTGCTCGGTTATATCGATAAAGAAACCGGCAAGGTCCGCAAGTTCGAGGGCAATCCGTACCATCCTGGCAGCCGCGGGCGTAACTGTGCCAAAGGCCCCGCCACGATCAATCAAATCAACGATGTTGATCGAATTCTGCATCCGCTGAAACGCGACGGAGCTCGCGGCTCCGGAAAATGGAAACGCGTCTCATGGGATGAAGCCCTGGAAGAAATCGCTGGCCGAATTTCCCGGGCGATTCGCGAGCAGCGCAATAATGAAATCGTTTACCATGTCGGTCGACCGGGGCACGAAGGCTACATGGATCGAGTACTCAAGGCCTGGAACGTGGATGGCCATAACAGTCACACCAACGTCTGCAGTTCGGCAGCCCGGCTGGGATACGCGCTATGGCACGGCTTCGATCGCCCGTCTCCCGATCACGCCAATGCGGAATTTATTTTGTTGGTCAGTGCGCACCTGGAATCAGGTCACTATTTCAATCCCCATGCACAGCGCATCATCGAGGGCCTGATGGCGGGCGGGCAACTGTGTGTGCTGGACCCTCGGCTGTCGAACACCGCCAGCGTGGCCGATTACTGGATGCCAACCCAACCTGGTTCGGAAGCCGCGTTGCTGCTGGCAATGGCCCGCGTAATTATCGAGGAAGAGCTATTCGATCGAGAATACATGTTTAACTGGGTGAACTGGGAGGCGTATTTACGAGCGCTGCAGCCAGAACGCGAAGCGACGTTCGATCAATTCATTGCCGCCCTAAAACACGAGTACGCCCGGTACACTCCCGAATTCGCCGAAACCGAATCGGGAATTCCCGCAGGGCAAATCGTCGAGGTGGCCAGAAAAATTGGCGCAGCAGGGTCCAAATTTGCAACCCACACCTGGCGCAGCGCATCCGCCGGAAACCTGGGGGGCTGGTGTGTGGCTCGTGCACTTCAATTCTTGAGTGTGTTAACGGGGAGCGTCGGAACGTCGGGGGGACGTCGCCGAGTGGTTGGAACAAATTCAAACCCACGATGCCCAACGTGCCGCCAGCCCACAAGTTCTGGAACGAACTGCATTTTCCAAACGAATACCCGCTGGCCCATTACGAGATGAGCATCTTGTTGCCCCATTTCCTGAAAGAGGGACGCGGCAAACTGGATGTGTACTTTACCCGCGTTTTCAACCCCGTGTGGAGCTATCCGGACGGTTTCTCATGGATCGAGATGTTGTCCGACGAAAACAAGATCGGATGCCATGTGGCGCTCACACCCACGTGGAATGAAACAGCCTATTTTGCCGACTTTGTCCTGCCGATGGGACACGCGAGCGAACGTCACGATCTCAATAGCTATGAAACCCATTCGGGAACCTGGATCGCATTTCGTCAGCCGATTTTGCGCGAAGCAGCGCGGCGCCGTGGCGAGCCAGTCGAATTCACGTACCAAGCCAATCCGGGCGAGGTATGGGAAGAGGACGAGTTCTGGATCGAACTTTCCTGGCGAATGGACCCCGATGGTTCGCTCGGAATTCAAAAACATTTCACCTCGCCTTACCGCGCTGGCGAAAAAATTTCGATCGAAGAATACTACCAATACATTTTTGAGAACACGAAAGGTCTGCCCGCGGCAGCTGCGGCGGAAAATCTAACCGAACTGGACTACATGCGCAAGTACGGCGCATTTGAAGTTGAACGGACGACCTACGAAAAGAACGCTACTGAGCTTTCGCCGGCTCAGTTGGAATCTGCAGAGGTCGATGCGCAATCAGGCCTGGTTTCGAAAAATGGCTCGGCCATCGGTGTTAAAATCGGCGATCGATTTTGCGTTGGATTCAATTCGCCTTCCCGGAAACAGGAGTTCTATTCGCAAACGATGGCCGATTGGGGCTGGCCCGAACATACGATCCCGACTTACATCAAGTCGCAGGTCCACCCCGAGGAGATTGATCGCGAACGGGGGGGGTTTGTTCTGGTGCCTACCTTTCGGCTGCCGACGTTGATCCATTCGCGCAGCGGCAACGCCAAGTGGTTGGCCGAGATTTCCAATCGCAATCCGCTGTGGATGCATACCTCGGATGCCAGTCGTTTGGGGATTGCGACGGGAGATTGTGTTCGCGTGACAACCGAGATTGGTTATTTTGTGGACCGTATCTGGGTCGGCGAGGCAATCAAGCCCGGAATCGTCGCCTGTTCTCATCACCTGGGGCGGTGGCGTCGACCGCAGGACCCGTCGAACAATCGGTGGGCATCCAATTTGGTGGATATTACCAGCGAAAACGGCGTCTGGAAAATGCGTTTGCGGGAACAGTTGCTGGCCCACGAAGACGGGGACCCGGATTCGCAGCGGATTTTTTGGCGCGATGGTGGCGTCCATCAGAATCTGACTTTTCCGGTTCAACCCGATCCAATCAGTGGCATGCAGTGTTGGCATCAGAAAGTGGTGGTCACGGTTGCCGACGTCGGGGACCGATACGGCGACGTGCAAGTCGACACCAACAAGTCGTTGGAGGTTTATCGACGGTGGTTGGCGATGACGCGTCCGGCGCCGGGTCCCCATGGTTTGCGCCGACCTTTATGGATGTCGCGCCCGCTAAGGCCCGTGGACGAAATGTTCTACCTGGACAAGTCATAGGCCGGCAACGAGCGTTCCGATACGAGCCCACCGCGCCAGCTAGATTCCGTCAGCGTATTGGCAAACCATGAAATTGGTTGGCGTGTAAACTTCGATATCACCCATGAGCGAATACGTGTCCATTTTTCGTAGGGGCGGGGAGTAGATATGCAAAGTCACCAGGTCGTTACCCTCGGCTTGCAAATTGGAAACCTGATGTACCTGCTCATCTTGGGTGCTGCAGACATTGCCCGGCACATAATCGGCAGATTGCGTCGCCTTGATCTGGCCGCATTCGGTCCAGGCAAACGCGGTCTCCGTCGCCACTCCTTGAATGATTCGCAGTCCGCAAGTCGACCCGGCGTGATTGTGGATAGGGCTTCTCTGCCCACTTTTCCAGCAAATGCACAGCAATTCGTACCAATCACTTTCACAGATCAGATTTCGTCGATAGGTGACGTCACCGAAATGCATGAACTGCTTGAGGTCGTCTGGAGTAATTTCCAAATCGGACAGCAACTGGCCCAGTTGTTCAACGGGTGCTCGCGATTCCAGGTTTTTCAGGAAATCGACCAGTTCGCGTAACGGCGTCGGCACGAGGGCGTTGGAACGCGTGGTCATGGCCATGATCACTTCCTTTTCTGATTTGAGGTTGTGTTCGCCGGGTTTTATTCAACCGAGCTTGTCGCGAAACGGGCCGGGCGGGACCATTTGGCAAGCTCGGCTCGTCAACACCCATTTCTTACATCATCACGCAGCTGTCTAATTGACATTGAAAGTGTCATTATGTCGTTTTCGACAGGCTTTGGCGCTCAAAAACAGCAGATTCGCTGTCGAATCCGGGCCGGGTTGCTAGGATTTGCTTAATCTTACCATGTTTCGTGTTGGCATGCCATTTGCTTTTCGTTCAATCGGTTGCCATTTGGCTGTTCCGCTGCGGGGCTACGTGGAGATGACGCTTTTTTAACGTTAACGCGAATTCGCAAAATGCACAATCGATTTCAAATCTCGCCTTCCGCTGACCTGCGGGGGAAACTACTTGTCGCAGCCCCGTCGTTGACAGGCAATATCTTCGAAAAGACGGTGGTCCTGGTCTTGCAGCACAATTCGAGCGGTACGTTTGGAGTCGTTCTGAATCGACCTGCCAACGCAGAAATGCTTAACGAATGGGAATCGATGACGGGCCAAAACCCGGTTAACCGGTGCTTTGTGAATGGGGGTCCCATCGGCGGTCCGGTGTTTGCCATTCATCAACAGCAGGCGATGGCCGAAGTCACCATGCCCTGCGGCCTATATGTCTCGGCGGATTCCGACCTGCTGCAGAAACTTACCGAGCAAAAAGACGATCGTTATCGAATTGTGTTTGGCGTCGCTTCCTGGTCGATTGGACAATTGGAATCGGAAATCGATTCAGGGATCTGGTTCCCGCTCAACGCCCGCGCGGATGACGTTTTTGACGATGCCAGCTGGATGTGGGAAAAGTCGTTGAGGCGGTACGGCGAACAGGTCACCCTCGATGTGCTGGGAATTGAACGATTGCCCGAAAATCCGACTTGGAATTGACCAGTCGGGTTTAAGCAAAACAATCTCGCTCTATAATACGTGTGTCCACCAAACCCGCACAAGGAACTTTAACAATGCGCTCGACAGCAATTATTTTTTTATTCGGACTTGCCCTCGCCTGCTTTATTTTCAGTGGTTGCGATCAGGCAACGCAGGCCAAGAACGGGAAGGACGCTTCCGGTCACGAAGCTGACGGGCACGATCACGATCACGATGGACGACCACGACCACGCGCACGATGGCGACGACCATGATCACGATGTCGCAGCCGATGTGCATGGTCCCAACGGTGGCCATCTATTCGAATTTGAGGGAGGCGACTATCACGGAGAATGGAAACATTACAACGACAATTTTGTGATTCGCGTGTATATCCTCGATAAGGACGGCAAGAAAAATCAGGCGGTTGCCGCCGAATACGTAACGATCAAGCGAGCGACCGGCGACGACGGCGCCGAGTTTACGCTCGATCCCGAGTCGCCAGACGATGACGGAAACGCGGTCGTCTACAGTCTGGATAGCCAGGACTTGACGATTGCCATGAATCTCGGCGTGAAAGTCGAAATGAAACTTGGTGACAAGACTTATACGGCTAATATTCCGGCCCACGCGCCGCACGATCATTGACACGCGGGATGCAAACGGGAGCCTGTAAATTTCTGCCTTGAATTGCCGAAGCGATCGCATAGAATCTTATTGAGACTGAAGATTGAGAAATTTGCCTTTATTGCGAGTGATTTACGATCTTCGTCTCAATAACGAATTTGTTATGCGATTCCCTCATGTTTGCTGAACCCAAGTCTGCCTCTCAAAAACGCCAACTCACCCCCGTCCAGGTGGCCGTCACGCCCGAAGAGCGGTTTGACGATTATTTGCAAAGCCGGGGGATGCGTCACACGGCACAGCGGCGGAGTCTGTTGAAGGTCGTGTTCGCCGAGCACGAACATTTCGATGCTGACCAACTAATTGACCGTTTGCCTCCCAAAGGCAGGTCAGGTTACGTCAGCCGCCCGACGGTCTACCGAACGCTTTCGGAATTTGTCGACGCGGGTTTATTGCGGAAATTTGTCCTCGACGGACGATCGGTTTACGAACACGACTACGGTTATCCCAAGCACGATCATTTCTACTGCACCAAATGCGAAAGCCTGATCGAATTTCAATCGGACGAGATTCTTAAGCTTGCTTCAGAGGTCTCCGAGGAGCACAATTTTCAGGCAAAGTCGCACCGGCTGATCATCCATGGCGTTTGCGAAAAATGCCGCAAGAGTCGTCGTCGAGTCAAACGCAAAGTCGACTTGATTTGAATTGGTTGGAGGTCGGAGGTTGGAGGTTGGAGGTCGCTATGCGAGGTACTCGGTACTCAGATACTCAGTACTCGGTACTCAGTACTCAGTGCGCGATGCTCGGACGTCTCGACTCGGGAGAGTCAAGCTACGGAATTTCGAACCACCTGCTCTCGACTCTCGACTCTCAACTCTAGACTCTCACCTCTCCACTTTTCGGCAGCTTACCCGCGTAGGTGGACTTGATTGGGTCGATGACCAGCTCGATGAACTCGTCAACTTGCTCGGGCGACTCGACCTACAAATTCCCGTGGATCGGTAAGCGCGGTCAAATCAAGGTGTTGGAAATCTTCGTCTTGCCCCAGCCGCTGCAACAGGTCGTTTTCCAAGCCCAGCGTTTTGACTTGCCGGGCTGCCTGTTGGCTGTGCTGTCGAATTTTTTCGTGCAGCGTTTGTCGGTCGCCGCCCGCAGAAACGGCTGCCATCAAGATATTCTCCGTGCTCATGAACGGTAGCTCTGCGGCCAGGTTTCGCTCGATGACTTTGGGATAGACAACCATCCCGCGGGTGACATTCTCCAGCAAAATCAGGATCGCATCGACGGCCAGGAACGCTTGCGGCAATACGAGGCGGCGGTTGGCGCTGTCGTCAAGCGTGCGTTCCATCCATTGGGTCGCCAGCGTATTGGCCGGACTCGACTGCAAACTGATGACAAACCTCGCCAGTGAGCAAATCCGCTCAGATCGCATCGGGTTGCGTTTATAGGCCATGGCCGAAGACCCAATTTGATCCTCTTCGAAGGGCTCTTCCATTTCCTTGCGGTGGGCCAAGATTCGCAGGTCCGTCGCCATCTTGTGAGCCGATTGTGCGATATTGGAGAGCAAGTCGAGGACCTGGCAATCGAGCTTCCGAGAGTACGTTTGCCCTGTCACTTCGTAAGTGCTGGCAAATCCCATCTGTTGTGCGACCAGTCGGTCAAGTTCGAGAACCTTGGAATGGTCACCATGAAACAGTCTTAAAAAACTGGCTTGCGTGCCAGTTGTTCCTTTCGCACCGCGGGCTTTCAAATGGTCCAGTCGAAATTCGAGGGTCCTGAGGTCTTCCACATAGTCCAGGTTCCAGAGACAGGCACGTTTGCCAACGGTGGTCGGTTGTGCGGGCTGGAGATGGGTATACCCGAGGCAAGCCAGCTGTCGGTGCTCTTTGGAAAACTCAGCCAGTTGCAGAATCACATGGGCCAGCCGAACGGCGACAAGTTGCAATGATTCTCGAATCAGAATCAAGTCGGTATTGTCAGTTACGAAACAGCTTGTTGCGCCGAGGTGAATGATTGGCCGCGCGTCCGGGCATTGGTCGCCGAATGCATGGACGTGAGCCATCACATCGTGGCGTAATTTTTTTTCATAATCTGCAGCGACCTCAAAGTTGATCTCGGTCAAGTAGCTTTGCATTTGCGCCAGCTGAAGATCGCTGATGTTCAGGCCCAATTGCTGTTGGGCCGTCGCCAGCGCGAGCCATAATCTGCGCCAAGTCCCGAATTTCTTGTTTGGGCTCCAAATATGGCTCATTTCTGCCGAAGAATAACGGGAGATGAGGGGATTCTCGTATTGATTGTTGTCCATCGCGGTCGATTTTGGGATTCAAGGTTTCTCTAAAAATCAAAGTTTCCCGCAAAATGGGGCGGGATCATAGCCCCTGAGTGATGCTGGCTCGCCTAAATTGGCCCACACTTATCTTTGCTGTTGCGCGTGAATTAGCTACCATTTAGCGGCTGTCACGATTGGGCAAAATGTTAAGTTGTGCCGATCAGCGGTTTCGGAGTCTCAAAATAGCCGTTATTAGTCGATAACAGATCTGAGCTTTTGGCGTTCGTATCGGGCCCTGTATGTCCTCGCCGAAAGACGTCACCAAGGAGGTTCGCAGTGGTCGGACGCTTGCTCGTTTTTTGCCTAGGCCTGACGCTTGTCTTGATGGCCAATCCTGGACAGACAAAAGCTCAGGATGCGACTACCAAACCGGACGTCCCCGCCGCAGCCGAGTCTGAACAGGCGACTGTGCAGGAGGTTGCCGTCAAGCGGGGAATTTCCAGCGAATACCTGTTACCGGCAACGACCAAAGCCTGGTTTTCGATACCTGATTACAGCCAGCTTAAAGAAGATTTTGGCAGTACCATGCTGGGGCAGTTGGCCAAGGATGAAAAGCTGAAACCGTTCATCGATGGTTTGAACGAACAGTTTCGAGATTGGCTAAACAACCAGAACGTTCGCTTGGGCATGGACATTGAGGATGTGCAATCGGTGCGAACTGGCGAGATCTGTATTGCCGGGGTGCTTCGCGACAGGGCCGGCGAGCAGGACGAGCAACTTGGTCGTGCTTCGCATGGAGTTGTGCTCCTGGTGGATGTTACGAAGTCGGAAGAAAAAGCTCGCGAAATGCTGAAAAAAGTGGACGCGAATTTCGAATCAAGAAACGCCACGCGCGGCGAAATGCCAAAAGTGTACGGGGTCACTGTTACCAAATGGACGGTGCAAAGACCCAATTTTACGGTCAAGTCGCGGTCTACTTTTCATGCGATTGCCAACGGCTGGCTGGTCGCGTCAAACAACGAAACCGTGTTTCGCGAAATCGTGCGGCGGCTGGTGAATTTTGAAAAAGTCAATGCGGCAGAATCATTGATTTCAAATGAAGCCTTCGTCGCGATCGCCCGCAAGACTAACGTCGAGGGCGTCATTTCGGACGTGCGCTGGTTCATCGATCCGTTTGGATACGTCAAACTGGCTCAGGCAATCCAGGAAGAGGACCACGGAAAAATAAAAAAGAACGATTGGGCCCGGATCCTTGAAAGCGAAGGGTTTGATGCACTCAAGGGAGTTGGCGGTCAAGTCTCGTTCGCCACGAGCGATCATGAGATTCTCCACCGGACGTTTATTTACGCCCCCCACAATGGAGCAAGCGGCGCCAACCAAAAAAGATTCTTCGGTCTGTTTGATTTCAAGAACAGCCGCGGGCATACCTTGGCCCCGGAAAGTTGGGTTCCCGGCGAGGTTTCAGCCTATTTCTCTTGCTGTTGGGACATGTCCCAGGCCCTCAAAAACGTGGCCGGCCTGGTCGATTCCTTCATGAAAGAAGAGGGCTCGTTCGACAACATTATGAACAGTTTGAAGTCCGAGATGAACGTTGATGTTCCGAAGCTGGTCGCTTCGTTCGACAACAAATTGTTCGTGCTGTCTTCAACCGCCCGACCCATTACCGAAAACAGTGAGCGGGTTGCGATTTGTGTTCCGATCGTCGAAGGCGAAAAAGGTCTATTGGACGTCATCGAACGGGCGTTAGGCGGCGAGGGCAGCTCCAAATCGATCAAGGTCCTTGGCAAACGAGTCCTGGTTGTCGATACCTCAGAAGAAATCATTGACGAGGACGAACTGGAAATCTGGACCGATCCCGTTGACGCCGAAGAGGACGCCGACGAGGTGCCGGCCCCACAAGACGAGGATTTTCAGCTGTTTGAGAAAAAGTACTTCACCGTCGTCCACGAACATTTCATCGTCTGCAACAACAAGGAATACCTCGAAGAGATCATCCGTGGAAAAAACACGACTGATCTGGCCAAGATGGATGATTATGAGCAGGTGCGACATTCGCTGGCTCAACTGGTCGAAGAAAAGAATATTTCGTTTCGACATTTTGGCCGAATCGACCGCTCCATGGAAACGAATTACGAAATGCTGCGGCAGGGGAAAATGGTAGGTTCGAATACGGTCCTCGCCCGGGTCTTGAACCGGATCTTCGCGTCCAACCAGGAAGTTAAACCCGAAGGGGTCGAGCCACGAGTGCAACAGCTGGACGGATCCAAATTGCCCGCCGACTATCTGAAACATGTTGCCCCGTACTTGGGCCCCATGGGCTGGGTGTTTGAGACCGACGAGGATGGCTGGCGAATGACGGGTTGCCTGCTAAAAAAAAAGCACCTGAATGAAGTCGTGCAAAAGCCGGCCGAGTGTCCAAGGCGCTAGTGCCATCAACGCTAATTAACGTTCGCGGAAATGCACAGTGAACATGTCTCGATCGGGACACGCCCGAGTCGTGGACTAAGGAAATTCGCATGCCGAGCAAACCCGAGCTCGCATTTGCTTTTCCTGCCGCAACTTGGATTGCCAATTCCCTCTTTACTCTGGCTCGTCCCAACGCTTGCCGTTGCATTCGATTTTGGCCCAATACGGATGCTGACGGTCACCGCGTTGGCGCACGTCTTCCAGCAACACGGCTCGCGAGGGTTGCTTATAACCGCTGAAGTCACCGCGCCCGCTAACCACAATCTTCTGGTCAAAGTCCACAAATTCAGGTGACAACCACAGCGTTCCGCCGGTTCCCAGATTCGCTGGTCCCACGATAAACCGGTTGGGCATATTTGCTTTCAGTTCTCCGCTGATCGTCAGGGGATTGTGTCCGCGTTCGTTCCAGTGCTCGGGACGGGTAACATTTGCTTCAGGAAAACCGTGCAACTGCCAGAACCAGAAATAGTCGTCCCACGGCCGCAGCACGTCGCATTCAAATTCAAAGCCACTTTTGTCGGGTAACTTTCGCCGCTGGGCGGCCATCCAGTTCAGGATGTGGGGAACCGCTTCCGGAAATGTTTCGGCGGTCGGTCCGCCGCCGTATGAAACGTTGGCGCGACCCTTGTACATGACCACGACACAATCGAGGTAGCGATCGGTCGTACACCACACATCCCAGGCACGTTTGCTGAGGTTACGCGCCGCGATATCCTTTCTGGCCTACGACACTGTAAACCGGCAATCCAACATGCAAATTTCGGCTGTACTGGTTGGGGTAACGATCAATCACCCCGCCAATTCCGATGATGCCCGCCCAGTGTTCGGGATGCGAAATGCCGATGTCATACGCCGCTGTGGCCCCGATATCGTGCCCATGGAGGAACACCCGGTCGGAGTCGATCGAGAACATTGCCAGCGCCTTTTTGAGTGCCCGCAGGACGATCGCATGCTCACGTGCCGAATAGGTGTAGACCGATTGACCTTCCTGTTTCCAGTCGACCGCCACGACAATGTACCCGCTGCGCATTGCCGGTCCGGTTCGCACACCAAGGGGCTGGCTGAAGTCACCGCACCAGCGATCAAGCTGTGTTTCGGTCGTCACACCAGCCCGCAGCGTCATGATGCAAGCGTACTTGCGATAAGGATCGTATTGCGGAGGCAAATGAGCCAGACATTGAAATTTGTGCGGCTCGGGGTTTTCTTTCGTGCCTGGAACTTCAACGAAAAACTCGAGTGGTTTTTCACCCGTGTAGGATTCCAGGTCCGGTGCCAACGGCGGTTTCATGTTGTCCAATAACTCGGCCAGATACTGGGGCGCTCCACCTTCGTAATTTTCGAGTTCACCAAGTAGTACCGATCGGCGGCCGGGATCATTGCTGGCGAGGTATTCTTGAACAATATCGCGCACCGGGTACAGCGATTGCACGATGGCCAGGTTGTCGATGGCGTTGGTAGAACCCAGCAGCCAGCCACTGATGGCGAGCGCCAGTTTCCGGTCGATTTTCGTGGTGTCATCGCCGATGAATCTTTGATAGCTGGCCAGGCGTGTAAGGTTGTTCGCGTTGAGATCCGTCTCCAACTCATTTTGAAAACGGCGGACGACCGCGATTTGGGCTTCGTCAAATGTGTTGGACCCGTTCGCTTCGCTGACGAGAGCTGCGACGTTTTGCCGGGATTGCTCTACCAGTTTTTGCTGTTCGAGAATCTGGTTTTTGACCGCCGCGAATTCGGCCAGGATCTCGCCGGCAATGCCATCCTTGGGGAACGCCTCGTCTCCCAGTAGTTGCAGGGCCAACTTGAATTGACCCGAATCCAGTCGCGTGCGAACTTCACGCAACCACAGCCGAGCGTACGATTGGCGAATCGAATTGCGTCGATCCTCAAGTTCATCCCGAATTCCCTGGAACTTCGGTTGACTCTGGATCAAGCGCAGTTCCTCGAGAGCCCGCGAGTATTGTTGGGCCTGCACAAAGAACTGGACGATTTGCAGTTGCTCCATCGCGCTGTCGTCATCTTTGACTTGCATCCGCAACAAACTGCGCAGGACGTCAATCGGAACCGACCCAGTTCCAATCTGCATCGTCCAATCGCGCATCCGACGGTCGTCTCCCGGAATCGCACGTGGAATATTGAGTGTTTGGACCTCACAGTGCCTGGGGTTGATTTCCGTAATGCCCTGGACGTAGTTGGTGGTTCCCATTTCATCCCGCACGGTCAGAAACCGGTGGCCATATTCGTCAAACGGCCCAATCGCTTCAATGTGGCCAAACCCGGATGAGTCGCCGGGGTGCGTTTTCTGCCAGATGGGAATGGAGATTTCATTTTGCATGGTCACTGCATCACCGATCCGGGCGATCCGGTTTTGGTTGAAGAAAACCAGCCGCAGTCCGTCATTGACGACCACGATGCGTGTTTGTCCTTGTTGGACGTCCAATCCACCAACGGACGATACGTAGTGATATTCGCCCTCGAACTGAGCGCCGTTTTTGAGCGTGATCGTCTTCGGAATTCCGCTGGTTTGAGCCGACAACGTGGGCGGGCCCGGGCTGGCCATCCAAAAAATCACAATCGCCAACGCCACCTGCGATGTTTTTGACCAACCATTTGGCGGTCTCAAGTTGGACTCTCGATGGAATCGACTCTTTGAATCTCGTATCATTTTGTTAATCATCGCCTGTGACAATCGTGACGCGCTCGTTCATGGCATTTTTGCGTGAATGCGCATGGCGTCAAACCTCAGTTCCAGTAAATCGTGTTCAATTGCACGAACTTGGCGTTGAATTGAACTTTCGGGCAAAAAACAGGTTTGAATGTTGGGCCGGTTTGTGTGAACATCTGGTACCGCGTTCAATCACGCCAACGCCCCGACAACCGAGATCTTCGCAAAAACAGACCTTTTTTCCAAAGTTGTATCCTAGATGGCTGACGATTCAATTGATCCGTTGCCCCTGCCGGCTCGAGTTCCCGGGCAAGTTGCACCTTCCCCAGTCGCCTCCGAGGAAGTGGATTCGATTCTGATTCCCAGGTGGATCGTCTATTTCCAGGGAGCCCTGTTGGGTGTCGTGGCCGCAACATTTTTTATTTTTGGATTGATGGTCGGGAACTTGACTTCCGGAGCCAATTCCCGCGCCGAACAGAAATTGAATGTCCAGGTTACCGGCGAAGTCGTGTATCGCCGTGCCGGGCGCGAAGTTTCCGACGTCAACGCGGTGGTTGTTTTTTTGCCGGTCAACTTGAAACCCGACGAAAGATCGGACGCCAGACTGGTCCACCCCGAGTCGTTTCAGCCTCTCGATAACGTCGGGATTGATCGAGTCAGCGCCTTGGGCGGCTCGATTGTCCGCGTCAACGAACGCGGGGTTTTCAACGTGGTCGTCGACGGACCGCAAGAATACTATGTGCTGGTTATTTCTGCCAATCAAAAACCTGAACAGGCGCCCCAGTTCAACAAACTGCAAAAAGCGGCCGTCGGGACTTTTTTCAAACCGGTGGAAGATGTCATCGGCGGCAATCAATTCCACTGGACAACGCTATTTGCCGATCGCGAGAACATGACAATTCCGAAAATAGCATTTGATTAATGGAACGATTGGGTCGGGCGTCTTTTTGTCAAATCTTACTTCCGTTTGATAAGGCTGCACCAAACAGTCTCCCGACCCCCTCAGTGCTCAGGTAATTTCAGGCCGGCGGGAATGCGCCTGCTTCTTCGGGCCGGGTGCGACCCGATTATTTGTCGCTTTGACTAATCACGTCGAGCATCTCGACTTCGAAAATCAGGGTTTCGTTTGGCCCGATCACCGGCGGCGAACCGCGTTTGCCGTAGGCCAGTTCGGCCGGGATAAAGATCCTCCACTTGTCGCCGACTTTCATCTGCATCAACGCTGAAGAAAATCCACGGATGACACCCGACACAGCAAATTCAGCCGGTTCGCCTTCTTCCGATGCGTCGAACTGTTCATTGTTGATCAACATGCCTTTGTAATTGACTTGAACACGGTCGGTTGCCGCGGGAGTCTTGGCATCTGCCGCTCCGGATTCGAGGACCTCGTATTGAACGCCATTGTCGAGCGAAGCAACGCCCGGACGCTTTCCGTTGGCTTCCAGAAATTCCTGGCCCTTGACCAGATTCTGTTCCTGCAGCAGCGCCATTTTTTGACGCGCTTTTTCCGTTGTCACCCGTTGAAACGCGTTTTGGACAGAGCGGATTTCTTCGTCATCCATCGGGATTTCGGCGTCCGCAGCGGAAAGTCGCATTCCCTCCAAAATTTTGTCGAGGTCCAATTCCAGCTGCTGTTGCTTCATTTGTTCCATGAGGTTATAGCCGATCAACAAGCTCGCTTTTGCGGTCAATGAACCGTCATCGGCGGGTTCGGCCGCTTGAGCCAGGTCGACGGGAGTAACGGGCTGTTGTGTGGCCACCGGCGGTTGTTCTGATTGTGCTTGTGCACTCGCGACATAAGCAAAGATCAGGCAAGCCGCGATCAGCGCTCGCGATAGTAACGTGGTTTGTGGCATCTTTTTGACCCTTCGAGTTTGGATAGGCATGCCGAAACGCGAACGCGACATCGTAAGCAAAAGGCACTTGCCGGTAATTAAATAACACCCGATTATAGGGCCTCACCGATGGGCCGAAACGCCTAATTGGCTGTGGCCTGAAAAAACCGGTGTGCAGACGGTCGTCACAGGCATGCCCCGCGTGTTCAGTTGGATGCCTGCGACGGCTAGTCAAGACTCACGCGAGTTTGCAAGTAAACCGCGAACGTGGCTAACCAATGCTCACCTTCGTAATGGCCGCTGAAAATATACTTGTAACCCATGGACGCGTGCTGCGCGGCTGATTCTTCCAGCAACTTCCGGCGGCTGTCGTTTTCCGGTAAGCTGCGCTGGCAATGCCCTCCATGCACCAACCCCGCGAAAGATCCAGCCCGGCCAGGTGCACGATTTTGCCATCGGTGACATCGCTCACTTCAACCGGAATTAGCAAGTTGCCTCCATCGCCCTTGGCCAACGTGGGCAGATACTTGTCAAACCAGTCGGAAAACTCTGCTGCCGACAAGACGCGCCGCATCAAGTCCGCTTCGTTCAAACAGCTGGAAAAAAAATCCTGTCCCGAGGGTTCATAAAGCGTCGGGTAGTTTACGTCAGCCAGGTAATATTCGCGGGACCGTTGCACAATCAGATCCGCCAGTTCCTGGTTGCCGACCGTCCGCGCATAATCGAGGATCTGGCCCAGTGCAAACCCCGTATCGGGATGGACGCCGGTGCGAATTGGAAACGTCAGCTTCGGCAGGTAGTCTTTGATTCGTTCGACAAGCTGTTCTTCCAGGGGAATCAAATTCTGACGCCAATGCCGGGCTTGTTCGTCATTCCAGGATTGAAGTTCGGCAACCAGCCGCAGGTACCAGGCCCAGCCGTACATGCGCTCAAAACTCTTGTTGTGTTCGAGGGAAAAATATTCGGCTTCGGCGCGCAATTTCTCAGTTGTCAAATTTTCAGCCAGCTTTGCGCACGGTCGAATTGATCTCATTGTCGGGGTAGAGCTTGAGCAACCGCACCAGCATCCAGTGACCGTGAACACTGCTGTGCCAATCGAAACACCCGAAAAACGCAGGATGCATTTGTTGTGGTGATTGAACCGATTCCGGACCAGCCATCACATTCGACGGCTTGTTGGGATACTCCGTGTGAATGTTTTTGATGGCCAGCTTGGCGAAGTCGTTGACCTGCTTGTCCGTCAATTCATCGCCCAACTTTGGCAAGTCCATCGCTTCCTCGTTTGCTGTCGGTGCGGCTGGCAATTGCTGTTCAGGCTGCTGTTCAATTTGGCAGTCGCTCAATCCCAATCCCAGCAGAAAGTACATTGCCATGTTGCAAAAACTGGAAAACCCTGATTCAAATGCCACCGTCACAGCTCCTGTTTCATTTCGCTTGAACTCTTCACGCGACAATCATGTTCATAATTCCCAACCATAGCTTAGGTCCTTTCGAGCGATAAAAAAATAGGAGGTCGACCATGCAGGCAAGTGCCAGGTTACCTGTTCATGCCGAACACGATTGGAGTCCAGTGCCGTACAAAACAACGATTTCACCAGTCGCTCCATTCAGGCAAGCTATACCGAATCGGCATCGACTGGAGGTCCTGCGTGAGCGAGTTTTAGGAATGTCAACCACTACGATTAACACCCATAATCGGAATGTTCCCGCCGCAAAAGACCGTAGTCCAAGCTCCCCGGGGCGGATGGTCGATATTCAATCGAGCCGGCGTTTTTCACTTGGTCCGGCACCAAGTTGCTTGCGCCATGACCGGAATTTGCCGGGGCGGACCAACTGTCGAGTCAGGCACGTGCTGGGCATCGATGTAGAGACGTTTTTTCGCTGGGTCCACGATGAACCGCGCTTTAAAATATTTTCGAGACGCATCCGCGGAGCGTGATTGGTTCGGCTGTCTGGTGGCAGGGTTCGCCCTGGTGATCGCAGGATGGGCGATTGCGATTTTGTTCTCCCCTGCACTGCAAGAGACCGCGCTGCGGCGTTTTCAGTTGGCCAACGACAGTTTTCCGTTGTGGGCGGCACACCAGGCGGTGCCGTCAATGTACAACTATGAAAACCGCGTCAGGTTTTCCCGCAGCCTGACGGAGGATGGGACGCTGGATGAAACCGACGAAGATTTCAGGCAGGAAACTCTCAATCATTTTCCCGCCCGTTACATCACTTTCGGCTGGCCCCGGGGGATGCTTTTTAAAGACAACCCACGGGGCGTCTTTGAAATGACGTCGGCCTACCGCAGTCAACAACTATTCAGTCGCTGGACGGTCGCACCCGACGAAGCGGGGCTCGTAACCATCAACCGGGAATTTGCTCGAATCGAGGGTCGAGCGCAATGATCCAGCCGATTCAAAGCGCCCCGGTGACAGCAAATCGGGAGAGTATAGTCCTGTTGCGATTGGTGCATGCGGGAATCCTGGTGTCGTTGTTGTGGAAAATCATGTTCTTTGTTGGCTGTATTCGGGTTTATCAGCAAATACCCATTTTTGATTCCTTCTTTCCGAGTTGGTTGCGCAACGTGGGGGTAGCGGAAGCGGCCTATGGGGCAGCCGTCGTTGCCAGCCTTGCAATCCTGTTTTGCGAGACGCGCCGCGCATTAGTCGGGCTGTCCCTGACAACGCTTTTGGGCGTGTGCATCCTCACGATTCATCAGCTGGCCTACAACGATGTCACGTTCCTGTGCTGCGCCTGGACAGCGTTGTGGTGTGTCTGGTTTGCAACTCGCGTAAATGAGCCTTTCGAGTCGGTTTTCCCGAGAGCGGTCTGGTTGTCCCACTTGATCCTGTCGACAATTTTTATCGGCGCTGCGATCGGCAAATTGACCCCGGGTTATTGGTCAGGCGAAGTTCTCTACGAGATCTATTTTATTGACCGCGATTTCTGGACGTACAACTTGCTGCGAAGCTGGTTCGATCAGGATACACTGCGGACGCTCGCTGCCGGTCACTCGCAAATGGTGATCGTCACCGAGTTGATTTGCGGGTTTTTGTGGCTGATGCCAGCGCGTCTGGCCTCGGCGACCGCGGTTATCATGCTCAGCGGAATCGCCATAACCAACAACTCAATGCTGTTTTCGGTTGTCAGCTGCCTGTTGGTGCTGGCCCTCGTTGGACTTCATCAACCGCGCAAACGGACAACTCCTCTCTCTACGAAACAACTCAGTTTCAAGGCCCGAGAACTTCGCCCGTTATCGTAGTCACCCTTGATCCTGGTTAAACGTTGACCGAGAACCCGAAGGCGTTCATTTTCCTGATGGATTACGTTCACAGCCGTCGCATCAAGTTGTGGGGTACTGCCAGAGTCGTCGAGGACAATCCTCCGCTCATGGAAGAGTTGCGAGACCCGAATTATCCGGCAACGGTTGAGCGGGGGCGGGGACGTCGCCCGGATGGGCGGGGAATTTTTCTCGCGAGCCTGGCTCTAGAGGACCGCCGTCCGATTCAAGTTCAAAATTAAACAGCAGACCTAGGGGTTCAGCGCTCCGTCCAGTCCTTCCACCACAATCTCGGAGATGCCATTGACTTCCTGCCCAAGATAAATGATGGAAGCAAACATCATGCCGGCGATTAACGCGAGTAAGACAGCATATTCGACGGTTGTCGGTCCGTCTTCTCGTGCAAGAAAGGTAGATAATCGTTGACACCATTTCATGTCGTTACCCCGAATTTAAGTTCTGCCAATTGGCGTTGGTCGATTGGAAATTTGAAAAATAAAAACGTGGTTAGACGGATGATGTTTCCAACTCTTCTGTGAAGCGATGATGGGATTGTTGTTGGATCAGCTGGTTGAAGTTATCTGCCAACTCATGACAAAAATCGCTACTGCGGAGCTTCACCGGATAAACGGATTCTCCCTCGGAAAATCGCCGCATGTCATTGCTAATTCGTTTAACCGGGCCGGCAATGCGATGACTGAACCGGATGCTGTCCCAAAATACGACGGGTAAAGCCAACAGCGACATGACCATCGGGAACCACAGGTCGGAAACCAGTTCCGTCGCCAATACCGAAAATGGAAGAGTCGAGACGAGCATTCGAGCGAAGATCGGAACGGCAAAAATTGCCAGCCAGGTGCCACACCAGTAAACCAACAGGCGGCGACTCAGGCTCTCCTGCAATTCCTTGTTTACGAACCACTTCTGTCGTCGTTCGGGCTTTTTGTTTTTGCAATTGGATGTCATATCTGTTTCCTGGAGTCAGCCGGTAGTTGACAAAAATTGAAGAGACGAATTCACGCCCAAAAATCAGGCGAGTTAGCTTGCCGGCATGAACTGTAGCTCGTGAAAATCAGTGCCACGTGAAAAACTTTGGATTGCCAATAGTATCTGCCAGCCAGGCGAAGCCAACCGTCACAACCGGAATTCTCCAGATAATTGATTGGCAAAATCTCACTCTGCTTCGAAAAAAAGGTCACTCATGGAGCGAATCGAGCCGTTTCGCGCAGGGTGCGTCGAGCAGGTGTCTCACTGATTGATCTATCTGCAAGCGACGGAATTTTGTTAAATTCCGCGAATCACACGGAGGGAAATATGCCAACGATACAATGGCTTAAAAAAGAATTTGATTACGGTTACGACAGCGGAAACGTGTTGGGCCTGGTGCCCAATCGGGTTCGTCGCGCCGAAGAAAAAAAGATCGGCGGTTCGTACCGCAAAGTCTTTCAACATGCGATTCGACCGTTTCTGGCTCCTGACTCGACCGTCCTTGAACTGGGACCCGGCCGCGGGGCGTGGAGTCGCGCGATCCTGAAACATATTCCCCGCGGGAAACTGATTACGGTCGATTACCAGGATGTCACGAGGTGGCTCGATCCGGAGCAATATGACGGTCGGTTGATTTGCCACCAGGTGTTCAACAATCAGCTTGCTGAAGTCGAAGATCAAACAATAGATTTTTTCTGGTCGATGGGTGTGCTGTGCCATAACAACCAAACCAACATCGAGGAATTGCTGAAAAATGCATTGCCAAAAATGAAACCACGCTCCGCTGCCTGTCATCAATACGCGGATTGGGAAAAGCTCGATCGTTTTGGGTGGTCTCGAGGGGGCGTCCCGGAAGCTTTTCAAACGCAGGCGGACGACGAAATTTGGTGGCCCCGCAATACGCAAGCCGATATGGTACGTATCGCGGAGTCGGCGGGTTGGGTGGTCGCAAGCCCCGACCTGGGCCTGCTGGAACGCGACAGCCTCATTCACCTGCAGCCGTAACGTTGCTTGGCCGAGTCCGGATCCTGACGGAGCCTGGGCCGGATTAACGCCCGGATGTCGGCGCCGCTTCACGCAACGAAGCGTTTGGCGTTAACACATTGTCAACCGCGCTGTTCCCATCGCTGTCCAATTTTTCACGAGCATAGCCGGAATTGCCCGGACCCTGATCGCCGGTTGTCGGATCTTGTTCAGACGGATCTTGATTCATTGGTTCCGGAACAAACGGGTCGCCGCACATGCTCGCGAACTGCAGAACTTGTTCATCGGTAAGAACATCCACACACTGGTTAATCAAGTTGATTTGGATGTCTTGTATCTGGATATATTGTTGCTGGGCTCGTGCCCGACCACTGCCTTTTCCGAACAGAATCGCAGTCCAAATTGATTGAATTGATGAAGAAAAAGCACGAATTCTCCGGAGCTCAGTTGAATTTCCAAATCAATCGAGCCCCTTGTGAAGCCTGGCGAGCAGCTTCGACGGAAAAAATTTATTTTGCGCTGTCTACCCAAATGACTTATCTGGCGCATTATCGACGATTGTCCGGGTTGATCTTGCCGTTAACCGCTTTTCTTGGCGGATAGCGTCGAATTTCAGTCCCGTAGATGTTCAGGACGACGCTCATGTGTACAATGCAGCTTGCTTTTCATCACTTAGGCGGAGAAAAAAATGACGCGTATTTTTAAAGTAGCTTTTTGTCTTTTTGTGTTGTTTGGAGCTGCAACCCTGGCAGGTTGCGGCGAAGCTGGCAAAGCCAAGCCAGCAGATAAGCCTGCTGCCAGCGATGCTGCCGATACAACTACAGAAGGTTCAGAGAGCAAGTAAACGATTTTAATCTTAAAATCACGGCTCTGAGCGATGCGTCGATGACGCGTTAATCAGAGCTTTTTTTGTGCGCTCAGCCCTCAAGGATTCGCTCGAGATGCGAAATATGATTCCGGACGCCTTCGAGGTCCGGATTGATGGCCAGTGCCAGGCGAAAACATTCAAGCGCAGAAAACGCGTCATCCAGTTGCAGTAGGCAATGTCCCATTCCCATGGCTGCCGGAAAATGGAATCGGTTGCAATTCAACGACTGTTTGCAATCTTCGATTGCCGATTCGTATTCACCCATCGCGCAATAGGCGATGGCGCGTTGGTTCCAGGCCTCGCCAAGCTCCGAGTTGTATGCGATCAAAAGCGTTGATTCGTCAACTGCTTCCTCCAAACGATTCTGTGAAACCAGGCGGTAAAGACGATTAATGGCTTGTTGGTGAGCGGGAGTCCCTTGCCGTTGCCAAAGCTGCCGGATGCCGTGATCAGCTAACAGACGTACGGCCCGATCTTCGTCCAGGAGAGCCGCGCCCATCACTTCGTTCGAGCAAAAGTTGCCGACGAAGCCAATGGCCAGAACCGCTGCCCGGCGACTTGTGAAACCACCGTATCGCGCCAGTCGATGAAGCGAGCCCATGTTATACGAGCCGGAAATAGCCTGTATGAACTTGGCCGAATTTTCATCGTTCAAGTATTGCTGGTATATCCTCTCCAGCAACGGATATCGGACTGGATCTTCCGACATTTGAAACGAGCTCCAAGTTCAAGATCTAAAGCGCACCAAGCTACAATAGATGAAGGCGAAACGTCAATCAGCACAACGGGCGACGAGCCCGAAGCAAACACCCAGTTTAATTTGAGCAACAGGCTCCCACAACGATGGAAATGGAATCGTCAAAGACCAAACGCCACTTTTTCGGTACAATCAGGTGTCCGATTTCAAACCGTAACGATAATAACGGTTGGGTACCTCGATGGTAAACCAATGTGCTGTCAAACCCCGCGTTTTTGCACGCCGGCGAAGTGTTACGAACGTCACCAGTGGTATTCGGCAAGCGGTGATTTTTGCCTGGTTCTGTTTTGTGGCCGTCTTCCAGCTCCAAACCGCTGGCCAGCAGGTCGGCCAAACCGATGCAGCCACTCCGTGGCTTACTGGAAAAGAGCTGGATCAGTCGTCGCGATTGGAAGTGTCCGGTGAGTTCAATGGTGGTTTTTTGCGACAGTCCTTGATGGAGTTCGGTGCCCGTCGCAAGACCGCAATTTTTATCGATCGTCGAGCCGATCCGACGCGAGAGCTCAATCTTGTCTTGATTGATTTGACCTTTGAGCAATTTCTTTGGAAGGTTGCCAGTTCATGTGAGCTCGGGGCCTGTCGCGTCGGAGACGTCTATTACGTGGGCCCGAAAAAGACGGCAGCTGTTCTCCCCGTGTTGCTGGATGAATTGAAGTCAAAATCTACCAGCAGAAGACTCCGTGGCGAAGGCCCCCGCTGGCGAGTCAAAGGCAAGTTGGCTTGGCCTGAATTATCCGAACCCCGCCAGTTGATAGAAGAGTTGGCTCAACAAAATGAACTCGTAATTACCAACCCGGAAATCATTCCGTATGACTTGTGGCCGGCCGTCGAGCTGCCGGAACTATCGCTGGAGGAACGACTGGCTTTATTGATTGTTGGCTTCGATTTATGGTTTGAACAAACATCGCCGCGCGAGATCAAGCTGGTTCCCTTGCCTGCGGTGGAAACGGGCTCGCGCGTCGTCACGAACGTATCGGAATCGGCGAAAGTCGCGCGGGAATTGCGACAGGAATTTGCAAGCTGCAAATTCAACGGTCGTGGAAATAGTATGACGATCACCGGGCCCGTCGATGAGATGAGCCAGGCAGTGAATTGGCTGGTCGATCACCAGCAAATCGAACAGGGCGACCCATCGCTCAGTCGGTTCTCGCTGGACACCACCGCCTCGCGGGGAGGCATTTTGCACACGATTGCCCGACAGCTGGGAGTCAAGCTCCAATTTGCTCCGGAACTAAAGCCGCTGTTGGACGAGCGTGTGACGATTACTATGAACGAGCAGCCGATCGATACCATTGTTGCAGAAGTGTTGAAAGGCACTGGTACGAGATTCAATATTGACCATGAACATTTAACGATTTCAGCAGGTAACTAAGCGGTTCGAGCCGGGTCAGGGATAACCACGTGACGAACTTCTCGGTATTACGGCGGGCTGCCCAATCCTGACGAAAAACATGCTTGTACACCTTGAAAACAATCGCGGCCCGATGGGCAACCGGTTAAACTAAGTTCAGGATCCGCTTTCGTTCGCCATCGTGCCGGGGAATACACTGATGTCCAAAAAACTATGCAAGCTCAAAAAACTCCTGGGCAAGGACCTCAAGAAATACGTTAAGCGAGTGAAAGAACCCAAGTTTGTTTGCCAAACCTGCGGCCGCGCGGCCAACAAGAAAGGCCTAATTTGCAACCCGGTCAAGATCAAACCCTGATGCAACTGGAAACACGAGGGAGCCAGTCAAACTGCCAGGCTCCCGACATACGCTTGAATCGTGCAACCAGGAAACTATAACAGGAGAGTTGAGAAGTCGTTCTGTCTCCAGCAGCAAAATCTGCTTTCGACAGATAACAAATTTGCCGATCACGTGATTCACAAAACCGCGAAATGCAAAACATTCGAGTTGTTCGGGGCGATATCACTAAGCTGGAAGTTGACGCGATCGTCAACGCCGCCAATGAGCGGATGCTTGGCGGGGGCGGTGTTGATGGCGCGATTCATCGCGCGGCGGGGCGCGAGCTGTACAAGGCTTGCTACGCGTTCCCGGAGATTCGGTCTGGCGTACGATGTCCCACCGGTACCTGCCAAATTACTCCCGGGTTCAAGTTGCCAGCGAAATATGTCATTCACACGGTCGGGCCGATTTGGGACGGTGGCGACAATGATGAAGAAGAGCTGTTAAGAAGCTGTTATCGAAGCGCATTGGAGCTCGCGTTGAAGCAGGGATGTTCGTCGATCGCGTTTCCGGCGATCAGCTGTGGCGGCTATGGCTATCCAATGGAGGAGGCGGTGCCCATTTCGATCTCTGAAATTCGGGAAGTTCTTGACGCGGTCGACCGCCCATTCGAGGTAACGCTCGTGGCGTTTTCAAATGAATTGGCCGAAGCCATGCAAGCCGAACTCGATCGAATGGGTGACGTGGGATAGGCTTCCAGCCTGTCATCATCGGCGCGATATTTAGTAGGTTTGCACGTTGTCCCGACGAATGGTAAACGCCGCCTCCAGGATGGGGTCGTGAAAATATTGGGGTGTCAACCACCCCTGCTCTCGAATGTCAACTTGAATTTCAACCGTGATTCTGTCCGTGTTCGAAGTAATTACGCTGGGAGTGACAACCACCGAACAATCGTTGCACACGTACCGCATTTGAAACATGGCCTCGTCGATCACTTCCTGAGCTGTCGCGCCCGGTTTGACGCCGATTCTGGCCGCCTCGAACGCGGCCTGACTGGCCACGTTTTTTACCAGGTTGTAGCGCGTCATCTCGATACACCCCAAAGCCACGACAAAGAGCATGGGGACACAGATTGCGAATTCAACCGCGGTGGCGCCCCTCCTGTTGCCACCCCGGTCGAATATGGGTTTCCTGCGAAGTCGTGTGTTCATCGTTGTCCTATTCAACAAAAACAATTTCCAGGCTGTTGGCAATTTGACGGAAAGCGTTCTCGAGTTCTTCCTGAGTGATCGCGTGATACAGCTCTCCGCCGCCGACATCGGCTACATTCTGCATGGTTTCGATATCTGCATCGTCACTGAAAGTTACCGCGTAGATCTTGATCCCCTGATTGGCGGCGTCGATGGCGGCCTGTACCGGATCCCGGCCCGCGTTCCAGCGTCCATCGGTCAAGACAATCATGATCTGATAAGTGTGGTCACTGTCGGGAGACTGCGTAAGCACTTGAGCCCCCTTGTCCATGCCCGCGCTAATGTTGGTTCCACCGATAATTGCCCGGCTGCCAATATCTTCAAAACAGTCACGCACTTGTTGATAATCATCCGTAAGTGGCTGGTCTACACTGGCCTCGACAGAAGAAAACGATCTTCGAAAGTAGCTGCTCCACGTGGTGTAATCAGTGGAGTAGGACGTAATTGCGACTGGTACCTTTTTGGATTTTCGTTCAAGCACGTCGACGAACACATTGAGAGCCGATTCGAGCGCGGACCATCTGCTACCATTGGGATCGGGCGGCAGAAAATAGTTGATATTCCACGGTCGCCCGTCAGGATATTGCCATTCAACTCCGGACAAATCAAACGCCATCGAACCGCTGCGGTCGAGCACCAGCACGATTTCCAGGTCGATTTCAGCAACGGTGCTGCGGCTGAGGATCTGGAATTGCTCGATACCATGCAAGGCCGGGAAGATCGAATCCATGCTTCCCAACCTCGTTTGATCCGTATAACCCGTTTCAATCCGAAATGCGTTCAATGGCGTGCCGCCTTGCAAAAATGCATAAGTTCCGTCGGGTTGCGGAAGTATCGAGCCACTGACAACCTCGGAGCGATCGATCGAAAAAGGAACTCTGCCGACCCGGTACCGGGCGGCCATTTCCTGGGCCGCATCCAAGGCCGCGTCCAGATCTTTGGAATTGCCATATTCGGCGGACGCGGCCCGCGCACAGGCGTCCACGGCGATGCGTAATTCCGTTTTGGTTAGTTTCAAGTGGGCGTACTCAGAAGCGAATACGCCGAGAACGATGATCACGTACAACAGCACAACGAAAACAACAGTGGCTGAACCTTTTCTCGATTCGTAATGGCTTCGAATGGTTAATTGACCGGTCATGACAGTTTACCTCGCGGGGAATTGGTGGGGATGGTTGGGGATTAATGGGGATTTTTTCTGCTACTCTTTGAGACCAAAACTCTGAACCTCAATGGACTCCTGACTTCCCAGCAACAGATTGAACAGCTGGTTTTGTGCCTTGTCGACCTCGATGGTTACCGTGGTTAGCGTTCCTCGCGGTAAGACTGAAAATTCCGGTGGATCGACGGAGACTTCGTACTCGACGACTCCTCGGCTGTCGAGAATTGCGGCGCAAACTTCGGTCACTTCCGAAATATCAGTTTCCTGCTTGACGGCGACGCGGATTCCTTCGTAGCTCGCGACTTTCAATGTCTGCCGCAAAAAGATCATGTTGGTGAACTCAATGAAAAGCAGCGTGACCAGCAATAGCACTGGCAAACACAACGCGACTTCCACGGCAGCAACTCCACGACAGCTTTTTGAAAGGCCGCGGAATTTTGCTTGTTCACCAAGCAATGTTGGTCTTGGCGTGGCCGAATTCATTTTGACAACCAGTTGTCAAATTGAACTCTTGAATCGCGCCGCGAATAAAAAGCTGGAAATGTAGCGGCGGATTGGCGCAAGAAAAGCATTGGCAGCTCCTTTGTCGAATCGCAATTGCCAAACGAGCCCTTGAACTGCGAGCCGAGCATCTAAAATTGTCGTTCTGAGGTAACCTGGCGATCTCAACAACGAGACCCATGGTTTTGCGTCCCGATCTCACGACCGGTTTGCCTTTTCTTAGAACTCCAGAGAGCTCCAAGCCTTTGTTGGTTACATATCAATGTAACGTTGGCATGTTCGAATCAGTGGTCGGAATCATGCCTATCGAAAATGTAGGTCGGAAATGGCGACGACGCTCAAACAAAAACGAAAAACGGGCAGAATCAACCGCTTTCATCGTGGGTCGTTTCGCAAAGTTGCTTCTTCCTCTGAGGCTGCGAGCTTTCGCAATGACCGTGGGTAACTCTTGCTGGGAGTTACTATGAACTGCCGACAATCGCAGGAATTCATTGCCGATCGCACTCATCTTGGACAAGCTGCCATCCCTGTCATAATAGCGGCTTCGCGGCACCCCGTTTTATTTTCCCGACTCAAAATCCGAGGAGTGATGTGATGACTCGCGTCGTACTATCCGCCATTGCCCTGGTTGCCACCTTCGCCATGCTACAAACAACTTCAATCGCACAAACTGAGGGTCTGCAGGTATTGACCGCGGAACGCTCGCCGCTGGCCAAGGATGAGGTGATCGCTTTCTTTGGCGATTCCATCACCCAGGCAGGCGCCCAGCCAGGTGGTTATTGCCGGCTGCTTGGCGATGCGATCGAAACCGAGCGTCCAGAGTTGGGCGTGAAAATTGTTTATGCGGGCATCAGCGGCCACAAGGTTCCAGACTTGCAGGCGCGGCTTGAACGCGATGTGCTTTCCCAGAAACCGACCATCGTTTTCATTTACATCGGCATCAACGATGTCTGGCATAGCCTCAACGGTAAGGGGACGCCGGCGGAAAAATTTGAGGCTGGACTACGTGATCTGATCAAGCAGATTTCGGCTGCCAACGCCAAAATTGTGCTGTGTACGCCCAGTACAATCGGCGAAAAGTCAGACGGTTCCAACCAGCTCGATCCGATGCTCGAACAATACGCTGCCATCAGTCGCAAGGTTGCTGCTGACAATGGCGTTACTTTGTGTGATCTGCGCGAAGCGTTTCTCAAGTATGAGAAGGAAAATAACCCCGACAACAAAGATCGTGGCATCCTGACCAGCGACGGAGTCCATCTCAATGCCGCGGGCAACCAGTTCGTCGCGGCTCAGGCTGCCGCGGCGATTGCGACGGCGCTCAAGCAGGAGGCGGGCAGCTCGACGCCAGACCAGGGAACAACAAGCTTGTTTAACTGTAAAGATCTAACTGGCTGGCATGTTGATGTACCACAAGCTGACGACGACGCCAATATTCAGCCAACATTCATCGTCCGCGATGGCAACCTTGTCAGTCTTGGACAACCCAACGGCCACCTGATCACCGATCAGGTTTACGACAATTATCGCCTGGAAGTGGAATATCGTTTCGCTGGCACTCCCGGAAACTGTGGCGTGCTTGTCCATGCTTCCACGCCGCGGGCTCTGTACAAGATGTTTCCCAAATCGATTGAAGTGCAAATGAACTCTGGTGAAGCGGGCGACTTCTGGTGCATTGTCGAAGACATCACCGTACCCGATATGGTGAAGCGTCGTGGCCCGGAAGAGTCATGGGGAATCACCGAAGGTAAGGCACGCAGGATTCTTAACTTGACCGACGGCTCGGAAAAGCCGCCTGGTGAGTGGAACACGATGATGATCGAATGCGTCGGAGACGCCGTCAAGGTATGGGTCAACGGGGACCTGGTCAACTACGGTACCCAATGCACGGCGACCCAAGGTCAGATTGCGCTGCAGGCCGAAGGTTCAGAAGTCGAATTTCGCAAGCTCGAATTGACGCCGATCACAAAGCTGACCGACTGACGGTAATTGCAGGCGCGAATCCGCAATAAGGACGGTTTCGAAACCCCGAGAAAAAAAGAGGCGTCGGTGGGAGTCGAACCCACGATGGCGGATTTGCAATCCGCTGCCTTAGCCACTTGGCTACGACGCCCTGAGATGCAGGCAGCGTTCAGCATCCTGCTCTTATTTAAGTTATCGCATCAAAAAAAACGGGTCAAGTGGTTTGGGTAAACTGCGCTGGCCTCGCCTGCCGTTTTCGTCGCGTGAACAACCGGCAATATTGATACATCTTTACTTTCGGACGTTGCGACACAAAACTTTAGTCAGTCGCGGAGGATCGCCCGGCCGACGCCCCGTTGCTCGACCTAGATTTTTCGCGATTCTTCGACTGTTTTCCATATCGTGACACTACATTTATGAACGAACAACAAACGCTTAATTCGACTCGGCAACTTACGAATTCCGCGGCTCGACAGGCTGCGAGAACCAATCGCGTGCTTGATAACCTGCTTCAAATTGCGATCGAGGAGGCGTCGGCATCACCGCGCAGGGACGCAATTCAAATCGAGAAAACTTCCGAAGCTTCAATCAAGGCTAGCTTGACACTAGGTGAGGGCTGAGCGTTAAGAGTCAAGAGTTGAGAGTCAAGTCAAGAGTCAAGAGTCCTCAGATTATTCTGCATTCCGCATTTGCCTTCTTTCCTTGCCAGGAATCGCGACGTTCAAATTCGGCTTGAACTGCTTTCAAGATCCCCGGTTTGTCCAGGCACCAGGCGGGTCCCACGAAATAATCGCCGGGCGCTTCGCCGCTGATTCTTTCGACCACAATATTTGGCGGCAGGATTTCCAGGAAGTCGATCAACGTCTTTACATAGTCGTCCTTTTCCATCAACGTGACTTCACCCGCCCGCACTTGATCCGCCAAGGGCGTTTTCTCAACCGCATACAAGTTATGGATCTTGACTGCGTCGACTCCAACCCGCGCACACTCGCGGGCAGTTTCTAACATCTCTTCATGCGATTCACCCGGTAGCCCCAGCATGACATGCGCACAGATTTCGAAACCGCGACCGTAGCTGCGTTCCATGGCATCCAGAAAAGCATCGTGGTGATGCCCGCGGTTCATCCAGTCCAGCGACTTGTTATGAATCGTCTGCAAACCGTACTCGACGGTCGTCGGAAGCTCTGCTGGCGTACTCTTCCAGTAAATCGAGTACGTCATCAGGAACGCAGTCCGGCCGAGTTCCAATTGCCAGCGCGATGACGTCCGGATGCGAAATCGCCTGATCGTACAATTTGCGAAGGATATCAACCGGTGCATACGTGTTTGTGGCTGGCTGAAAATAAGCCATGAAATGATGGCACTTGTAGCGGAGTTTCAGACGCGTGATGCCTTCGTCGATCTGATCGCGGATATGTTGTTTGGGCAAACGTCGGCTGGGGCTGAAGCTGCGATTGTCGCAAAACACGCAACCACCGATGGCGACGGTGCCATCGACATTGGGACAGGTAAATCCCGCATCAACGCTGACCCGCTGGACACGGTGCCCAAAAATCCGTTTCAGGTAGTAGTTGTAGGCAAAATACCGGTGCCCGTCCGCTCGCCAATCGAGTTTCTGGTTTTCATCCTGGCAGGATTTGGTTGACGGCAAAGAAGACTCCGAATAGATTTAAGTGTGATGTTTCTGCGGGTTGTTGCGGTATTATTTTGCAGCTTATTCACATCTTTGTATACCGCTTATTTTAATCAAGCGAACGCGAACATGATCCCGAATGAATCGCACGGTTTCGGCTGGATATTGCTCAATGTACGGTGAACTTGTCCCTCTCAGCGGTGGCGACCCCATCCCTCTTTTGAAGAAGCGACTTCGTGTGGGGCGACGTGAAGGTAACGACATTGTTCTGAATTTCGCGAATGTGTCCGGCCATCATTGCCTGTTGGAAATCGAAGAGGGGTATTGGTTCATCCGCGATTTGCGTTCGCGAAACGGGGTCAAAGTGGCCGGCAAGCGAATCATGGCGGGGCTCCGTCGCCGTCTGGACCCAGGGATGATCGTGACGATCGCGAAAAACGAATACAAGGTACATTACGAACCGACTGAGCTGGGTGCCTACGGAACTCCTCCTCAAGACGAACAGCTGGACAACTTCTTTGGTACCGGCCTGCTGGATCGAGCTGGACTCAAACGCGGCAAAGACAAGAAGAAGTAAGTCGTCGCCACCGTCACCCAAACGCGTCTTTCACAATCACCAAGTCGCTGGGACCCGCACAGTTCAGCATTGACATTGGCTCTCGTGCCTGCGTGCCAAATTGTCAGACTTCTCGTCTTGGCCATCTTCGAACGCATCTGAGAAATCAAATTCAGATTTTCGCGGTCCACAGGCATTTTGCCAAACTCCCCGATTTGAACGGGTTTTAGACGGATTTTGACGAGCGAAATGAGCTTCTCTTTGTTGGCACGGGCTTTGCAAATGAAAGGACTACCGCGAATTCAAACTGTCCGAAGGGCAGTCGAAACCGCGCAAATATGACAATCTCGAATCCCAGATTCAATCAATAAATCAGCGAATTTAACCAGGAGAACTGAGATGGCTCAAGGCGAAAAAATCATCGGAATCGACCTCGGCACGACGAACTCGGTCGTCGCCATCATGGAGGGTAACGAACCGACTGTGATTCCAAATCAGGAAGGCGATCGAACCACTCCCAGCGTGGTTGCCTTTAACGATAAAGGCGAAACTCTTGTCGGCGCACCTGCCCGCAACCAACGGGTGACCAACCCCTCAAGAACGATCTACTCGGTAAAACGGTTCATGGGTCGACGACACAGCGAAGTCGCTACTGAAGAAAAAATGGTCCCGTACAAGATCGTCGGTGGTCCCGAGGAATACGTGCAGATCGAAATTGGTGACAAGAAATATTCGCCGCCCGAGATCAGCGCCAAGACGCTGAGAAAATTAAAAGAAGCCGCAGAATCTTATCTCGGCCACAAAGTTAACAAGGCCGTAATCACGGTTCCTGCGTATTTTAACGACGCGCAGCGGCAAGCGACCAAAGATGCTGGGCAAATCGCTGGTTTGGAAGTTGCCCGGATTATCAACGAGCCGACGGCGGCCGCGATGGCTTACGGTCTGGATAAATCCAAAAACGAACAAAAAATCGTTGTGTTTGACCTGGGGGGCGGTACTTTCGACGTTTCCGTTCTGGAACTCAACGATGACGACGGGATGAAGGTCTTCGAAGTAATCAGTACCAGCGGTGATACTCACCTTGGTGGTGATGACTTTGACGAGTTGTTAATCAATTACGTGGCTGCCGAGTTCAAAAAGAGCACCGGCGTCGACCTGCGAAACGACACCATGGCTCTGCAACGACTGCAGGAAGCTTGTGAAAAGGCCAAAAAGGAACTGAGTTCCGCGCCGCAAACCGACATTAACCTGCCGTTTATTACGGCCGATGCAAGTGGCCCGAAACACCTGCAGATGAACATTACGCGCACCAAATTTGAAGAGCTGATTGATCCGCTCGTCGAGCGCTGCAAGACGCCTCTGGAGCAGGCTCTCAAGGATGCCAAAATGAAGCCGTCGGATATCGACGAAATCGTCCTTGTCGGTGGCTCGACTCGGGTCCCCAAAGTGCAGGAAATGGTCAAAAAGGTCTTCGGTAAAGATCCCCACAAAGGCGTCAATCCGGACGAAGTCGTTGCCGTCGGTGCCGCGATTCAGGGTTCGGTCCTGTCGGGCGATCGAAAAGACGTTCTGTTGCTCGACGTGACGCCGCTGACCCTCGGCATCGAAACCGAAGGGGGCGTGATGACGGCCCTGGTGGAAAGAAATACCACCATTCCAACAGAAAAGAAGCAAACATTCAGCACCGCTGCGGACAATCAAACCGCCGTCACGATCCAGGTATTCCAGGGCGAGCGCAAAATGGCCAACGCCAACCGATTGCTGGGCAAATTTGACCTAACCGGAATCCCGGCAGCGCGTCGAGGCGTTCCGCAAATCGAGGTCAAGTTCGATATCGACCAAAACGGAATTCTGAATGTGTCCGCCAAGGATCTTGGTACGGGCAAAGAAGCCAATGTCGAAATTAAGGAGTCCTCGGGACTTTCGCCGGAAGAAATTGAAAAGATGAAAGCCGATGCGGAAATGAACGCCGAAGAGGATCGCCTGAAATTCGAACTCGTCACCGCTCGTAACGAAGCGGACAATATGTGCTACCAGATGGAAAAGATGATGGAAGAGCACAAAGACAAGTTGTCCGATGCCGATCGAAAACCGCTGGAAACTGCGATCGAAAAAGTTCGTGAAACCGCCAAAGGCGACAATACGAACGCGATCAAATCCGCAGTCAAAGAACTTGAGCAGGCTTCACACGCGGTCAGTAAAGCGATGTACGAATCGGCCGCCAAAGAAACCGCTGGTGCCCAAGGCGCTTCAGAAGTCGATGGAGAACCGGAAACCGCTGGCGCCACCGCAGCCGACGACGACGCGATCGATGCCGAATTCGAAGTTAAAAACGACTAGGCAAAATCGGAATTCCGTAGCTTGACTCTCTGAGGCGAGCGCGGAATTCGCACATCCTTTACGAATTTGTGAGCGGAATGGCGCAGTAATTCGGATTGCAATCTCGGTGCCCTGAGAGCAACGCATCCCGGGGGTCTATGCCGCATTCTGGTGACGACCAAAGTGGCGCGGATCTCCGAGACGTGGACGTTAACACCGCAGGCAAACCACATCCCGGTATTCTGTGCCACATTCTGGTGACGACCAAAGTGGCACGAATCTCCGAGCGTGGACGTTAACACCGTGGGCAACCCATCCCGGAGGTCTGTATCACATTCCGGGGCTTGATGACGACCACCGAGCTACTTTGGCACGCAATCTGCATTCTAAGTCAACGGCAGGACTTCTTACTGTCATAAACGACCAATCCCCGATACGGGGGAAAAGCTCTGCAGTTCTTTGTCGAGACAAAACCAACCTCCACTTGGAGAATAATACGATGTCATTTCAATTTGAAAAACTTACGGCCAAGGCAGCTGAAGCGGTGTCCACTGCACAGGCGACCGCCCTGTCCAAAGGCAATGCCGAGATCGGAACGCTGCATCTTCTCGATGCTTTGTTGCGAGAATCCGAGGGCATCGTCAGACCGCTGCTCGAAAAAACGGGTGTTCCCGTCGATCAACTGGCGGCGATTGTGAGATCCGAAATTGACCGACTTCCTTCGATGACGGGCGGTAGCCAGCCGGGTATCAACCGCGAATTGCAGCAAGTGTTTGACGACGCGACGACGCGTGCGCAAAAGATGCAGGATGAGTTTATATCCACCGAACATCTATTGCTGGCATTGACGAGCGTCAAGTCGCCGGCCAAACGAATTCTGGCCATGAACGCCGTCGAGGAAAAAGCACTTACCGAGGCGATTGCCGAGATCCGCGGGGGAGCCCACGTTACCGATCAACACCCGGAAGGCAAATACCAGGCACTGGAAAAGTACGCGATCGATCTTGTTCAGCGGGCTCGCGAGGGCAAACTTGACCCGGTCATCGGGCGGGATGAAGAAATTCGCCGCGTGATTCAAGTTCTCTCGCGTCGAACCAAGAACAACCCGGTCCTGATCGGCCAGCCCGGGGTCGGCAAAACAGCGATCGCCGAGGGTTTGGCTTTGCGAATTGTCCATAATGACGTGCCGCAAAGTCTCAAAGACAAGCGAGTGATGGCGCTCGACATGGGGGCCTTGATCGCGGGAGCCAAATTCCGTGGAGAATTTGAGGAGCGGCTCAAGTCCGTCCTTCGCGAAGTGACTGAAGCGGCGGGTTCCGTGATCCTGTTCATTGACGAATTGCACACGGTCATCGGCGCCGGAGCCGCAGAAGGATCGGGTGACGCCGCCAATCTGCTCAAACCGGCGCTTGCCCGTGGCGAACTTCACTGCATTGGCGCTACGACCCTGGATGAATACCGTAAATACATCGAAAAAGATGCGGCACTCGAACGGCGTTTTCAACCGGTGTACGTTGGCGAACCCTCCGTCGAAGACACCATTTCGATATTGCGCGGGCTGAAACAGCGTTACGAGACACACCATGGTGTTCAAATCAAAGATTCTGCGCTCATCGCTGCCGCTGAGCTGTCCAACCGCTACATCACCGACCGATTTCTGCCCGACAAGGCAATCGATCTGGTCGATGAGGCTTCGTCGCGATTAGCCATGGAACGCGACAGTGTTCCGGAAGAAATCGACACCGTTCAACGCCGGCTGACGCAACTGGAACTTGCGGCCCGGCAACTGGCCGATGAACACGACGAAGGCGTGCAATCGCGGCTGGACGAAGTTCGCGCCGAAATGGAAGAAAAGAAAAAACATTTGGCCAGCCTGCGTGAACAGTGGGAAGCGGAAAAGTTGGGTATGACCGATATCCAAAAAGTCCGCGAACAATTGGCGGCCGCGGACCTGGGCTTCGAGCAACTTGACGCCAGCATCAAATCCAAGCAATCTTCCGGAATTCCACCCAGCGAAGACGATTTCAGAAAGCTGTACGAGCTTGATTCCCAGCGCAAGCAGCTTCAAAAGCAAATCGAAGCCGCCGAAAGCCGAGCTTCGGAAGCCGAACAACATAAAGAAGAAAGAAAAAGATTGCTCAGCGAACAAGTGACCGAAGAAGAAATCGCAGAGGTCGTCAGCGCCTGGACCGGTGTCCCCATGACCCGCATGATGGAAACCGAACGCGCGAAACTGCTGGTTATGGAAGAACGACTGCATCAGCGCGTTGTCGGTCAGGATGAAGCCATCACGGCTGTCAGCAACGCCGTTCGTCGCAGTCGCAGCGGCCTCCAGGACCCCCATCGGCCGATCGGTTCATTTTTGTTCCTCGGGCCCACAGGTGTGGGCAAGACGGAGGTTTGCAAGGCGCTCGCGGAAGTCATGTTCAACGATGAAAACGCGATGATTCGTATCGACATGAGCGAATTCATGGAGCGGCACAGCGTCAGCCGGTTGATCGGCGCCCCTCCCGGATATGTCGGTTATGAACAAGGCGGCAAACTCACCGAAGCGGTCAGGCGTCGGCCATACAGCGTGATCCTGCTGGACGAAATCGAAAAGGCTCACGATGACGTTTACAACATCCTGCTGCAGGTACTCGACGACGGTCGCTTGACGGACAACCATGGTCACACCGTCGATTTTACTAACACAATTATCGTCATGACCAGCAATGTGGGCAGTCAGATCATTCAAAAAATCGCCGACGACGGTGGCTCCACCGAGGAAATGACAGAGGCGGTCGAGCAGGCTCTGCGGGCCAGGTTCTTGCCGGAGTTGTTGAACCGGATCGATGAAAAGATCATTTTCGAACCGTTAACCCGGGCCGACATCCGAAAGATTGTTGACTTGCAAATCGAGCAATTCATTGCCCGCGTGGCGGCCTCTGAATGGACGCTTACCGTCACTGACGCGGCTCGCAATGCAATTGCGATCGAAGGCTTTGATCCGGTATACGGCGCGCGACCGTTGAAACGCGTAATTCAGAGCCAGATCGTAAATCCGCTGGCGACCGAAATGCTGAAATCAGACAAGGACGAAAACCATACGATCACCGTCGATCACGATGGTGACCATTATGACTTCCAAGTCGGATAGGTTGGAGGATGCCCAGATTGTGGCACAGACCTCACGGATGTCGTGGCGAAGGCGGCTCGGGCTCGCAAAGATGGGTCGGGAGTGCTGAGCTTGATCACTCGCTGTCACTCCGTTTCCCAAATCACGATTCTCGAAAGCCAATCGCACGTCGAGTCCCTAACGCTGCGCGGACTATTGATCGACAGTCAGAAACAGCGTCCACCAAGGCTTCCAGTGGGCTCCTTGACCAAAGAGTTTGAGCTTCGACTCGCCGCAACTCGCTTCACACTACAATCGGAATCGTGCCCAACAACCACTTCAAGCTCAAAACTCACCACGCCGCGAAGTCAAACTCTCAATTGTTATCCAGCATCCGGTTAGGACTATTCCGTCCCAAAATCGCCGGCGCGGATAATGACCAGTTTTTCGGGAACGATGTACTTCTTGAAAGCGGCCTGGATATCGGCTGGCTTCAATTCGGCAATTTTCTTTTCACGTTCGCTTGTAAAAGCGAAGGTGCGGTCATTGTACAGGTTCGAAATGATCTGGCCTGCGATGGAGCCGTCCGAGGAACGCGATACTTTTCGGCTTTCCAGCCAAGCCGTTTGAGCGTCGGAGACCTCCTGGGCCGTCGGGCCGTCCTCGATAAACCGGGTCAACTCCTCCATCGCCGCCTTTTCGACCGCATCCATGTTCACGGGGTTGGTAATTGCGCTGATGGTAAACCGGGCGTCGGTGCCCTTATCGGGAATGCTGATTGAAGAAGTCACGCCGTAGGACAAGCCTTCTTTTTGGCGAATCCGATCTCCCAGCCGCGAGGACAACGTGCCTCCACCGAGAATGTAGTTGCCGAGCGTCAATGCTTCCGTCGCTTCATCGCTGTCATTCATCGGAAATGCCAATCCGGCGGTAAAGACTGCATTCGCCTTGTCGGGCGTATTGATGTCCTGTTTCGAACCCGCCATATCCTTCCGCGCGTCCCGATCAATGGATCGAAACTCGACGTCGGACTTCCAGTCTTTCAAAACCTCGGAGAGGGCATCGAGGACCGCTTGCGGTTCAAACTCGCCGACAACGGAGATCTCGCCGGTCGCGGCCGAGAGCTGAGATTGGTAGATCGCTTTCACCTCTTCGAGCGACAGATTTTCCATTCGCTCCATTCTTTCTTCGATGGTCGGAACATAACGCACATCATCTTTCGGATAATCCGACAGCGCACGTGAAAGTTCATTTGACGCCAGCATCTGAGGCTCGGTTTGCATTTGCTTCATCATCATGGTCATGCGGGCCTGACGCTGTTCAAAATCTTCTGCCGGAAAAGCGGGCTTGCGCAGGATCTCGCCAAGTAGTTCGATGGCCGGAACCAGCGAGCTGCGTTTGGCCTCGATTGAAAAAGCAAGCTGGCCGGCGCCTCCGCCACCCCCGCCACCTCCGCGTCTGCCGCGACCACGTCCGCCACCACCGGAGCCGGGTGATATCCGCACACCCAGTTCATCCATTTTGGCTTGCAGGGTCTGACGGTCCATCGTCTCGGTTCCCGACATTAACATCGACGAGATCATCCCCGCCGCGTCGGTGTTGTTGAGCAGCGAATCTTCGTTGCCGTAACGCAGGCTGACCGTCATGTTGACGGTTTCGCCGCGGGTTTCTTTTTGCAGAAGTGCGACCTGGATTCCGTTCATGTCGAGCGTCTTGATCCGCGCATCGAGATTTTCGGGACTGGGATCAAACGCCTCGCCGGACTCGATTGCCTCGCCGCCTTTGTAGTCTTTCACAACGGCTGCGATAGATGCCACGGCCGGAATTTCCAGCCGCATGGGTTCGTCGGTGGGGAGAAACACGCCCAGCGTCCGATTGTGAGGCGGGAAGTAGGTTTGGGCCACACGTTTAACATCGTCGACCGTAACTTCCTGGATTCTATCTCGTTGCAGGAACATTAATCGCCAGTCACCCAGAGCCGAGGCGCTACTCAAAGCCGAAGCCACCCGGCCAGCATTATTCATCAGGTTTTCCGCAGCACGTTGGGCACGAATCTTGGCCCGCTCCACGGCATCGGAATCAATAGGCTGTTCGCCGAGACTGTCGAGGGTCTTCAGCAGTGTTTCGCGGGCGAGTTCCAGTTGGCCTTCGTCTGGCTGCACGAAAAAAGTGAACAATCCAGGATCGTGTGAATTTTCCGCTCGTGCCCCGGCGCTGGTCGCGATTTTGGTTTCGACAAGCACTTTTTCCAGCAAGCCAACTTTGTCTTCCGAGATCACGCTGGCGAGAATCGACAGCGGCGCCCAGTCTTCATGCGAGGCGGCCGGCATGTGATAGGCGGCTTGAATCGAACCGACCTTGCCCACCCGGCGAAGTTCCACGTAACGTTCTCCGTCCTGAGCCGGTTCTTCCGTGTAGGTCTGGGGTAATTCGCGAGTCGGCTTGGGGATGGACCCGAGATATTTGCTGACCAATTCCAGGGCCTTTGCCTCGTCAAAGCGGCCGGTGATGACCATCACGACGTTATCAGGCTGATAATACTTCCGATAAAACTCGCGAAGCTTGTCAATTGGAACTCGTTCGATATCCGAGCGATTGCCGATCGTGGATTTGCCGTAGTTGTGCCATTCGTAGGCGGCTGCCGTCACGCGTTCTGACAAGACGCCTTGCGGGCTGTTTTCACCGCGTTCAAACTCGTTCCGCACAACGCTGAACTCGGACATCAAGTCTTCGTGCTTGACGTAGCTGTTTACGAGCCGATCTGATTCGAGGTGAATTGCGAAGTCGAGATTTTCATCTGCCGCGGGCAGTGTTTCAAAATAGTTCGTTCGGTCGCTGTTGGTTGTGCCGTTAAAACTGGCCCCGTGATCGCGAAGCGCGGTGGGAACGTCAGGAAACGTCGGAGTCCCTTTGAAAACCATGTGTTCCAGCAGGTGAGCCATGCCGGCTTCTCCGTAGCCTTCGTGCCGCGAGCCGACGAGTACCGTCATGTTGACCGTGAAGGTGGGCTGCGATTGATCTGGGAAGAGCAAAACTCGCGCTCCATTATCCAGACGGTATTCGGTGACGCCTTCGACGGAAGCTACTTTTTTTGGTTCCGATCCTTGGGCGAACAATTCCTGTGCACACAACAGGACCAACAAAACAGCAAGTGCACGAGACATAACCAACTCCCATTGAAACTGACGAACGAACCCAACCCCAACCCGTTGGACTAATCATAGCCATGTTTTGGCCGTGTTGTCAGTCACCCCGTTGCCTCAATTCCCCAAAAAAACGCGGAGCGAATGGGAAGTCGGCCGACCCACCTGGCGAGCGTTCAGGATCACTCAAACCGTTTTTGCAGCCATTGCGTGATCAAATCGAGCGCTGCAGGGGAAATGGTCTGTTCGATATGACTGTATTCGGCGACGGCCCCTGTGCGGCAAGGCTGAAAAAGATGGTTCAAGCTTGGCAAGATTTCCATTTCATAATCGGGATTGCCGCCGTCTTTAAGTGCCTGCTCGATAACAGGCATGTTCAATTTCGGATCGACTTGAGTGTCTTTTTCACCCACCATCGCCAGAACCGGGCACTTGGTCCTGGTGAGCGCCGGCACGGGATCGTAGGCTGCAAAAAAAGCAAACCAGTTCGAGTTAATGGTCTTCACCGTCTGGTCAATCAAGTCAGCCGGATCAAACGAATCGCGCACGTTCTCCGGCAAATCCAGCTTCAATTTTTCGGCCAGTTCCGCAAGGTAGGCCTTGTCAAGTGCTTCTCCCTTTTCCTGACGATCATACAGGCCGCGTAGCAACGTTTGATTCATTTCAATCATGTATTCGGGAACCCCGGTCGCTTCTGCGATGAGCCTTGACTGATTGACGGAAATTTGCCGCCCGTTAACGCCAGGGCCAGCCATCATGATAACTCCGGCAATGTCGGCGCGGCGGCTGGCAACCATGGGCGCAATGATTCCGCCTTCGCTGTGGCCGCAGAGGATAACGCGATTGGGATCGATCTTCTTGTGGGTCTTCAAAAAATCAACCACAGCTGCGACATCGTTGGCGAAATCGGCCGACGTCGCGTCGGAGAATTTCCCGGTGGATTTGGCGGTTCCACGATCATCATATCGAAGCACGGCGAATCCGTTCTTCGCCAGGTGATCGGCAATCACGAAAAACGGCTTATGGCCAAAAAGCGTTTCATCGCGATCTTGGGGCCCCGAACCGCTAATCATCACAACCACCGGGAATGGACCATCGCCAGTGGGTGATGTCAGCGTCGCAGCCAGGGTGACGTTGTCTTTCTTATTTTCGATGCTGACATCTTCGGAATCGTAGTTAAACGGTGGTTTGGGCGTTTGCGGCCGGTTGAGTTTCGGTTCCCGTGTTGATTCAAGCGGGATTTTTTTCAGAACCAGATCGTACGCGGCGCCCCTTTGAGTCCACTTGCCGGTGACCATTTCCTGGTCATCGCTCAGCGTACCGACGAATTCAGCGGGTGCAGCACTAATCGGAACGTTGATCGTGATTTGATCGCCTTCGTGCTTCATCGTGCACGGAATATCGAATAGGGATTCGGTGAAACTGTCCAGTTTGACCGTTGTTTCCTGGCCCTCACTTTCAAAGACGCGAAACTGGAAATCAAATTTCTGACCACCAGCTTGCATCTTGCCGGCCCAGGTCTGTGTGTGCGTTTGGACCGGGATTTTGTCAACTTTGGAAAATTTCACGGGAATGGTTGAACCCAATTGCTCGAAATTTCCATCTGCTTCATCCTTGGCGGTATTCAGTTTGCCACTGAATTTTGCGCCAACACGCTTGATCGTAAATGTCAGCTCAGTGTCGCTGAACGTAACGGTATCGCAAGGAACAGCCACGTTGCCTTGATCCAGACTGATCATTTTCCCGGAAAATTCGCCGGGTGAATCCTTCGCTGAACTCCATTTGTAAACGGAGTTTCACCGCACCCACTTCAAGCACGCCGTACCAGGTCTGGGTCTTGTTTTCCTGGGCAACCGCCGTCGCCGAGAGAATGACGAGAACGCCCACAGTGATAAATTTTTTTGCGATTTGGTATGCCATGGCGAGTTGTTCTAATTTCTGGTTTCCGGATGAAAAATGCGATGTGCACATGATACCAGTTTGCACCCAAAAAGTTTTCACAAAAATCACCGGGACTTAAGTGGGTCCGCCGGGAGCCAGGTCCGCTGTCTTGCGCAGCCGGATGTTCATGAACTCAACGACCAGGGCAAAGAACATGGCAAAATAGATATACCCTTTGTCGACGTGCGCCCCAACACCTTCGGCAACCAGCATCACACCAATCAAAATCAGAAAGCTCAATGCCAACATCTTCAAAGTTGGATGCTTCTCCACGAAATGACTGACGGGCTCGGCAAACACCAGCATCACGACCATGGCCAACACGATCGCTGCCGCCATCACCCAGAGATCATTGACCATGCCGACGGCCGTGATTACCGAATCCAGCGAAAAAACAACATCGAGGAGTGTAATTTGAATCAAGACCCCGGCAAATGACTCGCTCTTGGATTTGATATTGAGCTCTGGCCGGTTAAAGTCATCGTGAATCTCATGAACACTTTTCCCCACCAGGAACAGGCCACCGGCAAACAAGATGATGTCTTTCCACGATACGCCATTGGCCTCGTTGAAGAAGGCTTCCCGCAAGTGTGCTACCCCTTCCCCGCCGTATTCGAGCAGTTCGTTGGGAACACCCAGTGACGTAATCCAGCCTTCGGGGATGCCGAGCGACGTCAAATTAAAAACCGGGTAGGTTAAATTGTGCACGATGTAACTGAGGACAAATAACAGCAGTAGTCTGGAAATGAGCGCCAGTAGCAGCCCCAATCTGCGCGCGAGCGGTTGTTGCTGCCTGGGAAGTCGGCTCGAAACAATCGAGATAAAAACGATGTTGTCGATGCCCAGAACAATTTCCATCGCCGTCAGTGCGACAAGTGCGATCAACCAATCCATAAAAAGAATCTCCCAAGGCGCAGGTGCGGCAATTCTGATGAGTCTTCGGCAGCAGTATTTTACAACTGTCGCCGAAGCATACGAGTCGGGGGCGGAAATCTTTGAGGCGGCCTCCGCAGTTATTTGCTTTTTTCCAACGATTTGCCTTCGCCGCCAGCTCCAAACATGTTGCCGAATCCCTTGAACATGTCAAACGAAGGCAGTTTCATCTTTGATTCCTGGGGATCACGCTCGATGTCGAGGAACCCGTGGACCGCAAACTGATTTTCAGATTTAGTGACTTCGACCTCTGCGCCGCGAAACCAGCTTAACAACGGGGCCACGTAATCTGGCGGTTGCTGCGGCGCGGTGAACGACGGCCAAGCCGTGGACGCCCACAACTTCCGTCCGGAATGAATTTGGTACAGCTCATAATTTCCGCCAAGCGAACAAACCAGATCGACATTCAACATTTTTTCGGCGACCGCCCGCGTGATTTCGGGCGGAATGCCAAATTGCTGGGTTAACGTGTTCAGCAATCGAATATTCGCGATGGAAGTCTCCCAACTGCGGCGATAGTTTACCGAATTGACCCAGGTCTTGATTTCGGATTGGTGCAGGTCGCCAATCGTCAGCCTGATTTGCGCGGGACGTTCGCTCGGAATCACATCCAGTGTCGGTTTCAGTCTTTCCAGACGATCGCGATCAAAAGACACAACCGAGAATTCACCCCACTGCATCCGCCACAGGTTCAAAATTCGCGAGTAGGTATATCCCTGGGGATCTGGTTGACCGCCCAGCCCGGGCAGCCAATCAAGGTAGCCCGGCTTCGGCCAGGCTCCCACATACGCGGGTGCTTCACGCAACATCTGGAGAGCCTTCAAAGCCGAGGTCGGACGGAGATCAATGGACGGGTCCAGTTGATCCTGGATCGCGGCAAAAACGTGATGGCTGGTCGCCTCCGAATTCCCGATGCCACCCTGCAGACTTGCCTGGAAAGAAACAATGTCATCAGGTGAACTGGCAATTTGGTGGCTCAGGCTTGGCCCCAGCATCTCCATCAGCCAACCATACTTTTCCTGCCCGAAGGGAGCGACACGCGCATCAAATACAACGCGTTCCACATTTTTTTTGGTTTCATGCTCGTACCGCTTGATCGCGATCAACATGGGATCGATGCCGCGCACATTTTGCGTGAAGAACTGCGCCGTCTCATAAAACCAGTTGAACTCGTCCTGGGTTACCGTCGCGAGTTTCATGTCGGCAATCGGTGTGAAAAATCCGCGTCGTCCGCGAATCGAATCCGACCAGCTGCTGCTACCGACCATGGTCACTCCGTTGTCCGGGCGTACACCAAACTTCTCGGGAAGGAACCCATTTTGAATCAAGACATCGATCTGGTTGAAGTCAAATCCTTCATAGCTGGCCGACAAGCGAGCCGCCTCAAGCAGCTGCATATCGCTGATGACCCGGTTTCGCCGCCGCAACTCGGTCTGGTAATGGGGACTCATCAGCTGTTGGAAAAAAGACGTTGACAGATAAACGAACACGGTATCGTCGCGGTCCAATGGCATTTTCGATCTCGCCCAACGAAATTCTTCGTTGTTGCCCAGGGACCGTTCCCCGTTGGCCGCATCGACAAACCGCTGGGCCATTTTTAGCGATGTGGTGATCAGGTGACAGTCTTTCTGGACAACGTAGAAGGAGCGATAACGATTATCGGGCGTCGATAAATACTGGATCTGCACGCCGTTGTGATCAACCTCAACCAGCTTCGCTCCCTGCTCGTTTTTGTCCTTGGCAAATCTGGCTCGCTTGTTTCGCAAGTTCCGATTCAAGGCAGCGGATTGGCTGGCGTGCAACAGCACGCCGATGGCGGCACCTTCGTCAATGTAGGCGTCCATCCCAATCACGGCCACATCATCAATCAAGTTGCCGCCAAACATCTGATCAAGTTCGGTTGACTCGATCGCCAGCTGATTCAGGAACTTGCTTTGTATTTTCGGTTTAAAACCGCGCAGCTGGATCATGCGGCTGAGGTCGCCTCCGAATTCTTCCATCAGTCGCTGCAACCACAGCTGGTTTTGCCAAGTGCCAAATCGCAAGTAAAAACATTCCTCCGGAATGCAAAAGGCGACTGGCTCGATGGCGACCTGGTCGGGAACATTTTCGACTTGGGTCGGCTGCCAACGAATGGGTGGCGGCAACGGCAGGCTGGCAATCGAGTTGTCCGCACTCCCCGTCATGGCTCTTTGAATTTCGTCGGTTCGAAGGGTCTCCACATCGAACAGGAGGTCAAACGTTTCCGCCAGTTGGTCCTTTTTTCGCTCAAATCGCTTGGGCATTTGCAGACCCATGCGGCGGCTGAGCATGGAGGTCAAATAGGTCTCAATGACGCCGGGGTAGTCACCCCAATTCAGCTGCCGCTCGGTCATGTTATTCATTTCACGCCACCAGAGATCAACGAACCTCTGGTATCGGCGGGGTTTTGTCGTGTCGACCTGAACCGTTTCCGAGGCGACTGCGGTGCCCTGGAGGCGAAGGTTCAAAGGTTGATCGCCGCGGAACAAAAACAAAATTGTATGTTGCTCGTCCGGCGCTTCCGAATCGCGGCCGGTTACCGTTTGAATGAAGGATTTGACTGCCGATCTTGTCATCACCGGATAAAAGACGCGATTTTCCTGTTCTGTCAGGAGAATTGATCCGGTGCGCAACATCATGTCGTCGCCGCGCCGCAGACGAAAATTCAACCTGCCAATTCCGAACGGTCGGCCCGCATGCGCCTCGACCCGGATGATCACGGGCTCCAGGACCAGGTTCAGGTCCGGCGGAAACTCATCAACGACTTGGGACGCTTCCGTTTCATCAGGCGGATTTGTGACCGGCGCGTTTGACCGCGGTACGGACGAAGTTTGAGCGCCGCAATGTGCGTCCAGCAACCCAACCGAAAAAAATACGAAAACCAGCGCAATTAACTTCATCTGGCAGGCCAATTCCTTCATGAAAACGGTCAACAAAGCGAATGTTGTATGATTTTCGTCAGTGCGCCAATAAAGTCAAAGCCAGTCGTGTCCTCACATCAGGATGCCAGCGGTTTGTACGGAAAAAAGCCACTGCGCGGAACCAATGGAGGGACTCGCTTCGCGACCAGGGCTAAGCATCGATGTAGCTGAGCGAGTCCCTTCGCTCAGTTCGGGCGCAGCCCGACGCGGAATGGCGCGATTGGGAAGTTCAATATCAGGCAGATACTGGCAGCATTTTCAGCGGCCCTGTGCGGACGTCCACTGCGCGGAACCAAGCGAAGGACTCGCTTCGCGACCAGGGCTAAGCAAGTTCCGAAACGGGCTCGGAAACTTCGCTGAGCGAAACGAACACCGACCAGTCATCGACCTGGACTTCATCGTTGTAGGTGGTGCCCGGTTCTTCTTCGGCATTGACGACGACTTCGTCGCCGACCACGGGAACAAAAATGTAATCCAGTCCGTCCGTATCGACTCGTTGCAGTCTTCCCAGTTTGGGATGGTTCATTTCAACAATCGTCGCATAGCGAACCTGGAAGTTGGCGGCCGAAGCCAGCTGGTTGTAAAACACCAGATCGACTTCATCGGCGATGGCCAGGCAGTCAAGTGGCGGAACTTCAAAGAACCAATATTTCCTGCGCTCACCCAAAACCAGCGGTTGGTCGAGTTCGTACCAACCCGGCGTCCAAATCGCTTTCATTTCGCTGATTACGTTATCGGTGTCCGGATTTGCCATGAATTTGTTCCGCAGGAGAAGGGTTGCTGCTCAGTAGTCTACGAAGTGGACCTGCCCAATGCAATTTTATATTTCAAAGATTCGCTCGCATCCCGCGGTTGGCGAGTTGAACCATAAGCTGGGGCGTACCTTCGAATAGAACTGCATCGATTCCGCAGTCGATGGCGCCTTGCACGTTTTCAGAGCGGTCATCGACGAAGAAGATTGCTGCCGGTTCGACGTCTGCAAGTTCAATCGCCTGGTGATAGATCGCGGGGTCCGGTTTCATACTTTTGGCTTCGTAGCTCAGAACCCGATGCCCAAAATAGCTGTCGATCACCGGATAACGACGGCAAATAAATGACCAATGCGCTTCGCACGTGCTGGACAAAATTCCGATCGGAAAATTCGCCGATCGCAATTGGGCGATCAGCGGAATGATCCTGTAGTTCAGTTCGAACATATCACTACTGGCATACAAGAATTGTTCCATGTCGGGTGCTGAGCCGGTAGCGGCACAAAACGCGTCATAAAACCCCTCGCTGGAAATCAAGCCCGTTTCGTACTGGATCTGCAAGTCGCTGTCGAACACCGTATTGGCGACGTGTTTTTTTTCGACACCCGCGAGGTCAGCCATTTTTTGGCAGGCCAGCTCGTTGCTGAACGGGCAAATCACGTTCCCCAGATCAAAGTAGATAAATTTAGTCTGCGCCATGTGTCCAATTTCGTGTTCTGGTTGCCATCACGAATAATTCGCCGCAGCATTTTGGCCGATCAGGCAAGTCGATTAAAGGCCCAATAGGTTCTAAATGCGGCCCAATTCTGTGTTTGACGTCCAACCAAACTGCTGGTTTGCTTTATTTTAATCGGTTTCGCCGTTCCCAGGCTTCGCGGGCGACTTGACCATCGCCGACGGTGATTCAAATATTGCTCGTTGGCGTGAATGGGCCAAACTGTTTACGGTTATCACCGCCAGCCAACCGACTCGCCAGACGCTGTATAATGCAGCGAATACCCAGTTTAGGAGATTATGTTCCAGTGATGCAGTCAATCGCCCACAAGCCCACCAATCTCAAGGATTTGTACGATTTGGGATGGGAGTCAAAAACCGTCCACCAGGAAATCCGGGACAATTTTCTCCGGATGCTCTCCGAGGGAGAGGAACTTTACCCGGGGATTGTCGGATATGAAGATACTGTCATTCCCGAAATCAACATCGCCCTGTTATCCGGTCACGACTTGCTGTTTATCGGGGAAAAGGGACAGGCCAAAAGTCGGCTGATGCGCAGCCTCGTCCGGTTTCTCGATCCCGAGATTCCCTATCTCGATATTCCAGGCTCGCCGTTTCACGAAGACCCCAAAAAGCCGATCAGCAAAGTCGCCAAAGAGTTCGTTGACGCGCATGAAGCCCACGAAATTCCGATCAAGTGGTGGAAACGTGAAGACCGCTACGTCGAGCGGCTCGCTCCGGGAACCAAGTTTGCAGACATTATCGGTGAAATTGATCCTTCCAAACTTGCCGGCGGCGTCAGCATGTCGACCGAAGACGCCTTGCACTTTGGACTGATCCCGCGAATGCACCGGGGCATCTTTGCCATGAACGAGCTTCCCGAACTTGATGAACTTGTCCAGGTGGGCTTGTTTAACATCCTGGAAGAACGCGACGTCCAGATTCGTGGTTATCCCGTCAAGTTCGACATCGACGTCATGATCCTGTTTTCGGCAAATCCATCCACGTTTAACCGCAGCGGCAAAGTCATTCCTCAGCTGAAGGACCGGATTGGTTCGTCCATTCAAACCCATTACCCCCGTGATCGTGATTTGGGAATTCAGATCATGGAATTGGAAGCCGACGTCGATCTGGAAGGCGACTATCCCGTGCGGGTTCCCTATTTTATGAAAGAAATCTGCGAACAGATCACGATTCAGGCCCGCAAATCGAAATTTGTAGATCACCAATCCGGGGTCAGTGCCCGCTTTAGCATCGCCAACTATCGGACGATGATTTCCAGTGCTCGTCACCGGGCGGTTGTTTTGGGTGAAAGTCCGGCGGTTCCCCGTATCAGCGACTTGGGCCACCTTTACACGTCGTCGCTTGGTAAACTCGAACTCGACTTGATGGGAACCCATCAAATGTCCGAGCGGCAAGTGCTTGACAGTATCATTGCCGAGGCAATCAAGATCGTGTTTGACGAATACGTCACCCAGCACGGGCTCGACGAGATCGCCGAGGTTTTTGGCAAAGGTGTTCGCATCGAAGTTGGCGACATGATCCCCTCGAAAAACTACGCTGAACGACTGAAGCGAGTTCCCCAGGCCTGGCAAAAAGCGTTCGAAGTGAACGCCTCCGACGACGAAGCGGTGCGGGCCTCGTGTGTCGAATTTGTTTTAGCCGGAATGTACTCAATGGACCGCATCAGCCGGATGCAGGACTACGGCCATACTTCGTATGAAACGTAGGAGAATGCCGAGTGCGGAGTCCGATGAACGTTGCTTGACTTTCCGAGTCGAGTGAGTCGTTTACCGCCCAGCCGGAGGCGTTGGATTTCGTGAGATCGTGTTGGGCGCCGTTTTCGAGATTAGGATCAGGATTTATTAGCTCTCTATGACTAAAAAAACCAACATCGGCGGGATCATTCAGACGTACCTCGGGTACGATCCCAAGAAATTCCCCAGCCCGACTCAGCCGCCGCCAGATTTTGTTTCGCCGTTGATGAACCAGATGTTGGCGTACGGCAGCATGCGGGCGTTGACCGACGAGGAACTTGCCCGCGCTGTCCATCTCGATCCCAGCCAATTTCAAAATCTCGGTCCCAGCATCGACATGATCAAGGCGATGTTGGAAGAGCGGAAACGCAAGATTCTGGAAACCTACGAAACGCGCACCGTCAGAGAACTGGCGAAAAAGCTGTTCAAAAAGCAGGCCAGGAAAACCGGCGAACTGCCCGAACCGTTTCGCACCCGGGTTAAACGCGCTGTCCAGGAAGAACAGCTCTACGATCTCGAGCGAGTTTATTGGGCGATCAATGATGATTCGGCACCGGAGGTTCGCACCCTCATGAACATCATGCTGCGGCTGGCAGACAAATACCAGGTTGACGAACTAATTGCCAAATACACTTTCACGGGAAATGAATCGCTGACCGTACCGCAGGCAATCGAAATCAAGGAAGAACTGGAAAAGATTGATGAGCTGCTGAAACAGCTTGAGGAAGCGCGTGAAACAGCTCAAATCGGCGTGATTGACATGGAACAATTGGGCGAATTCATGGACCAGGACACCATGCACTCGCTCGAAGAACTGCAGCGGATGATCGAGAACTACGTCAAGGAAGCGGCTGAACGCCAGGGGCTGAGCAAGAACAACGGTCGCTTTCAACTGACTCCGCAAGCTTACCGCGTGTTTCAGGGAAAACTGCTCAGCCGCATTTTTAGCCAGCTCAAATCATCCAAGTCAGGTCGCCATTCGGCCGCCATCAGTGGCGAAGGAGCCGTCGAACTGCAGGCGACGAAGGCTTACGAGTTTGGCGACTCGATCGCCAACATGGACATTCCCCAGTCGTTTATCAATGCGATGCTGCGCGACGGAACCCAATCGCCGTTGCGGCTGAAAACAGACGACATTGAAATTCATCGCACCCGCAACAATCCTAAATGTGCCACGGTGGTGATCATGGACATGAGCGGGTCGATGCGATATGACGGACAGTACATCAACGTGAAACGCATGGCGCTGGCGATGGAAGGACTTATTCGCAGTGAGTATCCTGGCGACTATTTGAATTTCATTGAGATGTATACGTTTGCCAAGGTTCGCCGCCCGGGTGAAATTATCGATTTGATGCCCAAGCCAGTGACCATTCACAACTCGTTTGTGCAGTTGAAAGTCGACATGAGCGACGAAAATGTCAGCGAGCATATGGTGCACCAACATTTCACGAACATTCAACATGCATTGCAACAGGCACGGCGGCTGCTCGCAACGCAAGACACTCCCAACCGCCAGATTCTGCTGATCACTGACGGCTTGCCGACCGCCCATTTCGACGGGTCCATTTTGTACATGCTTTATCCGCCTCACAAAATCACGGAAGAATTGACGATGCGGGAAGGGATGCAATGCGCGCGGGAAGGCATCACGCTCAACATGTTCCTGGTCCCCAGCTGGTCGCAGTCCGAAGAAGACATCCGGTTTGCCTACCGGTTGTGTGAAACTACCAAAGGCCGCGTGTTTTTCACTTCCGGCGGCGATCTCGACCGGTTCGTGGTTTGGGACTATGTGAACCAGAAACGGGAAATTTTGGGGTAGGGTGATTTGTAATTTGTGATTTGTAATTTGTGATTTGTGATTTGTGATTTGTGATTTGTGATTTGTGATTTGTGATTTGTGATTTGTGATTTGTGATTTGTGATTTGTGATGGACACCGGCGTCCATCCGCGTGCGAAATAACAAATCACCAATAATTGATCACCAATAACTAATAAATCATCGAGTTTCCCAGCCATTAGTTCTCTTGCTGTTTACTTCTCGATGCATCGACGTAATAGCTGTTGTCAGGGCGCATCCCCCACAGCAACGGTAGCGCGATCAGCGAAGCGACACACATCAACAGCATCGCGGCGGGATACCCCTGACTGCCAATAATTTTTCCCGAAGCATAACTCGACCAGGACTCGCAACCGTTGGTCGCTCCCATGAACGCGCTGAATTGAGTTGCGGCGATGGCTGGCCGCGAGATATCCATCAGCAATGCGTACGACGAAGCCGTGAAAACCCCAATTCCAAATGCCGTCGTTGCCAGGCAAACCAACGAAAACTTGATCGCGGCACCCGGGTTTTGATAGTCGACCGCCGCCATGACAGAAATTACGACGGCCATCATCACTAGCGCTCCGGCCGCGCACCTGCGTGCGCCGATTCGATCGGCCAACCGCCCGCCGACGAGCGCTCCGACAATCATGGCGCCAATCATCGGCCCCAGTGAAAACCAACCGATCGCATCCTTGGACAAACCGCGATCGATCAGAAAAGGGCCGTAAATCACCTCCAGCGATTTGAACGCGGCGCCACCCGTCAAGGCAAAGGCCAGACCCAACCACGTGTTGCGATCAAACAATGCCGTTTTGACGGAGCGACCAATGCGGTTTAGTCGGGCGTGGCGTTCTTCGTCTGATTCGCTGGACGTCGGCAGACGTGACATGCTCAGCAGGAACATCGAAAACGTCGTCAGGAAAATGAGCATGACAATCACGATTGGGTCACCCAGGTACCGCGACAACACCAGCGCACCACCTCCCATCAAGGCCCGACCCAGCATCATACCGGTCTGCATCCAGCCGTTGTATTCGCCTCGCTCTCCCGGATCGGTTGTCGAGATGCACAGCGCATCGATCGCCACATCCTGCGTCGCGGCCGCCAGTGCGTGCAGGACCAGCAGGAACGCGAGGTAGGAAAATTGCTCATGGGGATCGATCCACAGCAGCGGAACCAGGGTCAGCCCCATCATGATCTGCGCTGAAACGACCCAGTGTTTCAAAGTCCAGATTCGCCCACGAAGTAGATCAACCAGTGGCGCCCAGGCGAATTTGAACGTCCAGGGGAGAACCAGGATTGCGGCCAGCCACGTGATCTGCTCAATGGGAACATCCTCGGCCCGCAGCCTCGTAGGCAAAGCTAGCCAGATAAACCCGATTGGCGCCCCTTCACTGAGATACAGACATGCAAATAGAAACTTTTTGCGAAGTCGTGTTTCAAACAGGTCCATGGCCTCGCCAGAATGTCGGCAAACGGCGATAATCGATCTTTCGTTATCAATCAGACGCGAATGTGGCCCGCAGTTCAAGCCGGGACGGCAACGCGTTGGAATGTAACTGACATCACGCCGTCAAGTTAAGGACAAATTGTGGAACCGCTCGATCTCAAGGAATTTGAATGGAAAATCTCCGTCCGCCAGCTGACAATTGACGACTTTGACGATCTCGTCGAAATGGCGCGAGCCTGTTTTCCCGGTATGCAAACCTGGGGCCGGGACCAAATCGAAAGTCAACTCGCTGTTTTTCCCGAAGGGCAACTTTGTGTCGAAATCGAAGGACGCCTGGCAGCTTCGTCATCCAGTCTGATTCTGGAATACGACACGAGCCTGGAGTGGCACAACTGGAAAGCGGTCGCAGATGCCGGATACATTCGTAACCACAAACCCAAAGGCGACACGCTTTACGGTATCGAAATCATGGTGCACCCGGATTTTCGCGGGATGAAACTTTCGAGAAGATTGTACGATGCCAGGAAACAGTTGTGTCGCGAAAAAAACTTGGCCCGGATTATCATCGCGGGCCGGATACCTGGCTATCACAATTGCTCCCAGGAATTTACGGCCTCTGAATATATCGATCGCGTGTTGGAAAAGGCAGTTTACGACCCGGTTCTAACGGCCCAGATCTCCAACGGTTTCTCGGTGAAAGGACTGATCCCCAACTATCTCCCGTCGGATGCTGCATCGTGTGGTTATGCGACGTATCTGGAGTGGATCAATCTCGATCATGCCCCCGGTGCCAAGCGACGCTTTCACCATGTCGTGGAACCGATACGAGTCTGCGTTGTTCAGTACCAGATGCGCTCGGTCAAGAGTTTTGACGAATTCGCCCAACAATGCGAGTTCTTCCTCGATACCGCGTCGGACTATAAATGCGATTTCGTGCTATTTCCGGAACTTTTTACGACTCAGTTGCTTTCGTGCGTGACGGTTCACCAGCCCGGTCAGGCAGCGCGAAAACTTGCCGAATTCACGCCCCAGTACCTTGAGTTTTTTACCGAAATGGCCGTCAAGTACGATGTTAACGTGATTGGAGGCTCGCAATTTGTTGTGGAACATGACACGCTTTATAACATCGCCTATCTGTTCCAACGGGATGGCTCCATCGGTAAACAATACAAGATTCATATCACGCCCAGCGAGCGAAAATGGTGGGGCGTCAGTCCGGGCGAACGGGTTGAGGTTTTTGATACCGATTGCGGCCGAATCGCGATTCAAATTTGTTACGACATTGAGTTTCCCGAGGCGACTCGCGTGGCGGCCGACAAGGGCGCTCAGATCATCTTTGTGCCCTTCAACACGGATACCCGCCATGGTTATTTGCGGGTCAGACATTGTGCCCAGGCGCGGTGCATCGAGAACCACTTGTACGTCGCGATTTCAGGCTGCACGGGAAATCTGCCGTTTGTCGAGAACGCCGATATTCACTACGCCCAGTCCGGTATTTTTACGCCGGCAGACGTCGAATTTGCCCGTGATGCCGTCGCCGCCGAGTGCAATCCAAACGTCGAAACCGTCATTATTCATGACCTCGACTTCGAACAGCTCCGACGTCACAAGGAATCTGGCGCGGTACAAAACTGGAACGACCGGCGCCGCGATTTGTACCATGTGTCGTACCTGGAGGACGGGCACACGCGTGTCGTTTAAGGAGCACGGGGGATGGCGAGCCGAGGTTGGCAAGAAGTGAGATTTGAATTAATTATTTGTGATTGGTGATAGGTTAATTGTTATTGAAGTTGCTTGACAACCGCGTGCGATGTAACAAATCACCAATAATTACTCACCAATAATTGATAAAACGTCATTCAATCACAGCAGGTTGTAATGCCTCTGGTAAACTTCCGTCTCTACCCGCTCTCTGCGAGCGTTCGATAGTTGGTATCAACTCATGATCGCCCTGACCGGAATCGCTTTTTCGACGCCCGTTAAGCGTTGATCGAGTCCCTGGTGTTTGAAGACGAATCGGTCGTGGTCGATGCCCAGCAAATTCAAAATCGTGGCATTCATGTCGCGAATGTGAACCGGGTCACGGACGATGTTGTAGCTGAAGTCGTCTGTCTCGCCATGGACCACGCCGGGCTTGACCCCTCCGCCCGCCATCCACATCGTGTAGCAACGCGGGTGGTGGTCACGACCGTAATCCGTCTTTGACAATTTTCCCTGGCAATAAATCGTGCGACCAAACTCACCTCCCCACACAACCAGCGTATCGTCCAGCAATCCGCGCTGTTTCAGATCGGTGATCAACCCGTAACAGGCGTGATCGATGTCGCGACATTGGTTGGGCAGGTCGGTGGGCAAATTGGCATGCTGATCCCAGCCGCGGTGGAAAATCTGGGTGAATCTCACTCCCCGTTCGGCCATCCGTCGTGCCAATAAACAGTTGTAAGCAAACGTTCCCGGCTTCTTGACGTCGGGACCGTACAGCGCCAAAGTCTGTTCCGTTTCGTCGGCTGTATTCACCAAATCCGGAACCGAGGTCTGCATGCGAAACGCCATCTCGTATTGGGCAATGCGGGCCTGCGTGTCGGGATCGCCCAGCGTGTTGGCGGTTTGCTGATTAAGCAGGTTCAACGAGTCGAGCATTCGCCGCCGCATCTGCGGACTGACGCCGTCGGCATTGGTCAGGAACAACACCGGGTCGCCTTGGCTGCGCAACAAGACGCCTTGATGCTGCGACGGCAGGAATCCGTTGCCCCACAACCGGTTAAACAGAGCCTGGGCGCTTTTGCGACCGGTCCAGGTCGAATTTAATACAATGAACGCGGGCAAGTCTGCGTTTTCACTACCCAATCCATAGCTCAACCAGGCGCCGAGACTCGCGCGGCCCGGCAACTGGTTGCCGGTGCAAATGTAAGTAATTGCCGGATCATGATTGATCGCCTCAGTCCACACGCTCCGCACAAATGACAATTCTTTGACAACTTTCGCGGTGTGTGGCAACAGTTCGCTGATCCACATCCCGTCGCCGCCGTTGTCATATTTTTTGAAATTGTAAATCGATGGAGCAATCGGAAACCGGTCTTGCCCAGACGTCATCGTTGTCAGGCGTTGACCCTTGCGAATGTCATCTGGCAGGTCTTTGTCAAAGTATTCCTGCATTGCCGGTTTGTAGTCGTACATGTCCAGCTGCGACGGGGCTCCCGACATGAACAGGTAGATCGCCCGTTTTGCCCGTGGCGCGAAGTTGGGCAGGTCCGGGATGCCAGTTGATGTTTCGATCACGTTCGCAACCGACGTCTGCGCATTGAGCGAGGCCAGCGCGGCAGCCCCCAGCCCCAAGGCTCCGCGGCGGAAAAATTGTCTGCGGGTTTCCAGTTCGACGTAGTTTTGAATGGGGTTCATTTCAATTTTTGCAAATAAATTCGTCGGTGTTCATGATCAGATTGGCGATCATGGTCCAGGCTGCCAGTTCGGCAGCGTCATCATCTTCGCTTGCGGGTGTTTCGCCGATGGCAACCAGTTTTTTTGCAGATTGAATATCCGACTGATACTCGGCACGATTTGCCGCCAACGTCTGTTGAATCACTTCGATGGTCTGTTCGTCCGGCTCGCGACATAGCGCCCAGCGAACCATTTGACAGATCCGGTCAGAATCGGATGGAGCATTACTGTCGAGAACTCGCTGTGCCAGATACCGCGCCGCTTCCACGTATTGAGGTTCGTTCATCAGCAGCAGAGCTTGTAGCGGCGTGTTCGTTCTTTCTCGTCGAACCGTGCAAGACTCGCGCGAGGGTGCATCGAAAATGTTCATTTGCGGGGGCGGCGCGGTGCGTTTCCAGAATGTGTACATGCTGCGACGATGGACTTTTTCGTCACCCTCGTCTTTTTTGAAACGCACTGTATTCGAATCGGTATAGCCCACGACGAACCACAGTCCGTCGGGCTGCGGTGGTTTGACGCTTGGCCCGCCGACCGTTGGAACCAGCAATCCACTCACCGCCAGCGCCTGGTCACGCAGAACTTCCGCGTCCAGTCGAAATCGCGGTCCGCGTGCCAGCCATTTGTTTTCCGGATCGAGGGCCAACAATTCCGGTGTGACTCGCGAGGATTGCCGATAGGTTGACGACATGACCATCAGCTTCATCAGTCGCTGGACATTCCAGTCGTGCTGCATAAAGTCAGTGGCCAACCAATCCAGCAGTTCCGGATGAGTCGGTCCGGTTCCCTGGGCACCAAAATCTTCGGTTGTCTTGACCAGGCCCCTTCCAAAGACTTGTTGCCAAAACCGGTTGACCGTCACGCGCGCGGTCAAAGGGTTCTCGGGAGAAAGTAACCATTGTGCCAGCCCCAGTCTGTTTCGCGGTGCATTTTCCGGCCAGGCGGCGAGTTCGGTCAGGACGGCCCGCTCGACTTGTTCACCTGGTTGGTCGTATTCACCGCGATGGAGAACAAACGCCGGCGTGGGTTCCGCCTTCTCTTTCCAGATCAAGGTCGTCGGACAACGGTTCACGAGTTCGTCGCGTTTCGCCGTCAGTGCCTGTTGTTGTTTCGTTTCGTCGGCAATCAATCGGGTTGATTCCGGATGGACATTTTTTAAAAAATATTCGCGGACCTCGTTCGATTGGGTCGAGTCCCATTCGGATCTGTGTTTTTTCAAATACCTTGCTGACCGGTTCGGGCAAACCTTTACCCTTGGCCTCCGTTTGAATTCTGGTCCAAGCCGCGAGGCTGTTCATTTCGGCAAACTGTTTGCGGCGGGACACGACGCCCGCGTCGTCCCAGTAGGCTCGACCGCCATATTGCGTAAACGCCATGCCATCCACGCTCGCACCGTTATCAAAACCGACGGTCGCGGCAGGTACTTCCAGACGAATCCACTTACCCGTTTCCGGCAGCGGCCCGAGACATTGTCGGCTGGACGTGTCATCGGAGCCCCAATCAATCTGATTTTCACCCCAATAGGCGCGATGCTCCCACTCACCCGCGTGAAGCTGCAGCATGATTTCCTGCGGCGGATTGTCGGAATCAAGATAGACATACGCAAACAAGACATCCGCCGCATCAACGCGTAAGGGAACAGAAACCTCTTTGAAAAAATGTTGCACCAGAGCGTCGCTGGTCTGTAATCGCGCAGTCGCACCGGAACGCACCTCGCCTTCATCCGCGTTGATGAATTTCCAGGTCCCTTCTTCGGTGCCGCCGCCGGGAATTGCGTCGTCGATCCAGGTGAATTCCGCGGGTTGTTCCAGATCGATGTTGACCGCTTCCGAATCCGGTTCGACATATTCAAACTGCGCAATCTTGTTTTCGATCGCTTCCCCCAACATCGTTATTTCTGCATCCATGGTTGCCAACTGCTGTTTTTCGTCGTCGTGCATGAATCGCAACACGGGCGGGGGATCTTTTGAATTGCCATCCATGGGATCTGCGTCGAGGCTGTTGAAAAACGCGAACAGCTCGTAAAAATTTTGTTGCGAAATCGGATCGAATTTGTGGTCGTGGCACTGGGCGCAGCCGACCGTCAATCCGAGGAAGACCGTTCCGGTCGTCGAAACCCGATCCACTACGTTGCGCACGTTGACTTCTTCCTTGATGGAACCGCCTTCGTTCGTCGTGACGTGAGACCGATTAAATCCGGTGGCAATCAATTGACTATCGGTCGGGTTTTCCAGCAGGTCCCCGGCCAGTTGGTACGTCGTAAACTGATCAAAAGGCATGTTGTCATTGAAGGCGTTGATAATCCAGTCACGATACAGCCAGTTTTCACGGTAGTTGTCCAAGTGCAGTCCATGGGTGTCGCCGTACCGGGCCGCATCCAGCCAATAACGCGCCATGTGTTCGCCGTAATGCTCCGAGGCGAACAGCTCGTCGACCAATGACTCGTACCAATTTTCATTCGAGGAGTTCACATATCGCTCAAGCAGATCATCCGTGGGAGGCAATCCGGTCAAATCAAGAGCCACACGACGGATGATGGTGTGGCGATCTGCCGGAGCGCTTGGTGCAACATTCAATGTTTCGTGATGCGCCGCAATGAACCGGTCAATTTCGTTTTCACACCAGGCTTCATTTTGAATGGATGGCAGCTCGGGGGACGTGGGCAATTCGAATGACCAATGTCGCTGGTAGCTCGCGCCTTGTTCAATCCACCGTCCCAACAATTGTTTTTGTTGCTCGGTGAGCCTGCGCCCCGAATCGGGAGGTGGCATCAGGACATCAGGATCGTCACTGGTGATTCGCTGGTAGAGTTCGCTGGCGTCAAGATTTCCAGGTTCTACGACGCCGCTGTCAAAGATCCCATCGCGGGTATCGAGCCGCAGATCGGCTTGACGGTCCTCACCGTCCGGACCATGGCATTTGAAGCAAGTGTCCGACAGGATCGGATGAATATCGCGTGCAAACTCGACTGGTTGATCTGACCAACCTGAATTGAGGTGCAGGCTTAAAGACGCGAGGGTCAGCAAAATGACATTCCGATTCATTTGGATCTCGGAGAACTACGAGTTAAAACGCACGTCTATTATAAGTGGCGAGGAAACGTGTCACGAGGAGGCTTTTCGAAATCTTTCCGGCGGCCGCGTCAATCACAAATTATTTGTCGAGAATGAATTGGTTCCGAGGGGCATTTGATTTGCGTTCCGTTTGGCGTCAGGCACAGGTTTTGCCGCGGAAAACAGAGTTTTTGATAGGGTGCACACGATTCACAGAGTTACCTCTCCCTCTGGGAAAGGTCGCCGTCTAAACGGCGGGTGAGGGTATGAATCGACGACATAAGTCTTCGATCAGTGCGTAGATGCCAGGTTGATCTTGAAGCGTGGCAACGCGAATTCGGGGGTTTGGAGTCACGGAGTTTATTGTAGGCTAGTTTCCAAAGCGCGACAGTTGCACGACTATGATGAACTTGTTCGTTGATTGAGACTGATACGGATTTGTCGGTTGCGTGGCCCGGACGTCGATCGCGATGCATCCGATTCCGGGACAGCCCCGATTAGTTATTTGTGATGAGTTATTTGTGATTTGGTAAAAAGGAAGCCACGTTCAAATGAAGATCGGAATTACCGGCGCGACGGGTTTTGTCGGACGCGCCCTGGTTCGTCGGTTTGCCGGCGAGCACTCTTTAAGATGTTTGCGGCGGCAATCGTCCGACCTCGGGCCTTTGGCGAATTCCAGCGGGCAGATTGAGTGGGTTGTTGGTGGATTGGACGAACCTCAATCGCTGGCCGAGTTGGTGCACGGCTGCGATGCGGTCGTACACTCGGCGTTTTGGCGACCCGGCCGGGGGTTTCGCGGGACCGAAGGTGATGTTGTAGAATTTGCCCGCATCAACATGCTCGGGACGTTGGCGCTGATCGAGGCAGCAATCAAAGCCAAGGTGCAGCGATTCGTCTTCGTTTCGACTTGTGCCACGCATGAGAAAATTCTTGACGATCGACCGCTGGATGAAACTCATCCGCTGTGGCCGCTGAGTCATTACGGGGCGCACAAGGCGGCGTTGGAGAAATTTGTTCACAGTTACGGGTGGGGGGCTGGTTACCCGATTTGTGCGATCCGGCCGACGGGAATTTACGGTGTGCAGTACCCGGTAACCCAATCGAAATGGTTCTCGCTGGTGGGGGAAGTGGTGGCAGGAAATGATGTCCGCGTTCAAGGCGGTGGCAAAGAAGTTCACGTCGACGATGTAGCGCGCGGAATTGATGTCTTGCTGCACGCTCCGCGAGAAGCCATCGTGGGCGAGGCGTTTGCCTGTTATGACCGTTACATTTCCGAATTTGACGTGGCCTCGATCGCCAAGCGAATTGCGGGCAGCTCGTCACAAATCAGCGGCGAAACAAAAACGCCCAAACATCAAATTGTCACGGCGAAGATTCGTCGCCTCGGCATGGAATTCGGCGGCGAAAAGTTGCTGGAAGCAACGATTCGTCAATTAGTCGCAACTGCGGAACAAGGTTGAGGCTTTCCGCACCACCAATTACCGAGAGGTCGCTGAGATCGATGTTTCACTGGCAGACGCTTCAAGCATCTCCGCGGGTACGGCAAACGCATAAATGTAACTGGGGTTTTGCCGTTCGAAATCGTTGTCGGATGTAACCAGCAGAGTCCGCCGCCCATCTGGCAGATCGGGTCCGAACGCAAGACCTTCGATTTTTTCGGGCATCTTTTCACCCGCCAGCTTCCACCGCGGATCCAGCAGGTCAATCAAGACACGTTTTGTAACGGGCTGCAACTGCACTGGAATTTCCGTGGGCGGCAGGGCGTCGATTTCGCTGATGTCGGATGCGTTGGCCGTTGAAATCAGCATCAGTTTTTTAAATTTCGCATCCACCCCCACCTCGCCGTCTCGCTCGATCACGATCGAAGAATCTGGTCCGGCAGCCAGAATCTCGTTTAACTTGTTGCTGTTGTCGTCCAAGTGATAAAGCATCTCTTTTTCCAGTTGACCGGCGATGGAATATTGCAAGAGTCGACAATTCAAACCTGCCGGCTTGTCTGTGATGACGGCTCGAAAACTATCCTGCAACAGTGGGCTTTGCATCAAACCAAATACATGGTTGCGATCAACCGAGATTGCCAAGCCTTCCATTCCGCGATTGGTCTGGCGGCCGATTTTGTTTGCCGGGTTCTCGTCTGATTTGTCGAGGCCCGGATTGGCGATCAGGTATCGGGAAGGGACGCTAAATTCCCGCACCCATTTGCCAGCGGGAGAAAATTCGATCAAACGAGGTCCGTATTCATCAGAGATGAGAACATTGCCGTGGGGGGTGATTCTAATTCCCTCTGGATCAAATCGCCCTGACTGTTTCTCTGATTTAACGTACGCCGACGCCAAACCAGTCAATGGCAAACCGGCTTCGTTGCTCAACAGAACCGTTCCGAGCAATTCGGTCGTTACCGGCGGCTGCGTTTCCGGATTGACGTTGACGCGAAATCGTTGGAAGCGGCACGTCCAGTTAACGGCCCCGTCTTTGGGGCCGCGATCGGAAAGAAAATAGTACTCATTTTCCTGGCCTGTGAATTCGATGCCCGAAAAACCGCCTAACTGGTTGTTGTTCGAGTCGGAGTCGAGAGCCTCGGTCAAACCCGAAAGATCTGTCGCCGTGCCCGGAATTTCGGCTACGCCAATTAATTCGACGGCAGCCTTGGAAGCAGAACTGGCCTTTTCTTGTCCCGCAATCATCCGGGGTGAAAGAGCTGGCAACAACGTGATCAGGATTACGGTAGCGGTTTTCAGGCTCATATCTTTCCATTCCAAGAGTTGGATAAAAAATTCAGGGCTCCAGATTGAGCCCTGAGTTCTCATTAGAGTGACATCCAAAAAGACGAATCGACTCGTTCGGGTTTGAAAATATCCTGGCCGGTTCGCCCTGTTTACTACTGCAGCAAGTCAAACAGGTCCGATCGCTTAATAATCACCGACCACTTCGCCACCAGCACGGGTGCACAACGCAACAAAAGTCCGCGCATCGATGTTTTCCTGGATGAAGTGCACAGAGCCGTCTGCCATTGCAAAACTGGCGCCTCCACTGTGGAAGCTGTACACTTCGCTCACGTTGATCGCATTGATCATCGATTCGCCGTACTTCCTAAGACCATCGGAAGACGCGCCATTGATACTGAATCCGCAATCGGGATCTGCCCAACCAACGCCGTCGGTTGGCACCAGGCGACCGCCGAAATCAGCGACTTTATCATCGTCGTAATTGGCAAAGTCCTCGAACGTCATCGGCCCACTTGCAATCCAAACTTCAGGTTGGCCAGCGCATTCGGCAACAAACAGCGTGTTGCTGGTTCCGTCGGCGCACTGCGCCGATGGGGTTGTCCTGGAACTTTGACAATAGCCCGGAGCGAGCCGATTCGCCAGGGTCATCTACGTTGAAAACGTCCGTGTAAACCTTCTTTTTCACCTCGTTGATCGAGCCATAATCACCTGCGTAGGCGCCGATCACGTGATACGGATCGGTTCGATTACTGGCTGGGGCTGACGCACACAGGAACAGTGAAACCTGCGTCGAGACTGTCGTGATGTTGTTGGAATCGACGTTATCGAACCAGGCCTTCTTGTAATCAAAAGTATTTGCCAAGTTGTTCTGCTCGACGTAAGGCAGGATCAATGTTGTCCAGCTTTGAAAGGCCGAGACGGCGCCGCTCTGGTTCGTGAGATCACTTGGAATCGGGTTCTCATCTGGTCCCGTCCGGCTGGGTGGAAAGGCCTGCAGGGCGCTTTCGTAATTGTGCAAAGCCAATCCCAGCTGTCGCATATTGTTCAAACACGTCGTGCGTCGCGCCGCTTCACGAACCTGTTGAACGGCAGGCAATAACATGCCGATCAAGATTCCGATGATGGCGATAACGACTAACAATTCAACAAGCGTAAATCCATTCCGCAATTTGAAACTCGATTTCATTCCAAAACCCCAAAAGTGGTAACTATCAGTAATCGCCTGCTGGCAATTTGCACGCATCATGCTAGTGCCGCTTTGTGAAGATCTGGTTAACGGAAGATTAAGAATTTCGAAAAAGCATCAATAGATTTGAGCAAGGGAATGCACCGAACAGGTCGACTGAGATTGTCTTGTCTGCCGACATTTTGCGATCAGCAACTGCGATTGCTCGGCCGGCTGCTGGAGAAGGTAAAGGCTTTTCCGCATGTGAACGCTTGGTTCCGGACACGTATTCTGGACAAACACAAAAAAAGCGACTGGAGAACCAGTCGCTTGGGAATTTCAAATTTGGTTCAACTTACGCGCTGAACGAATTTCCGCAGCCGCAAGTCTTTTTGGCATTGGGATTGTGGAATTGAAAACCACGTTGTTCAATGCCCTCGTAATAGTCGACCGTTGTGCCCTCAAGGTAGAGGGCGCTTTTTCTGTCGACAACGACCGAAACGCCGTGTTGTTCTGATTTGGTGTCATTGGCAGCGTCGAAGTCCGACGCGATATTCAGGCTGTAGTTCCATCCTGAGCAACCACCGCCGGCAACGCCGACCCGCAATACAGCGTTTTCGTCGTAATCGCCTTCTTCAATAAATCGTTTCACTTCTTTGGCTGCCGTTTCAGTCAGCGTTACACTCATCAGTTCTTATCTCCAGAAATGTATGGTTTTTGCGATGTAGCAACCGCCCCTGCTCCAATCGTCATTTTTCGCCAGATGTGTTTAATTGTCCATAGCTTTTAACGACATTGTCAGCGGAATTTGTAATCAGGCGAGGAAGCTGCCCTGTTTTCGTGCCAAAAAAGTCAAAATCGACCAGTGGCGATGGGAAACTTGTTTGGTTGCACCCATGCTCGTCTGTCCTCTCAACTGATAACTCCCGGCAGCAGCAACCCACAGTTTGCTGCGGTTGCTAATTAAATAGGGCCCGCAGGCAAATCTGCGACCAGGTTTCGAAACGCTCAATCTCTTCCAGGATCTTGGGCACCGGTTGAAATCCGGCGTCTTCAATTTCGTCTTCATTCGCCCGCACATCGGGCTGTTCGACATGGATAATATGCACGACCCCCAAATGAACTTTGCCGACGGCATTTTCATCGTCGTTAATCATGCCGACGCATTCAGTCGTGAATGGCGTTCGAATCGAGAGTTCTTCGTCGAGTTCGCGCTGCATTCCCTGCTCATAAACGCACTCCGCCGATTCGTCGAGTGTCGAGATGTGCCCACCGATGCCAACGCTTTTCTTGGCGTGCAAACGAGCCTCACCCATGCCGCCGCCCCGAGTGTATTGAAACAAATGCGGAACACCGCGGTCATCCAGGTGCTGGACAAGACAATAAGGAATGAGTTGCTTGAAGGACGGATCCTGTTCCATTTCGTCGCGCGGCAAGTATTTTGTATGGGCAGGATCAAGCAGCGTGGTGAGGTACCTGTCCGCGTCGGCACAAAAGCCTTGAAAATAACCGCAGCTGTAAAACAGTTCCGTCGGAACAACAAGAACGTGTTCAATCTGGACGGTCGACATCATATCTCTCCTTGGCTCAACTCCATCGTTGCGAATCCTGCTGGCATCAACGTCATCTAACCGCATGAGCCTCGGCCGCGGTTTGACACACGATTCTCAACGAAATTTTATGACAATCGTCTCGGGTTTGCGAGAGGGTAAAATTATTCGGGAAAAGCAAGATTTCAAACGTGCAAATCACCCAAATTATCAAGTCCGCAAATTTGCTCGGAGATTCTGAACTCAATCGCTGACTTCGGCAGTGGGCTCAGCCAATCGAGGCTCGCTGGATATTTTCCAGCATTGCATCAGCTTGTGCTCGACTCGGGTCAAGGGAGACTTCAGCAGATGAGTTTTCGGTTTCCCAAACGACGACCTTGGTGCATTGGAGATCGTAGCCCTTGATGGACGCGATCAGGTGTGGGGCAACCTGCTGCAGCAGATACCGCGCCATATTTTCGGCCGTTGGGTTGTAGGGTAATTCGAAAATTCGATTGGGTTCAACTTGCCGCAGCGACTGCAGGGCGTTTTCGTCTTTTGCCCAAATCAGAAAACCGTGATCCCAATTTTCGTCGATCCAGCCTTTAAACAATTGGTTGATGACCTGGAAGTCGACGACGCGTCCCAGTTCGTCGAACTCACGGCCCGTAACATGAAACTCAACAACGTAATTGTGGCCGTGCAGGTTCGCGCACTTGCCTTCGTGCCCCAGCAGGCGATGCCCGGCACAAAATTTTACTAGTCGCATGACCGTCACATTCATTGTCAGGAAAGGCTCCGGAGTTTCGGATTTTGCTGATGGCGGGCTGTGTCCCGTGCTGTTTTCTGATCAAGATTTTGACTGAGAGCTTCGGTCAAGTCGACACCTGTCTGGTTTGCAATGCAAATTAAGACAAAAAAAACATCGGCAAGTTCATGTTTTAGCTGGTCAGCGGGCGAAGATTTCAGTTCCGATTCTTTAAAACTCTGGTCGCCGTACGTCCGCGACATGATTCTCGCCAATTCGCCGACCTCTTCGACGAGCTGAGCCATATTGGTCAGTTCAGAAAAGTACCGGACGCCAACGGATTTGATCCATTGGTCGACCGTTTCCTGGGCGTGGCGAATTGTGATTTCCTGCATGGTTATGCGATACACCTGGTTACGATGCATTGTCGCTCGTCGGTCCGTTGTAGCTTGGCTCTCCGAGTCGAGAATGAGGCGTAGTTTGAGGATCCTCGACTCGGAGAGTCAAGCTACGGTTACTTCGCGTTCATTCAAACGGCTCGAGCCGGGCAAAGAAACAAAGACGTCTTTGATTTTTGCGTAATCAGTCTATTGTTGATAGTCGTCGACCATCAAATTTTCTCTTGTTCAAAACTGACACGAATGTCCAAGCCAACCATTGTGCTGTGTTTTCCGCACACGCGGGAGCAGTTAAGCCGGATTCAAGCAATCGCGGGTGAGGGTTGGCAGGTGCTGGCATCCAGCCAACAGCAAATTGGCACGGACATTTTTTCCGCCGACATATACTGTGGGCACGCCAAGCACGATCAAATTGATTGGGACCGAGTTGTCGCGGCAGGCAGGCTCAAATGGATTCAGTCGACGGCCGCAGGACTGGATCATTGCCTGGCACCGGCGGTGGTCAATTCAGAAATTGCGGTAAGCGGCTGTTCCGGACTGTTTGCCCGGCAAGTTGCGGAACAGACGATTGCCCTGCTGTTTGGGTTGTTGCGGAGTATGCCGGTTTTCTTTCGGGCCCAAATGCGTCAAGAATTTGTGCGCCGGCCGACCGATGAAATCCAGGGAAAAACGGTGGGGATCGTGGGACTTGGCGGCAACGGCCAACAGATCGCGCGCGTGTTGCGGCATTTTGGGGGCCGAGTGATTGCGACCGATTGTTTTCCCGACGAAACGGAATTGAAAGAAACAGGTTTTGTCGAGGAGATTTATGCTGCCAATGAACTGCCGAAGTTGCTTGCCGAAAGTGATATCGTGATCCTGACACTGCCGCTGACACCGGCAAATGAAAACTCGTTTGGATCGGAACAATTTTGGTCAATGAAACGAGGTTCGTATTTCTTGAATGTGGGACGAGGCTCGGTCGTCAATCATGACGCGCTATACGATGCCCTCGTCGGCGGCCAGCTCAGCGGTGCCGGACTGGACGTCTGTCACCCGGAACCCTTACCCCCGGGAAGCCCTTTGTGGAACCATCCCAATGTAATCATCACGCCGCATGTTGGGGCCCAGTCGGAGACACGTGTGCCGATGACCGTGACGCTGTTCTGTGAAAATTTGCCAAGATTTTTCGGCGGCGAGACGTTGTTGAATTTGGTTGACAAAAAGCTTGGTTTCCCCCGTGCCAGCCAGCGAATTGATGTCACAAAATGGTTTGAGCTCAGCCCACTCGCGGCGACAGTGAATATGATAGGACATAGACACACACCTGGCACAAACGCCTGCTTCTCAAGGAATCGAACTTGGACTCTTTCACAGGTAAAACGCTTTTTCAAACAACTGGAGGCGATCTTTCTCCAACGGTTGCGCGAGATGGTGAAGTGGTCAACAACCAGTGCGCCGAGCTGATTGAACTGTACGATGGAATTTCAGAAGTCAAACGGCTGAGTTGGACGACTCATCTGCGGCTCATCAAACGACTTGGTGCGGGGGGACAGGGCGTCGTCTATTTGACGGAACGCCGAGGCTCAGACAGTTTTACTTTGCCGGTCGCGCTCAAGCTGTTTTCGCCCGAGCGGTATGCAACACCTAACCATTACGATTCCGATATGGCTCGCATGGGTCGGGTGGCAGCGAAAATCGCGCGCATCCAGCATGAGAATTTGTTGGTGGTCGAAAATTTTCTCGATCGGGACCGAATACGCATGATGGTGATGGAATGGGTCGAGGGTTTCGATCTCCGTCGACTGTTGACACCCAAGATGTTTGGGATCGTCAAAGATCGCGTAAGCGAAAAGCGTTGGCGCTATATCAATGAAGTGCTTGTCACGGCGGGTCCGTTGCAACCCCGTTTCAAGGCGGGTGTCGCTGTGGCAATCGTCCGGGACTGTCTCGCGGCGTTGGCTGCCTTGCATCGGCACGGGATTGTTCACGGCGATGTCAAACCTGCCAACATCATGCTTAAACGAACTGGCCATTCCAAGATGATTGACATGGGGGCCGCTTTTGATGTCGAGGATCCTCCTCTACGTTGCGCCTGTACGCCCGCCTACGCGGCTTTGGAGGTGCTCGAGGGCCGGGAGAATACGCCGCTGAGTGACTTGGCGAGTTTGGGTTATGTCACCATTGAGTTGCTTTCCGGGATTCCGCCGTTTCATGGCATTCACGATTTGCCGGCGTTGTTGCAGGCTAAACGGGAAGTTGCCGAGAGGCTACCGGAGTTGCTGCCGGCCGAAGTTACCTGCAACGATTTGTTGATGTCATTTTGCCGACGACTTGTCGCGGCGGACCCGCAGAATCGCTTTCCCAGCGCCGAAGCGGCGGAACTGGTCGACAAAGGCGCCGCGGCGTTTCATCGTCAGTTGATCAAAAACGACTTGGCCAGCGAATATGAAAACGACATTCGCATTTGGATCGAAGAATTGCTGGAAATGGAAATCGAGGAAGCGGACCTCGAGTGAGGGGTACTGGGTACTGGGTACCGCTTGCCCTACGCCCAGTCAAAACCGGTCGTATGCTTGATGCGTTCTTCGAAGTTTCCCAGCAAGCCGCCGATGACATCCCATTTGTGGGCTCGGCGGACTTCGATATCGCCGTGCTGATTGATCCGTACGATGGAATTCTCTGAAACACCAGCGTCGCCAAGCGTTTTGTTGTGCAACTCGCCATCGTTGATAATCAAGTCCAGAGTCGCGCCGGTCATTTCAATAAACTTCATCTTGCTTCGTTTCGTATATTAAGAATCGACTGGTAATTTTGCAAATTCCCCACAGGGTTTGCAGATCTAAGTCTAACACGGATTCCGAATTGTGTAAGACAACTCGTGTGAAGTTGCCTACGGTTCACGATAAGTGCCGTCGATCGTGCTTTCTTCGTCATCCGCGAACGAAAAGGATTGATACTCAATCTTAACCTGGCCTTCATACCCGTGAAACGATTTCAGCAAAGCGGTAAGTTCGTCAATTCGGTCCTGCTTACCTGCCAGCGCATCGGCAATCCAATCCACCAAATCGCGTTCCGTGAGATCAAGTTCCTGGCCGATTTGGCTGATCGTCGCCGTACCTCCGATTAAACGCTGCACAACGCCATCCCGATATTTTTGCGAATATCGCCTGGCCCGATTGCGCCGCATTACCAGAGATTCCGTGGTGCGGATGTAGTTGCCAACCGATTCGACCTGGGCGCTCTCTTCAGCACCGGGGTCAAATGTTCCAGCCGCACGCCGACGTGTCGGAAGCAAAAACTTGCGATTGTTACATTGCACACAATACCAGGGCCCAAGACGGAAAAATGGGGCCACTAGCCTAACCGACACAAGGTCCACTGCCCAGATCACCGGATTGGCGATGCGTCGGACATGCGGAATATTCGTCATGCAACTGGCGCAGTATCCGATCTTGGACGTTAGCTTTGGCATTTTTTCCTTCCAAATCTCCGCCATTCAGTCTAACCGATCGGGGATTCGTTTTCTAGCAAAAGACAAATGTTTCACATTTGCGGATTGATTCAGCCATTAATTTCCAGTTGGAACAGTTAAACCCATGTTTGCCACGCCCAAAATGGTAGCCATGTCGAAAACGATCGCCAACGGGAACGTCGACGCTGGTACAATCGGATGCATGAAACCACGCAACAAAAACCACGATGAGGTGTTTGACACGGAGCCGCCAGTAAACGGGGAGCGGGAGCGCCGGGCGGTCCAACTCGAGGAGGAACACTTGCGGTTGGACGCTTTCCTCGTAAAGCACTTTCCACAGTTCAGCCGGGCAAAGATTCAACGTGCCGTGGCAGCTGGCAACGTCATCGTCGATGGCGAAGTTGCAAAATCCTCGACGCGGCTGAAAACGGATCAGCAAGTCGAGTTCGAACTTCCCGCCAAATCCAGCGACATCCAAAAACCGGAAAACATCCCGCTGGACATCATTTTTGAAGACGATGAGCTGGTCGTGATCAACAAGCCAGCGGGTATGGTGGTCCACCCCTCCAAGGGACATTGGTCGGGCACGTTGACTGCCGCCTTGACGTTCCATTTTGACAGACTCTCCACCACGGGCGGACCGACGCGCCCGGAATTGTGCATCGGCTGGACCGTGATACCAGTGGTGCAATCATCGTGGCGAAAACCGATGAGGCGCATGCGGCGCTCAGTCAGCAATTTGAACAACGGACCGTGGAGAAGGAATATTGGGCAATCGTCACGCCGGCTCCCAACCGGGATCGGGACTTGATCGACAAACCGATTGGGGCTCATCCATACCAGCGTGAGAAAAAAGCAATTACCACCGATCCGGCGTCCAGTCGGCAGGCGCAGACTTTCTACGAGGTCGTCGAAAGGTTCAGGGGATTTGCCCTGGTTCGTGTCCTGCCGAAAACGGGTCGGACTCATCAAATTCGTGTGCACATGGCGCACGCGGGATGTCCGGTGTTGTGCGATCGCCTGTACAGCGGACGAGCGCGTGTTGCCGTTGGCGATTTTTCTGGAGAACCAACCGCCAAAGAAGACTGGATCCTCGAACGACAGGCGCTGCATGCCTACAGAATCAAATTCACTCATCCCAAAACGGGTCAGGTCATCGAATGCGCCGCTGAATTGTCGGAAGAACTGACGCGGACGCTCGCCTGCATTCGCGAGTTTCGGCCGCTCAGATAATTCGGCACCAGATGTGGCACGCAACTCCGAGACGTGAATGACACGAAATGTGGCACCGATCTCCGAGACGTGAATGACACCAACGCCCACATCCCGGAGGCCTGTGCCACGATCCTCGGTGGAGACCACCGAGCACCTTTTTAATCTTTTATTTTCAAACTTTGCAACATCTCCTGAAACGCCGCCGCGTTCGCATCAACCGTTTTCTTGGGGCCATAAAATTTGACGAAATAATTGCCAAGTTGTTCGGTTTCGATGATCGCGCCCAGCATGCGATAGTTTTGCTGATCGGTAACAGGGCCCCCGGGGCCGCCCATGCTGTCGGCAAACGTTCCCGTGAGGTCGACCACGTGAACTTTTTGTCCGGAGATTTCAGTGACCGTCGGTGTTACATCCGTTAGCGGGCTGCCATCGGCGTTCGTGAATTGACTAATCCAGCGATCGATGTTCGCGTCGATTGATCCTCCCGCTCCCATGATCGTCAAGCGACCGTTTTTGTCATCGCCAGCGATTTTGTCGATTTGAAACTCTGCTTCCAGCATGCTGGACCGCGGTTTCGTTTTTGTCCAAGTGCCGGGAGCGGTAAATTGCAAGTCGCCCGCCGCAACGGTGAACACAATGGGTTTGGCGGCGGCCACTTCCGCGTCGGCCTGTTTCATGCCCATGACCATATTTTTGAAACCATCCGCGTTCGCATCGACCGTTGGTTTGGGACCGTAGAATTTCAGAAAGTGAGTGCCGTGGTCTTTTGTTTCGATGATCGCCCCCAGCATTCGATAGTTGGGCATATCGGTTTTCGGAGCAAGTGGCCCACCCATGCTGTCGGCAAACGTGCCGCTGATGTCGACCAGGTGCACCGTTTGTCCGGCGACTTCGGAGGATGTCGGTTCGACGCCTTTGACCGGCGATCCGTCTGCGTTTTTGAACTGACCGGCCCAACGGTCAACGTTGTCGGCCACCGAACCGCCCGCGCACATCATCGTGATTCGGCCATTTTTCGGATCATCACCGACTTTCGGAACCGCAAACTCAACTTCGACCATGGTCGAGCCCGGTTGCACTTTTTCCCACGTCCCCGGCGCTTCCAATTGAAGTGAGTCGTCGGCGATATTAAAAACAATTGGTTTTGGTTCCGATTTCGCGTTGTCTTGAGCCTGACAAACAGCGAAAGCCAAACCGGTTGACATCAACGCACCAACAACCATCACGCACTTGTACATCGAACCACCTGTGTGAGTTAGCAAAATCGGACTGGGCGAGGCAACCCTACCACATGGTAGTCAGTAGCCAAACCAAAAAAGCTATTGTCACTATTCCGACTACAATCGCAACAACGCCGAGTGCCAGTCTGCGTTTTTTTGTATTGGCCTGAGCTTGAGCCTTCTTGAGATACGACTTGGCGATTGAGGCATTGGGATCGGTGAATAAGCGGTCGTCAGGGGCTGCCGGATTGTCGGGCATCAATTCGCGAAATAACAATTCGGCACGAATCCAGTCTTCCCAATCCTCGCGCCAGACAAAACAGCCGGCGACGATCTTCTTGTCTTTCAGCATTTTAGCAATTCGCTTGCCCTTGATGGGGCCTTCTTCCCCAGCTTGCGGGTGCCGGACATACCAGATTTTTTTTATCCCGGTTTCCAGCGGGTCAGGCGCGTTCGGTTGCAGCCAGGGGTTGACGGGTTTATCCAGCAGGAAATTACCCTGCCCGGGCAGGTCGCCGGATTGCGCTGCGACGTCACTCAAAGTTGCCGGGTGCGCGAACGGACCTGTTGCATCTGCTGCCGGTTGCACGGTCTGCGATTGCGGGGAACTAAGTTGATCGAGATCTTGACTCCGGTGCAACTCGGCGACCGTTTTCGGGTGGCCCTGGATCGCTTTCCGGCGGGCCCGCAATTCCGATTGTTTGCGATTTCGGGCGGCGACTTGAACTGGGGAAAGTGCCGTCGATTTCTCAGGGACACGAATCGGTTGTTCGCACTTGGGGCAAACGCCTTCTTCACCTGCCTGGTGAGCCTTTACGTTCAACAGCTGTTGGCAGTGTTCACACAAAAATCGAATTCCCATGGATTCTATTATAGATATCCGCGGGCCTTTGGGGAGCTGTTCAAAATTGTCATTTCAGTCCGAGCCCGAAACGAAATTGAGGTGTCCCTGTTAAAGATTCCGCTGATATGATGCGCATTGCCCCGAAATAATAAACGCTGCCTAGCGGCGACCCGCTCAGGGTTTCATCACCTTGGCCACGATCTCGTTATCGAAATAGTTAATTGCCATCCCGGCGTCGATCACGATCGACTGCGCATTAATTCCACTGGAACGGGGGCTAAGCAAGAAACGCGGCAACATTCGCAACCTCCTGCGTCTGCACCGCTTGGCCGCGCGGGATGACTTGCTCAGCAAACAGGTATGCATCGACGTATCCGGGAATCCCGGCCGACGCAGATGTCTTTAGCAAACCGGGCGATACGGCGTTGAAGCGAACATTTGAAAACTTGCTGAAACTTTTGGCCAGAAATGCCAGCGAACTATCGAGCGCGGCTTTGACCGGAGCCATGAATCCGTAATTCTCACTCGCCATTTTGGTGGTCGAAATCGAAATCGTGATCACGGAGGCGTCCTTCGTCAGGAGTTCCTTGAAGTGGTTGGCGAGCGCGATAAACGAGAAACAGGAGATGTCCACCGTACGCAAAAATTGCTTGCGCGTCGTTTCGTGAAAGGGCTTGATTCCGCGTTCGTCGTAATCGGCAAAAGCGATGGAGTGCACGAGTCCGTCGATGTTGGCATGTTTCGCGGCGATCTGTGTTCTGACCGCAGCCATTTGTTCATCGAACTCAACATCGCAAACGTAAACTTCACGATCCGCCAGCAGTTTGCCCAGCGACTCCAGCCGCTGTTGACTGCGCACAACATAGATGACGGTCGCGCCTGCTTCCTCCAGCGTTTTGCCGATGTGCCAGGCGACACTCTTTTTGTTGGCGACGCCGAAGACGACAATTTTCTTGCCGGATAGCTGCAGAAAATCCATGCTGTATTTCCTATCCCGCCGTGGGGTCTGCGACGCTGCACACAAACGACAAGCGGGCTGCCGTTTTGCCATCACACTTCACCAGCCCCGTCATGTAGTAGGCATTGGAAATTACTTCGTCGAGTGTGACATGCATCTCGATCGTGTCACCCGGGTGAACCATTTTTTTGAATTTGACGTCGTTCATGCGCGTCAAAACGGGCACGGCGTCACCTGTCGAGACGATATCTGCCAGCAGAATGGCTCCGGCTTGCACCGCCGACTCGCAAAGAATGACTCCCGGCGTCAGCGGATGACCCGGGTAATGGCCCTGGAAAAAATATTCCTCGGCGCGAAACGTCTTTCTGCAAATGATGGACTTTTCGGTTTGCTCCACGATTTCGTCGACCAGCAACATCGGCGCGCGATGAGGAATCGCGGCGTGAATTTTTTCGAGGTTTGATTCGGTCGTTGTCATGGTTGCTGGATGTTAAGGGCGGACATCAATCTTGCGTTTGTCTTCGTCTTGTCTTCGTCAACGTGCGTTGATGAGGTTGTTACCAAACGGCCCAACGCAAGGAAATAATTAATTGTGAATTGTGGATAATTAACGGCGCAAGCGAGCGGCACCGGTTCTGCTATCTCCCAATTTTTCCCAGCGTTAATTCGTCGACACCGGCGAAGGCGCTGGCGTCGCACGTCAACTGGTTAATAACATCATTGGCCACGATCACGCCATAATTAATCGTGCCCAACCAGCCGGACATGATAATACCGCAGCTGCCAGCATGATAAAGTCCCGGGATCTGCTCGGGTAACGCCCGACTGACTGCCAGCCCTTCAAACTTGGTTCCAAAACTCGCGCCGTCAACATGTTTCGTATAGTGTTGAAAGGTGATGGGCGTGGCGGCTTCGGCATGGACGATTCGTTCGCCGACAGTTGGGGACGTATTTTTCCAGTGCGTCCAACGTCGTGTTCACCAGATCCTGTTTGCTCGCTTCGTATTCTTCTTTTGACAAATTCGCCCAGTCGTCGAAGTTGGCGTTGGTGCTGGAAACGATCAGCGTCCGTTCCTTCCCGCCCGGTCGGGTATCCGGGTAATAAAACGAAAATGTCCGACTGGTGATGTTGCGGCTGAGCAACAAGTCCGTTTGAAATCGTTCGGCAGTACTGGAGAACAGCAGGTCCCCCGTTTCCCGTCGGCACGGTGTCATCCGGATGCAGCGCCATGTAAACCTGCGTGCTGGAGTTGTTCAGTCGCACGGCTTTCGCGTCGTCGATGAATCCTCGATCGAATTTGTCTTCGCCAACCAAACGAAAAATGGTTGAACGCAGATTCGAATTGGAAACAACCGATTTCGTCTTGATCGTTTTGCCGTTCACCACCACCGACTCGACGCCTTTGGCGTTAACATGGACTTTTTCCACGTCGCAGTTGATGCGGACATCGACGCCGTTGGCTTTCATCTCCTGTTCCATCGACTTGACGAGTTTGTCGGTGCCACCCTGGAATACAAACACGCCTTTGGACATGAAATTGGAGAACACGATGCCGTACGTGAGCGCGGGATCTTCCAGTGTTGACCCGTTGGCGTAGGTGATCGGTTCCATCAACAGGCGGATGACGTCTTCCCGGCCCGGAAAGTACTCATCGAACAGTTCCCGCGTTGTTTTCGACTGGTCGTCGTAAAAGTTCATGTTGCGGGCCGCGTCAAAGAACTGGTTGACTTTATCCAATTCCACGCCAAAATCCGTCGTCAGCAACTTGGTAAAGTCCTCCCGATTGAACGTTGTCGTCAGCGAGAACATCGGATTGTCAAACCGCACGCCATGCAGCTGCACAATCGAGTCGGCGATTTCGTTGGACCAGTACCGGCGACAGCTCTTGACCATCCCGTACGGGAATCCGTGCAGCGAAATGTCAAAAATGTGGCCGCCGGGACGTTTAAACCACGTTGCCAATCCGCCGAGTTTGTAATGTTGCTCACAAAGCAGGACTTTAAGTCCGTCACGGGCCAGGATATTGGCAGCGGTCAGTCCGCCGAGTCCGCTGCCAATGACGACCACATCGTAGCTGTCGGCGGTACCTTTGAGAAAGTCTTTTGGCATCAGTGGGATTTGCGCTACGGGGCACGGGGCTTATTTCAAACGTCCAAGGTACGTCATAATGGGGATTGGCTCAACCGATACGCGGCCAGCAACAACCCGGATTTGGCAATCTTCCGCACGGTTGAGAGCCTGAAGGCAAAGCACAATCCCGGTTCATTGACCGAGTCTTTTTCTCCAAACGACTTTGTCGTCGCCTTCGCTATAGAAATCGGTAAGCGTCGCGGCGATTTCGTAACCGCAACGTTTGTAGAAGGCACGAGTCGGTGCGTATTGGGGGCGACCGGAAGTGTCGATGTAAATGTGACGGCCTCCAAATTCACGGATCTGCGTTTTCGGCGGCTTGCATGAGCGATTGTCCAAGGCCATGGCCTTGAAATTTCGGGTCGACGGCGATCCAGTACAAATCGAAACTGCCAATCGTGCACGGAATGGGACCGATAACAAGCGTATCCGACGACGACGCCAATCGATCTCGGCGAAAACGAAATAGTAGCCCGACGATTCCCCTTTACTCAAACGTTCTTCAACCAACTCGACCGCGATGTCCACTTCGTCGTGACGAAAGAACCCGGTGGCTGAGACAATTTGTCGAATCGTCTCGGCATCGGATGGTTTTGCTTCAAACCGCAAATCAATCTTGCGGCTCATTGCGTTGAAACTTCAGATCGTGCCATGGATGCCACTTTGCAAGCCTTTCAAAAATTTTCTGCAGTTCTTTCCCAGCGTGCGTGTGCGATAGCCCCCTTCCTGAACCACCAGCGTCGGTAATTGCAACTCGCCAAGCATTCGACCATTGGCTTCAAAGTCCTTGGGACCGAGTGACCAGGTACCGGTCGGATCGCCTTTGGCCGGGTCCAGTCCCAGCGCGATTACAAGAAACGCCGGATCGTATTCTCTCACAGCCTGAATCGCCGTTGTCAGCGCTCGGCGATACTCCTCGCCATTTTGTTTCTCGGGCAAAGCGATATTCAGATTGAAACCCTCACCTGAACCCTCGCCGCGTTCATCGGGAAAACCTGTGAAATAGGGGTAAGCGAAACTGGGATCGCCGTGAATGGAAACGGTAAACACATCGGAGCGATCATAAAACAGGTCCTGCATGCCGTTGCCATGGTGGTAATCGACGTCCACGATTGCGACGGTGCCGAATTTGCTCAGGTAATGAGCACCAATCCCCGCGTTGCAAAAGTAACAAAAACCGCCGAACGACTTTCGCTCGGCATGGTGACCAGGCGGGCGAACGAGAGCGTAAGCGATCCGTCGTCCCCGCAGAACTTCGTCGGCTGCGGTCAACACGCAATCAACAGCTCGTTTGGCCGCCGGGAAAGCGTTTCGGTTGATCGGGGTAAACGTGTCGATGCAATAGTAACCGGCAAGTACCGACAATTCCTTGGGGGGGCGCGTCACGTTGCGGATTGGAAAAACGTAGGGGTAAACCGATTTGCCTTCGGGGGCGTTGGCACAGGCAGTTTCCAGGTAGTCGACGAGCGAACTGTCGTGGACTTCCACGAGGTGTTTTCTCGGATATTCCTCGACCGGGATTTTTTCGACCAGACCGCTGCCGTCCAATTCGGCCAGAATCGCCTTGATGCGCACGGGAGCTTCGACGTAACCGCGTTCCCGAATGTGGTGGATGTCGTGCTTGTCGTTGACGGTCATCGCGATCGTTTCCATTCGCGGCGTGGCCGGTTTGTGTTCTGGCTCGCCTTGCAAATACCGGAAGTCGCGAATCCGGACCGGATCGTCTCGGAACGACTTGACGACCATTTCAACGTACTCGGGCGGGCAAAGGTCGCTATACTTCCGCTCGAGCACCGCTCTGGCAACTTCGCGAGCCAGTTTTACACGCAGTGGTTTTCCCGTGTCGAGATCGTCCCAGCACAAATGTGGAAGACAGTCGGAGTCACCCCCCGGCACGGGCGTTTCATAAGCGGTCCCCAGGATCGGTCGCGCACCGTATTGTTCGTAAAAGCGAAACCGGGCCGCGTTTTCCTTGCGAATTTTCGAATCTTCGCAACGGTCGGCGTCGTCGGGCAGACACTCAAAGAAAATGCCTTTGGCCCTTAACGCGAGGGCTTCGTCGCGAACATACTCGTACAAGGCTGCACCGATCCCGCGGCCCGGCGAACTTTTACCGGCCGCGATGAAATCCAGATAACAAAATCCGATCACCGGCTCGTGCAGCACAATTGCAAATCCGTTAACTTTGTGTCGGGCGTCCTGGGCGACGTAAAGTATCGTACGAAACCGTTTCTTGAACGGGTTTCTCAACCGTTCGGCCAGGTGCTCGATGTCGCTCGTAGGCGCCGTTGGGAATTGACTGTCAAAAATCTTGCGAACTTCGCGCAAGGCGGATTGGTTGACTGGCAAAACATCGTCGTGAATTCGGCGTATTTGAAACATCAAGCATCCAGCAAGGGTGTTGCGACTTGGAACTAATGTCTGGACAATAACGCTGCGCGTTTGCCAGCAACCGCGGCATTGACCACCTGATCGATGGCGTCGCAGAAGGAAATCCCCGCATTGGCCAGGGCGGCGGCGAAGCCGGCGTCAGGCGATAAGCAGGGATTCGAGTTGACTTCCAAAACCAGGGGATGGCCACTTTCGTCGACTCGGAAATCAACTCGGGCATAACCCTCCAGTTCGAAGAGAACCCAACACCGAGAACTCAGTCGGGAGAGTTTTTGCAACAACCGACGATCAGACACCGGGAAATCGAATCGCCGCGGAGTTTTTTGATACTCAAACGAATCCGGGTTCCACTTGGCCAGATGTCCGACAATGTGTGGCTTTCCAGCCGGAAAATCAACGAAGTCGATTTCTGCAGCGGGCAAGACGGTTCCGTTTAAAACCGACAGATTGAACTCGCGACCTTCAACAAATTGTTCGGCAAAATGGGGACGGCCGGTCACCATTTCCCGTTGCCGGATCAAACCCTCCAGCATCACGTCGTCGGCAGCCCGGACGACCGAATCGTCTTTCATTCCCAGTGACGCATGCTCAAGGATGGGTTTGATGATCCAGCGTTCGACGCTGGAAAAGTCGGTGCACGAACGAGAGCCAAAAAACCCGATTTCACCTTTTGGCAGCAGTGAACCCTGAGGCATGAACCACGCAGGAGTCGGAATGTTGGCAGATCGCAATCGTCGCTTGGCAACCAGCTTGTTCGACGATTGAAGAAGCGCAGTGGAACTTGCACCGGTAAACGGAATTCCCATCGCTTCCAGTAGCATCGGTGCTAATGCGATTAGCCGGTCCGTACCGCCAAGCGACTCGACGAGGTTGAAAACCAGGTCCGGCCGACGTAGCAGCAATTCAACTCTCGTTGTTTCCAGATCGAGATTGCAGTCGAGGCAATCAATTTCGTGACCCAGCGATTGCAAGGCCCTGGTCACGGCGTCCCGTTGAACAAGGACGTCGCTGTCATCGACATCAGCATGCTCGGCGGGTTCATTATGAAGTACGACAATTTTCAACGGCTCGATTTTCCAACCGGCTGAGCTTGGCGAATAGCCATTCACTTTCCCGTTTTTGTGGCCTGCCCCGCCAAAGTGGTGATGGAGCGACTGTTTTCCGCAGCGGGTTGCGGCGGAATCGATAATCCGGCCAATCAGTTCGACGTAGGGAATTCCCAAAGCCGTGGCCAGCATGGGCAAGTCCGAATGTAAGGGATGTAGACCGGCCAAGGGATTCGCTTCGATGAATTGCGGGTTGCCAGCAGCGTCGCAGCGGATATCGATGCGTCCACCGTCGCGACAACCGAGGGCACGCCACGCAGCAATCGCAATTTTCTCCGCCCGGCAAACCGTTTCGTCATCCGCAGCGTTGACTTGCACATATTTGACCAGCTCTTCGCAGTATTCCTTGTTGACGTAGGAATAGACTTCCGCTTCGGCATTTTCCAGCAAAATGATTTCCAGCGTACCGAGGCAATACGCGTCCGGCCCGGTTCCGATCAGCCCCACGGTCAACTCGCGACCCGGCAAATACTCTTCGACCAGGACGGGTTGCTTGAATTCGGCCAGCAACTCGGTGCAGATTTTTCTGAGTTCAGTGAGATTTTTGACCCGCGATGCGGGAGTGACTCCCTTACCTGTCCCCTCGGCGATCGGCTTGGCAAACAACGGGAATTTCAACCGGTTTGTCTTGGCGAGGGTTGCCACGGCTGCTGAATCCCGGACCACGGTATGATTCGGCGTCGGAACTCCGGCGTTGCCGACAACGCATTTCGTAATCGCCTTGTCCAGGCAAACCGACATCACGCATGGATCCGCAAACGTGTAAGGGATCTCATACAGATCAAGCATCGTCGGAACCTGGGCTTCACGCCCAATCCCACGCAGACCTTCGCAGATGTTGAACACAAGGTCCCAGCGGTCACCGCCGGCCAGTCGCTGCAACAGCTCCTTGGCGTTGCCGATTCGGTCCGTCATGTGCCCCAGCGCCCGGATCGCGTTTTCGATCTCGTCGATCGTATCGGCTCGGTCAAACTCGGCGGTCTCCATTTCGGTGTAACCTTCAGCCAGATACTGGTCGCGAAGGTCATAAGTCAGTCCGATCATCAAGTGTCTGTTATTCATTCTCACTATCCTTGCGAATTTCCTCGTAAAGCTGTTTTTGCCACTGCCGCGCATCGTCTATTTTCATGTCAAGTTCTTCGATCAACCCCTTTTCCGGCTGGAGCAATTCCAGCGGGCAGCCCGGAGCGAGGTCTTCGGTCAAACCCTGTTCGGTGTAATCAAACGGATAGAGCCGGCAAATCAGAGGTCGCGTCTCCAGCGGCAACGTGCAGCCGGCCGACTCCCAGAAACGTGCAATCACCGTTGGGCCGGCGTTTCAAAATCCGACGGCTGCCATCCTGGCGAAACACGTGCAGAGCCCAGGCCGGGTCGCTGGATTCATCCGAGGTAGTCCTGGTTTTCGGGGACTTGGTATTCGGTAAAGTCCGTTTTACCGGTGTATTGGCTGATCCGCTGAACGTCCCCCGACGTCGCGTGGACTTCGGAAGTCTGGCAGCAGGTTTTCATGTGCCGCGCGCACCGGGCGCACAGAAATTCATCGCTGGACATCGTTTCAGGCTCCCACTTTCACGGAACTGTGAAACGGGAAGAGCGAATCGGTTGCTCGGTGAATGGGCAACGGCAAGCGTCGGTTGCCACCACAGGAAGATCTGGAAAACAGTTTTACCGGCCAACCGAGGGGGTCGGCGTCTGGTTCGGGTTGCAGTTCGGCCCCGCCACAATTGGGAGGCTCCGATTCTGCCTGGTTACATTCTTCAACGCTGGTCATTTCAGGAGGCCTTTCCTGGCGGTTTTCCCTAATCAAATCTGATTGACTGGGCTAACGAAGCCAGTTCCAATCATTGCGCAAAAAACTAGTTGGCGCAATTCAAGCAATCGCCGACAGATTGTCAATAGCATTGGTTGAAAAACCGAAAAAGTTTTTCAATGCTCGCTTACTTCTGCGCTCTTTTGTGGCAACTTCAATCTGTCCTTCCGCCGCGGTTAGTCCGGACTTGGCACCGTTTGGTATTCGATAAAATCGTGCAGGCCTTCGAGGCCTCCTTCGCGACCGAACCCCGAATGCTTCATCCCGCCAAACGGCGCTTCCGCAGTCGGGCCGGAGCCGGTGTTGTGTCCGACATGGCCGAACGTTAATCGGGAGATGACTCGTGCAGCCCGCTCCTTGTCGGCGGTAAACACGTAGGCTGCCAGCCCGTACTCCGTCCGATTGGCCGCTGCAATGACTTCTGCTTCCTCCTTGAACTCGATGATGGGAGCGACCGGCCCAAAAGTCTCGTGGTTAACACATTCCATTTCTGGGGTCACACCGCTCAAAACCGTCGGAGGAAAGAAACAGCCACCCTGCTCTTCCGGTTTTGTGGCGCTCATTGCCGGCGATCCGCTGGGCACCTTTCGAAATCGCGTCGTCGACATGCCGTTGGACTTTGTCATACGCGTTACGATCGATCAGTGGACCCATCTCCGTCCCCTCCTCCATCCCATTGCCGACTTTCATCGCGCTGGCGCGTTGCGCGAGTTTTTCCGCAACCGCGCTGGCGATTCCAGACTGGACGTACAGGCGGTTGGCGCAAACGCAGGTTTGTCCAGATCCGCGAAACTTGTTGGACATGAAATTATTGACGGCTTGATCGACATGGGCGTCGTCAAACACGATAAACGGTGCGTTGCCCCCCAATTCCAGCGCCAGTCGCTTCAGATGGGGCGCCGTGGCAGCCATCAATTTTTTGCCAACACCGGTCGAACCGGTGAAGCTGATGATTCGAACCGACTCGTGTTCGCACAGCACATCGCTGATTTCACCGGCGGGGCCCAGCAACAAGTTGGCTTTGCCTGGCGGCAGCCCGATTTGTTCCATCAACGAAAACAGCGCGACGACCGACAGCGGTGTTTTTGACGAAGGTTTGATAACACTGCAGCAATCAGCAGCCAGCGCTGCTGAGAATTTCTTGGCTAACATCGCCAGCGGAAAATTCCACGGCGTGATCAACGCCGCGACGCCCGCTGGGCGACTGTATACCGTCCAATTGAGATCGCGCGGCCGTTCGGAAAGTTTTCTTGGCTTGAGGTGATCGACTTTGCCTGCGTAATACCTGAAAAAGCTGGCCGCGTATTCGGCTTCTCCTTGAGCCTCTTTCCACGGTTTGCCGTGTTCGTGCGTGATAATCCGACCCAACTCTTCGCGGTTCTCACTGATCAACTCAGCCAGTTGTCCGAGCCAATCCCGTCGTTGTTCGATCGCTGCCGGAGTCGACAAAGTTCGCGCCGCGGACTCAATCGCCCGCACCGTTTCGGCTGTTCCCATCACGGGCACCATCGCAATCGTCTCCCCGGTGGCGGGGTTAATTACGGGCATGGTTTTCTTGGAGTCCGCGACGGTCCATTTTCCGGCGATAAATCCGCCGACGTTTTTGAGAAGTGGAGATTCGAGCATTGAGTTTTCCCTGATCTTGTTGTTTCTTGAAAAAACGAGGGAACTTCTTAATCGCGCAGGCAATGGACATTGGCCATTGAAATGCCGCTCATCATCGCGCCGATGATACCCACGTAGCCTTGATCAGTGCCGCACAGAAACAGATTTTCCAGATGCGTGGTGCCATCGAGTTGTTTGTCGGGCGCTCCGTAAACGGCTCCGTTGTCGTGCCAGGTGAAACGTGTGATCGTCGTCGGCGTGAATAGATCGGTATCGATCACGTACGGGCGGAAATCGGGCGTGAACCGGACGCTGGCGTCCACGCTGCGATCGTACCAGCGCAGTTTTTGCCGTTGATACTCGTCTGGACCGAGTTGCTTCCAGCGATCGTAATGGGCGATCGTCGTGATCCGCACGACGCCATCAGAAAGTTTCCCTTCTTCGTCGGAATAGTCGTAGTTGTTCGGAGAGCAGATGACTCCCGTGCGAGTATCGCAAAGATCGGTTTCAGGTCGTTGCCAGTGAAATTGGTTCGAGTCGTTGTAAAACGTAATCGTGTCGTCGTTCCCAAGTTTTTCCGGCTCGCGGTCCAGGATCGAAATGGACTCGATAAACGTCATTTGGCCCGCCAATCGCGGGTCGGGTTCGCTGACGTCGGTGCACATCCGGAGCGTTTCCAGGCGACCGGCTGAAGACAGAACACGCTTGCCAAGCAACTGCTCACCATTGTCCAGTTCGACGCCTTGCACATGATTGCCGTCGACCAGCAGTTTGCGGACGCCTTTGCGCAGCAGCAACTCGCCGCCCAGTGACCGAAAGCGTTTGACCAGATTCTTGAGGATCAACCGCACGCCTTTGTAAGGGCGGGCAAACCCTTCCATAAAAATGCTGCGGAACATGATGCAAAATTGGCCCCAAGCCATATCGTGCTCGGCCGCATTGCCGTACCACATCAACGGGCACAGCAGCATTTCATTGAGCAACGGTTCTGAAATCGTTTGCTGCAGAATTCTGCGGGCCGAAAGTTCAAACGCGGCTTGATCCAAATCATCGTAGTCCGCGATCTTGCCGATCAGCGTTTCAAAATTGTCGGCCTGTCCGGGAAACGCGCGGGCGACTTCGGCGCGAAGCAAGTCCAGATCGTTGTTGAATCTCAATTGCACGTCGGGGAACGCGATCCGGGAACCCTTCTGCGGCGCCAACGCAAAATCTTCCCATTTGAACCGCAGTTGCCGCAGGATCCGTGCGAGGGGACCTTTCTTGGCGCCCTTGGCGGTAAAGTTCGTCACCGCATGCAACCCGACATCGTAGTCGCGGCCGTTAACACGATAAAACGAGTTAAGTCCGCCAATCGTATAGTGGCGTTCGAGGATGCAGACCTTTTGATCGTAATGGGCGAGTCGAATTCCGGCGGCCAAACCGCTCATCCCCGCGCCAATAATGATCGTGTCGTACATCAGGTCACAGCGACATCAACCATTTTTGGCGTCAAATAGGCCACCGTGGTGTGCATGGAAGCCAGCTGAGGATAATCCTCTTCCGGAACTTGCACGCGGTAACGCTTGCGTAGCTCCATCACGATATCCAGGAAGTCCATGCTATCGAGTTCCAACTGTTCCCGAAAATTAATTTCGTCTTTCAGATCGGAAAGATCTTCATCGGGTGCAATGTCGGCGAGGATATCGGTAATTGCAGATTTGATTTCTTCAGGCGCCATCGGGCGAGTCTCCGTTACTTACTGATGTGCAGTTGTTTGCCGCGGAAGCTGCCATCCGTCGTGCATTCCGCGGCTAACCTAGATTCGTTTTACGATCAATGCCGAGTTGATTCCCAGCATCCCAAACGAATTGTTCAAAATGTAATCGACCTGTCCGATTTCACGAGCCTCGTTCTTGACGAGTCCCGCCAAATCACATTCGGGATCGAGGTCATCGACGTTGATTGTCGGATGGACGACCCCGTCGTCAAAGGCGGCCAGGTTGCCCGCTAATTCTAACGCGCCAGCCGCCCCCATCGTATGCCCAATAAAGCTTTTTGCGTTGTTGATGTAGGTTTTCTTGCTTTCTCCAAATACCCGCCGGACGGCATCGCATTCGAGCGTATCGCCCATCCCCGTTCCCGTCGCATGGGTACTGACAATGTCGATGTCCTCAGCGTTCAGGGCGGCCCGATTAAGGGCCATATTCATGCATTGCGCCTGCCTTTCGGGGTTTGGTAGCACAAAGTCGGTGGCGTCCGTGTTCATCGCGTATCCAATAATCTCCCCGTAAATCCTGGCATTGCGTTGCTTGGCATCAGACATCCGCTCCAGCGTGTATAGGCCGCCGCCCTCGGAAACAACGATGCCGTTTCGGTTTACGTCAAAAGGCCGGGAGGCTTTGGTGGGGTCCTCGTGGGTTGCCAAGGCTCCCTGGCTGGCAAACCCCGCAAAAATTCCAAATGTGTGAATGCTCTCGGAGACGCCACCGGCAATGGCCAAGTCGACTTCTCCCAGCCGCAACATCTGCAGCCCCTGGATCAAACCCGCGTTTCCCGCCGCGCAAGCCGCTCCGATCGTGTAGTGCGGTCCGATGATGCTCATGTTGAGCGCAATCTCGCCGGCCGGATTATTGGCGACGGTGCGCGGATTATGGTGGTGCGACCAAAACGAGGTGTCGTAATCGTAGCCGCGGATTTCATGGATCTCGGTTTCCGTTTCGACGTTGCCGTGCTCGGTCACACCGATGTAGATGCCAACGCGAGTTTTGTCGAAATTTTCCCAGTCGATACCCGAGTCGAGAATGGCTTCGTGCGCACAGTAAATTCCCACACTTCCTGCTCGAGTACCGCGGCGAGCGTCTTTGCGCGACTGGTAACGTTTGACTTCGAAGTCACAAACTCCGGCCAGGGTTTTCCCGAAATACCGAATTTCATAATCTCGAATGCCGCTGCGACCCTCGAGCAATCCTTCCCGGAATTCGGCGAGGCTATTGCCGTTGGGTGCCGTCAACCCGATGCCGGTAATGACGATCCGCTGAGATTCTGGAAGTTCCGCTGGTTTTGGAAACGAGATCATTGCCCACCTGAGTCGAGTGCGATTTCACCCATGAAATTACCGCGTCAAACGTAAATTGGCAACCGCTGACAGCAATCTACGTCTGGCCCTCGACAGTTCAACGTGGATGCGCGGTACGTGGTTCCCGTAAATACCGGCGCAATCGCTGTGATTGACGTGCGCGGAGGATCGTTTGGGCAGCGTTTGCCTGGCGTGTTTTTACGCAGGACGTCAGGATCGCCGGGTTTCCCGCTTGCGTTTTCGTTCATTCGACGAGACCAGCCCGGATTCTATTGCCTGAGCTTTGGTTGTTTAACGCCAAAACCGGTCCGGTGATCGTGCTGCTGTCATCCTGAGCCGATGGATCGAGGTAAAGTGATCTCACTGCCGAGATCCGGCTCAGACGTTTTCACCGCCTCAGAATGACAATTCCGCCCGCGGTCGTGCTTCCTTGAAGGCGTTATGTCGACTGATCGAGACCAGGCAGATGGTCCCGATGCGTCCAACCGAACGGAACTTTACTTCAAAATTCATCCCGAGAAACAGTACCTGGCTCGGGCCAAGGATAAAAACGAAGCCGACTTTGCCGTCAAGTACGAACTGATCAAAGCGGCCGATTATGATTACGATCTTCACCAAGGCCTGATGGCGTTCACCGGCGACGACACCGCCTACAAGCTGTTGCCGAGCATTGACCGCTCACGAAGTTACTTCTCCCTCTGAGATCGTCCAGCTTTTAAGTATTTATGGAGGCGGGTTCAATGATTATTTGCCACCATCGCAGCTTGCCTGCATGGAGCAATGTTCACAACCAGATTCGAGTACCGCCAATACCGCCACCATCGCAGCTTGCCTGCGTGGAGCGATGTTTCCCCTTAGCGTTGCGGCGAACCAGGGAACATCGTCCTACCCGGGCAAGCCGGGCAGTGACGTGCGTTGTGATTGATTCGATCTGGTCTTGAACAGGTCTCGATCGGGACAAGCCCAAATCGTGGACTTACAAACTTAGCTGGCAGAGTTCCGGCAGTTTTTGATATTGTTCCAGACCTGACATCATGACGAATAGATTTCGTTTCCGCCGGGAACCGGTGGCACGACAACCGTCGGGATAACTGGAGTCGGACCAACAATCGGTGCTTTAATCTGCGTTGACGATCTCGAACCGTGAATTTGCCCCGGCACCATTTCGACGATCACCGTCGCTAACCTGTCATTTCCACGATCGAAAAATCTGCCCAAGGGACTGAGAATCAGTGCCGGCATCAGTACCAAATCACAGGCCAGCGCCAGAAATAGCAATACAACAATCGCAATGGCAAACTGCCGGGCCGGAATGAATTCGCTGAACGCAAACACGCTCAAACCTGCCGCGCAGATCAAAGTTGTTTGCAGGATCGGCCGTCGGCAATGACGGACCGTCGCCCACACGGCACTCGAACGGCTTCTGCCGTTTCTCTCGCGCAGGTAGCATTCGAGAAAATGCAACGTGTCGTCAACCGCGATACCCAACCCGACGCTGGCCGTCAAAATTGTTCCAACATCCACCGCGATCTCCAGCCAGCCCATCGCACCGAAAAACAAGAGCGCGGGGAAAACATTGGGGATCATCGCGATCAAACCCACCACGAAGCCACGAAGGATCAGCATCATCAGCGGCGTGATCAGCACAAAGGCCATCATGAAACTGGTGGCCAAGTCGGTAAACAATTGGTGACGTCCAGCGGCCGTCAACGGCCAAATCCCGGTTACGAAGATCTCCGGTTTGGAAACCAACGCGGCTGAGGCCTGTTCCGCCGTTTCCTGAATTTGCAGCACGAACGAATCATCCTCATCGTTATCTGTGACGGAAACACCAAGGTGGATTCGCCAGTACAGATAGTCGTCGTCCTCAGCCAGCAATTGTTGATCAATGATGTTGGCTTTTTCATCGCTCAGCCGGTCTTCATACATCACGCGTTGGATATTTCCACGAAAACCTTTGTTTCGGTTGGGCTTGCCGCAAACGTCGGCGAACGAAAAGTCAGAGCGAATGTTGTCGAGCTTAGCCAGTTTCTGTTGAATGTAATCCACGCATTGAATTTGGCGTGTCAGCGGATTCTTTGGATCAGCCGCGTCGGAATCGTCGAGCGGCGGCTTTTTGAAGGCACAAACGACTTCCACACATTCCAGCGGGATGAAGTTTTCGTTTAACCAGCAATAGTTGCGATTCACGTCGCTCGAAGAAGCAAACATGTCCTCAATTTTCAAAGTCGTTTCAATTTTGCGCAGCCCTTCCAGCAGGAAAGGTGATGAACCAACCGCAGCCAGCACGATCAGGCTCGCAGCCAGCACGTGACGCCTCGATGCTGGTCGGAACCGGTCAAACCGCGGTGAAAATTTTTGCACACAGCCGGCTTTGCGGTCGGAGCGGGAAGGCGCCCAAATTGTCAGCAATGCTGGATACAAGACCAGCAAAATAACCAACGCAAACAACAACGAAGCGGCGGAAAACAACCCGAACTGAGACACCGCTTCGACGTGGCTGGTCGTGAGCGTCGAGATGCCCAGGCAAGTCGTAATGATCGCCAGCGTGCACGGACGCCAGCCTTTTCGCAGCATATGAATTATGGCTTGCCGGTCATTGCCGGTTCCCGAAACAAACGCAAATCGCTGTCGCGCTTCGCGATAATAGCTGGTCAAGTGGACGGCGCCGGAAAGCGTGAGCACCATGACCAGCACGGGTGTCAGCACGATCAGCCCATTGATCTTGAACCCGCACGCGCAGACAAACGCCACGCTGGTGAGCGCGGCCAATCCGGCCAGTGATAGAGCAATCAACGTCAACCGGAGGCTGCCCAGGGAAAAGTACGAGATCAACAGCACCAGTCCAATCGCCGGCACGCTGTATAACAGCGCCTGATTCGTCGCGTTGTCGATTTCAACGTTAACATAAGAGCTTCCGCCCAGACGAAGTTCGCTCGCGTCGAGTCCGGGAACCTGACCCGCGTCCGCGACGATTCGCGCGATGCAGGCTTTGCGATCCTGACGGCCGACGTCAGACAACCGGATCAACATCCCCGTAGTGTTTTGGTCGGGACCAAAAAACAGGCCCGAGACCCGTTCTTGGGCTTGCTCCTCGGATAATCGCGGGTCGCATTCGGCCATGCGCTGGACAACGTCTTGCCCGGTAACAACTTGCAAAAAACGAGCGATCGTGCGGTTGATCACAATTCGTGTTTTCAGAATCCTGATGACTGCGAAGTTGATTTGCCATCGCCGCCAGCCGCGGATCATCCGTGGTGCAGCCGGGCCAGCTGACCATGATGTCGTCGTCGTGGCCAAACAACGCTACAAAGCGATCGTAATCGGATCGCTGCTGCGTTCGCTGGGGCAACCAGGTTTGAACGTCCTGGGTATTGGTTTCTGCCTGGAGGGCAAAAAATACCAGCACCGGAATCGCTAGCGCCGCCAAGGCGACGATCCAGCGCGAGATTTGCTTCCCCGTCAAAATATGGGCCAAGCGTTCAATCATTCAATCAAGCCCGATTTCGCAGGCGGGGTTTTAAGAGAAAAATGTTGTCTTTGCGACAACGTGGAAGGGTCAAGGCCGGCAACAAGCTTGGTTTGAGCGCGTACCCGCATGGTCCAACTTTATTGGATATCGGAAGAATCTGCGAGCGCGGATTACAATTTGGGCAAATTTTGATGGCTGGGGAGCCGACCAGATGACGGCCATGCTTGCACAAATACCCGCGTTTTTGCAATCCATCATGAAACGGAGGAACATATTCCCGTTTGGATAATACTTCGCGGAAAACCCGATTCTGCAGTCTGCTCCGCAACCGTTCTTCGCAAATCCATGCCAGGCCCGGCTTTCAGAATGTCTCAAATGTTGGTCGTCCCGCCAAACTCGACCCCGAGCCGTTTGCTTTGGTATTTTGCGTTACGCCCGGGCGAGAATTTCTTAGAAATATTAGTTTGACGCCTTATGAAGCGAATTTTTTGTAAGTATCATCTTTTTCGAAGTGCGACCGAGACCAACATTTTTCCACAGGAGATGACAACTATGAAGAAAGCTTCCCTTATTGTATGTGCCGTTTCATTGGCGTTTGCCGCCCAAGCGATGGCAGACGCGACGATCACGCAAGGGACGAGCGCGCCAACCTACGCCACAACTCTCAATTTCGACGAGCCCGGTGGACCCACGGGTGCCGTACCTTCAAACGCTTGGACGGATATCGGAATCACCAGTTTCACGTCGGGCGTTGGAGATGTCGGTGTCGGAAATTTATCCGGTATATTTCCGTGGCTTCCCAACTCGAATGTCGCAGAGGGTCCGTTCGGACTTTTCATGACTTTTGCGAGTGATTTGACTGCAATGTCGTTTCGCGCCTGGGACAACTCGGGACCTCCTTCGCCCATTGGCGGTGGAATGGCAGTCATCCTGATCAATAACGGTGACGAGAATAATCCGGTAGCTTTCGAGATCTTTGATCCTGCGTTCGGCGGTTTAGGCGAAGAGTATTACGACATCACGACGACAGGCGGCACCGTTTTTGATGAAGTCCGCATTCTCGGATTCGGGTTTACGCCGGTTACTTATGCGGACGACTTTTCCTGGAACGCAATTCCAGAACCAGGTAGCTTTGGCTTAATATTCATGGCTGCGGCGGCTCTTGTAGTTCGTCGTCGCAAGTAAGCCGAATTGATTTGCAACGACATATTTTCATTTTTTCAAAGGCAAATTTATTTTGAAGGAATCCGTTATGCGCTGGTATTTCGCTGCCTCGTCGTCGTTTTTGTTGATGCTGGCATTAGTAACGTCCAGCGTTTCAGCGCAAATGGTCAGGTTTGAAATGATCCCCGATGGATTGGGAGCCAATGATATGTCGCCCGATGGGCGTTACATCGTGGGTGAAACCGACCTCGATGACAACGGTTTTCCAGATGGGCTTTACCGCTGGGACCGGGCCACAGGGGAATTCACGGTTCTGAATCCGAATGGATTGGGGGCCGTCGCTGTTTCGGACGACGGGTCGATTGTTGTCGGCGACATCGCGGATCCTACGGGCGTCGGTACCAATGTGGCCGCGTTGTGGGACGCTGTGACGATGAACTGGATGAGTTTGGGATTCCTGCCCAACGCGGGAGCCTGCCCCAGCCGGAGCGATGGCTATGAATGTTCGGCGGATGGGAGCGTTGTTGTCGGGTTGTCATGGGATGGATGCAGCGGTCGAGGATTTCGCTGGACAGCCAAGACTGAAATGGTTGAACTGGAGAACTTGGCAAATGGCAACAATCGGGCCTCGGTTGTATCGGCGGATGGTTCCTTGATCGGCGGATTCGCCCAAGGCAGCTTCAGTCGTACTCCCTGCATCTGGGACGCCGAAGGGAACGGGTTTCTGTTTGAGCCCAATGGTGACGCCTTGGGTGAAGTCTATGGCATGAACGATGCCGGGACGATCCTGCTGGGCAGCTACGGGCCAAATGATGTCGGCCCCGAAGCCGTCACATGGACCGGCTCCGGCGTCAACTGGACCCGGACGACGATTGCCAACGGCTCGTTATTGCCTGGCTGGCAGGGGATTCCTCAAGACATCGCGGACGATGGTACGATCGTCGGGTTTGACTTTTTGATTGGTAACCGGCGAGCCTGGATTCAACCTCAAGGGACCGGGGACTTGATTGATTTCAAAACCTGGGTTGAAAACAATGGCGGGACGGTGCCCTCTGGAATGAACCTGGAAGTTCTGCAGGCCTGTTCCACGGACGGCAGGTACATGTGCGGGCATAGTTTTGGAACAGGAGCGTTTCTGGTTACCATTTTGAAACCGCATGACGTGGCGGCTGATCTGCTGACCGTCACCCGCGGAGACCTTGCCTCCGGAACAGCCGACGATTTGGCCGAAAGCGACAATTCAGATGTCGTGCTACGCAGACGCACGGCGGATATCCAGGCCCGCACGGAAATGGTGCTCAAGGGCTTCAGTCCGGTTTTCAATCCGTCGGCGATCGAAGTCAAACTGGAAGGAGCCGTCTTTGCTCGTTCCGCCGTTCAGCAAACAATCGCCTTGTACAATTATGACATTGGAATGTGGGAAGACATCGATACGCGCGAAGCAACTCGCTTCACCGATTCCGTGGTAACGATTCCGCTGACGGGTGATCTGACGCGGTTCATCGAGGACGGTACGAATTTCATGGAAGCCCGCATCTCGTTTGAGTCCGACAATCCGCGTCAACAGTTCACGTCCAATACCGATCAGTTTCAGTGGCGGATCAATCCATAGCTTGGCTATCAAATTTCGTCGCTCTGCGACTATTGCGCGGACGATACATGTCTGCTGCCTACAATCCGTTGAAATTCGAACTCGGTACGGATATCAAAAGATGTGTAGATACCAATGCAAGTTGGGAGAGCTCGCCGTCTCAGCGGCGGGTGAGGGTTGTGGATTCCGCAAGGAATTTCGTGTTTTCCCTCTCCCGGACCCTCACGTGTCGCCGGGAGAGGGTACTGTTTTGAACGCTTTACGTGTTAATCGCCGTGCAATCTCGTTGCCCCGGCTTAACCTTGCGCCGTCCGGGGCAAGCCCGGCGGAAGCGTGTTTCATTCGCCAAGCAGAGTATCCGTTCAATGGTGCGCCCGTGCGGAACAACCGTTGTTTCGTTGGCGGGGATAGGGTTGCTCGCCAAGTGTGCGCTCCTAGCGGGGGCAAAGCGGCAAGGCCCGACCGAGGAAGCATTAATCAAAACTCATGTGGTCCGATGAGGGTCGGATGCGGTAGTGGCCGGGGAGGATTCATTGGGGTGCATCATTGCGTTGTTCAGGTTTGGTTGGCCGAACCGCTCACACCGATGCTTCTGTATGGACGAGTGGGTCGCCGAAAGTTTCGCCCAGTTTCTTCATCCCGGCGATGGTGGAAATGCGCGGGTAATAATTAAAGTCGCGTTTGGCCCGCGAGATGTCGTAGTAATGACTTTTGCCCAGTTGCGCCGCCAGAAATCGTGTCATTCGCGGTTCGCCTTGCAAGTTGCACATTTCATACGCGGTCTCCAACGCAAATCCCAGGCGATAAGCCCAGTGGAAGGTGATGGATTTTTTTACCCGCGGAAGTCCGGCCAGCTGCAAAATCTCGTTGATCCAGCCCCATAAACTGACCGGTTCGCCCTGCGAAAGAAAATAGGCGCTGCCACAAACGGGTGAATCAGAATGCATGGCTTCAGCTGCCTGGACATGAGCGTACGCCGCGTTCTCCACGTAAATGTTGTCGACCAAATTACTGCCGTCGCCGACACGGACGAGTTTCTTTTCGCGGGCGCGGTCGAGCAGACGTGGAATCAGGTGCCGGTCGCGCGGTCCCCAGATCAAATGCGGGCGAAGCGCACACGTCATTAATCCGGCGTTGTCGTTGGCATCCAGCACATGTTGCTCCGCAAGTGCTTTGGAGTGGGGGTAGTGACAAAGCCAGGTTTTGGGATAGGGCGTCGATTCGTCGACATGCACCTGGTGCTGTCCGTTGAAGACGACGCTGGGGCTGCTGGTATAGACCAGCTTTTTGACTTTGTTTTCCAGGCAAGCGGTCACGACATTGCGAGTGCCAATCGTATTGGTGCCGTGATACAGCTTCCACGGCCCCCAGATTCCGGAAATGCCCGCGGTGTGAAAAACGACATCCTGGTTTTTTGTCGCGTCCCGGAGAGCGTCAAGATTTCTGACGTCCCCTTGCACGTTGGACAACGTTGGTCCCGTTAACGTGGGAAATGGTTTCCTCGTCATCGCGGTAACTTCGTAACCTCGGTCGACGAGATCTTCGACGAGGTACGAACCGAGAAACCCGTTGGCGCCGGTTACCAAAGCCTTCACTGGTTGTCCTGCTCACGAATGTACTTGCTGGCGAAACATCCTATCTTAACGAAATCTGTGTATCGGACGTAGCCGTCGATTATTGGCAGATTCGAGGTAACCTGCCGTTCCGCGTAAAATGACACCCTTTTTTTCGTTTCAGAGCGATGGTGCGGTACCCTGAAACAGGAAATCAATCTGCCCGCAAATTTGCAATTGGCGATAAGATGGCAGCGTTGTTATTTGACAGCCAGCTAGTAAATCCATGAATGCGAAACCCATTTCTGCGACATCCAACGCCAAAGGCTGCGGCACGGTGGGCGGAGTGCTGTTCGGTGGGATCTTCTTCATCGCGGGAGCGTTCTTTTTCTGGATGGTGGTCGTCAATCCGATCTTGCTGTGGAACAAGGCCCGAAATTGGCCGTCCGCCGAAGCGACGATCACCAAAGCCAAAATTGTTGAAAACCACGATTCCGAAGGATCCAGCTATCGCGCCGAGTTCACGTACGAATACACCGTCGCGGGAAAATCCTACTCGAACGACCGCTACGGCTTAATGCAAATCTCGGGCCGGCGAAAAAGCGCGAAGAAGCAACTGGACCAGCACCCGGTCGGTTCGAAAACAACGATCCATTACGATCCGCTTGATCCCCAACAGTCATTGATGAATCGCCAGCCTGGCTGGGGTTTGTTGTTTGGATTGATACCGCTTGTTTTCCTTGCTGTCGGCGGAGGAATCATCGGTTGGTTTGTCACCGGTCGTCACCTTTCGTGGTCGGAGAAGCAGGCAGCGAAAATGGCCCGACTGCAAGGCCGCGTCCCGGCAGGCATGAAGGGGTCGAGTCCCGCCGAAAAGAAACCGATTTTTGAAGATGACGAAAAAGACCAACAGTTTGACAAGCCCTTGAAGTTGCGGCCCGAACACAACCGCGTCCTGGTGCTGGTCGGAGTTGCGCTGTTCGCACTCTTTTGGAATGGAATCGTCAGCATATTTGTGCTCGATTTATTTGATGCAAAAAAAATCGGGATTGGGACCATCATGCTGGGGCTGTTTCTGACGCCTTTCGTGTTGGTTGGCCTGGGGGCAATTGGCTACTGGGTTTACGTGTTCATGACATTGTTTAATCCAAAAGTGGAAATCGCCATGAGCAACGGGGCGGTTCCGATCGGCGGGGAAGTCGATTTGGCTTGGGAAGTCATCGGCAACGTAAATCGCATCCGTAACCTGAAAATTCAAATCGAAGGCATCGAATCGGCCACCTATCACCGGGGCACTTCGACGTACACCGACACCGAAACGTTCCTCGAAATTCCCGTTGTGGAGACCGTTGAAAAATCAGAAATCCAGTTTGGCAGCACCACCATCTCAATTCCCCCGACGACGATGCACTCGCTGGATACGGGCGAGAATCAGATCAAATGGGTTGTCAAAGTTCAGGGGGTCATCCCGCTGTGGCCCGACATCACGGAGTCCCTCGGCTTTCGGGTAACGCCATGATCGAACTCTCCCTGACCAGCGAACAGACAGCATTTCTTCCGGGTGACATCATTTCCGGGACCATTCGGTGGGCCGATATCAAGGAAAACTCCGAACAAATCGCGGTGCGTTTGATCTGGTATACCAAGGGTAAGGGCCAGCAAAATCACGGAGTTTTGGAAACCATTTCCGTTGCCAACCCGCCAACCCGGGGAGAATCGGGATTTCAGTTCACGGCACCCCATCGACCTTATAGTTTTTCTGGTAAACTGATCTCTCTGGTTTGGTCAATTGAGGCAATCGTTTTTCCGGACCTGGAGGCGGAACAGCTTGAGGTTGTAATTTCACCAGACGGCAAAGAAATAATTTTGAATTGAGGCGTTGGCATGGCCCTCAAGCAAAAATCGGATCATCACTTCGTGCCCGCAAGGCGCAATCCGTTCGCGACGGAACGCGTGACACGAATCCCCTTCCGATTTGAACAAGGCAACTGGATTTCGCACCTGAATCTCCTCCGTGATCTGGAGTATCGCGCAGCGATCGTCGGTCCCCAGGGATCTGGCAAAACGACTTTGTTAGGTGAATTGGAAGGTCAATTGGCGGTACTCGCCGAGCGAGAGACGATTTATCTGTTTCTCTCGCGAGACAAACTGGAGCAGAAACAGATCCTGGAATCAGCTTTGTCGGAAAACTTGGCCGGCAAGATTCTGCTCGTCGACGGGATCGAGCGATTGCCTGTTTTCGAGAGATTGAGTCTGTTTCGCGCCAGTCGTGACGCCGGAGGCTTGATTGTGACCGCTCACCGACCGATGCGCTTACCTCCGTTTCGGTTGCCGACGTGGATTCGCACACAAACATCGGAGTTGGTTCTGGATTACGTCTTGTCGGAACTCAGCATGGATTCTCCCGATGTCCGGGCGGCAGGTCAAACGAGCTATCAAAGACGTAAAGGAAATTTGCGCGAAGTACTGCGTGATCTGTACGATCGTCACGCCGCGAAACGATTCCGCTAAACAGGACTCTTCCGGATGCGATCCCAAGTTCATGACAGGCAGGATGCCTATAGTGTTCGGTGTCCATGTTTTGCCAAGTCGGAAATTGCAAAATGAGTGAAACTCCCGACCGACTTGCGTCGGGGGCTTCTTGCAAATAATGCGCCGAACACGATTGGCAGGATGCCGATCCCACGTTTGGTTGAACGTCAAAGGGCGATCACCGATCTTTTTTGTTTTACGGCTCGATCGTCGCGTTGGCGTCGGTCTCAAAACGAATCCAACGCCCGTCGATCAATCGTTCGTTGGGAACAAACCGGGATTTATACCGCATGTGAGGCGAATTCTGAACGTAGTAACCCAAATACAGGTACTTGAGTCTCCTCTCCGCACAATACTCGACTTGTTTCAGAATCGAGTACGTTCCCAGACTGTCGGATTTCAAGTGCGGATCAAAGAAGGTGTAAACTGCTGATATGCTTTGCTTGCCGCGATCGCAAACTCCCAGGCAAACCAGCTGGTCTTCCAGCCAATAAGTGATCTCGAATGATTCGAAACAACTGCGGACGAAGCCCCAGACATATTCCTCAACGTCAATATCCTTGTCACGTTTGGCGAGCCCGCGCATCCGGCGGTGTTTGTTGAACAAGTCGACCCGCTCATGGTCCGCCGACAAGGGTCCAATTTCCTGTCGGAAGCGGCGATCGCCCCGCTTGAGGATCCGGCGTTGATTGCGGGTGAATTTGAATTCAAGTGCGTCCAGTCGGATTGGCTGACAGGCTTTGCAAGCCGGGCAACTGGTTTGATAGATAAACTCGCCCGTTCGACGATGGCCTTCGGCCAGTCGCTCGTCGGCCTGGGACAACGTAATCTTTCCCAGCGGCATGCGCAGTGGCATCCGCGCCGTTTCGCCGGCCAGGTACGGGCACGGCTCGGTTTCATTGATGATCACGATATCGCTTGAGCTGGTGCTCGTCATTTTTGTTGAACTGCGGACCTGCAAAATGGAATTGCCCGTACCTTTATGTTGGCCGGGCCGGCAAGATTGTCAAGTTAACGTCGGTTTGGTTACTGAAAGCCGGCCGTTTGCGTAAAGTCGTCGAATTCGTTGTAGCGTTCGGGGGCCCGATCGGTGAAGCGGGTGTATTCCCGTTCCCAGTTAAGTTCGACATCTCCGGTGGGACCATTTCTCTGCTTTTCGACGATTATCAACGCATCCCGCTCGTTGTCCTGATCTTCCCCTTTGTTGAAGTAGCTTTCGCGGTGAACGAACATGACCACATCAGCATCCTGTTCAATTGCGCCCGATTCCCGCAAATGGCTGAGCTTGGGCCGATTGTTGCGGGATTCTTCGACCTGGCGATTCAACTGTGACAGGCACAAGATCGGGACCTTCAGTTCCCGCGCCAGTCCTTTCAGCCTGCGGGCGATTTTCGCGACTTGTTCTTGCCGCGGATCGTTGGGGTTTTCCGGCAAAACCAGTTGCAGGTAGTCGATCACGACCAGTGCCAAATCACCGTGGCGTCGCCTTACCCGGCGCAGCACCGGCAATTTCGGCGACATTCCGCGTGGGCGAGTCATCAATGAACAGGGGCACCTTGCTCAAGGTACCCGCGACGCGGGGGAGTTCTTTGCGTTCCTCCGTTTTCAATGTTCCGTTGCGCAGCCGGTTTCCATTGACTCGGGCCACCGAACAAAGCATTCTTTCGATCAATTCGATGGCCGCCATTTCCAGGCTGATAAACAACGCCGGTTTTCCCGATTTGAGCACGACATTTTCGGTAATATTCATCGCAAAGGCGGTTTTGCCCATACTTGGTCGGGCTGCCAGGATGACCAATTCCGAAGCGTGCAAACCACCGGTCAAGCGATCGAGATCGGTAAAGCCTGTTTCGATAGTGCCGGGTTGGGTTTCACCCCTCAGTCGCGCGTCCAAACGATCCATCGCGACTTGCAACACTTCGTCAATGGCGGCCAGGCTGTTTGACTGGCGAGTTTCACGGATCGCAAATACTTTTTGCTCGGCCCGGTCGAGCAGTTCATTGGGTTCCTGTTCGGGGCGATAGGCGTCTTCCAGGACCTCGGAACACGTCGTAATCACTTGCCGCGTGGTCGCCTTGTTGCGGACGATTTCGGCGTAATAAGTCGCGTGGGCTGCGTTGGGAACCGAGGTGAAAATTCGGGCCAGCCCGGCAGCTCCGCCGACCTGTTCATAGTCTTCGGCCGCGATCAGCCGCTCGCGCAACAGGGCCATGTCGATCTTTCTGACCGGCCGTATGCATGTCCATCACGTGCGAAAACAGCTTGCCATGGGCTTCGTCATAAAAGTCTTCGGCACGCAAGATGTGAACCAATTCGTCACACTTGTCGGGCATCAGCATGATGCTGCCGAGCACGCACGCTTCTGCTTCGAGACTGAACGGTGGCTGGCGACCCGCGAGTTCAACTGCCGAGGGTGTTTTCCTGCCGCGAGGTGGTCGTGGTTTTCCTGTCGCCATTCCATGCTCCTGAAGTTCGATTCCTGAGCGATCATCTTACGTTGGTTGAGATCGGATTCAAGTTTGGCCGGGATCACCGGGCACGATTTGTCATCGCGCATCGCAAAAAAACGGCTCGGAAATTTTTTCTGATTTCCGAGCCGAAAAATGTATGGTTGAAAACCTGTTGCCGATCAACTGGCGTCGGCTTCTACGGTCGGAACGACCCAGACTTTCAGGTCGGCGTTAATTTCCTGGTGCAAATGAACTTTGACGGTATACAGACCGAGTTCTTTCAGGACGCCCTCCAGGCGAATTTGATCGGCGGTCAGCGAGATTTCGTTTTGTTTGAGGGCCGATATGATTTCAGCCGCACCCACGCTGCCGTACAAATGGCCTTCATCGTTGGCATTGGCCTCGATGGTGATGCTTTGTTTGGCAATCAAAGTCGCCAGATCCTGGAGACTGCCGAGCCGGTCTTTTTCGATCGCCTGCAGCTTGGCTTTGTGTTTGTCCACCATGCGTTTGTGATGTTCGCTGGCGATGGTTGCCAAACCTTGGGGCAGGAGATAGTTGTTGGCAAAACCGGCTTTGACCTCGACCACTTCACCTTGTTTGCCCAGGTGATCGACCGACTGGATAAGGAGCAATTCAACGCCTCCGTGTTTTCCCCTGGGCAGGCGGGTGAAATTGCGTTGTCTGTTCTGTTTTGTTTTTGGCATCAAAAATTCTCGTTTGTCTGTGCGATGCTTACGTTCGCGATTCGCAGTTTTGAAAGTCGAAGATCGGAGTGGACGTTCTCAAGCAGTGTTTTTCTAGGGGGTAGTGTAGTCGTTACGGGGCATTTCGTCAGGATGTATTCGGGTTGAAATTGGAATGCAATTACCGGACGGCCATCAAAACGGAACCTCGTCGTCTTGTGGGGGACCCTGGGCGGGCGCCGTCTCCAGCGAATGGCCAGCCGCTGTTGAATGGGGAGCATTTGTTTCGTTGCGACCACCACCGCCGCCACCTCCACCGCGCGCGCTGAGCATTTGCATTCGTTCGCCAATGACTTTGACTTTGGAGTGCTTTTGCCCGTCCTTTTCCCAACGATCCTGTTTCAGACGCCCTTCGATCAAGATCGGTGAACCCTTGGAAAGGTACTCGCCGGCAACTTCGGCAGTTCTCCCCCACAGGGTCACGTCGAAATAATTGACCTCTTCCGTCCATTGGTCATTGCGTTTGATTCGTTCATTGACAGCAAGCGAAATGTCGGTAACAGCAGTCCCAGCCGGCGTGTAACGCAGTTCGACGTCACGGGTCAAGTTTCCGACGAGAACGACTCGGTTGTAACTGGCCATGATGTTTCCTTTAACTTCTACGCCCGGATAGGCAACATCTTAATGCGTTCCATCGCAGTGAATTGAAAGCTGACACTTCATTTTGCCAACTATTTTCGGCGTGGCAACTTGCCTGAATCAGGTAATTGGATTTTGCGCGGCAGAATCAAGGTGAAACGACGGAAATCCGACTAAGATTCGTTCGCGGCAGCCACCACTTTCAACAGCATCGGGCGACGCGTGACACGTTTGGTCACCGGCGGAAGAAAAATGACAAAAACCGGAAATTACCCCTCGGCGACTGCCTCCGCTTCGTTTTCTGCAGGTTCTTCAGAGTCAGTTTCATCATCGTCGTCGACGGCCACTTCAATCGTGCGATTTGTCACAGGGACTTTGCCTTGGGCAACCGACACCATCGCATCGACAAGTCGCGGATCAATTTTGACGACCATGTGCCGCAAAATAATGTCATTCAACTTGCAAGCGCGGTTGAATTTCACAATACTCGTGCTTTCCAGATTGGCATAAGTCAGCCAATACACGCCTTTGCGGTGGCCATTGATTGGATAGGCCAGTTTCCGTTCATCAAACAATCGGCTCGCGAGGATTTCTCCGTCGATTGCCTTGACCATTTCCTCAATGTTATTTGCCGCGCCCGCCGGATTTCGAGCGTAGGCGTTCGCATTAAAGATAAACATGCATTCGTAAACGTTTTTTGCCACGGGTTGCCCTTTTTCGTTACTCTTTGTTTTCTGGTTGTTCTATCGTTTTATCCGAAACGACCTTCGCCTCAGCTCGACGCCGGGCGGCGTCAAGCTTTTGCTGAGCCCGCTTTTTCGCTTCCTCCGGGTCAGGGTTGAAGCGGCTCATGGCCTGTCCAACTCCCTCGCCAATCCAGCATTCGACAGCATCTCCCGCCAATTTGACGGACTGTTCGATTGCGACCAGGTCCTCTGCTGAAAAACGTCCTAACACATAATTCGCCACATCCCAACCGGGAGGTGGACGATCGATTCCGATTCTCAACCGAGAAAATTGCTGGGTTCCCAGCCGCTCAATGATGTCTGCAAGTCCGTTTTGTCCGCCTGCCGATCCTCCGGGTCGCAACCGCAACCGGGCTAATGGCAGATTGACGTCGTCGCAAATAATGAGCATCTCATCCAGCGACAATTTATAAAAATCAAACGCCGCCCGCACACTTTGTCCGCTGAGATTCATAAAAGTCAGCGGGCAGAGGAGCACCGTTTTTTCGTTACTAATGATTGTTTCCGCTATTTCGGCATTGAATTTGGCTTTCGGTCGCCCAACCTCGTATCGGCGAGCCAGTTCCGCAATGACCTCGAATCCAATGTTGTGTCGCGTGTTTTCGTATTTTTTCCCCGGGTTTCCCAGGCCGACGATCAGTTTCACGGCTAAACCTGTTTCAATCCCGACACGGAAACGTAGAGGTCTGAATCTGAAAACCAAAACGTTTTGGTGACGAGACTAGTCCGAATCCTCTTCGTCCTCTTTCTTGCGTCCGATGACTTCCGGTTCCGCCGACTCTGCGGCGGCGGCTTCTTCTTCGACTTCCAGGGCTTCAATGACAACGCATTGACATACGATTTCTTCGGGCGGGCCAGTCAGGAAAGCGCCCTTGGGCAATTCAATCTGACCCGCGGTGATCGATTCATCAAGCTCTAAATGGTTTATGTTAATTTCCAACCGGTCGGGCAACACGTTGGCCGGGCACGTGATTTCCAGCTCATGGGCCAGGTGCCGTAACGTACCGCCAGATTTTGTTCCCGGAGCGTTGCCTTTGAGTTCCACAGGCAGCGTGACGGTGACGGCCTCGGATTCGTCGATGCGGGCAAAATCCAGATGCAGGACTTCCATTCCCAAGGCGTCCCATTGGATTTCTTTGATCAATGCGCTGCCGTTGGCGGCACCCGAGAGTTTCACCACATGGTGCCCCAGTCGAATTGCATTGTTTAGGTCTTTGCCATTTACCGATAACATGATGGTGTCTTCGCCATGCCCGTAGAGCACGGCCGGGACATGTCCGGTGTTTCGCAGCCGCCGGACTCGCAAAGTGCCGGTTGTCTCACGTTTTTCGACGCTGATCGTATCGCTCACTGATCTGCCTTTTTAATTTCAGCTTGTGCAATTGTTCTGTTTTTTGGTCGGGTCGCAGGCGCGGATTTCTCGTGCGAGATTGACCCCGAATCGCGCAATTCTCGCAGATCAGGCCTCGTTTACAAGCCCAACTCTCAGGATTTGGCCCCGGTTTTTTGTGAGTCCGACAGGTCCGACACGTTTGCCGCGTCCGTCGGCCTACTTATTCTTTTTTGCTTTTTTGCGCTTTGCGTTTTTCCGCAGGGGTCTTTTGCGCTTTTTTCTGTTTTTCCCTTTTGCCCTTGTCTTTACTCCCGCCCTTGTCGCCCATTGTGTCTCTCCGAAATTGACTGAATGTTGATCAACCAGAAATTAATCGGGTCTAAGCAAGCCGCACGTTTTCGGCACAAGGCCCTTTTTGTCCACGGGCTTCGGTGAACGTAACACGCTGGCCTTCGCGAAGTTCGTCGTAGCTGACGCCTTCGAGACTGGAAGAGTGAAAGAACAGGTCTTTGCTCGTTCCCATGTCAATAAACCCGAAGCCTTTGTCGGTGAGTCGTTTAATCGTACCTTCAGCCATTTTTAAATTCCTAACAGGGGAAACGCGGCTTCGGCGAGATACGTTGTGTATCGGCAGTGCCGCGGCGAACCCTATCCTATCAACAACCGGGGCCCGATAAAGCGCTAACCGCAAAAAAACGGCCGATTCAATGGCTGGGGGACAGGCCCGCTGCACGAGATCAGGAAAACTGTGAGCAGATTAGCATCAGGAATTGGGCAGCCGAGCGATACAACTTTTTCAGGCTGCTCCCCGCCAACATGTGCTTTGACGCATTGAGGGCGTTCATGGTCACGGTCGACTCCATTTTGTCGACACCGGCGGAAGTGATTGCCAATTGCCCGCTTTCCTCGCGATGGAGCCAGCCTTTTTGGGTGCAGTACCACAAATGGAATTTGAGAACGTTCAATGGATAGTCAACCTGGTGCTCGATCCCCCCCACAGCGAGGCCCGGATCATTGATATTGTCCCGCCGCTTTTTGTAGAATAGTGCCAGAAGCTCGTGCCGGTCGGCAACATCCACTTCGATGGCGTCGGAAGCTTTCGCATGCGAACCGATTACCGGGGCTTTGGATTTGCCTTGCTCACTTGAGTACTTGGCGTCGTATTTGTCGCGAGTAGCCGGAATGCGCAGCGTTTGGTAGGCCTCGGCGATTTTTTCAAACTTCTGTTTATCTCCCGAATTCGGCACGTCAGGATGATATCGCTTGGCCAGGCAAATAAACAGTTGATCGATTGTACTGGGGTGGGCGTTTGGACTCGATTCGAGAATCTCGTAGTAATCGACAAACATCGACGTGGTCCCAGGGTAACTTCCGACGGCAAGGATGCTTCGTCTCGGTCGTGACACAACAGACCGAGGGAGCCGAAGCTCTGAACTTCTTGAATTTCGGATTCGTGACGTGGGTAAAGCCAGTTTGAATTTGCAGATCGGCGAATTCCATGCGGCTGCGCGATCGCGCAATCGGTTGTAGCGGCATGAACTGCGATCGGTTTAATCGCTGCGATTCTCAAAATATACCGCCAAATCCAAACAAGCTCTTTTGCTGATCGGCGACGATCCAAAATCGTTTCACGTCAAGCCGGCAGGCGTCAGAGTGTTGGTCAATCAGCGCCGCGCAGACGCTTTCCGGCTAACCGTGCAAACAACCCAACCTCATGTCGATCTGAAACTAATTTCCGATTGTCCAAATCGTCTGATCGATGTTGGCCGAAAATACCTGACGCGGGTTGGTGGACTGGAAGATTATTTTGGCTTCCACGCAACCTGAGTCCGGCTGCACAAACCGCGAGAGCTGGCCGTCGAGAACCACGTTCGTAACCAAATCGGAAAATCGGTTTGCCGGTCGTGAATCGACTTGTTCCCAATCGTCGGTGTCGTAATTGAAAAGGCGAATCGTCTGGACGACCTCGGTTCGTGCAAACACGGACGCTTCCAACGTGAACTCCAACGATCCCAGGATTGCCAATCGAACTGACACCCTTGATCTCAAGATCCGTTACCGCTTGAATCGAATTCGGATCCCGACGCACCGAGACATCGACATTGTCACTGTCCGCCAGGTCCGCAACGGTGCCAGCAGCCAGAACTCCGCGGATCACGTCAAGTGAATCTGGTACGACCTGGATGTCGGGTATGGGAAGTTCGCCGGTGCTGACCAGCGTACCCGTTACATCCAGCGTGATATTCGTATCCAGCGGAATTGCCAAGGCGATATCGGTGGCGACCGTCAAGGTCGTACCGCTCACCGAGAGCTGGACGCCAAGCATGTCAAATGCCGCTGGCTCAAACGAACTCAAATCAATACTTCGAGTCCCGCCAGCAATGCCCAGCGGATCGGTGACGTTCACGACCCCGGTAAACGTGGCTTCGTTCAGAAGTTGATCAAATTGATTCAAACCGTCGACCGTACCGGGAGCACCGGCCAGCGTCATTTCCATCGAAGTCGAACCGGGTGCGGTGCTGGCCGAAACAATGCCGCCAAAAAAACTGAGCGTGAAACCATCGTCGAGGACCACGTTCAATGTCTTCACCTGCGCCGTTGAAAATGGCTCATTGGGCGGTAGCAACTCGATCGAAGCGGTTCCGGATAACGTCGACGTATCGGAGGCAGTCCCGGCCGAAGTGGTGAGACTTATATCAATCGTGGATTGCGAGCTGTCGATTGTCAGCGGGATGTCTTGAGCGGTCGCGGCTTGGAGCGTGAACACCAGAACTGCGAACAAAATTGCCAGGCGATGGAGCATGGGTGACCGTGTGGTTAGAGGAGCTTGGAAGTACCCCTTTCAAGATACTCGACGAACCCCGCTTCCGCTCGTTTTTGTCCGACAATTTTCCAATGCCCGCAAAAAACTACCTCAAAATTCATCACCCGCCATGGATTTTTGGGGCTCGAGGCTACTCCACAATGGTCCACAACAGCTGATCGATGTTTACCGAAAACTGTTGACGGGCAATCACGGAAACGAATTTCGTACGAATTTTCATACGACCGGTTGAAACAAAGTCGGCGGCGTCGCCCGGAGTGGCAAATGCTTCGATCGAGTCGTTAAACCGACTGGCTTGCCGAGTTCCCAATGAAACGTATTGGTCCGTCTGATAATTGAACGCAAAAACCTCGACGTCCACCCGAGACCGTGCAAATACCGACGATTCCAAAGTGACATCGATACGGGACTGCGTGCTCGTCGATGTCATGGCCTCGAAATCAATTTGGACAATTCCCTGTAAGTCGTTTACGTTTCGTCTGACCGACAAATCCGAATTATCGCTGGCTGCCAGTTCCGCGGTGGTTCCGGAAACATAGGTACCACGAGTCACGACAAACGAGTTGGGCGTTGATTGCAACCGCGGCGGCTCACCATTTACCGTAACGCGAATGACGTCTCGAGTACCACTGCCACCTTCAGGCAGGTTGACGACAACAGCCTGCAACGAGTAACCGATGGGTCCACGCACTGTGAACGAAGAACTCGGAATCGATTCCGCCGAAAATACATCAAAGAAATCGCCATCGGCAGGCGTGAATTGATTCAGGAAATTCAGCTCAAATATGGCACCGACAATCGCCTCGCCATCGACTCGGACAACGTCGATATGGGCTGGATCCTGGTTGATGATGGAAGGATCGGTGCCTGCTGCGACTGGCATCGATTTCGATGACGGCATCGACCGTCGCGTCACCGGCGAAGGACAACGATCCGAGGCGAACGGTTTCATTTCCGGGCGCAATGACCGACCCGGTGCGAAAATCGAAATCGGCCGCGAACAGGTCTCCAGTTCCAGTCAACACGTTGTCTTCGTTGATGAGGCTGCTGGCATGCGACTCGCTCGCGGCAGCCACGTCAGCCAGGCAAATGGTGCCTCCGCCGGTCAATACGACGTTTCCGTTGAGGGCCAGATTCGAGTTGAAACCTGCCACGCTGACTCCTTTGAGTATCCCCGCATTGTTGATTGCTCCGTCGAGTATCAATGCGCGAAATTCACCGTCGACGTTCAGGTCGACGTCTTTGAGTTTGCCACCGAAGACGAAACGACCGGTGCCAAGCGACGTGAGCGTGCCGCCCGTCAATCCAAAGTTGTCCACACCCGGGATTGAATCGTTCGCCGATGGAGACCCGGGAGTCATCTTCTGCAGTAATCGAGCCGCCGCTGTTCACAACATTGATTTCGCTGATTCCCAGCTGGCCGCCCGCAGTCGCCAGCATGTTACCCGTGTTGGTTAACGTCGAAGTCCGGTTAACGGACGTAATCAACAACTCCTGTTGATCGACGTTGGCGATAATGTTGCCTGAATTTTCGACGTTAAGATCGCCAAAAAAGGGCTCGACGACGTCGCCGATTGACCCGCTGCCTTGAATCGTATTGTCGACGTTGGTCAGCTTAAGATTCGTCGGTGGAAATCGTTCGGATCCGATCGTTGCCGGCAAGCCGTTCGAGTCGCTTAACAGCGTGACGGTGCCACCGCCGGTCAAAGTGATGTCGGAACGCATCAAGATACGTTTCCCGGCCAGGCTGGACGTGTTGAGCGTGTCGAGAGTCAACTCGCCACGATTTTCAACAGGTCCCCCCATCATGAGTGTTGAAAAGGTGCCCCCGTCAGGATCGAGAACCTCGACGTTGCCATCCAAGACAACGCCCATCACGCGGACGGTGCCTTGCGTTCGAATGGTCCCGGTTTCGTCCGTCAAGAACGTACCGCCGCTGACTCTGCGCTTGATCTGGCAGCAACACATAACCGCCGTTGCTCGCACCGATAGTCCCACCGCCATTGACGATTCGGGCCGAGATTCGAATTCCGGCTCCCGGCACGTTCGCATCGATCATGCCGCTGTTGGTGAAGTCGACGGAGGTGTCTTCCAGGTAACCACCGCCCTGAATATCTCCCGTGCCCTCAATCGTATTGCCGGCGTTTGTAAAAGGCCGTTCGTCGAGTTCGTCAAACAGGATCCGCGAATTCGGCCGCATCACGACGATACCGCGGCCGGAAAGCATCAGTGGTCCGCCGGCGACAATCTCGTTAAACGCAAACAGCCCTTCCTCAATCTCGATGGTGCCGTTGTTTGCAATGGAAGCCATGACGCTTAACGAACCGGGCACGGCCGTTGCAAAACCCACTTTGACCGTGTCACCCTCGGTTACGGTGAGCCCGATAATGGCGCCAAACGCGCCGCTCACAATCGACTCCTGGGTATCGTCGATATCGACGGTGACGACATGGGTCTCCGAATCATCGGGAGCCCCGGCGGTCCAACGGGCCTGGTCAATCCATAATCCATCGCCGCCGATCCACTCGGTCGGGACTTGAGCACCCGCCACTTGACTAATAGCAACGACGATTGCCAAGGACATGACGATAACAAGTTGATTCAGTTTCGAGTGATTGTTCATCGGAGCGTTCTGGTCCCAAGGCTGAATGAAGAAGGACCTCGATTATAAAAGCGGGCCGTTAAGTTTCCAAACCAACCCCTGTTATTTTGGCAGGAACTGTGCCGAATTTCAGCCAATCGCGGCAAATGGTGCGGTAACAGGCAAAAAGTGCTGATTTCAACTCGACGCTGGCAGGCAAAACGCGATAATAACGGCAATCATTCGAGTATTTCATTCGCGGAGCAGTGAAAAATGGCCAAAGAGCCCGGAAGCAAAAAAGTGCGGTCTCAAGCATTCGAGTACGTGGAACCAATTGGATTCCGCGTGTTGGTGCGCAAAGACGAACCCAAACGGGAGACCAAAGGTGGAATCGCGCTTCCCGACGCGGCCGAAATACCGACCATCACGGGTCGAATTGTGACCATCTCAGCGGCGATCGAACACGACGAAGACCTACCGCTCAAGCAGTACGACAAAGTGCTGTTTCATCCCAAAAATGCGATCCCGGTCGACTTCGAATCCGATAATCAGCTGTTTGTTGTCCCCGCCGAAGACATCGTGGCCGTCTTTCGCCGCGGCCCCCAAGACCGCGAATAAACCAACGTGGAAACGGCATCCTGCCAAAGTGTTCGGCGCGTTATTTGTCAGAAGCCCCCGACGCAAGTCGAGCGTTTCTAAGATTTTTTGCCGAACACGATTGGAATTCTGCCTGTCAAGGCAGCCGCTTGTAGGTCCCAGGCATTATCACAAAATCTTATCGCAGCAGGTCGTTAAGAAGCAATTAGTTAATAGTGATAAATTGTCGTTGCGAAACGCCACTCCTGACTTGCAGTTGGAAATAGCCGGCTTATATTCCGGTACACAACTTGCTGCACCTGTCCGCCGCCGGCGAGCGTGGTAATACGATTTCTTTTGCCACGGTTTTTTTGGCACCAAGTCGTAAGTGGGTTGATTAAGGCGCGCACCAGATGAGCGTTTTAGCGCAGTGGCTTTGCTCGCCCACACGGATTCGTGGCATCTCGGCCTCGGCGTTTTTCACAAAATACAAGTTCAAGACTTTTTACCGGGAGAGACAACATGGACTTTAATTCGGGACCAGCACTCTTTACACCAAGCGACGACAATACCACTGATTTCGCGCGCAATGGGGCGAGTTATTTTGTCAACGGGGCAGTCGGCAGCGACGGCTATGACGGATCGAGAAATAACCCTTTCGCAACGATCGGTCGGGCAATCATGCAAGCCCAACACGACTCCGGGCCGAACCGGGTCATCATCGCACCTGGCACCTACAACGAGAATTTGATCGTCAATGACTTTGGTGGCTTGTTGATGCGCGGTGAAGGAAATTCGCCTCACGATGTCGTGGTTAACGGCAATAACCTGGGAACGAGTCTCAAAATTACGGGAGGGAGCGAAATCGAGCTTCAAAACATGTCGTTCAAGTATGGAATGAACGGGATCGATGCCGAAAATCTGAGTAGTCTGGAACTGAGGAACGTTCGCGTTCGAGATAATCTGAATTACGGTTTAACGGCGAGCAACATTGCTGACGTCTACATCACGAAATCGAATTTTCTGTATAACGGATTCAGTGGTGCCAAAATTGCCGAATCGAATTCAGTCGATGTCAATCGTTCGCTGTTCTCGTACAACGCGGAAAATGGCCTGGGCTTGGATCGTAATTCGACGGTCAACGTATTCTCAGTGACCGCAATCGAGAACGGAGTCGACGACGATGAGCGTGGTTCCCGGGCCGACGCCGGACAAGTCGACAACGGACTGGCTGCGTTCCTGAACGATCAACTGGAAATTCGTTCCAGTACCTTCATGCACAATCTTCGCAATGGTCTTGATCTCCTGAGCAATCGTGACGCCAGCCTGTTGCATGTCACCGCCATGGCGAACCAACAGAACGGCGCCAGCGGCCAGGACAATCAATACGTGTTGGTTCGTAATGGAAAATATAACGGAAACATGTTCGGCGACGGCATCAACCTGCGATCATTTGGGGCAATTGCTGCCAGCGGAGAACCGGGTGAAGGCCAGGACGGAGATGCGACGGTGCGCGTTGTCGGCGGCCGATTTTGGGACAATGGCGAAGACGGTTTTAACCTCAATGGTTACGATGAGGCGACGCTCATCAGCTTGAACGCCCAGCGCAATGGTTACGACGGAGTGCATGTCCGGGGAACCGGTTCCGCGTGGTTGAATCACATTCGCACAACCAATAACGGCGATGATGGAACCGAAGTGGGTTTCGCTCGCAACGTGAAGGTCGATCATCTATACTCTGCAGCGAACCAGTACGGCGGACTCTTCGTTCTGGGTGACGCGTCTACGGAAATGGTGAATATCAACCATGGCAACTATCACCAAAACGGGGGCGACGGAATTCTGGTTTACGGGGATGATGAATCCCGCCTGAACCGTACCAATATTCGTTATGCCAACTCCACGGAAAACGAAGGATCGGGCCTTTACATCAGTGACACAAATTACGGGGCCATTGTGGGGGGCATGTTCTCAAACAATGGTTATGACGGCGTCGACCTCTTTGACACCGGACGATTTAGCCTGGACAACGTGAAAGCCGAAGCCAATCACGGTGACGGCCTATTTTCCGGTGCCAACCTGTTTGACTTACCCGGTCCAAGAAACGGAAGCGAGTATACTCTCCGCGGCAGCTTGGACATCACGCGGGGTTCCTTCTCGAATAATCAAGCCAATGGAATCTGGATCGAGGGAATGAGTGTCGTTACCCAGGACGGTGGCAGGCAAGGCGGTGAAGGCGCCGACATTTACCTCACTGTCAGTATGGATCGCGTCACCGCAGATGAAAATTCGGCGAACGGCGTGTTCTTTGGTGAAGGGCCCATCATTTACGATCCCGAGTTATTTGGCGATGAACCTACTGCCAGAGGAACGGGTTCCGGGACCAATGTTCGATTCGAAGCAAATTTCAATCGAGGTTCTTTCCGAAAGAATGTTGAAGATGGTATTCGTGCGGCAGTCCAATACGAATTCCTCGGCGGTCTGGCTGTTAACCTGGATGCCGATATTCAAGTGAACAGGATTAATGCCAGCGACAATGGCGGTAACGGGTTTTATTCTGATTTTTCCCTGTTGAATGTTCCGTTTCCCGCTCCGTCCTTTGATGGAACGGGGTCAACTGGGCCTGCTGGAAACGTTTCCAATATTCGTTACTACTTTGACCATGGCAGTTTTATTCGGAACGGTGGCGATGGCATCAGCGTACTGGGGCCGAATGCCTTGCGTAGTATTATCATTTCATCCACGGCGCGGGATGGGGGAGATCCCCGGCCAGAATTTTACGCCGATGGTGTTTCTGCGACTCGCAACGGCGGCGCGGGCCTGAGTTTTTACACAGGGAGAATCGTTGGGGTTGACCCTCCAGTACCCGTACCGACGCCGACGACCGGCGGTGAAGGCAATGGTGGATACGAGTCGGAATTGGTCGCCCGAATTTACAATGGCGAATTTAACGACAACGGCGAAGACGGAATCGATATCAACATTGTGACCGACCAGCCCTACGGTGGCGAAATCGGCAGCCAGGTAGTCGTCGAAAAAGTCGTTGCCAAACGCAACGGGTTCAACGGATTGAACATGTCCGGCGTGGATTTCATCTTCGACGATGAAGGCGACTACCAGCCAGGGATCAACGCCAACATCATCCGTGGGGTGTTTAATCGCAACGAGCAGGACGGAGTCCATCTCAGCAACCTGGGCGACGTTTACCTGGAAAATCCAACAGGCGTTGCCAACCGGGACGATGGATTCGAAGGGACCAACATCGCGGATGTCTTCGGTGATTGGACGTTTGTTGCCAACGGCGACCAGAATTTCATTTTGAATTGAAGGTGAACACCAATCATTGAAATGCGGGCTACGTTCCCAGCTCGTTTAACATTCCCGCAAGCGTGTTGAAGATCGTGACACCGTTCGAACCATCGGGGTCTGCGACTTCAGCTTGCGCGGGAAGTACGCTGTTATCCGCAGCTGGCGGTCCCGGCCAGATGCTCTGTATTCGCCCATAGCCACCTTGGGCCAGTAAATCGTTGACGACATCGAACGCAGAGATCGGTTTGCCAAGTCGCACCCACTCTCCGTCCAGCGGCTGTCCTGTCGCCGGCGCGGGAACATGCAACTTGGCTGCCATCAAGGCACGTCGGTAGTTGCGGACCTTGGTGGAATACCCGTCGGTGATTTGCCGATCGTACGAGGCGATTGCGGCACTTCCGTCAAACGTCATGCCGCGCCTGCGAAAGTGGGTAGCGCCAACCAGACACCAGACGTCGTCCACGATCACCGACGTCGTCCGGATATAGGCCGTTCGTCCCGGAAAACCGACGGGATGAAACAGTAGCACTCGATCTTTCGCAGCGGCCTGCAAATTGCCGAAGGCCTCCATGCGGGCCGCGTAGTGCTGCCGATGAAATGTGCGGAAGTTGTGCGCAAAGTCCGAGAAGCGGGGAGTACAAATGATCACGCGCAAGTTCGGATGCGACGTCAGCCGCGCGGCAAGTTCGGCAACCAGATCCACTTCGAATGGTTGTGGAGCGCCGGACGGTCGTGCTGTGATTGCGAATTGCGGAGATTCGATATAGACCAGCTCCCGCGCCTCGGCAAAAGCTCGTCGCAGTGACCACTGCGCATCGCGAAAGCCCTGTTGGGCAGCAAAAAACTCGCGGCGAACCTCACGCTGCAACCGCGGTTCATTGTTCACACCGACAGTCAACGCAGGAGCAGGCACTCCCATCGCGCTGGCGGCATTCTGTATCATTTGGTTGATCGTGTTTCCCGGCGGCGGCAGTGTGAAATTGCTTAACCAGGGTGTATCGCAACCGACAGCAACCGTTTCCAGTAACACGCCCGTCCCTGTGTTCGCGGTGTTTGCCAGATCGGACGGCACGTCAAGGTTGTCACCCGCCGACATGACGACCCATCCCAGCACGGTGCCGGCATTCGATGTCGGCAACGGGATCAATGGCTGTGCGCGCTTGAGTGCATGGATCGCGAGATCGTAAGCCAACGCGCCGCTCGCCTGAATTCCCGGCGCATGAACATCGGGGCCGCCCGGGTTTCCCGGATTTCCGTCAGCATGCTGGGCCGAGCGGGATTCGGCCGCCCACCTGGAACCACTCAAAACCGCTTGCCACAACAAAGATCCGACAGGCTGCGTACCCGGCCCCGTCGTGCCGGTCGCTGCGATCGTCTCCAACCTCCCCATTGTTGGCAACCGCGGCGCATTGCGCGGCGAAGGTTCGGATGCGAGGCTCAACACCAGGTCCAACAAATTTGCCGGCGGCGTTGCTGGGGGCGATGCCGTGCGGGGGATCCCGAACAGCGGCGATTCTCCAACGCCTTGTGCGATCACCGGCATGCCACCCATGATGTTTGCCGTTGCCGGACCGAAGAACGGGTCTGGCGGTGGGCTCACCGGCCCGGCCGCGACGCTTGCGACGACGGCAGCGGTCAGTCGACGCCGTCCCAACCGCGGCGTCACGACAATATCCATCGTCAGATTCGCAGGATTCGGGACGGGTTCGGCCGCGCCGAGATTAAACGGATTGCGTAGCAGGATGCTGACGGGATTCGCACCATTTACGATGTTGGCTCCACCGTCACCGCGAACGAACGAAGGCTCTGCGGCGTTGATCGATGCGATCTCGACGAACTGTTGCGGAAAGATCCGGACGCTCGCACCATCGGGGGCTGCTCCACCCGCGATCGTCACCACCACATCTTTCGTCGCAGTGAACGCCGCGGCAACGTTTGCCGCGGACAAACCGATGGGCGGGCTGGGAAACGGCAGGTTGGTGTTCGGCGCGGGAAACGCGGGCCAATGTGCGGCAGGTCCCAAGACGTTCGGCGTGATCAAGGTCTGATCGATATTCGGAGAAACAGCCACGATCATGCTTTGCGCAGGGCGCGTGAGAATGCGAGTCGCTTCGGCCAGCGTGTCGGGACCGTCAACAAGATAGTCAATGTCCACTTGATCGCGGACGACGGGTAGCAAGTCGGCAGGAATCCGCTGGTCGTCTGGCCCGACACCCAGGACCGCGGCTGCGGTACGGTTTCCCAACAGGTACCAAGGTTGATCGACCACCATCACGCGATAAAAACGGCGGGCAAGATTTCCGTTGGCCAACGGCGGAACTGCCAACGGATTCGCCCCCAAGGTGCCATTGATTGCAAATCCAAAGCGCAAGGGAGTCGTGTTCGGGAGCGCATTGGCCGCAATCCGGTTACCTGCCGCCAACGTGATCACGTTCCCGGAGACGGTTCCTGTCGAGGTTCCTCCGCCGTCGTCTGTGATCAGTCCCGCCCCCGGCGACGCGATTCGGGGCGGATTGCCATGCGGGTCGACAAAATGTATCCGGGCTTCACCTGCCGGGAGTGGGGCCAGGCCGGCGATCGTTTGCACGCCTCCGGCTCCATTCGCAGCGGCCGTGATTCCGGTTGGGACCAATCCGGGCAACGAGCCAGGGCTCAGCAGATCCGCGAATAAATCCGCAACGTAAATCGGATCGATAATAAAACCACGCGCATCGTGGAACGAAATCGCGCCGGCGACTCCATCCATGATCTCATCGGGTCGATACCAGCGGGACGAGCGGAAGCCTTCTGCTCCGCGGACAAACAAGGCTGTTGGTAGCGGTAAAATCAAGGGTTGTCCCGCCGGTGCGTAGCGCGCCGTGCTGATCGTTTGCAGCCGCAACACAGCTTGAGGATGAAAACGCAAAACCGTACCGTTGACGTTGAGCGGGGTGCCATCAGCTTCATAAAACTCGCTGGCGCGCTGGGCGACAGTCAAACGCAGCGTTACCCGGTCTCCGGGTGAGAACGGCTGCTTGGAGGTACCCAGGGCGCCACGAACCACGGTCAAGTTATCGCCGCTGCGTTGTGTGCACTCGACAACCTCCGACTTGCTTCCGGAACTGTTGGAAAGCGTCACCAGGATTCGGCCCGGCGCGACGGGTGAAGGAAAGTTGACTCCTGTCCCGGGGGCGAGCCCCAGCGAGGTCGCGTCGGCGCCGACCGCCGAGGCTAACGTCGAAGACGCCTCCCGAAATACATTCTCACGAATCCCGAGAAACGGCGCTCGGACGACACCCGCGAGAGTCAGCGTCATGGCGTTGGAATCGAAGTCAGTTGCGTTGGGCGTAACGTCGGACCAGCGCGTCCCGAGAGACACGGTGGTCAGACCAAGTGCCGTCAAGCCATTGTTTTGCAGGCTGTTCTGTACGGCATTTGGCGTCAGCGTCGTAATCGTGGCCATGGTGGTGTTTGCTAAGGTAATTGAACGTACTGTGCAACCCGCCCATCAGGAGAGGAGAGGTGCACGACAATCTGTGTGAACGGTACGCGCACGAACGCGTAGAACCTGAATTCAGGTCCCGAACCCGGGAGACGACGCACGCGCAACGGATCCACGCCCGGCGGAACAGGCCCCGGTTCGTCCAGCGGAACATCGGAAAGCCCCAGCTGAATTGAAATCGGAGGCCGCGGGAATATCATCGTCCCGAACCGGAACGGTGGTCGGTAAACGGTGACTTTCAATGTGTACAGCCCTGGATCGATTGGCGTGCCGCTGGTCCAGCCCAGTTGAACGCCCGGCGGGGTGATGCTGGTTTCCAAACTGAAATTTGAGAGTTCCGGGTCCGGCAGAATATGACCTGGCTTGACCATTGCGAATGACTCGGATGTGCGACCGAGCGGGTCCGTCAGGCGCACGCTGATTTCTACGGCATCGTTCAAATCGGCACGGCGAATCATCGCCTGGTACTGGATTGGTTTGCTACCATCTATGCGCCACACGCTGGAACCTGCGGCCGGTGGGGCCGTTGTCAAATTGGCCAGCGGACCATCGAACGCAACCAACGGCAGTTCTTCTTGCTGAGCACCGATAAGCTTGGCTCGAATCGATAAGGTGTGCGATCCAATCGGTGTTTTGTTAACGGGGGCCGGACTGTGCCATTTCAGCAAGACATCTGGCGCTGCGGTCCCCGGCCACTCCATGGTGATCGGCGAGAGATCGGGCGGCGTCGCGGGGGGAATCACAACCCACGCCACTGTGCTCGCGGGAGATCGAGCCGCGAGCGTTCCTCGCAGCAGATCATCGTCAGACCAGACGGCCGCCCGATACCACACGCGTTTCCAGGAACCGGCTGGCGTCTCGGTCCCCGATGCCGTTGCGATGTGTGGACCCCGTGCATCTGTAACCTGCGCCACATCCCAACCCGGCGTCAACGCGTCGACCGTGAGCACGGGGGGGCCCATCGTATCAAGTTCTGTGGCCGCGTCGTCAACGCGCACGCGGTGAATGTCAATTCGTCGCACGCGCGGACCGCGCCGAGTTTCAACACGTAGATGGGTGCGGTACTGGTTGGGAACCACGTTTTTGTCCAGAAAACTCGCAACTTCCAGCGTCGGTGCCGCAGGTTTCGGGACACGCGGAACCGCGAACGCATACAAAGCTGTCGACGAAGTTGGCCAGGCGGCCTCAACTTGTCCCGCGCTGACACCCAAGACAACAAACAGGTGAATTGCGGTCGAGCCACGCGGCAAAGTGATGTCGGTCGAGGTCGATTTGAGCAGTCGGCTGTTACGCCTTGTGAATTCGGCCCGGCGAACAGCCGGATCGGCGTCAAAGATCTGCAACAGCTTGGCCAACCGTTCGCTCAGCGTCTTTGCTGGATCAGGTTCCGAGGCGCCAGCCGCTTTAAGCAACTTGGTTTCCGTTGTTTCGTAAATGAAATAACCATCCGCGCCTGGAGAACCGGACCAATTCAGCACGGCGTGCGATTCGCCCGCGGCATCCGGCAGGCTCGACAATGACACAATGTCGGGAATGATCAACGGTGGACGCGGGTCGGAGGCCGCAATCATGCTGGGTTCGGCACTCCAATTGCCAAAGTGTTGTGGCGCGATGGCCTCCTGACCTTGCCCCCACAACGCAAGACCGATGTGGCCGGCTGGTCCAAAGTTGAGTTCAAACCCGGGGATCGTGACGCGATACCTTCGCGTCTCCAAACCTTGCGCGGGGCCGAAGGCCACCTGTTGATCACCCGCAGAATTCAACGCCAAGCAATGAATCAGTGGATTGTATCCGGGCCACGCCGAAGTCGGCGCGCCGTTACCAGCCAGCAAGTCAAAGCGGAGTGTAAATGTCGCCGTGAACGGTCCACCCAATTTTGTTTGCAACCCGGGCGGCAACGAAGTGTCAGGTGGAGGCTGGCCATGATAAGCCGCCGGATGCAAACGGCCACGGAAGCTGATCAGCAGCGGACTTCGCACTCTCCAATCCCACAAAAACTCCAGTACCAGGTTCGCGTTGCATTTGGTTTCAGGGGGCGTCGGCACATCGGCGTACTTGAATTCCGCGGATACGATCCGCACGTCAGCCACATTGGGTTGGGTCACCGCTGAATTGGTCGCGACCCACTTGCTCCACTGGCCGTAGATGTCTTGATGCGCCGAGGCATATCGCATCGTCCGGCTGCCAGGATTGTTGGGGATCGGGATCTCCCGCTCGACCGCGCTGACGCGATTCGGCTCAGGGTCCTCAGCACTTGAAAAGTAGTTAATCGCGATCGGTAACGGCGAGCCATCCAATCGCTTGTTCATCAGGAGTGTGGCAGGAGAAAATGGCGCGATGCCTGCTCGTGCAAACGCGAATGACCGGGGGCGGAACAAGGGAATCGGCACAGGACGGTCCCACGACACACGCACCGAAGCCCGCCAGGCTCCATCGGCCGCCAACGGACGCAGGTTTCCCATCATTTCCTGGATCATGCCCGCGGGGATGGGAGGCGCAATGGCTTGCGACGGGGACGGTACCAAAGCCGCGTATTCAACCGGGTCGCCATTTCCCGATAGTCCCTGTTCGTAGCGGGCGGTGATCATGTAGTCGAAGTTCAGCGCCGACTGTTGACGGTCATCATTAACGAAGACGATCGGGTAAGCTGTCCCGAAACCAAGTCCCAGGCAGGCGAAACAATCCGTGCCAGCTGCCATATACGTCATGCTCAACGGCGAAACTTTTGACGTGCTGTCCGGTTCCGACATTTGCTGACCCGAGGAGTTTTCGGGCGGCGGCATGACTTTGCTAACCATCTTTCCTGCTTGAGATATCGGCGGCAGATTGGCGACGTTGCGCAAATCATCCAACACGCCTTTTTGTAGTTCCGTGATTAACGGGGGCGCTGACGGTGGATTCCAGACCGGTGCCGGAATTCCCGCGTCGATCAAAGGTGACCAGCCGATAGGTGGTGCGCCGCGTTGCAGCCGTTGCATCGCAGCCGATTCTGCGTCGGTGAAGGCGCCGAACAATCCCTGGTCAATTCCATGCTGCCCAATGCCCTGCCCTGCCCACTCAGACTTTTTAACCGGAAGCCCCACCAACTCATACCGCTCCCAGCCGTCAGCGGCCGACAGCTCATCAGCTCGAACTCCCGTCATGGAATTAATGTTGATCTGATTCGAAACCATCAAGCCTTCGATGGCTGGCGCGGTCAGCGTTACCAGTTGATTTGTCCCCGCTGGAACCTGCGCGATCGCGACGATGCAGTTAAGCCACGGGTGCGCGACGAAACCGTAAATTACGCCGCCGTTGCCCGACACGTGCAAATGGACGTGGGTATACGTGCCTTGCAAGTCAAGTACGTAACTCAGGCCGAACAACCCCGACGAATGGCGATCCGGGTTGATTGTTTTCGGCTGATTGTTCTTGCGATTGCGCCGCCAGACGATGAAGGGCTCGGTCGGGAAACCAAGTTCGTCTTTCAACGTCCAGCGTAATTGCAGCACGGCCGGCAGCGTCCGCTCGATGTTCAACCCCAGCCGGCGGGCAACCACTTGCCACTGCAGGTAGGCGCCTTCTGCCTGGAATTTCGAAGTGTCAACAATAAATGCCATTAGTCTTGCTCCTCCCAAGAGCGCACCGCTGAGCTTGGTGTCCACGATGGTGAAGAAATGATCCGTGGCTAATGGTCCATCCAAATATTTTTCCTTCATTGGCAGGCGTCGCAACGCCAGCCGTAACCGCTTCCCGCGCGAATTGGGTTTCAGCGTGATCAGTGCTCGCTGGCCGCCGGGCGCTTTAATGATCTTGTCAACGATCGCGTCGCCGCCTGCCTCTTGCTCCAGCTTTAACCATTCAACCGATGTCAGCTCGTATCGCGATGCATGAGGGGGATTCGGGTCAACAATTTCTTCAGGTATCTGACGACTTCGCCACATCGGCTCGGAGGCGTCTACCAACACGGCGGCTGGTTGGGGGTCCGGTCCTGTCGTTTCCCAGAACACGACGACCCGCGGAGCCTCGGGAACTCCCATCGGTTCCAGGCCAGCTCCCGTCATGGCAACATCCAGTTGATTACCTTGCGGATTAACGGCCCACGGCTGGGCGCCAATCGCCTGCACTAAATTCGGTTTCGAAAAGCGATGCAAAACGCGCTCGAGCTGGAACGATTGGGCGAATTTGTCAATCGTCGCAAACCGGCCGGTTGAGAATCCGATTCGCCAGACCACGGTGCCAACCGCGTTTTCCGGTGCGCCCGTATCAACCATTTGGATGTCAAGCACGTAATCGGTAAACGGTTCGAGCGGGATTGGCAGCGTCGTCATGGTGTGCCGCACGCGAGTGCCACTGATCGGCACGCAGGAATCCGTCAACTGTTCCACCGCAACAGCTTCCCAAGGTGAAAGGACACTGGCGGGCACTGGTTTCAGATTTGCGGGCGTGAGCGGGAATGGGTGCGGCACACTCGGCGTACTGGGCAGCGGACGGAACGAGGCTGCCCGCAGCTGAACCTGCAGCCGTTTTCCATAAGCCTCATAAATCCGGCCGACGTCGGGACTGTTGAACACGATGTGAATCGGTAGTTCGCCGAAGTAGTGATGTTCGCCGTCCTCGGGTGTGCTGCACATCATCCACGGATCCAATCGCCGGGGCGGTTCGTTGTCGGTATAGAACCAGAACGTTTGATGCAAGTTGGTCGTGGAATTGATGTCCGTGACCGCTGATCCTGGCGGACGTTTACCGCGCTGGGCATCGTAAACGACTCGCACGGCATACGCGGTGTCCGGTTTGAGTAACGCCTGCCCCGAACTGCTATCACTGAGGGCTGCTTCCAATACTCCTTGCTTCTTCGTTTGTTCTTCCGTGTCGTAATCGGAGCGGAAGAATTCAGCCGAGGTCAAGACTTCCATCGCGGCAACATAAAAGGGCCGTTTCATGTGCTTACGGTGCCACTCGGATTCCTGTGGCAGCAAACCGATCTGCAGCCGGTCGGCATCCTCGTGACCTTTGATGGTTACCAGGACGCCGATGTAGCCTCGACGTTGTAAAGCAGCCTGGTGCTGAGCAACATGGAAAGTCTCGTCAAACCAGGGTCCCGACGCATCCGTCCAACTGCCTGGAAACACCTGCGGCGGCATCCTCAACGAGCCGTCCAGGACGATTTGCTGAAACACATTGTCGGTTTCGTCCGTCGCCGCAACGACAACCATCCTCGACGCGAGGAGCTCGCGGTCGACAAACAGATAGAACGTGGTGGTTTTGATCTCACCGGTATGGAAGACGACCGCGTCGTCAAACGGACCAGGCCTGAATCGCAGCTTTTTGCGAGCGTCGCCAGCCTGTTCGATGCGGGCCGGATCGCCAAACGGACGCACGTCGCGTGAGTCGAGCACCGGAGCGGCCAACACTCGACTGGTGCATGGGTTATCCGGATTGTTCACCCCATCCTGAGAGGGAGTCAAAACCAGTTTGCTGAGCATTGAACGGGATATTTCCAGGCCCGCGTTTGCGCGACCGGCGATCTCGACCAGCGTCATTTCCTGGGACGCAAAAATATCAGGTCGTTTGGTGCCGCGTGCCGCCGTAATCGGATTCGTTCGCGTCGGCACTCCCAAGGGTGGGTTGTCGCGCTGTGGGCGTGGGCAGGTAACCGACATGCCTTCCACCACTGCGGGAATCACGCCGATCAAATTATCGACATGAGTCACACCCGTGCGCCAACGTTCGGTCACTTTGAGCAACAGGTTCGGGGGCGCCGATCTGATGGTGTCCGGAGGATCGGGCCATGCCTCGCCAGCGAGTAACCATCCGTACCAGGAGGGGCCAAACGGTTCGTTCAAAAATGTGAACAGGACGGATGTTGGTGGCGCTGCAGGACGACAAACAGTCCCCCAGGTCTCCGTGAACGTCTCTTCCAGAAATTCGCTGCGCTCGATGGCTTTCGGCGTGGGGTCAGGCACCCAACTCAAAAGGCCCAATTGTGCGGCCGCCGCAGAGTCGCCCGCTTTTTGCGGCCACCAGACCGCTGGAGTCGAGCCATCCAACAGTTCGCCAACTAACTCGACGCTCGTCAGCGTGTATTGGAATACGTCTTCGCCTCGTTGATTCCAACCATCGGTCGGCGCCCGGGCGTACCGGGTGTTTGACTCACAGCCGCCCCGCGGAAGATGTATTGACTGCTGCCGATCGTCGGCGGCATCGCCAACATGGCCAACGGAATGGCGTCGATAGGAACACGCCGCTGGTTCAAGGGAACTTCCGGCGCCGGCTGGCCGACCGCGGCGGGAGCCGGCGGTGCGGGAGGTGGCGGCGGCATACTGTCCGACTTGATACCCTCGCCAATGCCTCCGTCGATCGGCTTGTCGACGCCGGTCCCAACGGCCAAGGCGGGTGAACGGCTGACGAGCCGCAGGGACTGGAATAATTCCGGAGGTGGTGCCACGGGGACCGAACTGGCACCCACTTCAAAGTGGACGCAACCCTGAATCGAGAAGAACAGGAATTCGATCCTGCCGCAGATCTCACCGGAGATCCGCGAGACCTTTGAATGATCCGGCAACTCTCCAATCGCCAGCGTGAGATTCGCCCACGCGCTGAGGTCGATTATAAATACGTGTAGCGTGCCGCGGATGTATAAGATTCCTGCCAACAGAAATGGGTCGAAGCCCAGGACGGCGTCAAAGCCGGCAGCGACTTCTGCATAGAGTCCGACGCTTTTGCTGCCCCATACTATCGAAACATGCAGTCCGGTCGAGATGGCGAAACCGGGTACCGGCGTCGGCAGGCGGCTGTCAATTTCTCCTGCGATAAAGCCCTTGCCGGACAGCATCAAATAGCCGGAACCTTCGAATACTTCCAGGATCTTGGCGTGAATCTGATCGACAAAACGGCCCAGATAAAGATGCCAGTCTTTGGTATCGTGAAAATTGAAAAACGCCTCGACCGGGATGTTGATTTCCAGCAGCGGTTTGATCGCGAAGTCGACCGAGATGCCAATGGTCAGGGTTCCCCGACCCATGTCCAAATCAATTACTGCCAAAAACGTGCCTTCGGCGTTGGCGTCTTTGAGATCCGGCATCACGGCGAGCAAATCGGCTTTCATCATCAACAACAGTCGCGGACCGGGCAATTCCAATAGCACCACGCCCTTCATGTTGAAGATGATGCTCGAGCCCATGGTGCCCACGATGGCTCCGATACCGAAAGCCCAGGCATCGATCTTGGGAGTCCAGGCAGCGATGTCGGTAGGGTTGCCGTGGGCCACATTCTTCAACCACTCCAGCGCAGGGCGCCATCGTTGAGGCGGGCGGTTCTTTCCGCGTGTAATGCATCGCGAACAGGCCCAGGAATCCATAGATACCCAAGCCTGAATTGGCCAGCGGAATGGCGACCGGGAACTCGACTTCCAACGCTACAATCACGCCGGTCGCCTGGCGACTGCCCTCGGTGAGATTGGCCACTCCCACACCTGCGGCGACACGTACATGAATGGGAACGATCGTCAGATCGATCTGACCCTTGATCTCGTTCTCGTTCATTTCCATGTATCCGCGGCCCTGCAGCGTGCCCGGAATATTGATACTGGCACCAAACGCCGTCAGTTCCGGAGCGCCCAGCGGGTCGAATCTCAAACGCACTCGTGCCCGGTCAATGGTGACGACGCCGAGATCGACTGCAAAGCCGAGATCGATTTCGAAGATCAGCGGATTGTTGCGCGCGATCCGCGCGCCGAGCACGGTCAGAATGTTGTCCAGCGGCGAAGCAACCTTGATCGCGCCGGGCTTGGAAACATCAATCGTGTAACCCTTGGACGCATCGAATACCGGACGGAACTGGAACTTCGGTTGATCCGGATCATCGCCAATGCGGATGCCAACTGCTTTGTATCGGACTGCCAACGGAGCATCCCGCTCGATCTTGATCAGCGTTTTGCCACCGATGGAGACATCCACACTCAAAGCGGCTTCCATGTCGAACAGGACCACTGCCTCGGCACCCGAGGGCCGCATGCGGAACTGCACTTCACCGCCATACCAGATCACGCGTTCGCAAAGCACCTTTACCGGACTGGAGTTGATTTCGGCCAGCCCGGCAATGGCGGCTGGAATCGCCAACATGGCGGCCGTCATTCCCAATTCAGCTAACGCTCCGTCGTTTGCCACCGCGCCCACGCCTGCCGAGATCAACGGCATGAAAACAATCGTGGTGCCGAAGAAGTCGAGGCCAAAGCCCGGATTGACAGCCGGCGTTTGCCCGGGTCGCGTGCCCCACAAATAAAGCCCGTCCACGTCTGCCGGGTCCTGCGCCGTAATAACCGAGCACCGTGACATTATCGGTAGCATCATCGATCTGCACGACGAGCCGGAAATTGATCAAGCCGTCGGCCGGATTCGCGCCCAGCGGCTGCCCCTGGGGTAGTGTCCCCGAGTTGCCAGCCGGCATACCTGCCTGCAGTCGATCTTCAGCGGCAGTCTGAATATTGATCTTCGCCGAGACTTCGCACGCGACAAATTGGTTGCGAACGATCCGCACTTTGGCGCCCATTTGTCGGAACCAGCGCGGCGGAGGAGCGGGTTGTTGATTGGGTGGTGGCGGCGGATCGAGAACTTTACCCGGTGTCGTGGAATTGGTTTGCGGATCGCGATGAAGTGTTCCCGTCGAAACCGTTCCCGGCGTGTTTGCGGGCAGCCATGAGGCCACTGCTTTCCACCAGATGCGCCGCGTCTCGACTGCGGGAAATCCCTGGTTGGGCCAGTTCGTCATGTTTGACGAATGGTTTAAAACAAATCCTTTGTTCAATAACCCATTTGCGGGTGCCGCGATCAGGTCTTCGATGATTGCTCGCAGCCCCAACGCGCGGCGTCGCGATAGATCCTCGTTGTAAACGCGTTTGGTATTGTCGACCGGGGCCGGGGGCGGCGGACCTTCGTAGCTGGCGAATCCTTCAATGTTGATCGTCGTGACGTTCGGCAGTCCCTGCAAGATCGGCAACAAAGCCGTGCGCAGGTCGCTTCCACCTAACCAACTGGAGGTGGTCCCTTCGTCAGCCGCCTCGGTGGTGTGCGTGTTTTCTGAGTGTAAGGCGAACGCCCTGGTATCGGCGTCCGTTTGCACGCGTCCGGCAACCTTGTACGGGGGATGATCAAAGCGGAAGTAGCCAGTGAAATTCGCGACTCCGGATTCACCCGGCAACGTTGCGGTTACGATCGCATCAGGACCTCCCGCTGGCAAATCAACCAGCAACGTCGCGCTGGTGCCTGCCGGCGAACCGTTTAAAGTCCACTGAGTCGATGCCGCTTTCGTGGGAGGTACATTGAGTCCGACCGTGACGGAATTCGAGGTTTCCGATACGATCTCCAGCCGCGGCTGTTGGACGGGAGCTCCCCCCTGCAACGTGGCCGTTGCGGTCAACTCGGCTGCCGGAACGGGTCCCGGAGTTGTGGTGCCCGGAACCACCACCGGCGCCGGTCGGCGGCTGGCCTCGATGGTAAAGGTTGCCGACCGCTGCGGCGAACTCGTATCGTTGGCCGTGATAACAATCGTGCGGGTTGCAGTGGTTGACAGATCGATATCGGCTTCCCGCCCTACCACCGGTGCATCCCCGGCGATGGCTACGGTGACCGAGATGGGTGTGCGGCCACCCTCGACATCGACCACCATCCGCGATCGTTCGGGCAATTGAACGGTCGCAGTGCTGTCAGACGTTTTGACAATTCCGAAACCACGCTGGTCGCCGTCGTAGAATCGCGCGCCCAGTTTGAGTTGACCGCCGCCTTGGTCAAGCACCTGCAAAGAAAAGTCGCCGGTGATTCCCGACGAAGTGCCAATCCCAATCAACAGGTTCTCGACACCTGCATCGACCGCAAACTGCGCGCCCATGAGGCGCGACGAACAGTCTGATTTCCGGCAAGTACAGACCCGTCCAGGCTTCGTCAAATCCGAATTGCGATAACACGTCGGGAGGCGTTGACTGGTCAGAAAGATCCAGCGTGCCGGAACGAAAACCAAAGCCGACGATTTGCGATGGGCCAATAAAAGCGTAGGGCGGTTCCATCTTGATCAATTCGGCGACGGCGATGTCACCGGGATCATCCAATCCACTGGCTCCCGCCGACAGCAGTGTGGCCGTAATTGGATCGGTGTTGAGGGGCCCCTGCGACAAACGAAACTTCAATCGCGGCAGTGTGAATTTGACTTTCTCATTCTGCGGATCGGCGACCAGTTGCCCGTTGTCTTCGCGCTTGGCCCCACGCAGGAACGGTGGCCGCAAGACCACGGTGGTTAGCAACAGGTCCAACACGAACTCCGTGGTTGGATAATCCGATGGTGGCGCGTCGGTGGGAATGTTGTCGTAGGCGGACAGGACTTGCGCGGTATTGGCAAACGCGGCGTTGGCACCGATGGCAGCTACCGCCGTCGAAACTTTTTGCGACGCTACACGCGGCACAGCCAACTGGAATGCGATCTGCGCGTCGCGAACATCAAACCACGGATCGCGCCGTGAAGCATCATTCTCAGGATGGTTTTCGGTGTTGGCCCAGGTCAGTGACATGCTGCTGGGATCGATCGTCAGATTGCCTTCAAAGTCGACGACTCCACGAATCGTAATCCCGTTTTCGTCACTGGCGATCTCGTGCTCGGATACTCGCAGGACTGCCAACACTGCGTGCCAGGCACCGAACGTGTCCCCTTGCAGGACGTACGGAGAAACCAAATCGACTAGTGATAGTTCAAATGGCAAAGTCGTGACGACTCCCGACGCAACCGCACCAACTTGGCGTGTCGAGCATCAGCGATGTTCAATCGCGCGGAAAATGCAGAGCGGGCGCATGATAGGAGTTGGGAATTGCCAAGACAATAGCCTGAATATTCGGAATTTTGGGACAGAGTGCCACGTCGTCGTTCAGGGGCGAAGCTAGTGATATGAGGTTTACCCTAATGATTCAACATCCGCATTAACTTCCACTCCAACAAACCGCGACGTTTGAACGAAACGCAGCTGTGCGCAGCTCGTGCGCAATTTTTCGGAATGGCCGAAAGGGTTCCCTTGCGCTTGCAACCCGTTGCTGGAAGTGGAATCTTCAGTTGTGCACTATTTTGAACTCGGCGCTGGGGAACGAAATTCGTTTGTCCAGAGAATCGCTTGAGCGTATCCGACTGAGCGTATCCGAAATTCATAGCTGCGAATCGGGCGACGATTTTACAGCAGACGATTCACTTTTGTTTGGGCCACGCTACTTGTAAACTCGGCTGTCCATGGACAATCGACAGACAACCCAGAACTCAAGCAATGGGCCGCGTTGGTCGGCCGAGGTCGGGCGACGCAAAACGAACAAGGAAAACTGGTTCAGCTCAATCTCTCAGGAATCAATCTGAGTGAACCGGATTGGAAGCTGATTGGCGAGCAAGTCGAGCTTCAGGCGCTGGACCGTTCGAACACCAATTTGCAAAACTCCAACTTGGAATATCTCTGCAAATTGACGAAGCTGAGTGACCTGTCGGTTGTTAATACGCGCTTGACCGACGACTTGTAGATCAGCGGACCTGGTTTTACAGAAGTGGGACTTGGACACTTGGCGGAGTTTGACCACCTGCAGAGTCTCTGGCTGACGGACGCCGATATTGGCTCCATGTGCTTGGTGGCACGCAAGTGACTCCCGAGGTGACAAGTTCGTTAGGCAAGATCAAAAGTTTGCAGCAACTCAGCCTGAGCGACGTGGCAATCAGTGATGAACACGTCGAGAGTTTGGCCGGAATTGAATTCCTGACTTTGAATTTGTCCAGGACGAAAATCACGAAAACAGGATGTTCTCGGATTGCCGGTTTTCAAAACCTGAAAATACTTTTGCTCAACGGTACAGAAATCGGTGACGATGGTTTGGAACAGCTTTCCAACTTGAAAGAGCTTAGGGACCTTTGCATCAAAAATACCAATATCAGCGACCAGGCAGTCAGTGAATTCAAGCAACGACATCCTGCCTGTGATGTTTCCAAATGACGCTCCAGTCGCACCGGTGAATCAACACACGGTTCCCACACAGAAAATCCGTTGGGCCGTCAATTTGCGATAGGCCGCGATGAGTTCGGTTACCAAAATGCCGTCGATGGTCATACCATCCAATTTTGCTTCGGATATCGAGACGTTGGTTAGGCAAACGTTGCGAAGTCTGGCGTCGGTCAGTGCGACATTGTCAAACGACGGGGATTGCAGGTTAACCTCATCAAATACTGCGTTGGGTAAATTTGCGTTGTAGAATTTCGATTGCGATAGATCAGCGTCGTCAACGTGGTATTCGCGGGATTTTAGTTGGATTGGCATCGCGGACTTAACTCAGGATTACCGGCGGTAGCGGTATTTTTGCCGAAGAACTTGCATGGCTTCCTCGGCAATAAAAAAATGCCCTCGAGTTGTCGGGTGAACGTTGTCCCAGAAGAGAAACTCGGACGCATCTCCGCCGGTTGCGAGAAATGAATCGGTCACATTTGTGAAACCAAATTGTTGGGGTTGCGCGACGATTTCCTGCAAACGGGCTGACGCGTCGACGCGAATCGTCAAAATTCCTTCGACTGCCAGGTCGTCCAGTGCAGCGTCAAGGCGATCGTTATAGACAGCGGAAATAAACGAGAGCCCGACCGGGTCTTCTGAAATCCCGTAAGGTGTCAAACCCAGGTCGGGCAGGTTGACAACCATAATCCTGCGCCGTGCCGACGTCATGCAGCCGCTCGACCGCAATGACTGTGTTTGCAACCGCGGTGACGATCGTCTCTTCGGTCGGGCCCGAAACAAAAATGTCATTGGCTCCCGCCCACACGACGTAAAGTGCGGATGGGTCTGCCGAGTTACCGCCGAGGTCGGCCTCGAACAAATCGAGTTCGTCCTGAAGGCCGGGAAACTCGATGACCCCCGGGACGTCAAGTTCGTTGTCGCGTCCTGTCGTGGCACCTGCGAATGAATAATTCACGAGGGAGCCAGGTTCCAACTGCATCGCGATGGCAAGATATTCAATCCAGACAATTCCGTTGGAAATTCGGCCTTCGAAATAAGGCTCCGGTGGAAAACCGGTCAGCGCAAACAAATTCCCTGTATCCGTCAGACTGTCACCGAACGCATAGATTCCGGTAAATGAATTCGGGCCTAGCCATTCTTGGGCGGGCAGTGAAGACGTCGACGAAAGCACAAGTGCCAAAGTCACAGTGACACCGGCAACCAACCGGGAGTAATTGAACTTTTTCATGTGATTCCTTTGGCTGTCTAAAGTGATGAAACCCATTGAAACGCGACCGCCGTGAGTTGAGATGCTCCTGCAGCTATTATTCTAACAGATTCTTTCGCTCTTACATGCCTCACCTTTATTGCCGCGACTTTTGGCAAAACAAATGTTGTTTCATCACCGCCGGGATCGCAGCGTCTCAATAGGAATTGCCGTGCAGTTTACCAACAAAATACTGCGTTTCCAAACACTGAAATGAGCATGTCGGCGGACTCGACCTTGGCCCGGGAGAAGTCAACGTCCCAGTTTCCCGCTGCGGATGAGCCTCCCAGGGCGAGGGGAGCAGTGTTGTGCAGTCGGAGCTACGGCAATAAAATCGCGAGACCAGATTTCGGTTCACGAAGGCCATCCGCGTAATAACCTTATTCCAAACAAAGATTGTACAAAATCATGTCGAGCAACTCGGTATCGCTGCGCATTTATGTCGTCGTTTTGCTTGGCAGCGCTTTCGTCTTCGCAGACCGAAGCAACGCGACCGACGATTGGACTCAATTTCGTGGTACCCATCATGCCGGGATTGCCGAGCCGTCAGCCAAACCGCCGGTGGCATGGGACTTGGAGCAGGACGTTTTGTGGCAAACGGAAATTCCGGGCGAAGGCTGGTCGTCGCCGGTGTTCGATCGTCGCGGGCTGATCTGGTTGACCACGGCACTCACGGTCGCGGCTTCGCCAGAGGAAATCGAAAGGAAACTGGCCGGCGATCCTATGGCGCAAATCAAGACCGCGGCCCACTCAGTGGAGCTGTTGGCTATCTGCGTCGACATCAACAGCGGTCAAGTCGTGCACAAGATCAGCCTGGCCAAAATCGAAAATCCCGACGTTATCAATCCGATGAACTCGTATGCGTCGCCAACGCCAGCGATCAGCGATGGGAAAGTTGTCTGTCATTTCGGCAGCTACGGAACGTGGTGCCTCGACGAACAGTCGGGCGAGCCGCTATGGGAGCGGAAGTTTGTGATCGACCATAGCGTCGGGCCAGGTAGTTCACCGGTAATCTACGACAACAAGGTGATCCTGGTCTGCGACGGGATGGATCGGCAGTTCATCGCGGCCGTTGACTTGGCGACCGGTAAGGATGTTTGGCAGACGAACCGGCCGGAACTGCGGGCAGACAACGGCGAGTACAGAAAAGCCTACTGCACACCGCTGATGATCGAAGTCGCCGGCAAGACTCAGGCGGTGATTCCGGTGCGCCCAGTGGATCGCGGGCTACGATCCGCAAGATGGAACGGAAATCTGGCGAGCCGATCATGGCGACGGGTTCTCGGTTACGCCGATGGCGATTTACGAAGCCGGCATGATCGTGTTTTCAACGGGCTACGGCAAAGGCGAGTTTGTAGGCGTCGATCCAACTGGCATGGGGGACGTAACCAAAACGCATGTGAAGTGGCGGGCCCGAAACTCGCCAACGATGCCTTCGTTCGTCGCCCGGAGTGGATCCATTTACGCGATCACCGACCAGGGAATTCTTAATCGTCTTGACGCCCGCACGGGAGAAATGCAACAGCGAAAGTCGCATCGGCGGGAACTTTTCTGCATCGCCTCTTTTGGCGGCCGGGCAATTATACCTGGCCAGCCGTGAGGGCGTGGTCACGGTCGTCCGTTGCGACGAAGAAATGGAAGTCGTCGCGAGCAACAAGGTTGGGGACAAGATCATGGCCAGCCCCGCCGTTGTGGAAAACGACTTGATCGTGCGCACGAGCGACAAACTGTATCGCATTGCCAAGAAGTGCCCGCCAGCGGCGCGAATACGAACGCTGAATTTGACTCCGATTCGGCGGCAGGAAAATGAATCTCAAGCGCTTCGGTAGCGATTCGCAGACGGTCTGATGGAATCTCGAGTTATCTCAAATAGACACGGCGGATGAGAATTGTCATCACTGCGATTTTGCTGGTTGCTGGCTTGATTGGCTTGATCTTCGTCGCGGCATTTGCAGGTCCAGGGCTTGGTCCATTTGCCAGCCGCGCACTGGCAACGGTAACGAGGCTGGCCAGCCTGATTGCGGTGGGCTGTTTTTTGCTAAGCCAGGTTACTGACAATTACAGTCAAGTCGACAAGATCTGGAGTCTGGCTCCGCTCGCTTACGTCTGGATCGTCGCCTGCTTCGGCGACTTCAGTCCGCGGTTGATGACGATGAGTTTACTGGTGACGCTGTGGGGAATTCGTCTAACTTTCAACTTTTGGCTGAAAGGCGGATATCACTGGAAATTCTGGCAAGGCTGCGAGGATTACCGCTGGCAAGTATTGAGGCAGAAACCAGAACTTAAACCGCAGTGGAAGTGGACGCTGTTTAACCTGCTGTTTATTTCGGGTTATCAAAACGCCTTGATCCTGATGATGACCTTGCCCATTGTTGTTGCGTTACAGTTCAACGATCGTGAATTCCACTGGGTCGATACGGTGGCAACGACGACCATGTTGTTCCTCATCGCGTTTGAAAGTGTCGCGGACTGGCAGCAGTGGCGTTATCAGCTAAGGAAACAACGGCGATTGGCAACCAGCGAATCGACAACCGGCGATATCGATCCGGGATTTTTGAACCGGGGCCTGTGGGCATGGTCGCGGCACCCGAATTATTTTGCAGAACAGGGAATTTGGATGGCGTTCTACTTGTTCTCGGTGGCGGCTTCCGGGCAATGGATCAACTGGAGTATTGCCGGCTGTGTGTTGTTGGTTCTTTTATTCCGGGGAAGTTCGAACTTCAGCGAAGAAATCTCCTTGAGTAAGTACCCGGACTATGAAATGTATCAACAACGGGTGCCTCGTTTCCTGCCCATCGGAAATAAGTACTTTTAAGGCAATAATTCCGCCATCCCAGCTTCATTACCCCTCGCCTCACTGGTCCGTTTCAAGCCTGCCGCGGGTTCGGAAGCTAAACGATTGCGCGTCTTTCCGGTAGGTAGGTATCCGGGTCTGTTTTTATTTAGGCCGTAGCTGAATTCCTACAGCGTACGCAGATCCGTTAGACTAGATTCAATTGCACAATCCGCACGACCGAAGCTGTGAATTCGGGGGCGACACTCTTTTCTCACGCAAGGAATATCAACATGCGATTCATTACTGGGGTGAGCTTGGTTTTATTGCTGGTGTTTTGTCTTCGCGCTGACGGACAAATCGGTGAACGTCCTGCCATTAGCCAACACATCGCTGGTGATGGATTGAATGAAAGCCTGGACGGTCTATTCTCGGTTGGAAAGCAGATTTTTGAAGCACGCTTCAACCAACTGGATGGTCAGGGTCGACCGGCTTCGACCGGTACAGGCGCACTGCGCTTGCCTGACCAACCAGCTTTCATTCGCACGTCCGGTCCGGATTCGAATTCGTGTTTTTCCTGTCACAACCTGCCGCGGGCAGGAGGCGGAGGTGATTTTGTCGCCAACGTATTTGTACTTGCCCAAGCGCTTGATCCCGTAACGTTGTCCGTCGGTCCGGAAAACAGCAATGAGCGAAATACGGTCGGGATGATGGGTTCGGGACCCATTGAAATGCTCGCTCGAGAAATGAGCAACGAACTGATCGCGATTCGCGAGAATGCGATGCAAGAGGCGAAGGCGACGAATAGCCCCGCGACCCTCGATCTCGTTGCCAAAGGTGTCAACTTCGGAACAATTACCTGTCTCCCCAACGGCAAGCTCGATCCAACTGGAATCGAAGGCGTCGACTGGGACCTGATTATAAAACCGTTTCATCAAAGGGCGCTGTTGTCTCGTTGCGCGAGTTTACCAATAACGCCATGAACCATCATCACGGGATGCAGTCGATCGAGAGATTTGGTGATGGTGATCCGGACGAAGATGGTGTTGCTGGAGAATTAACCGTCGGGGACATCACGGCGGTTACCATTTATCAGGCTGCCCTAAACACACCGATTCAGGTGATGCCAGCCGATTTGCCCCGGATTGCAGCAGTCCGGCGCGGCCGGACAGTCTTTCAGGCGGTGGGATGCGCCGAATGTCATATTCCGTCGATGGTGCTGGAAGATTGATTTTTCAGGGAACCAAACCCGTACAATCCACCGGGCAACCTGTCCAACACCAACCAGGAATTCGCGTTTGATATGACAACCGAAGGCGAGCTGCCGCGGTTGGAAAGGAGCCTGGGAGGTGGTGCAATTGTGCGCGCGCTTTTACAGATCTGAAGCGACACAATCTTAATGACGAAGAACTCAACTTTTTTGCGAATGAGCTGTTGCCCCAAGGCACACTGAACGGTTTTGCCCCGGCGTCCGATTTCACAGTCGCTCTGTTGCCACGTCCGACTGAGGAATTTTTGACCAGAAAGCTGTGGGATGCCGGTAGCAGCGATCCGTACGGTCACCGCGGCGACCTGACGACAATGACGGAGGCAATTCACTTTCACGGTGGCGAAGCACGACAATCACGAGATGCCTACTTCGCCGCGTCGGAGTACGATCGAGCCAGCGTGATTGAGTTTCTCAAGTCGCTGCAAGTGGTACCGCCCGGATCGAATTGATTCGTCGCGATAAACTTTAACCAGAGTAAGAGTTTTTCTGGAATCTAATTTCGTCGGTTAAAAATCCAGCAAAGCTTGATTTAGGCCAGCGGGACACTTCCTATCGATCCGTTGTTGTCAGCATGGCAGTTTTGCTTCGTTCAGGAAACGAATTCAGGTAATCCGAAGCGATTCGCAGAACTTCATCGAGGTAAAAATCTCGCGTGATCTTGTTCGTGCTCATTTGCTCGGCGAGCTCTTTTTCTCCATCCGTGTCGGCAGTCAATTGACTGCGACGAGCGAGGAATTTCTGTTCGTTCAGCGAGATCGACTTGAGATTCTTGTTTTCGACGTACTTCGAAATCCTGGCAAGTTCTTTTTGGAAATCGACCGAAGACTTGCGCCGGTTCGCGGACCGTTCCCCCAGCAGTTCGATCAAACTGGGGTTCGTCATTGAATAGGTTGCATATTTCGCCCGCGGGATGCGGTCAAACGCGACCGGGTATTTCAAATCCGATTCGCTGACATCCATCTTGTCCGTCACGGATGGCAAGACAATGTCGGCCAGGACGCCTCGCAGCTGGGTGCTGTCTCCGTCGGGTCGATAGAATTGTTGAGTCGTGATTTTCAAGGCGCCAAAATCGTTGGGGGCATTGGGCTTGTTATAAACCATTTGGCTGATGTTCATGAGATTTTGGACGGTGCCTTTTCCGTGAGTCGAGGTGTCACCAACCACCAGGCCGCGTTGGTAATCCTGAATCGCGCCGGCCAGAATTTCGCTGGCGCTCGCGCTGAATTTGCTGATCAACACGATCATGGGTTTGGTCCAGGCAACGCCGCGATCCAAATCTTTAAGGACTTCGATCCTGCCGTAGGAGTCCTTGACTTGCACGACAGGACCCACGTCAATGAACAGACCGGTGCAGTCAATGGCTTCCTGAAGTGAGCCGCCGCCGTTGCTCCTCAAATCAAGGACCAGCGCGTCGACGTCCTGCCGGTTAAAATCTTCCAGTATTCTTCTCACGTCGGCCGTTGTGCTGCGACCGCCGTTTTCGTCATCGCTCATGCTGGCGTAAAACATGGGTAATTCGAGTACTCCAATCCGGTTTGGCGAACCGTCTGCCTTGTGTCCGTCTTGAAAGATAGATCCTTGCGCGGCCCGGTCTTCGAGTTCGATTTTTTCGCGCACCAGCCTGACGGTGTGCAATCCGGATTTGTCCTCTGAATTAACTGACAGTCGCACGACCGTGTCGGCCTGGCCACGAATCATGTCAACGACGTCATCAACCTTCATTCCTGCTGCGTCCACAAAGTCGGTTCCATATTCGCGCCAAGTTTCGGGTCGGCGTAGTCGCCATTTTCATCTCCCTGGGCGACGGCAACAACCTTGTCGTCGACCTTCAGTCCGCCTTGCTTGGCAGCGGCACCGCCGGTGACCAGGCTTTTGATCACCGTGAAGCCGTCGTCACCGTCTTGGAGAGTGGCACCGATGCCATCGAGTTCCAGGCTCATTTGGATCATAAAGTTGTCAAACGACTTTTGGGATAAATAGCTGGTATGCGGATCAAAGCTGCTGGTGATTGACGTGATGAATTGTTCAATGACGTCTTCGCTGTCCATCTGATGAATTCGTCTGGCGAATGAGCTGAAACGCTTGCGCAGAATTTCTTTCGGGTCTACAGGTTTTTCTTCCGATTGCTTGTCACTATCACCACGGAGAGCCAGCAAGTTGTACTTGATCCGTTTTCTCCAAAGGTCACGCGCTTCCGCGTCGTTTTTGGGATAGTTGGCAAGGTCGGGATCGACCGTCATTTCTTCATCCATTGAAAAGTCCTGTTTTTCATCGATCAGCTCGATTGCTAATTTTGTTTGCTCGTCGACTCGTTGCAGGAAGCGATCAAAAATTTGAAACGCAGCTGTGTAGTCACTGGCCTTCAGCTGGTCATCCAGTCGCGTTTTCCACTTGGCAAACTCAGCGATGTCCGACTCCCGGAAATAGGACTTGGTCGGATCGAGTGATTTGGTGTAAACGTCAAACGCGCACTGCGAAATTTCGTCATCGAGTGCGTGTTTTGAGAGATGATTGCATTCCATCATTTGCCACACAAATTGGGAAACCAGTTGTTCATTGCGCCCGACTTTGCCCATGTGGCGAAAATCATCCCCGAACGCAAGGTGGGACTGCAACGGGACAGAGAGTCCAATCGCGAACAGCGCGGCCAGGCAAAAGAAACGTTTGACAAGGGTCCGAGTTTTAAACGAAGGCATATTTAATCTCGCTTTATTGGTGGGTGGGCACCGCCAGTTTCCTTTCAGGCGAACTGGGTTGACCGCCTGACGGCAAATGCTGGATCCGCAAATTGCAAGTACCATGCCAATGCGGGTTATTTACCGGTGCTCTCCATTTGTTCAAACCATGATTCCGCCTGGAAATCGCCAGGCGGTCGCCATTCTTGGCTGATGTCGCCGTATTTCGCTTTGAATGCGTGCGGTTCCATCGCAGATGAGTCGCCCCGACGCCCCTCTTTGTGGCAAGTCTGGCTACGGACAGTTGGGGCGCAGTACCCTGGTGGGGCAATTTGCCACGCGAATGTCACCCCAGGAACTGCAAACGATTTTACGGTTGGTATTTATATCCATCACCTTGAAATCGCCGCTTGCCTTTTTTATGTGGAGGCAAGAATCTCTCGAATCAACTCCAATCGACGAGCTCGGCGAGGTTCGAGTTGATCGAATCGTCTCCAATAAGATTCTTCCTCGCGAAGCTGAAGTTCAAACAGTCCATCTGGTCGTTTTAGAACAAGCGGGCCAAACAATAGTGCTGCCTGGCGATCAACATTTTCATAAGCCGGATCAACTGCCCGGGAATCCTCGGCGCAGTCGCAACGACAGAATTGCATACGGCCTACGGCCCCACGCGATTTGTTCGTCCACCAGGTGGTACCCGTTGTCCAACGCCCACTGACGGATAATTTCCGGATCATGGTTGATTTGCAGCACAACATGAGTCGGAATGCGAAGCGGATGCACGGTTAGAATCCTCAGCATGCTCTTGGCACCCAATCCACAAATACTCAAGCTGTCTGCTTCGCCCGGCTGAATTGCCCGGAGTCCATCACCAAACCGGACTTCCGCTGCAAGACCGGTTAGCGCCCGAATAGAGTTTTGGAATGGCTGCCGGTTATTTTCGATCGCGATCCCATATTCGATTCTGCCGCTGTTCAATAGCGACACCAACAACCCGCCATGATCAGATCCGATATCCGCATGGGTCTTCGATCGAATTTGTTGAGTGACCGCGATCAATCGAACGTCCAGTTTGGACACACGTGCTCCCTTAAAAATATCAGAATGGATTTGCGGGGAAACGGCGGGGCTGGGGTAGCGTGCCCCTTCAGAATTGAAGACCCTGACGCGATTTATCTGTTCATTTGGTAAAACTCAGTAGTGCGACTTGTGCGAAGAACTGGGGATCTAGATGGCTGACCTGGTTGCGTATTTGCCATATTCCTGCGTTCGCCGTGCACGACGTTCGTTTTTTGTTAGATTGACGTAGGTCAGTCTGTCCCAGACTGACACCGCGTCAGAGGCGCGGTGTTTCCGAGTCTGGGGTGTTTCCGAGTCTGGGACAGAAACGACTACGGCTAACGCTACAACTTCGCCGTGTTGCTCAATATTTCCTTCGACTTTGCCAGTACTTTTATTTCAAAGAAGTGAGATGAACAATGGACGTTCCCAAGGTTCCGATTCCCGACAATCCGCTTGCCGAAAAACACAATAAGTTAATTTGGTTTGCGGGCATGGCCATGCAAGCGATCATCGCCAAACAACCAACTGCGACCGATACGCCGGTTGAACGGGAGGAGGTGGCATTGTGGTCATTTCGAATGGCCGAGGCAATGATCGAAGCAGAAAAACGGCTTAAGTTGGATTAACGTTCCGTAACTGGCAATCCCCAGCCAATTTATCACTCGCTTTCCTTGGTCGAATTGCTCCACTAGTTGTCCCGCTTATCAAGGACGAGTCGCCATTGTCGGACACCGCCACACACGGCTTCCCCCGTGCAACGCGACTCGCCAGCATCAGTTGATCAATTGATCGTCCAATTGAAACGATCCGTGTTGGACGAAAACTGCTGCCGTGGAATGACGGACTGGTAGCGAATTCGCGCTTCGATGGACCGGGTGACCGGTTCAACAAACCGCGACAAGTCACCGCTGGCGGCCACCGTGACGGTGATGTCCGAGAAACGGTTGGCCGCCCTTGTATCGACTGGTACCCAGGCTCCGGCCACGTAATCGTATAACTCGATCGACTGGTTGACTGTCGAGCGAGCGAACACGGCACCTTCCAAAGTCACTGCGAATGACGATGGATTGACAAGCGGACTGAATGACTTGATTGTAAACTCAGTGCGAGCCTGGATATCCGTGGAAGTACGTTGAATCGAAAGGTCCGCGTTGTCGCTGCTCGCCAGTTCCGGAAGACCGCCAGAAACGTAGGTTCCGCGCAGTGACCAGGAACGAATCGGGAACCACGGTGAACGGTCCGTTGCGCGCCCACCCAAAATCCTCCCCGGACCGAAAAATTGCCGCCTGTCATGACGGGCCCCGCATCGTGTTGGCCGATGGTCCCCTCGAGTTCGAAGTTTCCACCACTTGAATAGCCGCCACCGTTATCGATGGTGTACCAGGGGATTGTGTACAGCTGAGCCTGAACTGTCGTAGTCGCGAGTGCCAGGCAAACAACGGCAATCAGCGTTACCGACTTGAATATTTGTGAACGTGTCATTACGTGTTCTCCTGTTTCGTTGAAGCGAGTTGCTTGACCAGCTGTTCCAGCGCACCTAGTCGCGTGCACAACGTATTATTGTCGTCTTCAAGTTGATCGACTTTGGTATTGAGTTCCTGAATCGCCTTGATCGAAATCACAGCGAATCCATCATAGACCAGTCCTATCGTTCCGTCATCGGTTTCTCTCACGAGATCCGGGAAAAGCGGTTCCACATCCTGGGCAACGAAGCCGATCGAACGGGGGCCACCTTCAGTGTTGTCCAAATACAGATAACTGGCGGGATTAAGTAGACCGACTTTGTCCAATACCTCAGGGATGGGTTGGATGTCCTGCTTTAACCCGCGATCGGAGGCTTGGACGTATGCGCCGTCGATGGAAGAAATATCTGCCCGGAAATTCGTGTTATAGTAGAACTTGTAGTTGTTAGTCGTGGTACCAATGCCGGTATCCCAATTGTTTGCCGTTGATTGGTGCTCCGTGCGGATGGCGATGTTGGCAACGTCCTGCTTGACGTGCAACATTGTCTCAGGGTTTGATTGGTTAATTCCCATGTGACCCAGCGGTGTTGCGGTTAGCGCGATATTTGCGGCGTCGGCGGCAAGATGCCAATTGCCGGTACTGCCGTCGACGTAGTGGTACGCACGGAACAAGCCGCCCGCCGCATAGGCGTAGACTGGTTTGCCGTTTATTCCAGTCGTTTCAACCACCATTCCCCCGAAATCAGTTTCGGTGTCTCGAGTGACGCTCAAAACCACCGAGGGTGCACTCGGCAGGTCAGATTGTCCGATTCCGACGGATGACGCATCTTCGTTGACAAAAATGCCACGTGTCTGGATCGCGTAAGGCGCGTGGGTGAGCGCGCTTCGCGGTAAAAGTGCGACGGCGTTGATTTCAATCTCCAGCCAGCGATTGTCTGCAAAGGCAGCGCCACCAAAGTCAAGGTCGGCGGCGAATTTCCCATCGACTACGGGCACAGCTCCGTGTACCACAGGTGTGCCGACAACAATTCCGCCAACCGCATCGTCGAACAGGGTGAACGCCATGTTGTACAAACCGTTCGCGGGAGTACCGTTTTCGTCTAGTTCGACCTTGAAAGGTGAACGTCGTGTCCGTCTGCGTAGCGCGATTGACGCGAATAGCATCAGCACGGAGAAGATTGCCAGTCCTGTTCGGTTCATTGCACTATTCCTGATTGGTTTGCGAAGGTTTTCGATGGTTCTCGATCTGTTGCACATCCTCGGCGGAACTTGGTTTTCCCAGCAGGTCGACTGACTTGATGGATTCCTCGCGAAACTCCGGCGTGCGCCCGTAAAGTTCGGGGTGTCGGTAAAGACCTCGCAATTTTTCTGGCTTCAATTCTTCCACCGGAATTCGGTGGGCCTCGGCATAAGGATCGTGACGAATCCCCGTGACTTGCCACGAAACTTTTGTGTGGGCGCGCTGGTGCGAAGGCGGAATTGGTTGTTCGAAATTTCCTCGACAACCATCGCTTGCACGAAATCAGTTTGGTTCTCGTCGGCAATGACGGTCAGCTGATAGCGAAATTCGCGATTGAGTGCTTCGAACCATTCAGGCAATTCCACCGTCGCGAAGCCTTCGCCGTCGGTGGCGATGTTGCCGTTGTAGACGTTCATCATGTCGGGACTTTCGACAAACGAATGGCTCAGGTATTTGTTCTCTGGATCAAGCGGGTGGTCAATCTTGAAGGAACCGGCGCTTTTGGCGAGGGTTCCCACGACGTTGACGTTGCCCGAAAAATGGCCTGCCTCGCCACCAGGGGAAGCGCTGTTGGCCCCACACACCCCAGGCATCGCTACCGGTAAAAACAAATCCATAGACTCCCGTGCTGTCGTCACCAGATGCAACGCCAAGAACACCTACACCAGCGGCTGAACTGTTGGTCGTGCGCAACGCCACGGGTCGCGTGCTAGAATTGACTTCGAGCTTGGCATTGCCCGCCAATTCCTCGCCGACAATTACGTCGCCGGCAGGTTTGACGGTCACCGCAATATGCGAAGCATCGGGAACGAGATGCCAATTGCCGGTGATGCCGTCGACGTAGTGATAGGCGAGGTAGGAGCCGCCCGCAGCATAAGCGTAGACAGGATTGCCATCGGGCCCGGTCGTCTCCACGGCCATTCCGCCAAATTCGGTGGTGGTGTCACGGACAACGGACAACACCGATGCCGGATCGGAAGCCAAGCCGGGTGGTCCAATTCTGGCCGATGTCGCATCTTCGTTGACAAAAATCCCGCGTGTCTGAATCGCGTAAGGCGCGCGTGTGATTGGGGTACGCGGCGTAAGTGCGATGCCGTTGAGCACGATGTTCAACCAACGACTATCCTCAAAGGGTGTTGCCCCAAAGTCGACATCGACGGTGAATTTGCCATCGACAACCGGCACGCCGACGTTAACGTCCGCTGTGCCAATCTGAGTTCCACCGCTGGCTGCGTCCCACAAAGTCAGCGTGATATTGAACGCGCCGTTGGCGGGAGTGCCATGTTGTGTGAGTTCACCCTGAAAGGTGAACGTCGTGTCCGTCTGAGCTGCTGCGACTGTCGTCAGCAGCGCCAACGCGAAGCAGATTGAGAGTCGTGCAAGTATCATTGAACTACTCCTGGTTTGGTTTCTGAATGCCCAGATGTTTCTCGCTATTTCCCCAAGTCGTTGTGTCCTTGGGTCGTTCAACAGGAGTCGCCGAGAGTTTGATCGACTCCTCACGGAATTCTTGTGTTCGTCCATAAAGTCCCGGGTGCCGGTACAGCCCACGCAGTTCTGCTGGCTTCATTTCTTCCACCTGGATGCGATTGGCCTCGGCATATGGATCTTGCCGAATGCCCGTGACTAGCCACGAAACTTCAGTGTTGGGGGAACTTGTGCGAATTTTGAATTGATTGTTCGCAATTCTTTCGACGACTTTTGTGAGCACGAAAGTGTCGCTGTTTGCGTCGTCAATGACGGTCAACTGATACCGAAAATCACGGTTGAGAATTTCGAACCATTCGGGCAACTCCACGGTTGCGTAGCCATCGGCGTCGGTGACGACGTTGCCGTTGTAGACATTCATCATGTCGGGGCTTTCCACAAACGAATGGCTGAGATATTTGTTTTCTGGATCAAGCGGATGGTCGATCTTGAAAGACCCCGCGCTCTTGGCAAGGGTTCCTACAACATTGACGTTTCCGCTAAAGTGGCCCGCCTCGCCGCCGAAGCTGCTGCCCCAGATTCCCCAGGGAACGTTACCTTCTTCAGCTGATCCGTAAATGGCGGTGCCATCAGTCGCAGTCGAGGTGGCAAAAACACCGAAACTGGATGAATCGCCTTGTGAGCTGGTGGCATACACCGCGCGGGGAGAGGCAAAACTGGCGTTAACTTCGAGTTGGCCATTTCCCCCAGTGGAATATGCGCCAATGAGCACAGGACCCGTGTCCGGAAAAACAACCATGTCGCCGTAAAGCCATTGCTTGACGACAAAACCGTGCGAAGTAAGAAATGCAAGCGACACATAGTCGGTGTCACCGCCGATCCCAAGGGAACCGGTTACATTGCGATCCAAGACTTCGAGTCCGCCGGCCCAATTGACTTGCAAGGCGACATCGCCGTTAGTCTGTTCTACCGTGAGCATATTCTCGAAGGTTTCGGTCTGGGTTACCTGCAAAGTAGATTGAGGGTTGTTGTTCGCGACGCCAACAAGGCCCGCGTCGTTGACGAAGATCCCCCGAGTCTGGATCGCGTAGGGCGCGTGCGTGACGGGGGTTCGCGGCGTTAGCGGGACCCCATTGATTTCAATTTCCAGCCAGCGATTGTCCTCGAACGCGGCTGCTCCGAAGTCGAGTTCGGCCGCGAATTTTCCATCGACGACCGGTACTGCGCCGTGTACGTTGGGCGTGCCGATCAGAATTCCGCCGCTGGCCGAGTCAAACAGCGAAAACACCATATTGAACGCAGCATTGGCAGGAACTCCGTTTTCGTTGAGTTCACCTTGAAAGGTGAACGTCGTGTCTGTTTGAGCTGCCGCGACGGTCGTCATCAGCAGAACTGCGGCGAAGCAAGACATGAATCGTGAGAATATCATTAGACTACTCCTGATTTGGTTTTCGTAAATCCGACGGCTCGTAATCGCGTCTTTCGATCAAGCGCGGTATGATAACCTTGCTGATGCAACCCGAATGCCAAACTGCGCCTGTCTTTGCCACGAAATTCGATAATGCAGCAACGACTTTGAAATTGTCGTTGAATGCATGTCGAACGCCATCTTCCGAAAAGCTTGCAAAGAAATGTCGGTCCGGTCGGGCTGCCTTCCTGCAATTGATTCGAGCGAATTCGCTCTTATGAGGCGCGCCTTTCGGCGCGATCAATTGGCCGCGTTTTAGTGCTGATGTCTAAACCATGCGGGATGTACTCACTGCTCCCCGCCATCGCCACTGAGAGCGAAGCGTTCGTCAAGCCAGTCCGCCATCATCTCCAGATAGCCTGGCACAAACTCGCTGGTAAGATCCGACTCGGTTAAGAAATGAGAGGCTTCGGGAAAAACCTCGATGCGAAAATCGGGGTGGTTTGATTCGCTGAGCGCTTTTTTCAGTCGCTGCGACGCCTGGTTGGGAGGGACAAACGAATCGTTTTGTCCCCAGATCGCCAGCACAGGACAACGGATTTGGGACACGTCACCTAGGGTTCCGTCCCAATCCTGGACGTAACGTGGCGTCTGGACGAGCTTAAAAAAATTGTCCACGTTCAGCTCAGCAGCCTGCCGAATCCCGTTTCCAACATCCGCCGTGGCGAACCAGCGTTGACTCTTGTACTGACCGATGACTTGCCGGAACGAGTCCAGCCACAACTGTTGCTGTGCACCGTTCAAATCCTGTTTCCGTTGCTTGGCGAGATCGATGAATGTGGCCCAAGTTTTGTCATTCCACTGTATCACTCTCATTTCGATCAAGGGCCATTCGACAATTTCAACGCCGCTGAAGAAGACGAAGGCGATTTCCTTGAACGTGATTGCTTTGCTGATTTCGTCCAATGTGAGCCCCTGCTCGTGGCCGCTCATTTCGGCGCTGTATCTCATTGCCTCCAGGACTGGCACACCCATAGGACCTGAAACCGCGATGACAAAAGCAATTTGGGGAGCGTTGGACGCGGCGATCAACGCCACGTCGGCGCCTTCGCTCCCTCCGAATACGCCTACGGAGGTTGAGTTAACACCCGGCAACGCACGCAAATAGTCGACCGCCGCGACTGCTTCGTTTGCCCGGTCACGGCGCGTTTGAACCATCGCGTTTCCCGTCGAGTTGCCAGAGCCCGGGCTGTCATAGACAAGGGCCGCCACGTTGTGGGCAGCAAAATGTTCGGCAAGTCTGATTCTCAGCGGGCCGCGTCTGCTGCGGTCGCTCCCAGCAAGAATCACCACTGCAGGACAGTCGGCTTTCTCGCTTGGCCTGAAAAGAGTCCCGGCGAGCGTCGCCTGCCCGGATGTAAAACGGATCTCTTCTTCCTGCAAAGCAAAAATCTTCGCAGTGAGATTCGGCTGTTCGTCGTTCGCCGCAGAACCTTGGCAAGACGAGAGGAAAGGCAACGACAGCAACGACCAGATCGGAATGACCACCGTAACGAAGATGCCGCGTGAGTCTGGATTTGCCATCGCGGTAGTTTCCTGCTGAAAACAAACAAGATTAAAACAGGTCAAAATTCTCAGGCTAGCTTTTTGTCATCACCGCCAAGGGCCATTCTTGCCAACGCTAAAAATGGATTTGCCATTATAGCGAAAGAGCCCCATCCAACCTCCCAGCCAAAGCCGACCTTCTTTATCCTCGAACGTGCATTGGATCGCGTTCGTAGTAAGCCCCTGCTCTTTTTGGAAATTGGTAAAGGACTTTCCGTCGTACCGGTATACGCCAGAATTCTCGATTGGAAACCAGATGTTACCTGATCGATCTTCGTAGAGATCCCACGCCTCCGTGCCATTAACCCCGTCTTTGGGAGTTATCTGCGTGAATGATTTTCCATCCCAACGGCAGACTCCCTTGTGGTGAGTCGCGAACCAAATATTTCCTTTCTTATCTTCCAAAATGCAATTTACCACATTGTTGCACAGGCCATCTTTTTCGGAAATATTTGTCAGGGTTTTTCCATCGTAGATATAGGCACCTCCATTGTTGCCAAACCACATCCGGCCTTGGCTGTCTTCCATGATGGTATGGACGATCTTGGCGCTGGTAACTCCTCTTGCCGGATCCGGCGCGGAATCTGGAATGGCAAATGGAGTAAACACCTTTCCATCGAAACAACTGACTCCCTGCAACGTACCTATCCAGATTACTCCTTTATTGTCGATGACAATGCTCCAAACGTCATTATTAACCAGGCCCTCTTTCTCGGTGAAGTTAGTAAATGACTCTCCGTCATATTTGGTCAATCCACCTTCCGTTCCGAACCAAACGTTACCTTCTTTGTCCTGAACAATTCCTCTTACCGCGACACCACCGAAGCCTTCGTTGATCGAGAAATATTTCAGTGCCTTTCCGTCGTATCGAATGACTCCGTCGCCATTGGTCCCGAACCATAGATTTCCACTTCGGTCTTGAAATATTCTGCGTACAAACGGGCTTAGCTGCCCGCCGTTGTTAATGGTTGGTTGAACTTTCGGCGGTTCGATTTCTTTTGGCTGGGCGGACTCAGCGTTCGCAGCTGATGGGGCTTGTCCGTTTGCTGTCGAGCGTGTCTTGCCGTTGCAGCCCAAAAAGGCGATGAAGATGCCGACAATTACAATAAAGATTGGCCGAAGCATGGGATACCTGTTTCTAAAAGATGGCAACTGATTTTCCATGGATGATTGTACGGCGATCGAGACGGTGGCGTTTTAATTTCAGCCTCCAAATGTGTATCGCGTTTGTAACAACCCGAACCCAGAAGTTCGTCAGCGTTGGAAGTTAGGATTCGCCTAGTGGCACTCAATCTAGTTTCCTCATGGGTTGGTACGCAGCGTAACCTCTCCCTCTGGGCAACGCCGTAGCGGATTTTTAATTCGACTTTTCCAGCGTTTCCTCGTTTAACCTCTATGAAAGCGGTTTGTCGTCAAGGGTTATTCTGATTTAATTTTGAATTGAATCGGTATGGTCCATTCCTCTATCCGAGCATCTCCGTAACCGGATAGCCCATGTGGGATTTTCGAAAAAAGGGAAAGACTGCCCCATCCGTGAACGAGCATGGTTAGCCCAGGTTAAACTCGAGCCAGTCTTTCCTCCGGAATACCGTTACCTTCAAAATTGTCTGATGATGTTTTATGATTGTTTTCGTCTGGTGAAACGGAGTTGGGCTCTGCAGGGGTGCAACCTGACAAGGGATAGCCAGATGACGGAAAGAATGTTCTTTCGCTAGAGCTCTGTTGATGATTCGACAGAGCTTTTTGTTTCCACAGCATTCTTTTTGTCCCATGCCTTAAAAAAACCCAATCGTTCCTTTCGTTTTAATCGTTTTTGATTTCAAGTTGGCTGTTGTCCGGTCGTCTGCCGCAGTTCGTGGTAAATCCAACGCACCCAGCGATTGGCAATGGCCGCAACCACCAAGTTTCTTGGTTTGCCTTGATCGAGCATCCGCCGTGCTTTGAGCGAGAAGCGACGATCTCCGTGGTTGATCAGGCGCTGCGCCAGTTCGATTAGCACGACTCGAAGGGCTGGATTTCCGGCCCGAATGAGACCCGCGTCGGCTTGCCGTGCACCACTGCTGGCGTTGCGAGGCGTGACACCGCAAAATCTTGCCAGTTGTTTGCCGGAGTTGAAACGATCGACTCGTCCTACTTCAGCCCGAAAGGTAACCGCTGTCACCAGGCCGACTCCCTTGTACGACATCAGTTGTTTGATCATCGAATCGTCTTGGATCTCGGTTTTGATTCGAGCTTCCACCGCGGCAATGCGACCGGTCAAGCTGATCAACTCGTCGAGATGATCGTCCAGGAGCCAGCGATCGGACTTACTCAGCGGGGCTTCGTGTTGCAACCAGTCGTACCAGGCTTTGGTCCAGGCCCTGGCATGCGGATACTTCAGCCGGTTCTCCCTCAAGATGGCTCGAATGCGAAGTTTGGTGTCTTTGCGGCGAGCCACCAGTTGAGCCCGGTGTCGCACGAGCCGTCGCAAATGGCGAATCTCGCTGGGAGCCAACCAGACTCTTGGCACGTAGTTGACGCGTGCCAGATCGGCCAGCATCCGAGCATCACCAAAGTCAGTTTTATCCGGTGACTGTTTAAGCCGGTTGACGTAGCCAGGATGCGCAAGTTGGACCGGGAGTTTCCACCGAGTGATCAGTTCTTCGGTCAGATCCGCCGAGCCACAACAGGCTTCAATACTGATACGTTCAGGTTCCCCGTATCGTCTGCAAAGACTGTCGATTAATCCGGCTTCATTACAGAGAGAACGATTGGCCAACACGTTACCTTCCTGATCAAGAACACAAACCTGGACAGAATCCTGGTGATAATCAAGACCTGCAAAAACTGGTATACTACACATGCTCGTTGCTCCTAAAAGGGTTATGGGCTAAATGCTCGAATTTTAACCCCTGGGGCAACGAGTTTCCTTTTGCTCTTCCTTTCATACCTATCCGCGTGGGCAACGCCCCGCGTTTTTGCCGTCGTGACAAGCGCGGCCCGATGGGCACGCGGTTAAACGAAGATCAGGGTCCGCTACGGGGTTCCCCTCTGGGGGCGGTCGCCGTCTCAGCGGCGGGTAAGGGTATACATAACAAGCCCCTGTAATTTGTTGCGATAACCGCAAACGCTCATTTGTTAGGCCACGTTCTGCCTAGCTTGGAACACGTTTCCTTCGGGATCGTGTCCGTCGCAAGCTCGAATGCCACGAGCCTCCCACTCCATTGATTCAGGCGCTAGACGACCACCGTTTTGTATGGCGATTCTTCGCGAATCTGCGAGGCTTTCAACCGGCAAGCAAATTTTGATTGCACAATCTTCTCGAATCATCGGCGGGTCAGAAATCTCGATTTGCTTTCCGATGGCTTCAGGAATGAGATGAATTACCAATTCGAAACCATTGATCGTCAATCGTTCGTGCGTCTGTTCTTTTTCGACAATTTCCATTCCAAATACGGTTGCATAAAAGTCTGCAAGTTTGTGCACGTCTTTTGAGAACAAAACCGCGGATGGAGTCGGAAGCATGGTCATCTTCTCATTGGAGTGAATTTAGGATTGGTTAACGGCACGCAATTTTGAGGCCGACCAAATCGCAATCTATCCGGCTCACGAGCCGAGGGATAGGTTGGCTGATGTGCTGAGCCGCTTCGCGTGGAGATCATCCTCCCTTGGAGAAGGTCGGACGCGTTAGCGGCCGGGGAGGGTTCGCAAGGGTGCAAAATTGCCCTGTCCAGCTCTTGTTTCGAACTTGCCATTACGGGATCTTGCGCTCTCCGTTTTCTATCTCAACGAGCCCCATGGGATTCCCAGCTGGATCTCGAAACAATCCCAGAATGACGACGCCAGGGACGTCGAAGCGGGGAGCATCGATGGAGCCGCCAGCGACCTGGACTTCCTTTAGCTTCGCGGCGACATCTTCGACGCCAAGATAAATTCGTTTCTCGGCTGGATCCTTACGAATCGCGGCTTGGAGCGGCGACGTGACGCCGACGGTGAATCGACCGTCCTCGGCCGACGACCATCCGAACAGCCTTGAATAAAAGTCGCGCAGCTCTACGTCGTCGGGACCAGCGATGTCGAAGAAAATGATGGGTGTTGGCATGAAAATTCATCTTTCAATGCACCAGTATCGGACCGCAGTTTATCGTAATCGGAATTCGTTCCAATTGCTTTCGACCCAACATCCGCAGATTGATACCAAATTCTGATTTCAGACAATCTTCCGTTGAAGTGTAGTGGGTCGTTGCAGCCGCATGTTGGGCAATGGTGCATCTCGTAGTCCCCGTCGCCCCAACGATACGTTGCAGTCGGGCTGGTTGTCGTGTTCACCCGCACTTTGCCTGGCTCGAAGTCTGCCCACAATGCGCCCAAGCGGTTGCAGATGGGACAGTCACAATCTCGGACCGAAGACGGTAGTTGTTCGAATGTGAGCCTGACATTTCCACAATGACAACTGACCGTAATCACATTCAAGTACCTTGAAGTGTCATTTGAACAGGAAATGAGGCTGCTCATTGGCCTGCGGGCGGCTGCCAAAGCTCGACCTTGTTTCCTTCTGGGTCAATCACCAGGCAAACTTCCCATACTCGGATTCGTCAATCTTCTCGAGCACATGGCAGCCTTCTTCCTTCAAGACCTTGACCAACGCGTGGACGTCTTCACCCGGTAGTTAATCATGAAAGGAGCAGTGCCCGGCGCAAATTGATCGCTTGCTTGCGACTGATGGACCAACTGTTGTGCCTGCAAACGGCTTGCCTTGGCGTCGGTCCAGGTAAAGGCAGTTCCGCCCCAGACCTGAACATCAATTCCCAAGTGCTGCTTGTACCAGGCCTGCAGTGCCGGAGCGTCTTTCGCTTTGAAAAAGATACCGCCAATGCCAGTGACTCGTTTCATGGGACCTCCGATGAGTGGTGGTGAGACGGCCTTGAACTTTGATCTTTTCAACCTCAGTTCGCTCGATTTTCCAAGTGTTTTCTCCCGCATCATGTGCCTTGGATTTGATGTCAGAATCAGGAGTCGTGCTTATTTGACACTGCCGCAATGATTTGTGTCGGATGTGGCACATTATTTCGAAAACCATCGATGGAAGCAATAAGAAATTGAGGCGAGAAATCGCCATGATTCCAATGAGTATTCCGGCAATTCCATAGTTCGACACGAACGCGATTCAGCCGGAATCGTCCGAGTGAAATCGAATACCACCAGACCCTCAGCCCAGTTAGGGCTTTTTGCGTCGCTTAAGCTCAGTTGCGATCTTCTGTGGGGAGATATTCGTAATTGCGATACTTGTTAGCCCCATCGCAATCGTCGATATGAACACGGGTACGTTAGATCGCCAGTAACCGAGAATTACCCACGCCGCGATGATCACGCCGAAAATGCCTCCTACAACCAGCTGTAGTGATCTCGCCGCCTTCAGCTTCTGCTTTAACTCGTCGTCAGTCATCTCGTCGATTGCAGGCATCGCTCCTCCCAGAGGTAAACTCGGAAATATGAAAACTCATTCATCAGACAATCGGAATTTGGTGTCGAACTAAACAGGTCCTGATTCGTGGACAAGGGGGCAGTTCAATGCAGGGCTGCGACGAACGGCCAGGATAACGCGGTCGGAAATTGACGTTGTCGAGCGAAGCGAGCCAGTCAGCCTACTCCGGCTCGCGTTCAACGCTTTGTTCGGTGCCGCTTTCATCATTGTGATCGTTGATTAGCCACTTGTGCAAGACGCCGGAACGATAGGTCACAATCGCTGCGATACCATAACCGACGACTTGGATACCTGCACCCAGAATAAGCAATGCGACGGCTAGTGTCGAATTGTACAGCCAAAAGACGGGGGCCGCACCTGACAGAATGATGCTCAGTACGTCGGGCAGCATGCTATCAAAGAGTCTCACCCAAACAGAAGTTGGCAATTCGCGAAGCTTTTCTGCGGGCAACGTAAACCGATCCTTAGCGTCTGGTTCGCCAAGCAATTGTACGAAAACTTCGCGACTCCATACGCCCGTGTAGGACACGAGAGTCTCAAATGAAGGACGACCCGTAGCAATATCGCGGCGGTCATCGATCGTACCCCAAATTGAGCCACATGCGGCCAGGATAGCGAGAATCGCTATGGTGGTGAGCCAGATCAATGTTGCGTCTCCCGTAGTTCAGGCAACGAACGTCGAGAATCACCGAGTCGTCGGAGTGATCGCTGCTTCAATTTCCGCACGGTCGGCCACTTTGGAGCATCCGTTTGTTTAAGTGAGCCGCTGCGCGGCGGGATTTATTGTACGAGGAGTTTGCGGCGGAGCCAAATGTTTTTGCGGGCCGCGGTTGAGATGGGATTCTCACAGGTTGTGTTTCTCTTTTTCACAATCAGGAGTCCACTTATGTCTCAACAAAATTCCCAACCCGTACAAAACAATTCCGCAAACGTTCAACGTCTACCACCCGCACGTGCACTGCGTGGTTCCCGGGCATTGATGTCGACAAAAGGAGGCAAATTTTTTGTTCTCTTTGAGCACATTTCACGCGTTCGACTCGCAATAGCTGCGGAGCGGCGGCATGTTAAAGCCTGATGGACCAAGACTGGGATGGAGCCACATAAATTGTCCGTTGTGCTGAGCCGGCTTCGCGCGGACTGCGTTGGCAGATTCGATCAGGCGAAGAAATGCAAAGACGACAGGTTACCAGCTGGGCAAGCCGGTTTCAACTTTCTTCGGTTCCGGTTTATGGATGGCGGTCTTGCAGTTGTCAAAAAACTTGAGTTTTGCCCGGGGAGCGAAAACCCGATCGATTTCACCTCGCTGATTGGGACCGTCCACGGGCATTGATTTGGGCGTTGAGCCTGGCGGCTGACGGACCGGCGACTCGCGCCTTGCCGCTCACGGTGCTGGGGGTTTGCGTTCGGCGAATTTGCTTAAGATCAGCTGGCAGCCGTCGTCGGTGCATCGCGAGATTTTGATTCCATCGGACTTGATCACCGAGCGCACTTTGTGCAGCGTGATGATCTCTCCGCCAATCACCATCGCGACTTGCCGACCCAGGTATTTTTGCGAAAACGATGTTAGCCGTGTTTGCATGTCGGGAGAAAATTCCAAACCGATTTCCAGGCGGCCATCGGGTTGGCGAATTGATTCGGGTTTACTCTTCAGTTGAAACGGAATGAACTCGGTTTTGCTCAGCCCGATGTGTTTCAACGGCTCACGTTCCTCGTCCTGCAGCTGAAAGAATTTGTTTTCGTCATACAGAAAATACTGCTCGTCAGCCTGCAAAGGAAAAAGATCGGCTTTGGTTTCCGTCCAGCGATGCACCAGGTAGATGCCGTCGACAAGCCTGCTGGACGCAACCTTTTTCCAGGCGGTTTGGCGGATCAAATCGATCAGTGCGTCATCGCCGGATTTTTTTGGTGGCGGTGCTTCTTCGCCCGCAAGCAGTGAATAGAACACGCACGCGTTGAGAAAGGCACCTAACGGCGAGGAATGATTTCCGTCACCGGCGTATAAACTGGCGTTGGGATCGGCTTTTAGTACCGCATCCCAACAGTCGCCGATGGGTGCCACAATGGCACCGGTCTGGGCGGCGATCTCGTGATGGATTTTATCGATTCGCAAATGTTCACCCGGCTTGCCGCGCTGGCTCCACTCGGGAAACATGATGATCTTCGAACCTTGCTCTTGCGCGAGTTTGGAAAGTTCCAAAGCACCATCATAGGGATATGAATATCGGCCTGTCGTGCTGTACTTTTGGGCTTGGAGAATGACGTAGTCCCACGGTCCCAGCTCGACCAAGTCACGAGTTTTTTTATCACGCGCGTGATCAACCAAAAACCCATTGCCGGGTGCCCGGGCGATACAAACTTGTTTTTCAGGATGGGCTTCCGCAAACATGCGTTCGATCATCGTGGGCAGATTCCACGTATGGCTGTTGCCGATAAACAAGGCGCTGACGTCAGCTGATTCGATCTTTTTCTGCGTCAGTCCACCGATGCGGGCCGGACGTTTTTTTTCTGCGCTGGTCGGTTGTTTTTCGTCCTCCGTGGTTGGGTCGCCTGGAAGTTCTCCGCCCGCAACAATGAAGACACGGCCCGATTTGGGACCATTTTTGTTGCTCCACGCGGACGTCAACAAAAAATCAATGTGCCCATCGCCGTCGATATCGCCAATTCCGGTGGCGTCGAAGCCCAATGTGTCCCCCGCCTGTTTGCAGGTCCAGGTCCGAAGCAGTTTGCCGTCGCCCGCGCAACTATATAAATAGACTTTGCCGCCAGAGGGAGCGCCCTGTTTGTTTTGCCAGGCGCCAATGACGAGATCGCCGATGCCATCACCGTCAACATCGCCCGCATCGCTGGGCGAAGTTCCCAGTCCTTCGCCCGCTTGGCTGCCATGAATCACCAACAGCTGTTTGCCGTCGGCGCCGCTGTGCACGACGACTTTGCCACCACCCTTGGCCCTGGTGTTGTCGCTGAAATCAGAAGCGTACACATCGGGAACTTTGTCGCCATTTAGATCACCGGGGAAACTGATGAACATCTGGCCGAGGTTGACACTGTGTTCGTCGCCTTCAATCTGAAACTTCAGTTCAGGTTTGGCGTTTTTGACTTGATAGACATAAACGCGTCCGTGATTTGATGGGCCTGCGTTTTGGGCGCCGATGGCCAACAGGAATTGGCCTGGTTCAACTTCTGCCGCGGCCGCCGCGTTTCCAAAACCATCCCCTGCCCTTTCGCCCAATAACTCAAAAATCGTTTCGCCCGTTTTGCCGGAAACGACCTCACCGCGGCCGCTCTTTTTTTCAGCTCCATCACCCGCCATCGCACCGACAAATAAATCGGGATGGCCGTCCCCATCAAAATCGCCGATCTCGCTGACTTCGTAACCGAATTGTCCCGCCACCGTTTTGCCGGTCAAGGTGTGAATGACGGATGCGTCTTTTCCGGAGTAAACATAAACGGAACCGATGGCGTTTGGAGCGGGGGCGCCGGCAGCAAAGTCGGGAACCCCGTCAGCATTGACGTCGCCGATGCCAACGGCGCTGTTGCCCAGTCGCTCGCCCGGTTTGCCCGTGACGCTATGCAGCAGTTTGCCGCTGGCACTGGAATAAACATAAACCTTGCCCGAACCGTTGGCATGCGTCGGTGCCGTCGTGATGACGTCGATTTTTTTGTCGCCGTCGATGTCTCCGGCTTTGCGGGCGGTCCAGCCAAATTGATCACCGGCTGCCTCGCCAATCCATTGCTGCAGGATGCGCGTTTCCTCCACAAACAAATCGTCGTCCGGGAGCATCCTGGGAATGAACTTGATAAACCGCGGATCGTCCTTGATGTTTTCAAAATCGGCGTCGCCTTGCAGCTGGCCGAAGTTGTTAAAGCCCGCTTTGATGGCTGCTTCCAATGTGGATAAAGCCTGTTCTCGCTTGTTTTGCAATGAATATATGCAGGCGATGTTATAGAGCGAATTGACTTTGACTTGCGGAAACTCTTTTGCGGTTTCGTAAACTGCCAACGCCTCGTCGTATCGTTTTTGCCCTTGCAATGCGTACCCAAGCAAATACCAGGGGCCGGGTTTGTCAGCGAACTTCTTGGTGGCCGGTTGGAGAATGGTCTCAGCGCCTTGGAAGTCTTGCTGGGTCAAAAGCGAGCGGGCGTTTTGAATGGTTTCCGCCAACTCGGAATCGATAGCCGGTTGAGGAGTGCTTTTTTGGTTGTCTTGTCCGGTAGCGTTCGTGGTGGACGAGCTGATCAGAAGCGCCCACACCAACAAGATCTTTGCCTGGTTTGCCATGATACCTGTCCCTTCAAGTTGATCGGTTGCCCCGAGACCGATAACCACAGGATAACGGGTCCGACGTGGATTCACGAGTCGTGGCTCCCGCCTGGTCAGGCCCGAAAATCGAGAGGTTAAGTTAATTGTGAGTAGAAAGCCAAGTGCCTGGGTGTGCAACCTCTGTCAAGTTGGGTCGTACAGTTTCAGTACCGCGGTATCAAACTAGACGATGTGTGGGAGGGTCGGACGCGATCGCGGTCCAAGCCCCATGCCACCTTGTGTGGCCTGAGCAAGTGTTGCTAACGGAAAAACATGCGTTTCTGCCACACAAGGTGGCAGCGGACGGGAGGAGTAAACCTGTGTGCTAGATACGAAGATATTTGCCCCACGTTTTCCCGTGCGAAACCGGCCTCACTAGCGCCGTGCCGCACATGGTGTCCGGGCTTGACCTTGTGCCATCCGGGGCAAGCGTGGGCCGCATTTGCCGCGTGCGACTTTCACCGAATTTCGGCTGTTTTGATCGTTCGGAGTAACTCTCGGCAAGAGTTACCCACGGGCATTTCGCATGCATAAAGCCCGACGACCTATGCAATTTTCGGGCCTCAATCAACCTCGTAACCACGCCAGCAAGGTCAATCTTGACGTTTTTTGGGCATGTTGATAGCTTTCCGCGTTCCATTTGGCCACGGAGGGTCTTGTCTATCGTGAACAGCTCCATTTCAAAATCTAATCTCTGGCTGCTGTGCGTGGTGCTCACGCTGCCAGCGCTGCTCCCGCTGTTTCTGCATTTTTTTTATTCCAGTGTGATCTGGCACGACCATGCGACCGGGTTCATTCAGTATGATCAGCCGTATTACATGGCCAACGCGCGCGAATATTTCGACGACGGAAATATTTCGCTGACGTACAAAAACCCCAGCGACTTTCGCGCGGACGCTCCGAAACTCTATTTTCAACCGCAGTCTTTTGTGCTGGGGTTGATTCACAAGTACACGCAGATCCATCCGATGTACCTGTTTGTCGCCTTCGGCTGGTTGTTCAGCCTGTTGACAGTGCGGGTCGCGTACTCGTTGTTGAACGAGTTCTTGCCACTGCAGAACTGGACGAGTCACCTCGTGTTCGTGCTGTTCGTGTGGGGGGGCGGTCTATTCACGTTGGCAGGCTTTGCGACAATCCTGCTGAAGATGAGCCCGGATGTTTCCGTCTATGAATACCTGACGATGTACGATCCGTTCCAGGGTTGGTGGTTCTTGAATCTCGGGCGCAATCTCATTTTTCCGATGGAGAGCTATTACCATTTTCTGTTCTTGTTGGGTTCGTTGTTTCTCGTTCGCAACGAATACTGGCCCGCTTTGGCCGTGGGATTCCTGATATCATGCTCGCATCCGTTCACGGGCGTCGAGTATTTGTTCATTGTTGTCGGTTGGCTGGTACTGGAACGCGTGTTTTGGGAAAACCGGGGCGTGAGTTGGTACGCAATCGGTGCGGCAATCGGACTGTTGTTGTTGCATGTGGGTTATTACCAATTTTTCCTCACAAGATTTGCATCTCACCGGGCCGTGCAAGAGGTCTGGCAACTGGCTTGGGAATACAAGGCCGTCAACATGTTGCTGGGATATGGAATCGTGGGGGCGTTGACTGCCTGGCGAGTCCGGACGGCACCAAAGTTTCAAGCTTTCCTGGCCGAGCCAAAACACCGTTACCTGGTCATGTGGTTCCTGGGCGCGTTCCTGCTGGCCAACCACGAGTTTTTCATGAAGTCGGTTCAACCGTTGCATTTCACGCGGGGCTATGTCTGGATCCCGTTGTTTCTCGCAGGGGCAGTCGTGCTGTATCAGCTGCTGATCCGGTTTGAGGGCGATCGCAGCAACCGGCTGGCAGTCTGGGGCATCGCCGGAGTACTGTTGTTGGACAATTTTATCTGGCTTTCCATTTCCACAACCGATCGCACTCATAACTCGATGCATACGAAGGTCGATTACCGGGAAGTCATGAAGTCGTTGAATGAGGTTCCCTTTGATCATCACGTTGTCGTCTGTAATTCACGACCGCTCAGCTATTTGTCAACGGTGTTGACTCCCCACGAAACCTACACGGGTCATGAAATGCTGACGCCCCACATCGTCGAGAATTTCACGAAAATCAGCCGCCTGGTCAGCATGGGTGAACTGATCGACGATTTGGCCGATCAAAAACAACTGGTGATACTCGACAAGTTTGGTTCCTTCGTGGACGAAGAGTCGTTTGAGGCGACCAAGGATCGAATCAAGAACGCGTATGTCGAAGGCAAATTTCTGGTCGAAGTCATCACGGAGGCGGACGACTTCATCGTCTGGAAATGCGAACCTTATTCAGCGCAAAAGCTAACTAATGGCCGGCTGGCTGTCTTCCGCAAAGATAGCGCTGATTGATTTGTGCTGATGAATCCGGCGGATGGCTTCACCCAGGATCTCGGCAACGCTCAGGATTTTCATGTTGGGCAGCATTTTTTCCTCGGGAACCGGGATGCTGTCGGTCACCACGATGCTGTCGATCGGTGCGGACCGCAAACGCTCGATCGCCGGGCCGGCAAACACGCCATGGGTGGCGGCCACGTGAATCTCGGCCGCGCCCTGTTTCTTGACCAGTTTCGCGGCTCCACAAATCGAGCCTGCGGTGCTGATCATGTCGTCGAACATCAAACAGATCTTGCCGTCGATCGGTCCGCCAATGATATTTTCCTGGCTGACCGTATCGGCGCTGGTTCTTCGCTTGTCGATGATGGCGATCTTCCCGCCCAGCCGTTTGGCATGCCCGACCGCTCGTTTGATGCTGCCCTCGTCCGGGCTGACAATACACAGGTCGCGCGATTCAAATCCCAGCGAATGAAAATAGGTATTCAAGACGGTCGCCGCATACAAGTGATCGACGGGCACGTCAAAGAAACCCTGAATCTGGGCCGCGTGAAGATCCATCGCCAGGACGCGATCCGCGCCTGCGCGAGTGATCATGTTCGCGACCAGTTTCGCAGTAATCGGCACGCGACCCTCGTCCTTGCGATCCTGGCGGGCGTAACCGTAATAGGGAATCACGGCGGTGATCCGTTCGGCGCTGGCACGCAGGCAAGCGTCGATCATGATCAGCAGTTCCATCAACGTATCATTGACCGGGGGACAAGTCGGCTGGACCAAAAACACATCGCGGCCGCGGACGTCTTCGATCTTGCAATGAAACTCGCCGTCGGGAAAAGTTGAAAAGCGAATTTCGCCCAACTCCAGATTCAGGAACTGACAGATTTTTTCGGATAGCCGCCGGTTGGCCCGACCACTGAAAATTTTCAGTTCACGCATCAGTCAACGATCTTTTTAATTCGCGTTCAACGTCAGCCAGGTGTTCGACCGTGTTGACGCTGAGAGCTTCGATTGGTTGGAGCACGGGAAGTGCCCGGACGTCCTGACCGTCCTTGAGCAAGATCCCGGGTACATCCGTAATGTAATACTCTTTCTGTCGATTGTCATCGGTCAACTTGTCCAAAGCCGACAAAAGAAGCCGACAATCAAACACATAAGTGCTCATATTGACTTCGTTAATCTTTCGTTGCTCTTCGGAGGCATCTTTTTCCTCGACAATCCCGATAAAATTGCCAGCCGAATCCCGGACGATTCGCCCCAACCCGGTGGGATCCTCATGTTTCAGCGTACCCAACAAGCACGCCGGGTGATTATCGGCAAAGTCTGCCAGAAGCGCCCGGACGGAATCAGCTTGCAGCATGGGTGAATCACCGGCAACAACGACCACGGGGCCGTCGTGCTGTTGGATGATGTCGCGGCACATCATGACCGCATGACCCGTGCCTAGTTGTTCGGCCTGAAGAGCAAACTCCATGTTGTCGTAGTCGGCACGCAAAGTCGATTCGACGAGGTCGGCCCGGTAACCCACGACCGTGATGATTTTTTCCACACCCGCAGCGCGTAGCGAATCGATCACATAGGCGACCAGCGGTCTGCCATTGGCTTCACAAAGAACCTTCGGCAAGTCGGATTTCATCCGGGTTCCTTTTCCTGCTGCCAGTACGATTGCAATGGGTGCGTCCATTAGGAGCCTTTTCAATTCCACTTCGGGTTACCAAAATAGCGCAAAATTAAAACTCGCGCTCGGAGCTTGTATTTGCACGTCCAACTCACTCGCATCAATCTTCAACAATATCAGCCCGCCAAAAATTCGTGCGGCCTTCAACATATTAACATGCACACGCCATGCCGGGCACGCGGTATCCAGTCGGGCCATCGACAACATCAAATTGAAACCTGACACATGCCGATGGTCTCAAAACAGCCCCGATACGGCGACAGAGGGGCCAGACCGGTAACTCCCGTCAGGAGTAACCCACTTTTCCGTCAGGAGTTACCCACTTTTGCCGCCGCAAATGCTATTGTCCCCGTTCAACCAGGCTGACAATAAATTCATCCAGCAAATGTTCCGCCACGTAGTCAACGTGTTTAAAGTCGCAATCTGCGCTGTGGGCCGTGGGAACCGCAACCGTTATAGCGCCTGCGGATTTGGCGGCTCGACTGCCGTTGAGGCTGTCCTCCAGCACGAGCATTGCTGATGTTGAAACCCCGAGTTTTTTTGCGGCCAGCAGATAGATGTCGGGGTTGGGTTTCCCATGCTGGACGTCTTCCCCGGTCAACACGAATTCGAACCTCGGTTCAAGGTCAAAAAATCCCAGTGCCCTCGTTGCAAATTGGCGGTGGCTGCTGGTCGCGACCGCTTTACGAATCCGTTTGATTTCCAGCAATTCCAACAGCTGATCGAGTCCGGGCAGCTTGGCGATCCCCTTGGGAAGTAAATCAGCAAAAATTTGATCGGTTTCCTGCTGCAACGCTTCGACCGAATCATCCAGCCCACAGCGAGAGCGCATGACTTCAAAGGCGACTTTTCCCGGCAAGCCCATCATGGCCAGTTTAAGTTCTTTGGTGTAACGCTGGCCTCGTTTTTGTAAAATCAGTTCGCCTACCTGATCGTAGAGGTCTTCGGTGTTAAACATGAGTCCGTCCATGTCAAACACGACGGCTTGGATGACTGCATTCACAGCGAAAGTGTCCCTGGAGGTCAAATTATTTACGAATTCTTGCAAGATTGTGCTGCGCGATTTACGGTGAATCGCGACTATGTGTAAGTAGTGAGCTTATGCGGAATTTGAAGGGTCGTCGATGTCTGTTGGGGAGCTGCACCATGCAAACGAACGCCAATGAACCCTCCTGCCGGAAGTTACCAGAGGAAAGGAAAAGCATCCAAATACTGGAAGGTTCAACCCCAAGAAAACACCGCTTCGAATGTCTGATCGCATCCGGCAGACGCGACCCACGTAAGCTGGAAAATCTCCAAAGAAGGTTGATCAGTTAAGCGATAATTTGCGCTCACGGCACGGAGGTTGCAAGTCGTTTCACAAGATGCTTTTTCTGGGGATTACCTTCCGATGCCAAAATCATCAATTCACAAAATCACAGCCCCGGTGGGGCAGATTACGAAACAAGCCGCAATCGCGATGAAAATCCAACGT
>CAVONL010000009.1:0-120515 GCA_963697295.1 uncultured Planctomycetaceae bacterium | reverse complement strand
AAAAACCATTTTAGTTGAGTTTTTCCGCCGACTCCAATATCTTGTGTATATTGGTAACCGCGGGCGACCACGGCATTTTCATATCCTCTCGATCAAGAGCGTCACATCATGAACAGCATCGGTTCAAGAATTGCGGTCGGCTTGCTTGCTCTGCTGCCGTCTGCTTTTTTCAATACGACGACCTCAGCGCAGTGGGTCGATCAGTTGCCGCAAACGGTTCGAGAATCGATCCTGTGGTCGGCCGATCTTGAAGAGGGCGACTTGGACGACTGGGAATATTACGATTTTGAATTCGCGGGAGGTGGCGTTTATGCGACCGGCGACACCGGCGATCGCGCTGAAGCGACCATCGGAATTGCTCACTCGGGATTGTATTCCGCACGCGCCACGATTACCAATGCTTTCCGGGCCGAAAATGGCAGCCACGCGGTTCGTTTGATGCGTTCGACCGATCGAGCTTGGGATGATGCCGGATTTTATTTTCCCAAGGAAGCCTATTACAGCGTGTGGATGTATTTCCCGAAAAACTATAATCCAAACAAGTACGAACCTTGGGATCCTGGCGACGGCGGATGGTGGAATGTTTTTCAATTTAACACCAGCGATGTCGATGGCAATCTGAAAGCCGTTTGGTCGCTCGACGTGGACCACAATGACCAAAACGATTCGATGTCGTTTTACCTGTTCAGCAAGCAGAATGCACCCTCCTTGAATTTTCAGCCCAAACCCATCGAGATTCCGGTGGGAAGCTGGGTTCACGTGGAAGCCTACTATCGGGTATCCGCGACCAATTTGGGCCAAATCACGATTTGGCAAGACGGCCAACAGATTTTCGACATTGGCAACGTGCAGACGGCGGTATCGGCAGTGGAAGAGCACGCGAATTGGTCGATCGGAAATCATACCGATCACATCACCGGCGGTGACATCGACGGCACCGCGACCGTCTATTTCGACGACGCGATCGTCAGCTTGCAACGTGTTTCGGCGGCGCTCTTCCAATCCCGCGAGCTGCAACGATAGCTCGGGACCGTGCGATTCACGCGATCAAGTCGGGTACATTCGCATTCCACCCTCCCTTGCGAGGGTAACCACAAACATGCCCAATCGGATGTTGTTGGTGGTGAAACGTCCGCCTCACGCCTTCGTTTCACCGTCGTTCCGCAATACAATAAGTCGAAAATAACATTTGTTACTCGACTTGAACTATGGCTTTCGACCAGACTCAGCAACAATCGCCCGAAGAATTGCACAAGTCTCGCGACTTGAGCGTACAGCCCACTCGCCCTCCGGCCCAAATCAAGGGTTATGCGATTGAAAAATTTCTGGGTAGCGGGGCCTACGGCGAAGTGTGGTCCGCCACCAACCAGAAAACGGGCCGCAAAGTTGCGATCAAATTCTATTCGCGCCGGTCATCTGCGGACGTCCAATTGTTGGCCCGCGAGGTCGAAAAACTGGTTGTGCTGGCTGCCGATCGTTACGTCGTTCAATTGCTGGATGTCGGCTGGGACGTGGAACCTCCGTATTTCGTAATGGACTACATCGAGCATGGATCGCTGGAAGACCGCCTGAATCAAGCCGAACCCGTTCCGACGGCGCACGCGGTCGAGCTGTTTCAGGAAATTGCCACCGCGATGATGCATCTCCATGGAAAAGGCATCTTGCATTGCGATTTGAAGCCGGGCAACGTCTTACTTGATCAGGATGGCAAGCCGCGAGTTGCCGATTTTGGCCAGTCGCGATTAAGTACGGATCAAACCCCGGCTCTGGGAACGCTGTTTTTCATGGCGCCCGAGCAAGCCGACATGGACGCCGCGCCGGACGCGCGATGGGACGTGTACGGTTTGGGTGCTTTGTTGTTTAGCATGTTGACTGGCAAGCCGCCATATTACTCCGCCGAGCTCGCCGATCAAATCGAGGATACGCAGGACATCACACATCGGTTGGCGAATTACCGAAAGGCTTTGCAGGCTGCCGACAAGCCAACGGAGCATCGAAAGATCCCTGGCGTGGACCGGATGTTGGCCGACGTCATCGATCGCTGCATTGCGGTTGATCCGGACGAACGCTTTCCCAGTATTCAAAGCGTGTTGTTTGCGCTTCAGAATCGAGAAACGGTTCGCGCCCGGAGACCGTTGGTCGCGCTGGGGCTGTTGGGTCCACTGTTGCTGATCGGCGTCATGACGCTGTTTGGCTGGTGGGCGTTTCGGCAAGCCGTCGGAGATTCGGAAGCAGAGATCACCTACAAAGCCAACGAAAGCAACCTGTTTGCTGCCAAACTTGCTGCCCGTAGCGCTGCCGAGCAGATTGATGAGTACTTCCGGGTCGTCCGGCAGCTGCGCGCGACGAAGATTTTTTGGCGGCGTTTATGGCATTCGACAGCAACCCCGAATTGATCCGGATGCGTCGGCAGCTGGCAGACCCTAATCAAAACGACCCCAATCGATTCCCGGAATTGCATAAGATCAGGCTCGAATTTATTGCCAATGCGGTCCGCCAGAAATTGCAACCGTTTTTGGAAGAAAAAATGCTGAACAAGCAAGGCGATTTTCCCAAAGCGGCCAGCTGGTTTGTCAACGATCGAGAAGGCAATCAGGTCGCTTCGGTGTTCGAGCCCGGTGATCGGGTCGAAACGCTGGGGAGAAACTGGTCCTATCGAACCTATTTCACGGGGCTCGATCACGACCTGAAAGTGAAAGAAGGCGGCCGAGAAAAGTACCTGGTTTCCGATGACATTGAATCGCGCCTCGTGATCGAGCGTCAACATCTGTCGGCAATCTTCTTGAGCAAAGCTTCAAACACATGGAAGGTCGCTTTTTCGGCTCCCATTGTTGTCAACAACGAGGTTCGCGGCGTTGTTGCGGCAACGGCTGAAGTCGGAGACTTCGTCGAATTCAAAAACGACGGCCAGATGCATTACGCGATCATGGTTGACAATCGACCGGGTGAAACCAAAGGGACAGTTCTCGAACATCCGTTGTTTGACGAGATTTTGAAAGATCTTGTGCGCGGGGTGATCCCGGAAAGCCTGACACGGTGTGTCGTCGATGTTGACTCGATTCCCGACCAGCAAACGATTGAAGACGAACGGGCAGCAGCCGACAACACGCGATTTATCGATCCGGTGGGTGCGGACCCGGCCGGTGCAGCCTTCAACCAGGAGGCGATTGCCTCCAAGGCGCCCGTCACGATGCGCGACTATGAGCCAGCGTCGGCGGCTTCGCAGCCGGGCACGCAATTGCGAAGTGAGACAGGTCTGTACGTAGTTGTCGTTCAAAACTACCAGTCCGTCACCGAGCCGGCGCAGAGGTTGGGTCGACGGTTGGGCCGGTTGGCATTGTTGGCATCGTTGTTCTTGCTGTTGGTTGCCCTCGGCATGTGGTTGTTGGTTGCCCGCATGTTGCGCGAGTCGCGCCAGCGACTTTCGAGGTCGTTCGCGCCGTCGGCTCACACTTCACCGACAGCAAATATGGAAACGACTGGCAATGCAGGGCAGACGAAACCAGAAATGGTGCCGTAGAGTAGACGGCAACATCGAAATGGATCGTGCCATTTTCGGTCGCTCATGTTAAGATGGTGGTTTGGTTTCGTTTCCACGAATTGCTTCCAGGTTCATGATCGCGTCCACGAAAACCTGTCCGACCAGTTCTCCGCCTGTAGATCAGGTGGGCGTGATTGAGCGCGCTAGCCGTTTCACCACCCGAAGCATCAAACAGGATGCCAAATTGACGGGCCTGAAGATGGTCCTCAGCATGATTGACTTGACGACGCTGGAAGGGATGGACACGCCCGGCAAAGTCAAACAACTCTGTTACAAGGCGCAGCACCTGCATGATTCCGTTGAGGGGTTGCCGACGGTGGCGGCCATCTGCGTTTACCCGAATTATGTTGGCCTGGCGCTACAGGAACTGGGCTCCTCGGGTATCAAAGTTGCTTCGGTCGCTACTGCTTTCCCCAGCGGAAATACTTCGCTGGAAATCAAGCTTAACGACGTCAAAATGGCGGTGGATCAGGGAGCCGACGAAATTGACATGGTAATCTCGCGTGGCAAGTTTCATCACGGCGACTATCAATATGTGTTTGACGAAATCGCAACCGTGAAAGAAACCTGCGCTGACGCGCGACTCAAAGTCATTCTCGAGACGGGTGAGTTGGGCACGTTTGACAACGTGCGGCGCGCCAGTGATATCGCCATCGCTGCCGGGGCTGATTTTATCAAAACGTCGACCGGCAAAATCAAACCGGCTGCAACCATGCCTGTGACGTTGGTCATGTTGACAGCCATCCGCGATCATTACCTCAAGACGGGCCAGATGGTTGGCATGAAACCAGCCGGTGGAATTTCACAATCAAAACTGGCGTTGCACTACCTGATTATGGTCAAAGAAACCCTTGGCCCCGCCTGGTTGACCAATCACTGGTTCCGGTTTGGCGCCAGTTCCCTGGCCAATGACGTCTTGATGCAAATCGTCAAACAACAAACCGGTGCCTATCAGTCCGCGGACTATTTTTCAATCGATTGACTTATGAACGAATTACAAGACGGAGCGTGGGATCTTTCGCCGGCGCCGGAAAGCACTTCGCACGTCCGACTGGAAAAATCTTACGGTGTGTTTATCAACGGCGAGTTTCAAGAGTCGACCGGTGGTACCCGTTTTGAAACAAGTAACCCCGCAACCGAACAGGTGATCGCGGAAATTACCGAATCGACTCCCGCGGACGTTGACCGCGCGGTTAAATCGGCTCGGAAGGCTTATGACAAGTATTGGTCCCGGATGTCTCCGCGGGAGCGGGGGAAATACGTTTATCGCATCGCCCGGATGATGCAGGAAAAGGCGCGTGAGCTGGCTGTGATCGAGTCGCTCGATGGCGGCAAACCGATTCGCGAAAGCCGCGACATCGATATTCCGCTTAGCCGCCGGCCATTTTTTTTATTACGCGGGCTGGGCCGACAAGCTGAACTATGCCTTTCCCAACCGGACTCCGAAACCGCTAGGTGTCGCAGGTCAAATTATTCCATGGAATTTTCCGCTGTTGATGGCGGCCTGGAAAATTGCGCCGGCTCTCGCCACCGGAAACACCATCGTCCTCAAACCGGCGGAAACAACTTCTTTAACGGCGCTCAAACTGGCAGAGATTGTCCAGCAAGCCGATTTGCCACCGGGAGTCGTCAATATCGTGACCGGGCATGGAGCGGTTGGCGAAGCGATCGTCAATCACAAGAACGTAGACAAGATCGCGTTTACCGGTTCAACGCGGGTGGGCAAGCTGATTCAAAAAGCGATCGCCGGAACCAGGAAGAAATGCACGCTCGAACTGGGCGGCAAAGCGGCCAACATCATTTTCGAGGATGCCGCTATCGATCAGGCAGTCGAAGGGATCATCAACGGAATTTACTTCAATCAGGGCCACGTCTGTTGTGCCGGTAGCAGGTTATTCGTGCAGGAATCAATTCACGACGAGGTGATTCGCAAACTCAAACACCGCATGAACTCTCTGATAGTGGGTGATCCACTCGACAAAAATACCGATATTGGTGCCATTAATTCGAAAAAACAACTGGACACGATCCGCTCGTATATCGAAATTGGCAAACAGGAGGGAGCTGAATTTTTTGAACTCGAATGTCGTTTGCCGGGCAAGGGCTACTGGTGTCGACCGACGCTGTTTACGGATGTGGCCCAGTCAAACCGCATCGCCCAGGAAGAAATTTTTGGGCCAGTGTTGGCAGTTCAGACTTTTCGCACGGTTGCCGAGGCAATTCAGAAGGCCAACAATACGCCTTATGGATTATCAGCCGGCGTGTGGACCGACAAGGGCTCACGGGTTTTTAATATGACTTCGCAAATGCGGGCTGGAGTCGTGTGGGCGAATACGTACAACCTGTTTGATCCTACATCGCCGTTTGGCGGCTATAAAGAAAGCGGGTTTGGCCGCGAAGGCGGTCTGCACGGACTGGCAGCGTATTTGGAGATTTAGAAACACGATTGAGATCCGGATCCATCAACACGAAGAAATTTAGAATTAAAAAATGGCAGTTCCCAAAAAATCGAAATCATCGCCGAGTTCGGGAAAATCCAACGGCACGAACTCAGCGGAGCGACTCGAGGTCCTGAAAACGTACAAGATGTACATTGGTGGCAAGTTTCCCCGGACCGAGTCCGGCCGCTTTTATTCGCCGGAAGCCAATGGAAAATCGCTGGGGAATATTTGCCTGGCTTCCCGCAAAGACCTGCGGAATGCGGTCGTTGCCGCGCGGGCCGCTCAAGCTGGTTGGGCCAGCCGGGCCGCCAACAATCGCGGGCAGATTCTCTATCGGATTGCGGAAATGCTGGAAGGCCGACGCGATCAGTTCGTTGCAGAACTCGTTCTGCAAGGCCTCGCCGCGAATCAGGCAAAAACCGAAGTTGACCTCAGCATCGATCGGATGATCTATTACGCCGGTTGGTGCGACAAGTATCAGCAAATTTTCAGCGCGGTGAATCCGGTCGCTTCGTCGCACTTCAATTTCTCGATCCTGGAGCCGACGGGAGTCGTGTTTGTTGTTGCAAATGAAGCCAGTCCGTTGCTGGGGCTGGTATCGCTGGTTGCCCCGGTCATCACCGGCGGAAACACATGCATCGTTCTCGCTTCGGAATCCAGGCCTTTGTCGGCGGTTACCTTCAGCGAGGTCGTGCAGACTTCCGATGTCCCGGACGGCGTGGTCAACGTGTTAACAGGCAACAAACAGGAGTTGGCGGAACATTTTAGCAAACATCTGGACATCAATGCGGTTGCCTACGACGGTGACGACCAGAAATTGCTCAAGACGATTCAGGAGGACGCCATCAGTAATGTTAAACGAGTCAGACATTATCAAACGGACTGGTTTCGGGAGGATTCGGAGAGCCCCTATTTGATTCAGGATTTTTGCGAAGTCAAAACGACTTGGCATCCCATCGAGCAAATCAGTGCGTCGGGTTCCGGCTATTAGAGAGAGGGCGAATTATGGCAGCAGCCTTTTCATTCAATTGCCCACAATGCGGCAAGACCTATGAAAACGTCAAATCGAAAATGGCGGGGCGCAAGGTGAGTTGTACTTGTGGCAAGGTGTTTCGCCTGGGCCCTAAAACAGAAGATCAAATTGCTGCCCGGGCAAAACGAAAAGCGGAAAAGGCAGCCAGAACGGCCGCCGCGAGCGGCCACCCACCGACGCTCCCCACTGTTTCTGTGCCGGGAAAAACTGCGCCCAAACGTCCGACGTCGACGCCGCCATTTGAGGCGGACATTCCCGGACTCGAAGATGAGCTTGACGCGCCCGAAGGCATGCGCCGGCAACCCAGCTTCCGGTTAATCCTCATGCCTTCGAAAATGACCCGCTCCTGGACAATCCCGTCGGCGGAGATAACTCGCTTTCGGAGGAAAACAACCCAACGGATGCAAGTGGGACGCTGCCGCTGGGCTGGGCACTCGCCACTCCAGAACCAACCAAAAAAAGTCTGGACAAGAAATCACCGGCAACGCCGGAACGCAAACGCGGCCCCGTCGCTGGCCTGCTGGATTGGTTTGCCAACCTGTTTTCCCGGCGAGACTGACGAACCTCCGCCGGATTTGAGCGTTAAACTAATTGTTTTATTTCTGACCGGGAGCGGATTTCGATGCGCGTGTCAATTTGCCCACTCTGTCGTTCAACAAGTCTGCTGTTGCTTGTCGTGATCTGCGTTTTCCACGGCAGTTCCATTTCGTGCGGCCAATCCAATCGGCCGTCGGAAGAACCAGCGAGTCCCAGCCTGATGGCCACGGGCAGAATGATTGCGCCTGCCGGTTCGCTGCTGGATCATTACGGGCGGCCCGTTGATATGGAACTAAGTTACGATGGAAAAATACTGTTTGTCAAAGCCCACACTGAATTATGGGTCGTTGACGCGGTCGAAGACAAATTGATTCAGGCGGTTCCAATTCCCGACGGCGCATCGCTGTACGGAATGTCCGCTACGCCCTCCAACAGAGTTTATGTAACTAATTCCAAGAACTTGCTTCTGGTTTACAGTTATTCAGAAAACGCTGAACCCAAACTGAAACTCGATTATCAGATTGAGCTGGAGCAGGATTCGTTTCCCTGCGGCATCGTTGTGACCGACGACGAGAAAAGGGCATATATCTGTCTATCGAAACTTAACAGCGTGGCCGTCGTCGACCTGGAAGCAAAATCAGTCGCAAGGCAGATCCCGGTTGGCGTCGCCCCGTTCGATTTGACGATGACGACAGACAGGAAGCTGGTCGTTTCCAACTTGGGAGGCCGCCGCGCACAGGAAGGTGACAAAACCGCGACGTCGGGTGGGACGGCTACCGTTATCGACCAGCGTGGCATTGCCAGCACAGGCACGCTGAGTGTGATTGACCTCGAACAAGACCAGGTGGAAGCTGACATCTCTGTCGGGCTGCATCCGTCCACGATCTGTCTCTTCGGCAATCAAGCGATTGTTTGCAATACCAACGAGGATACCATCAGTTTCGTAAACCTCGAAAACCGCCAAGTGACCAACTTCGATGTCAAGCCCGACGCGGATTTGCCGTTTGGTTCAATGCCGAGTGCCGTGGTGATGTCGCCCGATCAACAGCTGATGTTCGTTGCATTGGCCGGCAACAACGCGATTGCCGTGATCGACGTCGCCGATTCTTCGAAACCCAAGACAATGGGACTGGTCCCCGCGGCCTGGTATCCCGCTTCGCTGGCTTGCAGTGCGACGCATTTGTTCGTCGGAAACATTAAAGGAATTGGTGCCCGCTCACCACGCCGTGACATCAAAGAAGGCTGGAATTCACATGACCACCGCGGCTTGGTTCAAAAAGTTCGCGTTGGCAGAAATTTCCGATTCGGAGATTCTCGCAAAGTGGACGAAATCGGTGCGCGAGAACTCGCGGATCCCCCAGATTTTGCGGGCGATGGTGAATCCGGTTGCCGCGGATGCTGTCCCGACCGAGCCAATTCCACTGCAGCTGGGGCAGCCGAGCGTTTTCCAGCATGTCATTTACGTGATCAAGGAGAATCGTACGTTTGACCAGGTGTTTGGCGACATCAAGGAAGCTCGCAGCGACCCGGCGCTGTGTGTTTTCCCGGAAGAGATTACTCCCAACCATCATGCTTTGGCGCGAAGATTCGGAGTTCTCGATAATTATTATTGCAACGGAGTGTTATCGGCGGACGGGCATTCCTGGGCAACGGAGGGTAATGTGACGCCCTACCTGGAGCGCGCGTTCGGAGGTTTTGCCCGCAGCTATACGTTTGGCGACGACCCCATCACTTATTCCTCCAGTGGCTTCCTGTGGGACCACATTCTTGCCGCTGGACTTTCGTTTCGTAATTACGGCGAAATGGATTATGCCGAACCACCCCAAGGGATGAACTACGGCGACATCTACCAGGCCCACCAGGCAGGTAAAGAACTCAAATTCACTCAAAAGATTGGAGTGGACCGGTTGCGACAATATTCCTGCCGCGACTATCCCGGTTGGAATATGGTTATTCCCGATGTGCTGCGGATGGACCGGTTTCTGAGGGAGTTTCGCGAGTTCGAAAAAAACGATGGCTTGCCAAGTTTGTGCATTGTGTACTTGCCCGAAGACCACCTTGGCGGAGGCGTCGTATCCCGTTCGCATATGGCGGACAACGATTTGGCGTTGGGACGCCTCGTCGAAGCCGTCAGCCATTCCAAATACTGGCAAGACACGGTGATCTTTGTTAACGAAGATGATCCGCAAAACGGCTACGATCATATCGATGGGCATCGCAGTTTATGCCTGGTGATCAGTGCCCATAGCAAACCCGGGATCAACCACAGTTTTTACAATCAGACGTCGGTATTGCGGACGATTTTGCATATTTTCGGCTTGCCTCCGATGAATCAGCAGGACGCATCGATGCCATTGATGCGAGACTGTTTTCAAGCCGCTTCAGATTTGGCAGGCTACGACGCGATCCCTGCTAATTTCCCATTGGACGAGCTTCCACCGGACGAAAAGAAACAGGGATCCATCGAAAAGAAATGGCGCGCGATCCTGGCGACCGTGCCGATCGAGCGTACCGGGATGAAGACCCGGCAAGACGAAGATAACTTGAATCGGTTTGTCTGGCACGAAATGCGAGGTTGGGATGCGGCTTACCCTGAAGAGTGGTCCGGGCCACATGCGCGCGGACTCAAGGCCTTAGGCTTGACGCACGATCACGGCGCAGATTAGACAAACCCTTTGTTCAATTAACTCGCAAACATATCCTTGAGCAGGTTCGAGACGTTGTTTGCAAACACGGACACGGTTTGGCCTATCCAGTTCAGTGTCCCCAGGACGTCCAGGTTTTCAAGGTAGCCGCGTGAGTATGCGAAAAAGGCGATGAACAACAGCAGCATGAATACCGCCAGGTTGGTCATCGTTTCGGCCGCTTGTCGTCCGTGTTCGCGGCGTAAAGCCTTTTCTTCTTTTTTCACGGCAGCTTCCCAATAGGGTGCCGAGTCAAGTTCAACATATTTTTTCATGGGTCGTTTCGCCTCGAAGGTAATTGTCATGGACTGGGGGAAAGCAGACGGTTAATCCGTCTGCAGTTGAATCGATGTGTTGGCAGGAGATCGGCCGGAGGTCGCCGCGAATTGTTGTCTTGGTTGGGCTGATGGAAAATCTTGTTGAACCGAAATTGACAAACCCGCGTTGTGTCGCCGAACAAGAATGCAAGTGGCGTTCCAGATTGCCAAAAGGCCAAAAAACCGCTTGTTTTCAGCGGTGGTGACTTGGCTGGTGGCAATTTGGCAACCGCCAGCCGGGGTGGCCGTCGACGTAATGCAACGCGATGCATTTTAGCAACACCGCAAATGTGGCACGGATCTCCGAGACGTGAACGTTACGATTTGTGGAACACACGTCGAACGAATTAGCGGGCGGGCGCAAGTCCGCCGGTGACCACGCAGACGTTCTCGGCTCAAAAAAATGGCGAAGGCACCGGGCGGCTTGCACGGCGATTAAAGCGTTAAAGCGTTGCAAAACAGGACCCTCTCCCGGCGACACGTGAGGGTCCGGGAGAGGGAGACATCGGATTCCTTGCGGAATTCACAACCCTCGCCCCGTCGAAGATCCGCTGCGGAGGTCTGTGCCACAATCACGCGACTATGATTTCCCCAGCCAGCTTTTTCATTTTTTTCCACGGCTGCGTGTTGGCAACATCTGCGGCGGTCAAGCAACCGCGACGAGCCTGTTTGATTCCGAATCGCATGTCATCGAGTCCCTTCACTCGGTGTGCGTCGGTGTTGATCACGATGGGAATGCCGTGATGCTTGGCCTTGATCAGGTTGACATCGTTCAGGTCCAGCCGGTGCGGGCTGGCGTTTAGCTCCAGCATTTTGTGATTTTCTTTGGCCGCCTGAAACACGGCTTCGAGATCGACTTCGTAAGCGGGCCGTTGATTTAAAATTCGGCCGGTTGGATGAGCCACCATGCAAACGTGCTCATTTTCCAGCGCACCGACAAGTCGATCGGTGATTTGTTGACGCGGTTGTTGCTGGCCGTAGTGCAGGCTGGCGATGACCCAGTCGGCTTTGGCAAGTACTTTGTCGGGCAAGTCCAGGGTGCCGTCCTCGAGGATATCGCATTCGATTCCCTTGAGAATCAAAAAGCCGTCTTTCGCCGCGGCATTGACTTGGTCGATCTCTTTCCATTGATGCAGCAATCTTTTGTCATCCAGACCGTTGGCCATTGCGACGCGCTTCGAGTGGTCGGTGATCGCGATAAATTTCAGTCCCCGCTCGCGTGCACCATTGGCCATTTCTTCGATGGATGCTTTCCCGTCGGAGGCCGTGGTGTGCATGTGCAGATCGCCAACAATATCCTCGAGCACAATGAGTATCGGGAGTGCGTCCAGTTTCTCAGCCCATTCAAATTCGTTGCGGGCTTCACGCGTTTCGGGATCAAACACAGGCAGGTCGAGTGCCGCATAGACATCCTTCTCGGTTTTGCCCGCAATCAACTTGTCATCTTTCAGGCGATAGACACCCCATTCGTTGATCTTGAGGCCCCGCTGTTTCGCCATTCCCCGCAAGATGACGTTGTGTTCCTTGGAGCCGGTGAAATACTGCAGTGCCGCGCCGAAGGACTCGTCGGGAACGACTCGCAGATCGACCTGAAATTCGTTTTCCAGGCGAACCGACATTTTGGTTTCGCCGCGCACGGTAACGGAACTCACGCCATCGAATTTTCCGAAATGGTCCATGACCTTTTCGCCATCACTGGAGGTCGCCAGCACATCCAGGTCGCCGACAGTTTCCTTGCCGCGACGATAACTTCCGGCGAACTCGATCTGCTTTACCTGTTTGCACGTTGACATATGCTGGCGCAGCTGTTGCACGATCTTGTCAGCTTTGGCCCAGAGAATTCTTTTGTTAGCGGCCGCCGCGATTTCGATTCCTTCGAGGATATGTTGCTCTGTTTTTTCCCCAAACCCGGCCAGTTCGCGGACCTGGCCCGCCTCACACGCCTGTTTGAGTTCGTCAAGTGTGGCAATCCCCAACTCGTTGAAGATGGCCGCCGCTTTTTTGGGCCCGAGTTTTGGGATTCGCAACATGTCCAACACGGTCCGCGGAACTTGTTCCAGAATCTCCTCCAGCTGCGTCAATTTGCCTGTGTCGACAAGCTGTTTGCATTTCTCGGCAACGCCTTTGCCGATTCCGTCGAGTTTGGTCAGGTCTTCGCCTTTGGCCAACATCGATTCGATCGACTCGGGCAGATCTTTGATAATCCGCGCCCCGTTGCGATAGGCCCGCAGGCGAAACGCGTTGGCGCCGGTAAATTCAAGCAAATCAGCAAGCTGATCCAGCGTACTGGCAATTTTGTCGTTGGTCATAACGGACATTGATCAGGTGTCTTCGAAAAATTCTCATTGGCGGTGGCTTGATCATAACATTTTGGAGAGAGCTTTGGGACAGGCGAGGGGGTCGGGAGTCTTTTTGGTGGAGCGTCATCATACTGCCAACGGTTCTTTCAAAAAAACTCCCGACCCTTGGACGCGGCGACCTGTGCGACTTCCGGTCGTCCGCCTTCTACGTCATTGTCCGCCACGATAAGATGGGCTTTCTCATAATTACCGGCGGCGACGCGATGATTCGATATGGACTGACAATTTTCTTGAGCGCGTTCCTGCTGTTTCAAATTCAGCCAATCGTTGCCAAGTTTATTTTGCCGTGGTTTGGCGGCACGTCGACAGTATGGACCACCTGCATGATGTTTTTTCAAGTGGTCTTGCTGTTGGGATATCTGTACGCGCATTTGCTGCGACGCCTTTTTTCGCCCAAGGTGGCGTGGCTGATTCACGTCGTGTTGTTGGTTACGGCAACTTTGGTAGCGGTCTGGCTGCGGGCGATTCCGCCGGAGTCGCTTAAACCGGACGGCGGCGAAAATCTGACCGTCGCGATCGTCAAGCTGCTGGCGATCACGTTGGGGTTACCGTTTCTGGTGTTGGCGTCGACTGGGCCGCTGGTTCAAGCGTGGCACAGTACGTCGCACGGGGGAAGAACCTATCGTTTGTATGCGGTCTCCAACCTTGGTTCGATGCTGGCACTCTTAACTTATCCCTTTATTTTTGAGCGTGTATTTCGGCTTGATGACCAGGCGTTGATCTGGACCAGCGGTTTCGTTTTGTTTGCTGCACTGTGCGCGTTGAGCGGATGGCAAGCGGCCGGCCTGAACAGCTGGGTGGGTTCCCAGTCAAGCGGCGAAAATGAAGCGGCAATACCAAATGAAATCAGTGCTTCCAGGATTCTCATCTGGGTCGTGCTGGCCATGTCGCCGTCGATGATGATGATGGCAACCACCAATTTGATGTGCCAGGAAGTTGCCTCAATCCCCTTTTTATGGATTCTGCCGCTGACTTTGTACTTGTTGTCGCTGATTGTCTGTTTTGATCGCCCGTCACTGTATCGCCGAATTATATTTACGCCGCTGTTGATCGTCAGTTCCGTAGTGGCGGTCTTGATCTTGCACGCGGGGAATCAACTTTCCTTGTTGCCGCAGGTGATTGGTTTGGCTGTCGTCTGTTTTTCCTGCAGCATGAGCTGCCATGGCGAACTGGAGCGATTGAAGCCTGCCCCTCGAAATCTGACGTTATTTTATTTGGTGATTTCAGTCGGCGGCGCGCTGGGCGGATTGTTTGTGGTAGCCATCGCCCCGCGGATATTCGTCGAATTCAATGAATTTCATGTGGGACTATTGGCGAGCCTGGGAATTGTGTTGACGACCACCATACTCGATGCCCGGACGTCGACAACACGGAAAACGTCTCTTGTCTGGACCAGTTCGCTGGGCACCTTGGTCGCGATGTCGTGCGTAATTTGCAGTTTTTTGTACCTGATCGATACGAGTTTTCATCCGGGATTATTGGCCCGGGCACGTAACGAATATGGGCTGGTTCAAGTTTTTGAAAAACCGCTTTGCGAATGGGAAAAAGGGTTACCCGCCGAACATGACGAACTCTACCGCGTCATGATCAACGGACGAACGGTACACGGCGGCCAGTTGGTCGAAGGTCCTGACAAAATGAAACCGAGCGGTTATTACGTGCAGGGCAGCGGGCCTTCGCTGGCATTTGAGGCGATGCGTTCGGATCCTTCACGACAGGAACGGGCGCTCAACATCGGCGTGATCGGACTTGGAACCGGCTCGCTTGTAACCTGGGGGCAGCCGCAAGACAAATTCTGGTTTTATGAAATAAACCCGCTTTCCGATCAGCTGCGCGCGAATACTTCACTTACCTGGACGAATCGAAATATCAAAGCCAGGTGATCATTGGCGATGGCCGCATTCAGCTGGAAAGACAATTGTCGGGCGAGGGACCGCTGAATCTTGACATTCTGTTCATGGACGCGTTTTCGAGCGATTCGATTCCAGTTCACTTGATGACGCGCGAAAGTTTTAAACTATATTGGCAACACCTGAAAGAAGATGGGATCCTGGTCGCCCACATTACCAACCGTTTTGTTGATTTGCGGCCGGTCGTTCATGCTCTGGCGGTCGAGAATGGGTACACGCCGATCCTTATTGAAAACGCAAATGGAACCGAATTCCAAACGCGTTGGGTCTTAATTAGCAAAAACCAGCACGTGCTTGATTTCGAGTTAATCAAGTCGGCGCAGTTGTCCTGGCCGGAAGAGATGCCGAAAATCATCTGGACGGACGATTTCGCCAGTCTGGCGCAGGTCGTCGACTGGTCATTCAGCCTGGACTGGAATACCGAGTAAATGACGAACACGATGAGTCGCACGCAACCCAGGTCAATTCCCGATGTCAAAACCGAAGCCAATCAACGAAAGAGAAAAATCGGTGCCGGTTTCGCAGGCGACTTCGTCCGGTTTTGAATCACGACCAGACGTGGTGGCGGTCGAAGAACCGATGGAAATTCGCGTGGTGTTTGGACCGCCGGAAAAACGAAGGAGCAAAAGCCTTTCCATCACGATGCGCACGCCAGGCAACGATTTCGAACTGGCAGCCGGATTTCTTTTCACCGAAGGTGTGATCACCGCAGGGAACCAGATCGATCGTTTTGAGTTTTGCGGACCGGTGCCGGAAGGTCGCGACGAAGGCAATATCGTGAGCGTGGAACTGGCTCCCAATCTGAACGTCGATGTTAGCAAACTACAACGCCACTTTTACACGACGTCCAGCTGCGGGATCTGCGGCAAGGCATCCCTGGACGCCATTCAGGCCCAGGGTTTGACGCCGATCGCTTCCAATCATGTTTCCGTCGAGGCGGCGATCATTCGTTCGCTGCCCGAGCGGTTGCGGTCCAGCCAGGCAGTGTTTGATCGCACCGGCGGACTTCACGCCGCCGGGCTATTTGATGTGACTGGCGAGCTGATTTCGATTCGCGAAGATGTCGGTCGCCACAACGCGCTCGATAAACTGATCGGGGAACAATTGCTGGCTGGTAACGTACCGCTGACGGAACGACTGATCGTTGTCAGCGGCCGCGCGAGTTTTGAGTTGATGCAAAAGACGTTGGTGGCGGCGGTGCCGATTCTGGTTGCTGTGGGTGCCCCATCGAGCCTGGCGGTGGAGTTGGCAAATGAGTTTAATTTAACTCTGATTGGTTTTGCTTCGGCATCGCGTTTCAATATCTACGCGGCGGGGCAGCGAGTGGTGGGTTAAGGCACACTGGTGGGCAAGAAACCCGCGATTCAATCTCGCGCGGCCCGCTGTTTGTAAGAAGCCCCCGACGCGAGTCGGTCGGGAGTCATCACTCGGTGCACCCAGGCTGTGGGTCGACAACGAGGGGGTCGGGAGTCTTTTGTGCCGCGACTGGAAAATTGCTTGTGTAGCCGTAATCGCGAGTTTGCCAAACAGCTTTCGAATTCGACCAAAAGACTCCCGACTCCCGACCCCTCAAGCTGGTCGCACCTGACCATTCCCGCGGACTCGATAGTTGAAGCTGGTCAGTTGTTCGACGCCGACCGGACCACGGGCGTGCAGTTTACCGGTGGCAATTCCAATTTCGGCACCCATTCCAAACTCACCACCGTCAGCAAACTGGGTCGACGCATTGTGCAACAGGATTGCGGAATCGAGCTCGCTCAAAAAACGTGCTGCGGTCACGAGGTCATCCGTCACGATCGCTTCGGTGTGACCGGAAGAGTATTTTTCGATATGGGCCAGCGCCTCGTCGATGCCGTCGACCAGCTTGACGGAAATGATCGGAGCCAAATATTCGGTCGACCAGTCTTCCTCGGTCGCCTCGGTCGCCGCTGGAAATCGTTCACGCACGGTGGTGTCACCGCGAATTTCACATCCTTTGGCGGCCAACTCATCGAGAATATCTCCCAGGTACCGGTGAGGGCAGTTTTTGTCGATCAACAATGTCTCTGCAGCGCCGCAGATTCCCGGACGACGGAGTTTTGAATTAATAACGATTGCCTTTGCCATCGACAGACTTGCCGACCGATCGACGTATACGTGACAAACACCTTCCAGATGCGCAAACACGGGAACACGCGATTCATCCTGAACGCGGGCCACCAGGCTCTTTCCGCCCCGAGGTACGATCACGTCGAGATTGCCAGACAAGCCAGTAAGCATTTCACCTACCGCCGCGCGGTCCGATGTTGGTACGAGTTGAATTGCGGAATCAGGCAATTCGGCCGCTTTCAGCCCTTCCAAAAGGCATTCATAAATCACGCCGCATGAATGAAATGCATCGCTTCCGCCGCGGAGGATCGTGGCATTACCAGACTTCAGGCACAGCGCGCCTGCATCGGCCGTCACGTTGGGGCGACTTTCGTAGATGACACCGACAACACCCAGCGGCGTTCGCACACGTTGGATGCGCAATCCATTGGGCCGTTCCCATTCGGCCATGACCTGTCCGATCGGATCGTCAAGACTGGCGATGGTTCTCAGCCCGTCGGCGATGCGGGTGAGGCGGTCGTCGTCCAGGGTCAGGCGGTCGATCATAGCTGGCGAGCGATCCTGCTCCCTGGCTCGGGTGCGATCGATCTCATTGGCCGCCAGAATCTTGCCGGCATTTTTCTCCACGCGATCGGCAGCGACCAGAAGGGCTTTGGATTTTTTTTCATCGTTGGCGCGGGCCAGGAGCCGGGCGGCGCTGCGTGCGTCGGCACCCATCTGGTTCATCATCGCGCAGAGATCCGCCTCGGATAGAGTGGTTTTCATGTTAAGGTACCTTTCGTCATCGAGTTTCCCTGGCAGGGAAATTCAACACCAGATCGTCCCGGTGAATCAGTTCCGTGCGACTGGCGACTCCGAGCAGATCTACAATTTCTTCGCTTTTCAAGCCGGCAATTCTGGCTGCGTCGGCTGCATCGTAGGCGACCAGGCCCCGGCCAATTTCGGTATTCGCTTCGTTGAAAATTGAAACGGTATCGCCGCGCGCAAAACGGCCTTCGACGCTCGTGACGCCAGCTGACAGGAGGCTTTTGCCTTTGCGTAATGCCGCCACGGCTCCCTCATCGATGCATAGTTTGCCTTTCGTTTCCAGCTGGCCGGCAATCCATTTTTTACGATCAGAGACGGGGTGCATGCTCGGTTCAAACCAGGTGGCACGAAAACCCTGCGCGAGGGCTGCCAGCGGGTGTTCGCGTCGGCCGTTGGTAATCACCATCGTAGTTCCTGCGGCGGTCGCGATTTTTCCAGCCTGGATCTTGGTTTTCATGCCACCGCGAGCGTGGTCAGAATTCGATTCACCCGCCATCGATTCAATCGTCGCGTCGATCTGTTCCACGCGCGGAATAAAGTGGTTCTGCAGGAACTCCGGTGATGCATTAGCCGGTGGTGGCACCGAATACAAACCGTCCACGTCGGAAAGCAGCACCAGCAAATCCGCGCCCATCATCGTCGCCACCCGCGCGGCCAGTCGATCATTGTCGCCGTAGCGAATTTCATTGGTCGCGACCGAATCGTTTTCGTTAATGACAGGAACACAATGCCAGTTCAGCAGCATGGAGATGGTGGCGCGAGCATTCAGATAGCGGCGACGGTGTTGGGTATCGCCGAGCGTTAACAGAATCTGTCCGGCGTTGAGTCCACGTTTTGAAAGCACTTGCGAATAGGCACGCGAAAGTTCGATTTGGCCGATCGCGGCGGCCGCCTGGTTTTCTTCGAGCCTGAGAATGCGACTGTCAGTCGGCGGTTTCCCGGGCTGGCGATTGGCGAGCACGATTCGTCCCAGCGAAATTGCTCCCGACGAAACCGCGATGACTTCGGCTCCGCGAGCAATGAGCGAACCAATATCGTCGGCCAGGGCATCCAGCCAATGTGTCCTCAACCCAGTTTCCCGGTCGACCAATAACGCAGAACCGATCTTGACCACAATCCGTCGGTACGGTCGAAGCAGGTCAGTTTCTGGTAGCGATTTGTCGCTCAAAGTAAGGCTCCCAAGTACACCCTAGCCAACTGCGATACATCAAGTTACCTCTCCCTCTGGCCTCTGGGAGAGGTTGGGCTCTCAGGCCCGGGTGAGGGTATAAAATTAAGTTCTATTACACTAACGTTATACACTGCCGTTGACGGACCGGCGGCTAGGTAGTGTTTATCAAATATCAGCCGCCACTCGCCAGCGTCCGGTTCGTCGCGGTTGCGCAACCAAAACCGGCGGCTAGTTTAGCGCCTTGCCGCTCAGAATATTTTTTTTATGAAGTCGTGTCCGCGATAAACATTCGTCGCGCCGGGACGCAATTTTCAGAAATCGAGGTTACAATCAGATTCGAAGCTGCAAAAATTGTAAAGATGCAATATGCTAACGAAATCATCTGCTGGTCCAACCCGAAGCTATCATGTTAAAACCAACCGCCCAACGCGAACGAGTCCTGGAACTCCTGGAACATGAAGGTGGCGTAACCGAGGAAACGGTACGCAAAGTCTCCCGGGAAACAGGCGTGCCCGAAGCTGACGTTTGGGGTACCGGACTATTCTACACGTTGATCAACAAGCCCGGTCGTCGCGTGCGCGTTTGTGATGGTTTGACTTGTCAGATGGCAAATGCCGACGAATTGGCGGACCAGCTGAAAGCGCAGGGCAAGAACGTGGAACGCGTCAGTTGCCTCGCCCAATGCGATCGGGCTCCGGCGACGCTTGACGAAGATCTGGAATTGATCACCTACGAAGGCAAATCGTACGGCGTGACGCCCGATAATCCGGACTTGCCTATGAACCTTGCCGGCCCTCAGGATTTTGCGTACTCGGCATTTGCGCGGGCGAAAGAGTTGGGTGCGGACGAAGTCATTGATCGACTGGAGGCAGCAGGATTGCAGGGGCGTGGTGGAGCGGGCTTTCCGGCCCATTTCAAATGGCGCTCGGTGCGATCACAACAGGAAACGGAGCGTTACGTTATTTGTAACGCGGATGAAGGCGAGCCGGGCACATTCAAAGACCGCGAAATCGTGCTCCGTCAGCCGCACAAAATGCTTGAGGGACTGGCCATTGCCGCCTGGTGCGTTGGTGCCAAGGACATTTATATCTACATCCGCGGAGAATTTACCAACGAAATTCGTTCGCTCAACAACGCCATCTCCGAAGCCGAATCCAAACTTGCGCCGATCAAGATCCACGTGGCTCACGGTCACGGCGCCTACATCTGCGGCGAGGAAACTGCGCTGATTGAAGCACTCGAAGGCAAACGCGGCATGCCGCGCTTGAAGCCCCCCTACCCCACCGAGCGCGGATTTCGTCAAAAACCGACTTTGATGCATAATGTCGAAACGGCTTGCTGTGTACCGGCGATCGTTCACCGTGGCGGCGAGTGGTTCAAGGCACAGGGTAAAACAGAACCCGGATCGAAACTGTATTGCGTGTCCGGGCATGTGCATCGTCCGGGCGTATATGAACTGCCACTGGGTGTGAATCTTGATGAGCTTGTTGACGCCGCCGGTGGTTACGAGGGTACGCCGATGTGTTTCAGTCCTGGTGGCGCTTCGTCCGGATTTCTGCCGATGACGTATCGCGACCTGCCGCTTGATTACAAACACCTGGCGGATGTGGGATCGATGTTGGGCAGCGCAGGTCTGGTTGTACTCAACGATACGGTTGACATCGTAAAAGCGGTGCAATGGCAGTTGGTTTTCTTTGAACGCGAAAGTTGCGGCCAGTGCGCGCCGTGCCGCATCGGGACGCGCTATCTCAATCGTCAAGTCAACAAATTCATTCAATTGGGCGATGAAAACGCACTCGCGATGGCCGACGATGTGGGTTGGGAGATGGAAGAAGGATCCATTTGCGGGCTGGGCATGGTCGCGGCCAAGCCGTTGGAGTCCGCAAAAAAGCATTTTCCGGACGCATTCCTTTCAAAGGAATAGGGAGGGCGGAGCTCCGTCTCCGCCAGTCGTATCGTCATTCATCGGGAGGGCGAAGCTCCGTCATTCATCGGGAGGGCGGAGCTCCGTCTCCGCTAGTCGTATCGGCATTCATCGGGAGGGCCGAGCTCCGTCTCCGCCAGTCGTATCGGCTTCATCGGGAGGGCGGAGCTCCGTCTCCGCCAGTCGTATCGTCATTCATCGGGAGGGCGGAGCTCCGTCTCCGCCAGTCGTATCGTCATTCATCGGGAGGGCGGAGCTCCGTCTCCGCCAGTCGTATCGGCATTCATCGGGAGGGCGGAGCTCCGTCTCCGCCAGTCGTATCGGCATTCATCGGGAGGGCGGAGCTCCGTCTCCGCCAGTCGTATCGTCATCGGAGGGCGGAGCTCCGTCTCCGCCAGTCGTATCGGCATTCATTGGGAGGGCGGAGCTCCGTCTCCGCTGGCCACCTTCCGGCTTCGGCATCCACGTCCTAAGAGTGCAATTTCAGGCGGGCTGGATTCCGGCCAAGGCCCAATCGGCGCAACTGTTCTTATCGTCATAGCCGGTAAACGTAAGTGCGGTTTTTTGTGGTACCAAACGGCCGCGACCAATATGTCGGTTTCGCAACCTATCTTTCGGGGACCCTCGCTTCGCCGCCCCAAGTCAAAAAATGTTCAGTTCCCCTCCCTTTATAGTAACGCGAACGAGGCATGAAAATTTCCTCGCGAATACAGAATCATTTCGGCTCATTGACTGTTTTGAGCATCGTGTTAGCCGTTTTTCTCGTCGGCTTGACAGGATCATTCAACAGTTCAGACGAGCATTGCTTCGACTACATGCAATGCATTCAGGCGCCGGCCCCGTCGTCCAGTGAACTAGTGCTGGTGTACACTCCCAGCTCATTTTTTGACGAGAAAGATTGCCATCAACTTTCTCAAATGGCCGACGAGCTGTTGGGTTTCGAAGCGAAAGAAATCGGCTTTTTGTTTGCGCCAGACCCTCAGCAACTGTCGTGCCTTAACGAGCATCCCTTTGCCGGGAAATTTGTCGTCGGTCACACGTTGCCGCTCCCTTTTAATCCAGACGAGCAAAAATCGCGGCAGCCGGCCAAGCCTGCTGTCGGTCAGGGATTTCTGAATTTACGACTGGATCAATCCATCTATCGAGAGCACCCGACTCGAATTGAACACGAGGGACGCACGTATGACTCGTTTGAATTCGCGCTTGCGAAACCATTTTTGTCTGCCGAACAAGTGCCACCCGGGAACCTGGGGATTCGATTCGCAGGAGGACCAAACTGCTTGCCTCATTTCAGCGCGCGGGAGTTGCTCGACCACAGGATTGTTTCGGAACTGGTACGCGACAAAATTGTCTTGATTGGTCCCGAACCTGACGAGGAGAAAGGTATTGCCACTCCGACAACTTTAAACGCCCGCCGGATGAGTCGTCTGGAGCTGCACGGAAATATCCTGAACACATTGCTCAAACAAAACGGAATCAAAGCCGCGGGTATATTGACGGCCTGTCTTGTTCTGTTGTTTTCAACCTTTTTGTTTGGTCAAGTCTTTCGGCAAATCGGTTCCGGCTATGTCCTCGCAGCCTATGCGTTTTCGGTCATGACCGTAATCTTTGTCAGCTGGCTCGTACTGCATTTCTTTTCTGTGAAACTTCCCGTCACTTCGATCCTGGCAGCCACCAGCCTGGTGTTGTTGACAAGTCTTTGCTCGCGTTTCGAAACATTGAAGGATGTCATCGAAGGCTGGTACCTGATGCGAATTTCCGGGCGCACAGACTGGAAGGCCGAGGACAAAGATAGCTGGACGCTCATCTCCGATTCGGTCTATCAAATTTTTTACCCGAATCGAATGGTGTTGATGGAACTCGATTCCGGCGCAACACACCTGAAGGTAACCAAAACGATTCACTGCACGCCGAACGATATTTTCGAACGTCGCCGTGACATCAATCGTGAACCCTATCGGACGGCGGTTGGCCTGGGTGCTGCGACCCAAATTCACAATCGTCAGTTTTTCGAGATTAATCACGACAAGGACTGTATCGAATATGTTGCTCCGCTGATTCTGGTCTCGGAGTTAGTCGGGTTTATGGTGCTGGAGATGACGGCTGAATCCGTCAAGAACTGGGACGACTTTGAAAATTTCCTTACCAGGTTTTCGAGTGATATGGCAGTGTTGGCGAGCAAGCACCGCATCATGCACCAACAGGAAGCTCGGCAGGGTTTCTTTTTGCAGAAACTGAGACAGGTTCCCGAGCAACACCGGAAAATGAGTCTGTTTCAAGCCGAAGTCGAACACCGCAACCTGGAAAAGCTGTTGGGGGATGCTTTTGAAACGATTCAAACGGCGGGTGTGATCTACGACGTTTTTGGTCGCACCATCAAAACGAACGCGAAGATGGTGGAGTTGCTGCAACGGAACGGCGTCGTCGTCGAGAATACCGACTGCATCAGCATGCTGGAGTCCTTAACCGGCTGGAACAAAAATGAGTGCCGGAAACTGTTTCGTCAATGCGTCGTCGAGGGGCGGACCCAGCAGATTTTCATTCCCAGCGAAAGCAGGCGGGATGCCCCCCGCGTGCTCTACCTCGAACCGCTTAACAAGGGAGACGATGAGCCGGAAATCTCCTCCAGGTGCGTCTGCATTCAAGTCGTCGAAGGCAAGATCTTTCAGCAATCCAAGATTTGGCAACAAGAGTTTGTCAACAACAACCTGCAACAGGTTAACGACCGGCTGGAAAGGCTGCAAAAACTCGCGGACCAACTGCGGACTCCGCGAATGCGCAAAGCGGCTCCGTTTGAGGATCGATTGGCAATGGAGATTCTGGATTCCATCGCGGAGTGCCGGTCCATCCTCGAATACCCATTCAGTGAGGATCCAGGCAACTCGATGATTGTTGATTCGAGTTTAATCTGGGAATCTTGCCTGGAAAAGTTACGCCCAAAACTGGACGCGCGAAATATCAAAGTCGTATCTCAGCTGGATACGCGACACCTGGACGTCGTTGCCAACCCGTTTTTGCTGGAACGGATTTTCTTGACGATTCTGGAGGGCATTACGCATGACGCCAACGAGGACGCGGAAATTGCGGTTAGTTCGGAAATCGTTGCCGATACCGCCATTTACCGCTTTTGTGACAAAACAGGTGGTGTCCCCCTGGAGGACTTCCGCCGCTCACTCGACGTTTTGCCAGGCAATGAGGAAGACTCGGACAAGGAGCCTGCTCTTTCCGTGTTGACGCCGTTGCAAATGGACCAATTCCGTGAAATTGAATCCTGGCTCGAAGCCTGGGATGCGACGCTGGCCGTTCGCTGCAACAAGAACTTCCGGATCAATGTTGAACTCGCACTCAAAGCTGGACAGCCTGGCGCGGATCAGGTGAATTCATCCGCGTCGCGCGATATCCTGCTGCACGGGATTTAACGGGTGTTCGCATGTTCGACTTGAATTTGCCAGTTTTTCCGTTTGATTCAACAGCAATCACGATTTCGACGACGGTCTGGATCGGTGTCTGCGTAGCCGTATTTTTCAATTTGCGATTTGGCTGGACGTTGTCAGGGCTGGTGATTCCAGGTTACCTGGCACCGCTGTTGATGATTCGGCCTATCACGGCAGGCGTCATCCTGTTTGAGTCGCTGGTGACCTACTTGGTCGTTGTGATTCTGTCAGAGGGGCCGCGCCGGTTGCCTTGCTGGAGCAGTTTTTTTGGTCGCGATCGATTCTTTTTGATTCTCGTCGTGAGCGTGCTGGTGCGGTCCGTGTTTGACGGTTGGGTTTTGCCATATGTTGGTCGCCTGGCGGTCGAGGAATATGGCTTTAATTTTGATTACCGTAATAACTTTCACAGCTTCGGTCTAATTGCCGTCGCCTTGATCGCCAACTACTTCTGGAAACCTGGGGTGCTGCGGGGGCTCGTACCCATGCTCACGTGCGTTGGCCTTACCTATTTCCTGGTTCGGGTTTGTCTGGTCGGGCTGACGAATTTCAATGTCGGAAATTTTCATCTGCTTTACGAAGACATTTCGACATCGCTTCTGATCGGCCCCAAAGCCTACATCATTGTGTTGACGACGGCGTATCTGGCGTCCTTTTTTAACCTGCGTTACGCCTGGGATTTTAATGGCATCCTGATTCCGGCGCTGCTGGGACTGCTCTGGCAGGACCCCACCAAAATCCTATTTTCGATCGCAGAAAGCGGAATCATCCTGATCATTGCCGGCGCCATTCTGAAACTCCGCTGGTTCAGCACGGCGACCATGGAGGGTGGACGTAAGCTTTGTTTTTTCTTCACAGTCTGTTTTTTCTACCGCTTAGCACTTTGTCACATACTACCGCCAATTTTTCCAACCCTGGCAATGTCGGACACGTTTGGATTTGGTTACCTGTTAACGACGTTGATGGCGGTCAAAGCCCACGATAAACGGCTGACCGTGCGGCTTGTTCGTTCGGTTGCAGAAATTTCATTGTTGGGAGCCGTTGTTGGCAGCTTCCTGGGTTACGCCCTCGTCACGGGGCCGGATATCCGATTTGATTGGGTCTTGAATCCAGGCGGTGCAAATTTGGACGGCGTGACGATTTCCGTTCAAGCGACAGATGAGTCATTGGTCGACCTGATCCGCGCCGACAAGATCCGGCTGTACGAGCAGCGTGCTTCCGGGAGCTACCAGCCACCGGTGCCGGCGGAACTAAGTTCGTTCCGTGCGGCACTGAATGATCTCCAGCAATTGCACTCAGTTGATTTGACGTCACCTGTGTTGCAAGGTGTCGCGACTCGGCTGAGTTCGGTCAATTACGAGTTGATCGTTGTGCAAGGTCGATATCTGTACCTTCGCGAAGCTTCGCCAACACATGGCTGGGGCGTTTACGCGATTGACACCCGACAACCCGACGGTTTATGCGTTGAAATTCCCAAGCCGCTGGAAGAATGGGGCACTGTCGAATCCGGACTCTGCCTGTTTCGCAATTTTCCCAGCCGTGGTTTCGCCGTCGCGGGGGCCGTCCAAAAAGGCGACATTTCCGGAAACGCAGATGTGTTGAAATCCAAAGATTCGATGTTCGCTGTGTTCCACAAGGTTTTTGGATCCGACGTGTTACAAGTCCGGGGTTATACCAAATCGAGTTTCCGCCAATTGGAACGAGTACAGCAAGATGACCACGTGGAAGCGGCGGATTTTGAGACTGCGCGGTCTCAGCTGTGGATCCGTAAAGCAATCCCGACTCAGCTGAACTTGAAACGACTCAAGGACCTCACAGGTGGCTACGCGGTCGAATGGAATGACAGTCCCATTCCCAATCAATTGCGTCAACAAACGTATGGAAATTTTGTCGAGCTGTTTTTAAACCATCAAGATCGACGGCGATTGATTGGCCAGTTGCTGGTGCCGGTTGCAGACGAAGGGGGAGCTGCCGATACCGACGAATCCGCTCGTTACCAGGTGGGAGTCCTGTCGCAAGACCTGCAAGACTGGATGAAACAACAGACGCTCAGGATCTGCCCGCAGGGTTCAAACGCCTATCAACCGGCATCCATCGAACAAATGCTCTACATGGATCATGAAGTCGTTACGCCGCTGGTTAATCTTCTCAACCAGTTGCAACCCGCCCGGGATTTGACATTTCCGCGCCCGTCCTGGCTAACCGATGACGTAATGAGCCGGCTGTTGCCGATCAATATGGCTGCCCTCGTTTTGGATTATCAACTGGAGATCATCGTCGATCCTCAAACGTCGGAATCGTATGTCGCGCTCGTGGAAACTGACTCGGCCATCCACAAGGACTTCGCGGGATGCAAAGGCTGGGGCACGTTTGTATTTCGACCCGGTCTGGCAGATCCATTCGTGGTTGAAGTACCTCGACCAATTTTCGAGCGCCGTTCGCTAGAGTTTGGTATCAATCTCTTCGACCGGCCCCGGGCTTCGGTATTGTTGACCGCCGGCGCGCATCCGTTTGCCAATCTTGACGGTACCGCAGACATTTCGAAAGTCGCGAATAAAGTGAACCTGTTCAATCTCGTTCGTCACGTGTTGTTGCGGGAACTAGGTGATCGGCCACTCCTGATCACTCAAGCCCGAGCCATCCAGGCCCCTGTCGACGCGGATATCGTATTGGCAACTGACGATGGAACGAATGAACCCGACGATTTAACGCCAATCAAGAAACGCTTGTGGAAACAGCTGATAGAAGATCAGTTGGACGTTGCGTTTGTTGATGGTCGGTTCGATACCGCCGGTTATGAACTGGGAATCCTGATGCAGGCAATGGCCGTTCAGGTTTCTGAAAATAAGGAGGTTGTCAGTCTATGGCTGTCCCCGTCCCTGAGAACCAAGTTCAGTGAGGAATCCGAAAACCTTCCAATGGCGTCCCAATTCAAGGCCTGCGGGCTACCGTCGATCCAGATTGGGCTAATCGAGTTTTTGACCCAGCCGGCGGAAGCGGAAAGGCAGAACACCGGGTTGTCAACGGGTACCTCGCCACGCTTCACACCGCTGCCGCAGGAACTTCAGCAGCAGCTAAGGCGATACGTCGAGACCAGCGACATCTTGCGACTCATGAATTTGATCTCGGAATACCCGGGCTGGAAGTTTGTGCGGCTGGTCGACGTCGGTTCCGGGCAAGCGTTCCTGCTGATCTCAAAAGAAGCTGATGAAGTTCCATCGGTGTTGAATTTGACTGGTTATGTCTCCGATCAAGTTTATCAATTTGATCCGGCAGATTCGAACGCCATCCATGAATTCTTACGGGCCCGCGCACTGTGGCTGATGCCGACGATCTCGAAACACGATTTCGTGCCTGTTTCGGAACAGACAAAAAACGGAGGGGCCACACCATGAGATTTCGAGATTTGATCTTGATCGTTGGAGTGCTGCTTGCAGGAGCGGGTATGTACCTGTTCAGTCTGACGGGATACCGCCAGATCAATTTTGCTTCCACGGACATCAACCGGGACGACGCGCGGCGCGAGCCGACGACACTGTTGTCATTGGATGAGTGGGTAGAGTTTCAGGTGGTGCCCGGTGCCAACACCATCCGTGTGATGACGAATGCCGCGTTGAAGACGGTCGATGCACCTGACTATGATCTGTCCAATCCCCGCCTCGGATGGCGATATGCAATCGAGTATGAAATCCTGGACGAAAATCTGACCGTGATCAGGAAATCAGAATATCATTTTCGCAGTCAAATTCGGCAATTGATGGATGTTGATGCGGGCAAGGCGATCTACCCGCTTTTTTTCGGGAGGAGTTCGCTGGTTTCGACGCAGACCCGCTCGATGCAAATTGCCAATGATCGCCTTGATCGCCCGGCTGCCCTCGTGCGAATGAGGTTGTTGTCAGCCGATCCACAGATTCAGGAGGTTGTGGCCCGGATGTATGGCCGCGTTCAGCGTAAGGATTTCGCCGAGCGAAAAACCTGGAACCGCATGACCGGCAAGCGACAGGAGAGTATCTCCAAATACTGTGTTTATGGTCACGAATTGTTGACGGAAAAAGAACGGAGCAGTTTGCTGCACTGGAGCTGGACTCGATGCCCGACGATGGGCGAATACGCACAGCGTTATTTGTTTTTCATTGGTGAAGTCGATGACCAGGAAGTTCGCGATGAACAGATTCCCCTGGGGCTGTATACCGATTCGAAGACGCTCGCAACGATTCCGATTCCCGAAGGCCAAGCCACCTTGCGGTTGGAGTTTTGTGCTTTGGATGCAGTGAACGATTCGCATGATGTGGATATTGCCTGGTACGGCCTGGAGCCGAAAGATCGCCTTGAGATTCAACACAAGATCGGCGGCGAAAATTCTTCCGTTGAACTGCCTGTTGCCGGTGGACTGCTGCAACTCGAGACTGCCAGCCGCCTGGTTGTCAGGGCGTTTTGGCGTCCATTGGATCAAGCTGCCCTTGACTCGGCGACCCAGCTGGAAACTCAAAACCAGTATTTGTTGAATCGGGCCAGCGATGACTATGAAATCACTCCCCGACCTGTGTTCGCGAGGATGTACGTGGCCAGTTGCGAGGCTGTGGAATACGAAGTAAGTCACTTGCATGGCGAGCCTACTCCCCTGCACGTTCAAATTCGATACCCGTTGGGTCTACATTTTGGCAACCCGCCGCTCGAAATCCAACCCTCGCAGTCAAATATTGAATCGCCCTCGCCGGAGCAATTCAGCCGCTTTCCCCTGGCAAGCGCAACGTGGGAGTTTCTGGCAGCCGATGGTTCCATGATCGATTCAGGAGATCTGCAATTCACTCCGGTGATATCGCACTACGATTGGCTGACAAACAACGGCATGCGTGAATTGATTTCGGATCCCCATGATGCCTATTTTTTGATTCCCCCCGAGGTCGCCAAATTCAGAATTCGAACTGACGACAGTCGCTTGCTGGTAAGTGCTTTTGTACGACCACGGCATCTGGAAAGAACGATTCAGGTGCCTGAAGACTACCATGCGTTCAGTCGGATTCAGTCCGTCAATCGATCCTGGTTCGGAATCAACCCGTCGAATCACCTGGCGATGATCCGCGACAATTACTCGTTTGTTGTCGCCACGCAGGTGAGGTCGCCTGAAATTGATAATCAAATACTCAACGGCGATTACGAGTGGATTCGTTACGAGCCTCAGGGAACCTGGGTCGGCCGCCAGATGTTGGTGCCGCGTGCGCTCGAGGAAAAGTTGAACATTCGCGAGCAATCGCTGGCGGCAACATTTTTCGAACTCACTCCCAATGAGGCTTTCGAGTTCGAAAGGTTCGAATTGACTTTTGGCGACGAGTCGATTCGTCCCAAACTGATTTACGCCAGCGATCAAGCGCCCGGACCCGTCTCCGTCTGGATTGATGGAAAGCGAAGCAAAGCAACTTACGGCTGCTCGCGCTCCGTGGTGAACTTGACCTCGATGATTTGCTGATCCCGGCCGCGGGAAAATTCGAAATCCGCGGAGCTGCGAGAACGCGATTTTTCCTCAGTGGTCTGGAATTCAAGAATGTACCCTGCTACCTCAAACGAACCGCTCAACGCCTGCAAGATGGCGAACTGACGTTCAAGTATCAGAAACTGACCAACGCCGACGAACTGTTGACATTGCAACTGTATCGGACAGTTGACCAGGCAGAACGCTGCAAACTGCGCGTCAGGATTGGTCTGCCAGAGTCAAGCCAGACGGCACTTGAAAAGCCGCAAATCAGTTGGACCGCCACCGACCGCCTTTACGATTTGCGTGCGGTCCATGAATCGCAATCGGTGCTGCTTGGGAAAAATGGTCGTGTCGATACGGGGCATCGTTGTTTCATATTACTCGGGCAGGAATTGCCGCCAGGCGAATACACCATCAATGTTTGTCAACTCGATGACCATTCAGACGGTTTTGTGCTGCTCTACCGAACGATCGCGGGCGAGATGCCGCTCAGGAATATCCAGATTCGCAAACCGGGAGTTACTCAGCCATGAATTTCAGCTGGAAGTTAACAATCTGTGCAGTGATGTTGGTGACAGGTTGGTTCGGCTGCTCGATTTGTATCAACCTGACATCGCACAGCCAAAATTGCGACGCTCAAACGGAAGTTGATGAACTGCTGCAACTGAACGACTCACCGTTGGCCATTACCGCGGCCTCGGTCGACATGACTGACCCGATCCAGGATCGCCAACTTGACGAGTTGTTGACACAATCCATCGGTCAGGCAGGTTATGAACCATCCACGAAAGAGGAACTCTCCCGTTTCGAACAGCGCATGCTTCGGACATTGGAACAGACCAGCACCCCACTTGAACTGGAACAGGGGTGGTCGGAGGACGGTTGGCAATTAATCTACTGGACATATAACGGTCAGTCGTTTGCGGCAATTTGTGAGCAGGAACATGAATTGCGTGGACGAGGCTTCTACGTTATTCGATTCAACTCCAATTCAAATCTCGTCCTGCAGGCTCCCCACCGGTTTTACGACATGGGATCGGGCACGATTGTGAGCGCACTATTTCAGGAAAACGACTGCCAGGCCGCGGCCTGGAACACGGTACATCGTAAACAGTTTGATTTGGCACATCGTCGTGACAGCTTTCTCAATGCCTTCACGCGCGCTATCTTGAAGTTCAATGACGAATCGATTGTGGTTCAAATTCACGGTTTTGAAAACGACAAGCAGAAAGGTCCGGCACGTTCGGCGCAACTGATTGTCAGCAATGCGACGGAATATCCCGGTCGCATCGCGCGAGAAGCTTCCATACGGTTCAAGGAAAATTTTGGCAGGGACAACGTGAGACTCTATCCCTTGGAGGTTCGTCAGCTGGGGGGCACGAAAAACGAACAAGCTCGTGTCGTCTACGAGATTGGGAGCGTCGGGTTTTTGCACCTGGAACTTAACAAGAATTTCCGGGAACAGCTCCAAATTTCGCCAGCCCTCAGGGCCAAATTCTACGATTCGCTAGCACCTCCTGTGTCGATTTCGGGTGTTTCCAGCAACCGTTAAAACTTTCGCTAATCGCCCAGCTTACGAAATCGCGATAGTGAATGTAATCGTCACAATTTGACGCGCAAGGACGCGATGCGCTCGAGGACTGCCTGCAGGCCAGCCCCGCTTCGGAGTCGCGAACTTGCGCAGTTCCGAACCATCACGAGTCGTCAATTGATGAGTCGAAAGTTGGCACAATCGCAATGCGGTCGCTGGAAAAACCGGGCCGACTTCGCGCGCCGACTGCGATGGATCGTTTCGATCGTCTTGTTGTTGACGGTCGCGCGCGGTTGGGTGCCGTGTTTTGGCCAGGAACTTGATGAAACGCGCGAACGGCGGGTTCCCCTCAAAGCTGAACTCGTGTGGGAAAACCTCACGCGATCGAGAGGTTACCTGCGGGGCAGCAAACCGAAGCATTCAATTCGGTACCGTAAAAGCGTGGTCACGCTCGAACCGGGCCAATGTACGGACTTGCTTGTTCCAGCTCATGAATTGGTGCGAGTAGCGATTTGCGATCAACTGACTGACATTCAAGGGGTTGAAATTTGGACTTCCAACGGGTCTGGCCTATTTCGAAAACAAAATTCTGCCATTTCGGACGATGGTTGTTCCATCGTGGCCGCTCCGGATCAGTCAGACATATCGGTTGCGAAGGTATGGCGCCCGGATGACGCCGAAGGTCCCGTAACCGTAGCGATCTACACGTCTCGGCGCAGAACGCCAAAGCTGCTGGACTACTATCAATGTCAGATTCTCAATTGTGACGACGAAGTTGAAATATCAGACGATCGAGGGAGTTCAAATCGAGGCTATGTTGAGTTACCGGCCCACGTCTTGAAACCGCTGGTCATCGATGGGCCTCAACGGCTTCGCATCGAATCGCGATTGAAATACGGGATCGATTCGCGACAGCGTCAAACATTCTGGCTGCGAGTCTATGTGGATGGTGTTTTGGATCGGATTCTGTCTTTTGATACCTTGCCGCAGCGAACCCACCGGAATTTCGTTGACGGATGCGAACGGTTAGTGGGTCGACGCGAGTTCGCCTACCTCGACGTTGACTATGGAAACAGGAAGATCGAAATCGAGGCTTCGCATCCGGTGTACCTGCGGGTCGATGGTGTCGGGTTGGATCTTTGCCGCCCGGCGCGTAACCGAAGTTTCGATTTTCCAGCCTGGGACAACATTCAGAAAGGGGTTTCCATCTGGGATGCGCCGCAGTTTGACCCTGGAACGGCGGCGCTCAGCAATTCATTTCTGTTTGACGGCGACCAGTCAACACCGCTTCCGGATCCGATCTGGGATCCCTATCTCAATCAACAAACCATCGCCGGGCTGGCACGCAACAACAAGATTCCGCACAGTGGGTTGCGGGCTTACATGTGGATGAGAGCCCTGGCGACGCGACACTACGGCGACGCGGATTATGGCGACGAGATGTCAGTTGCTCAGCTCGCCGAGCGTTTGCGGGAGAGGTATACGTATTTTCGCGATTTGTTACCCGCGGAACTGAATCCCGACAGTCAGCCCGGGCTGGCAACTTTTGTTACGCGGGCAATCCGTGCCCCGTCCGAAAAGGCAACCGAGACCATCGTGGGCGAACAACATGTGACTGATGCACTTGGTTGGTTCGATGAGACGCAGCTGGTCCGCGTCGGCGAGGGGCGTGACTGCAGGCTCGTTTACCGGCTGCCTGATTCGCTAGGCTCCTCCGTGTTAAGGCTGATCGTTGATCAAACCCATTTGCAGCAGGGAACCAGGCTGATGATGCGGTACGATGGACGGGCGCCGATTGAATTGGTGGTGCAAAAGTGCGAAGGAGTGGATCTCAACTGCCTCGTGCCAACTCGAGCAGAGGCTGCCTTGGCCAGTCTGGCTTCCATTCATGGCCCGTACGATAGCGGTTTGTTTGGAGGACCCTTCGCCATGCGAAATACGCCGCTACCTTTGATCAATGCGGCAACAGCCGAACTTATCAAGCCGGCAGACGTGAGTCGTGTCGAAATCTGGCTGTCGTCGGACTCAGTCACCGAGGCGCGGATCGGCCTCCAGTACCTCGATGCCCGCAAAGTCGAATTGTCAGAATCTTCGTTCTTCGGGCTGAAGAAAATCGAAACAGAACAGGTCAATGCGGCGCAACCCGATCCCAATTCGCTTCGATTTGTTGAACAGGAACTCGGCAACGATTCCAGCGAAATTGACGGATTATTCAAGGCGTATGCGCAGCTGTTTGCCGCCAGCATTCATCGTTCCGAGCAACTTGAACCGCCCCTGGAAATCCATCCGGCGGAAGTGTTGAGTCAGAAGTTGGCCGATGTCGATGCGCTGACGAGGGATGGGCAATGGGCGGCAGCGATTGAACTGTTAAGTGAGGTAATTAATCATTCGGAGGGAAAGACCCGGAGCAATGCCATTTTGGCCCGCGCCGATGCACTGGAAAATGCCGCCGAATTTTTCCTTGCCGATCGTGAACGACGAGGCTGGTTTATTCTCAGTGACGATGCCGATTTGAAGCAGGGTATGTTCGATCAGCTCATGCGTCAGGCAGAGGACGATGAACAGCTTCAGGAAATGTTCGCGGTGGTCGCGGCCATCGAAAATCCACAGCTGTCCTACAAACAGCAACTCGCACGAACCCTGATGAACAACGGCCGTTACCGGGAAGCCTTGATTTCGATTCCGACATTTGAACCAAACGATGAAAACGGAGAAGTCCTGTTGCGTTGCAGTTTCCAGGCTCAATGGTGGCAGTTGTTTGACAGGTCGGTCAGAAAATTGCAATCGGGAGAGGAAAAGAACTTTTGGCAGGGGTTGCAGGCGCTCCAGTTTGGCAAATATCAACATGCACAACGACTGCTTCGATCCGGCGGAAAGCAGGCGGAGCCGTGGTTGAGACACTGGCAACAAGGGCACGAAATCTTCGCCCGTCTGACAAACGCGGATGCGGGGACTCGACTGAAAGCGATCGGCGATTGGGAAGCGTGGCAAGCGGGGTACCCGGGGCCCCGCCGCTGGGAAACAGAAAAGACGGCCATCAAAGTATGCGCGGGAACCGCGACCGTCAGGTCCGCCAGCCGCGATCTTACCAGCCAATATTATCTTGCTCGCAAACATGAACCGGCGTCGATTGCCGTACATGGTCCGAAGCGAATCCGAATTGAGGTCCGACCGCTCCATCCCCGCAACCATCGAGATCCGATCCAGGATTGGCTATTGATTTATAATGCAAGTCAAACTGATCGGCTTCCGATTGCCGACAATTATGTGGCGCAGTCTCTATCCATTGACGGCAACGCGGATCAAGTGCCGGGCCAGTTGTTTACCACAGATATTGATTTGCCGGCCGGATTGAACAAAATCGATTTGGTGGCCGACCGGTCAGATATCCTGTTTCGCGTTCTCGGACAAAATCCTGAAATTCGACTGCCCGTGCTGCCGCCAATTAACGAATCCACCATCGCCGCGGTGGTCCAGGGCAAGTTCGGCCAATCGCAGCACAGCTGTGAAACCCAAAATTGCGATTGCAAAGATTGTGTTCGCCTGATTTGCCTCGAACGCGAGTGCAAATCGATATCGCTTGGTTTTCTGGCACCCTGTTGTAATTGCGGGGAACTGGGTTCGGCGGTTGACTGCTTTGACAAGTTGTCGTTCGGTGCTGCCCGGGATTGGGAAGGTCGCGTCAAGCCGCAGGATTTCCCGTTCGTGATTGACGGGGTCGATCTGATCTACCGGCAGGCGTTAGACGCTGCGTTTGCTGCCGATCCGAACTCTCAGTCTTATGAACCGACGAATCGCCTGCGGCATGTGGTTGAGCTGGAAGACTTGGCCCGGCAACATCCTCGGCGGCACGATCTCCAGCAACTTCTGGCAAATACAACATCCGGAGCAAGCTGGAAATCATTTTCGCAATTTGATTCCAGGGCCGGCGTTTATTCCACGGAATTGTATGGCTGGCAACCTGAAACGCCGGCCACGCGTATCCGCAAGAGTTTGATGGCTGAACACCATGCCGAACATTGGGTCGTTACCGGCGATAATCACCTGATTTTTCAAGTTGCGGATCAGAGGCCGACCGAATTTGTTGTCTCGCTTCAATGTCCGCAAATCGGATTTGTTCCGCAGTCGCCGACGCGCGCAATCATCAAGTCCGGCTTGAACCTGCAAGAGGTGTCCCTGGAAGACGCTTTTGTGCCGACTTTAGTACGGACTGAACTGGCGGCCGGTCCCCATCAACTGGAAATCGGGCATGCCGAACCGCTGGTAAACCACTACCTGGCGATCGATGTCAAGGAGCAGGTCGATGGCGGCGGACTGGCTTCGGTTAATGAAAGCACGATTCGTCCGCTCGCCCAGTCGCGCACGTACCAGGTCGCAACCCACGACGAACCGATTCAAATTAGCGTAGCAGGCCCGACGTTGCTTCGCGTCGACACGCTCAGAAACGGCCGCACAACGACTGAGATCTTTCCGGTGCAGCGTGACCTGTCCATTGTGTTGCAGCCGGCGGTTGGCGAGACCGGGCTGTACCGCATCTTTGAACTTGAATTTGATGATCAACCGTTACCTGTCTATCGACCGGAGGTTGCCGTCGAGGAATCGCGGGAAGAATGGGCCGACCAGGTTGTGCCAGCTGTCTATCTGGAAGCGGAATTATCGAACGACCCAGAAAATCTGGACTTGATCTCACTCCGCTCCCCAGACCTGGACCCGATCACCGTTGGACTTGAAGATCAGTATCTGCTCGGTCGGCAGGAACTTGGCACCTGGGGATTCGATTTCGGATTCGAGAGGCGACGGGCACTTGAGGAGTTTCCGAGGAACGGGGCGCCCGATCAGTTTTTCAACTGCCGGATCAGCCGTTACTTCTATGATGACTGGACGGACACCTACTCTCGATCGGCGTTACTGATTCGCCCCCGGATTGGTTCGGGGCCGACCTTTGGGTTTTCCCATAGCAAGCAGACAAGTTTGCCTCTTGCGAAATGCAAACCGGACAGCCGGGCCGACGGCTGGGGACCCTATGATGTTTCGTGGACAGGGTATTTCTTTGTCCAGAACGCTGGAACTCCCTGGTTGCCCGACTCCAGTTCGGCTCCCTGGTCGCTCGGTGTCAACGGCGAGATTTCCCGCTGGCATCAAATCAGCCAACGGGTCAGTCACCGCCCGCGCTTGAGCTTTTTTGCCCGGGATCTCAGCGAAGACCAAAACGGATTTCCGCCCGGTGAACTGGACCAGGACATATTTACGCAATACAAATCGGACCATCCGTACGGTCTGCGGCTGTCGGATCGGTTTGTTTTTCAGGATTGTCTCGATCGTCTTTGGTGGATCCGGCCACGGCTGGCAACTAACGCGGATCAGCTTGTCCCGGATAATCTTGGCTTCCAAGTCGGAACGGATCAACTGTTGGGATCCCTACAATGGAACCTCTCATATCGGTACACGGGATACTTTGCCGATAATGACCGCGATCAGGCGACGGGACAGAATGTGCTTTATTTGGACTTGATGTGCGAGCGCTGGCAAAATCGAACTCGGCGAACCGAATTCCGTTGTGGAGTGCGTAATGACCTGGGTAACGGCGAAACCAGTTTTGGCATCAACGTGACAAGTTTCCTGAACCACTCCCGCGGTTATCTCGACTTTGAACCTCAGTCGATGCTGTTTCGCTCAATCCGGGAAGAACGGGCTGCGAAACAATACTGGTGCAATGAAAACGATTAACGTTCAATGAACTCTATGGCAACCGTCTCCCCCAACACCGTTGCGAAAAAACCTGCGCCACCTCCGCCGCCAAAATTCAGCCTGAAAATCGATTTTCCGGGGATTCGCAAGTCAGTACTGCAACTGCTGCGACAGGGACTGAACCCGTACGAACTGAAACTGAATTCAAAATTAATTGCAGAAATCCATGCGGATTTTGAGGAATGGCTGGAGACGGAACGTCGGGAAATTAATTCGCAACTTGCCAAAATTCCGTCGCACGCGAAACGTAAATGGCTGGAGGAGCGGTTTGAACTCGACGATCGCCGTCGTTCAGAAAACAGGCCACTTCGATTGCTTACGGATTTTCTGTTTCAATACCTGTTGCTGAAAATCAAGAAGCTGGATTCATTGAAATCCGGCAATTTGAAGTTTCGAGTGGCGTTTTCCAAGGTCAGAGACCTTGCCTCACGTGAAAAACTGATTTTGAACTATGCTGCCGAGTTGGGAGCCACGCCGGCGCAGCTACGAAAGGACGCCCGTGCTTTTTCCCGCTGGTTCGATGAAGAAGCGGTTATCGACCGGTACGCCAAACGCGTAGGCCAAATTGAGTTAGTCCTGATTTTCGGGTTCAGCCGGTTGAGCGAGGTGATCGGGCACGTCTTCCGCCTGGCCCATAAGTACCATTTTGAATCGAGTCCCCGCGATGAGCCGGCAAGCTCCGAATTGCTGCGCGGGAAGTTGGCAGCGATCTGGCAACGATTGAATATCGAAGGCAAAATTCAAGACGCACTGGTTTACGACGGCGATGACCGAGTGCACGTTGCTGTCCTGAATTGTCTGGCACGCGCCATTGGCCAACTCCCCGACGGTCTGGGTGCCGAATTGTTGGACCCGCGGACGCTGGTGTTCATTCACCGAGCAGCGATGGAGAACAAATCAAACGTTTGGATTCAATGTTCGGCGCTGTCGGTGCTTTGTGCTTTGTCGTTTGGCAAGGCACTTCCGTTTCTCAAACATCGACTCGCCAATCCGCAAGACGGCGATGACATGTTCGTACGCCGGCATGCGTTACAGCTCATTGAACGTCGACTGCGATCGTCGCTTGAACACGCCGGAACGCGCGGATTCGAGCTCGTCCCAACCGAGGCAGAGCCAAGCCCATTCGTGCGTCAGAAGATCGCCCAGGTCGCGTTCCTCTCAACCCATGAGAACGCCCGCAAACAATGGAAAGAGTTGTTGCTCGACGATCCGGTTGAGCAGGTACGTGCGGCCGCACTTCTGGCTGGAATTGAAGTGCCGACTGATTCGTCGTTGACCCTGCAGTACCTCGAGGTTGTCGAACAATGCCTGAGCAACGAGACGTCAACTTTCGTGCTTCGCACCGCGTTACATTGTCTGACGAATTTGCTGCGACAAACGACAAGAAACGAAACAGCGACTGCGACGGAAAATCGCCCCGGTAATGTCGTGTACCAAAACCCTCAAACCCCTGGATCAACCGACGCTTGGCAGAAAATTCACGCGTTTTACAGGCAGCGAATTACGCCGCGAATTGCCAACTTGCAGTCAAACCATGCAGAGATTCCGCTGCGGCGATGGGCAGCTCAGGCCAACGAGCAGATTTGGGCCGAGCTGGATGAACAAGCCAGGCGACTGCTTGACGAACTGAGGCCCAGGTTGCAGAAAACACTCCCGGGACGCAGTTGCCGAATTGCGAAACAAGTGTTTCGCGGTATTCCCTCGGATAAGTTAGGGCGAATCTTTGCGGTCCTTGCTCAAGATGACTTCGGTTATGACATTCACAAGGGCTGGTTGAGCTATCGAATCCAGCGGGGACCCTCGCGTGGATTTCGCCTGTGGCGGATGATTCATGAATTCAAACATGCCTCGACCGACAAACGGCAGGCGTTGCGGCACACGGTGGGTCGCATCAGCACGGCCAAGCTCCGGGCGCCATCACAAATTCTCGGCGAGTTGAGTGAAACAAAAGTACCGGGAGAGCCACTGACGATCAGCGAGGATGGAACTTGGCGCCCCTTCCTGCCGCTCCCCGACGACTTCGTCTCGATCCTTAATATGAGTTGGTGTTTTCCGCGAACCGTCAGGTTCTATACCAGCGAGGGACAAACAGTTGTGACGGGGCCCCGCGGATTGTACAAGTGTCTTCGCGCGGCATGGAACCTTAACCTCAGGTTTGAAAAGTTTGCGGTGCAACGAAATTGGAACGACGACACCTTTCCTGCCTCAAAATACATCAATTCAATGCGTTCGTTGGGGTTCGACATTAAATTTCTTGGTTACGAAGGTCAGGTTGAAGCTGCGGGTGGCGAACCGCCCGCGGAGGAAGCGGGAGACGGAACACAGGACGCTTCGGTGACGCGTTTTTTTCTGTCCGCGCTAATTGGATTGCCTTTGCTCGCGACGGTGGAATCAGCCTATTGGCAGCAGTTGCAACGATTTACGGACTATTTTGGTTCCCCTTTTGAAAATTCGCTCGAGCAGCTGGTTGTGTTTGCGGGCATCGTCATGTTACTGGTCCTCGGTAAACACTTGTATGCCAACTGGACCCTGCACCATGCCCGCAAGAATATTCCGATTTCGATTGGTGGCTGGGGAACTCGCGGCAAATCGGGAACGGAACGGTTGAAAGCAGCCTTGGTCGGGATGTTGGGGCATGGACTTGTCTCGAAAACGACGGGCTGCGAAGCCATGTTTATTCACGCAAATCCACTTGGCGAACCACTGGAAATTCCGTTGTTCCGCCCCTATGACAAGGCCACGATCTGGGAACAAAGAAACCTTGTGCGATTGGCTGCCAGGATGGAGCCGTCCGTTTTCCTGTGGGAGTGCATGGCGTTGAATCCTGGCTATGTTGACGTACTGCAACGGCAGTGGACGCGCGATGATCTTGCCACGATCACCAACGCCTATCCCGACCACGAAGATATTCAAGGGCCGGCAGGTTACAACGTCGCCGAGACCATTGCCGGTTTCGTGCCCCAGAATTCACACCTGATTTCTACCGAACAGGTAATGCGGCCCTACATTACGGAAAGTTGCAAAAAGGCCAATTCGACTTTTCGCGGAGTAGGTTGGCTCGAATCGGGACTGATCACGAATGATGTGCTTGAGCGATTTCCCTATAAAGAACACCCGGACAACATTGCCCTGGTGGCTGCACTTGGCGATGAAATGGGCTGTAGCTATGAATATTGCCTGAAAGCGATGGCGGACTATCTCGTCCCGGATCTTGGTGTTTTAAAAACGCATCCTGTCGCGGAGGTGCGCGGCCGGAGGATTGAATTCACCAATGGAATGTCGGCGAACGAGCGGTTCGGGTGCATGGGCAATTGGCGACGACTTGGCTTTGACCAACAAGACGCCTGGGACGATCCGGCAACCTGGATTTGCGGCGTGGTTAATAACCGCGCCGACCGGGTGCCCCGTTCCAAAGTGTTCGCGAAAATTATCGTCGAAGACATCCAGGCTGATCGTTTCTTTTTGATCGGCAGCAACCTCCAGGGGCTTCGCGGATTTATCCGGGAAGCGTGGGACGACCTGGCTTCAACCTTCACACTGCGTGATAAAACCCAAAAGTGGAGCGCTGACTTTGCTCTGGAAACTCTCAAGCAGTCAGCACGGGAGTTTCGCCAACCCGCCGAGCCAGCGCACGTTCAGGCCAGATTGGAGCACATGGCGAAAGGTTTGCAGCAAACGCTTGTCGAAGAAAGCCTGCTTGATCCGCCAACCGTGGCAAGCAACTGGAATGAACCAGCGCAGGTTGCACAGCAGCTCACCGCGGCCGGCGTGAAACAGGAGTTCGTCGAATCGGTCTTGAAACATCAGCGGGAGTGGATTTCAGCGCTCGAAGAATACCAGGTCGTGGAGAAACTCATCAAGGAAGAATCGCCTGCACGAGCCGATGCGATCGAACAGAAATTCATCAGCACACTCAAAACATGGTACTTCAGAAAAATCGTCGTCATCGAGGATTTCGACGCCACCGGTGAAGAGGTGGTGGCCACGATTGTCAATGAAACTCCGCCGGGGTTTCTTAACCGTTGTATGGGGCTGCAAAATATCAAGGGGACAGGTCTCGACTTTGTTTATCGCTTCCAGGCCTGGGATGTTTGCCACCAGGCTTGTTGTGCGGCGATGGGCAACCAGGTTCAAAAGGTGGAAAAAGGACTGCAAGTGCTGGTCTCGATGCCTGTTATCGGTCAACTTTGCGAATCCAAAATCAAGGAAGTCATCCGGTTTGCAAAATCAAACGCCGTTTACCGCCGCCCGGAATTGCAGACGCTGATTGAACAGTTGGAGAAAAAACTGGAATCTGGCTCAGGTAAGTCGGAAGTGTCCGAATCCGAGGTACGGTCGCCTGCGGATAACAGCAGAAAATTAATGTCGGACCTCCAAGATTGGATGATCGAATGTGCCGAACAGTTTTTGGACGTTCATGATTCGATCCGCCGACGCGATACTGCCGATTTGATCTATCAGGATTTGGCAAGTGAGCGTATCAGTCGGCAGCGGGCCATTTTGGAACTCCGCGAGCTGAACAAGCGGCAAAAGGGCGGTTGGCTGGCGGCGAGCTTTCGCAAATAACTGAAGGCGTTGCAAGCTTGTTCGGTATGAATTCGGTACGTTTGCCCTGGGGATCATCCACCTTCGACGGGGCGATTGTGGCACCATTGTGGCACAGACCTCCGGGCTGTGTTTTTACCAACACGCCTCGGAGATTCGTGGCCACATTGAACACGGCTCGGAGATCCGTGGCACATTGAACACGGCTCGGAGATTCGTGGCACATTTGTCGAAAAATGCCGACGAAATCGTCGCAGAACAAACTATGAAAAACTGCCGCTGTCCGTATACAATTGTGGAAGATCGCCAGATGGCGGACAGGCAGAAAATCTTAGTGGAACGTTGAGCCCATCATGAATCAACCACGCCCTGCCCTGCAGGAATTTACGATCAAAATCAATGGTAAACCCTGCCTGGCACGTGCCGGGGAGACCGTCGTTGATGTTGCCCGACGAGTTGGTGTCGAAATCCCCACGCTCTGTCACGACACGCGGCTGGAACCGGCTGGTGCCTGTCGCGTGTGCCTCGTCGAGGTGGAGGGGCAACGCCGATTGCAACCTGGTTGCGCCTGGTTGTGCACGCCCGAGATGCAAGTCACGACGGAATCGGAACGCATCGAAAAGCATCGTCGCGTGCTGTACGGATTGTACTCGGCCGATCACAAGACGGATGCGGCCGGGTTGCCGATCGCCACTGCCAATGAAAACCAGCTTCGCACGCTGTGCGAACGTACGACTCCTCTCAAGTTGGAACCTGTTGAGGCACCACGGGTGGGGCGGCCGCTCGATGACAATCCCTATATTGAGTTTGATCCGGAGCTGTGCATCCTGTGCGCCCGGTGCACGCGTTACTGCGATGAGGTCGAAGCGGTCAATGCCATCACGTTAGCCCACCGCGGATCAGCGACGACGATTTCGACCGCTGGCGAGCGAAGTTTGATGGAAACGACTTGCGAGTTGTGCGGTGGTTGCATTGACACGTGTCCAACGGGCGCGCTCATCGAAAAGAAGGCTCCGAAAAACCTGGTTCAATTGACGACAGAAAAAGTCCGGACAACCTGTAATTTTTGCGGAGTCGGCTGTCAGCTCGATTTACACGTGCACAACGATCGCGTGGTCAAAGTCACCAGCCCCGAACCGGGTGAGACACTCAACGACGGAAACCTGTGCATCAAGGGCCGGTTCGCGTATGACTTCATCCACCACGAGGACCGGTTGACTGAGCCTCTGATACGTCGCGACGACGGCAAGTTGCACCCGGCCAGCTGGGACGAAGCTATTGAATATGCCGCTGCCGGATTCAATCGTGTTAAAGAAAAATATGGTCCCGATTCGCTGGGTTTTGTTTCTTCCTCGCGCTGCACCGGTGAAGAAAACTATTTGATGCAAAAATTGTCGCGGGCCGTTTTCGGAACCAACAACATTCACCAATGCGCCGCCACGTGACATGCTCCCACCGTCGCCGGTCTGGTGACCATGTTTGGTGCGGGTGCAATGACGAACTCGATCAAGGAGATTCGTCACACGGATTTGATGTTCGTCATCGGTTCGAACACGACCGAGGCGCATCCGATCATTGCAATGGAGATGAAACGCGCACGACAAAACGGGGCGAAGCTGATTGTGGCCGACCCGCGGGAAATCTGGATGGCCGAAATGGCCGACTTGCATTTGCAGCTCAAGCCCGGAACGGACGTCTGGCTGCTGTGCGCGATGGCTCATGTGATAATCGCCGAAGATTTAATCGATCATGAATTTATCGAGCGTCACACCGAAGGGTTTGAGGCGGTCCGCGAACGAGTCAAAGCCTACACGCCCGAAGAGGCGGAAAAAATCACTGGCGTACCGGCTGAAGACATTCGCACGGCCGCGAGATGGTACGCGACAACCGAAAAGGCCGGCATCTATTACACGCTTGGCATCACCGAGCACACGCATGGAACGGACAACGTCTATTGTCTGGCTAATCTCGTATTGATGACCGGGCACCTTGGCAAGTTTGCTGCCGGGATGAACCCGCTGCGTGGACAAAATAATGTCCAGGGTGCAAACGATTCGGGCGCGACTCCGACTTACTATCCCGGTTACCAGTCAGTTACCGACGATGAAGTCCGCGTAAAATTCGAACAAGCCTGGGGTGTGCCGCTTTCACCTCACGACGGGTTGAACTTGAACGTGATGATGAAGGAACTGGCCAAGGGCAAAATGAAGGCCCTGTATGTCATGGGAGAAGACATCGTTATTTCCGAGCCAAATGTCTCGCAAGTCGAACAGGGTTTGAACCTGTGCGAGTTCCTCGTTTGCCAGGAGATTTTCCATAACGAGACAACGCGATTTGCTGACGTCGTTTTCCCGGCGACTTGCTTTGCGGAGAAAGATGGCGTGTTTACCAACAGCGATCGGCGCGTGCAACGCGTTCGCAAAGCGATCGAGCCGCCGAAAGGTGCCCGCGAAGACTGGCGAATCATCTGTGATTTTGCCCGGGCCGCCGGTTACCCTATGCCCGATTACAAGAATCCCGGTGAGATTTATGCCGAAATGGCCGCGTTGACTCCGAAGGTGGCGGGTATTTCGCACAAACGGCTGGAAGAAAATATCGAGGGTCTGCAGTGGCCGTGTCCCGATGAAAATCATCCCGGCACGCCGACGTTGCACATGGATGGTCCACTTAATGGCAAAGCCAAATTCCAGGCGGTGGATTATCGTCCCAGCGATGAATTGCCTGACGAAGAGTATCCCTTGATACTGTCGACCGGTAGAACGCTTTATCATTACAACTCTGCGACGCAAACGCGTCGTGATCCGGGACCGGCGGCCAAACAGCATGGCAATTTTATCGAGATGCATCGCAAGAATGCCAAGATGTTGGGTGTCCGCTCCGGTGAGATTGTAAAAGTCGCTTCACGTCGCGGCGCGATCGAAGCTGAAGTTCTGGTGTCACCGCGTGTCCGCTTCAACTGTATCTGGATGCCTATGCACTTTGCCGAGTCGCGTGCGAATCTGCTGACCAACGACGCGGGTGACTCGATTACGGGAACGGGCGAGTACAAGGTCTGTGCCGTGCGGGTTGAAAAGATTGCGAATGGACAGCCACACTAAAAACCTTTAATCGCCCAGCGGTCAGGGCGCCGGCTACTTGCAATCATAGAGGGTCGGGAGTCTTTTGTTTTGCCGTGCCTACTTTCTTCGACAAACAGCGCGATCTCATCGGCGAAGTTTGTCCCTGAATTAGTCCCAAAGACTCCCGACCCTTTCCTAACGGTCAACGAGTCCAGCTTGTCGCCATCAAAATACGTACGACCAACGCGTCAAAAAAAGACTGGGCGAGCGACCCGTTTGCGTTATGATGAGTTTTTGGATTCACTGTTGATGGGGCGATTAAGTTGAGCGAATCGAGTTGCCTGCGTGTGGGTGGCGTACCCGAACACTTCAATCTTCCGCTGCATTTGGCTTTGGAAAAAAACGCGTTTGAAGTCGCCGGAGTGGATGTTCGATACCAGGATTTCCCTGGTGGCACGGGTGCCATGACGCGCGGCTTGAAAGATAACGAAATCGATGTCGGGATTGTGCTGTTTGAAGGCGCCGTGGCTAACGTCTTGCGCGGGAATGCAATCAAGATCGTCAAGGTTTACGTCCAATCGCCACTCATCTGGGGCGTCCACGTTGCAGCCGAAAGCAGCTTCAAAAAAATTGGGGACGTTCGCGGCGGACGGTATGCCATCAGCCGCAATGGTTCGGGGTCGCATTTAATCGCGATCGTCGATGCTTCCGAACGTGGCTGGAAAACGGATGACATGAACTTTGTCAAAGTCGGCGGTTTGTCCGGAGCCCGCGAAGCTCTGCCCAATGGTGACGCGGATACGTTTTTGTGGGAACGCTATATGACTCAGCCCTACGTCGAGAACGGCGAGTTCCGACGTATCGGCGAACGAATTGCTCCCTGGCCTGCGTTCGTAGTGGCCGTCAGGGAGAACGTCCTGGAACAACGAGCCAGCGAGATTCGCAAAGTATTTGAAGTGATTGATGCGGAATGTCAGGAGCTGATGTCCAATCCGGATGCAACTGATTTGATTTCAGCCCGATACGAACTTGAACCGGGCGAAGCCCGCGAATGGTTTGCGCATGTCCGCTGGCACGTTGGGTTTGACGAACCTACTGAAGATCTCGAACGCGTCATTGGTTATCTTGAACAAGTCGGCATTGTCGATACACAAGGCGCGCAACCTGCGGATGTTTGGCGAAGTCTTGATTAATGTCCCTTTGTAGCAAAGCGAATCCCTCGCTTGGTTCCGCGCAAGGCAGTTTCCGTCCGGCAAACCACCCAATAGCGAAACAGAATAGCGAAATAGAATCCCCAACTTCCCTGCCGCACGCGTTCGTTGCTTCCGATGAAACGATTTCGTAGACTAATGCCTGAATCATATTTCACGGCGCGGTCGAAATTCGTTCGTCGTCGTTGCACTCATTCAGCTGGGCACGCAAATGTCACTATTGATCAAGAACGGTCGAATCATTACCGCGACAGATGACTATGTCGCCGATATCTATTGCGAAAATGAGACGATCACGGAAATTGGCTCGCATCTCCAGGTGCCCCCGAAAGCCAATATCATTGACGCATCGGGCAAGTATGTTTTCCCGGGATTTATTGATCCTCACGTGCATATTTACCTGCCATTTATGGGCACCTACGCCAAAGACGATTACGAATCGGCCAGTAAAGCAGCTTTGGTTGGCGGCACGACGACGTTTATCGAAATGGTTTGTCCCAGTCGTTCCGAGTCGCCATTGGAAGCGTTCGAATTGTGGCGAGACAAGGCTCGCGACCTGGCAGCCGTTGATTACTCGTTCCACATTGGCGTGACGCGGTTTGACGATCAGGTTGAAAGGGAACTTCGTGAACTTGTTTCGCGTGGCATGGCGTCTTTCAAAGTCTTCCTGGCTTACGCGGGAGCGTTTGGCATCGATGACGAAGAACTGTTTGCGACTCTTAGACTAGCCAAGGAGTTGGGGGTAATCGTCACAGCGCATTGCGAAAACGCCACCGTCGTCGCGCATTTACAACAACAATTAGTTGCCGCAGGCAAAACCGGCCCCGAGTTTCACGAACCATCGCGCCCGGAAGTCGTCGAAACCGAAGGCGTGCATCATTTGATGACATTCGCGGAGCTGACAGGAGCCCATGTCTACGTCGTCCACACCAGTTGCGACGGAGCGATTCGGGCGGCACAAGATGCTCGTCACCGGGGAGTCAATGCATGGATAGAAACCGTCGTGCCCTACCTCGTGCTGGATAAGACGTACGCGGAAAAACCGAATTTCGAGGGCGCCAAGTTTGTCATGTCGCCGCCGATTCGCGATGTCCGCAATCAATCGATCCTGTGGGACGCGATTCGCAGCGGGCTGGTCTCGACGATTGGCACTGACCATTGCCCATTCGATTTTGATGGGCAAAAAGATATGGGGCGCGACGACTTTACGCGGATTCCCAACGGGATTCCCTCGCTCGAAGATCGCGTCAACCTGGTTTACACGTACGGCGTGGGCGAGGGCAAAATTGATTTGAATACGTTGGTCAGCGCCGCCAGCACCCAAGCCGCAAAGCTGTTCGGCCTGTATCCCAGGAAAGGCGCGATTCAACTGGGCAGCGATGCCGACCTGGTCGTTTACGATCCCGAATACCGGGGCAAGATATCGGCCCAGACGCAGCAGATGAACGTCGACTACAGCGCGTTTGAAGGCTGGGAGATGACTGGCCGACCGAGCGTCGTGACGGTTCGCGGTGAAGTTCAAGCCCGCGAGGGACAGTTCGTGGGAACCATCGGTCGCGGGCAGTTGCTAGAGCGAAAGCCGACACATTTTTAGGGGCTGGTTGGCAGTATGTACCTCTCCCAAGCTTGGGAGAGGTTGATGCTCATTTTTCGTAACCCAACCCCGCTCAACCTTGGGAAAGGTTTAATTCGCGTTTTCCGCCCAACCCCCTACCCTCGCGACAGCGCGTCGCTTTGATTAACAAAATCGTCACCGCTCCACTGCGCATCTTCGAGGACCATCTTTTCGGTCGATTTCTTCGCTTCGAATTCGGCTTTCTTTTTGGCTCGGGCTGCGGCCTGGATCTCGACCAGTTCGGCGTGGGTTTTGAAGAATTGCAGACTGTGACCTTTGAAATCGCTAATTGACTGAAACTTGTGTTCATCCATAAACGCCGACAGCTCGTCGCACATCCGCTTGACCATGCCATAGCCCATTTTCATGACGCCGGTGCAAACTTGAACGCAATCGCAACCCAGCAAAATGAACTCGGCCGCGTCCTGTCCGGTTTCGATTCCCCCGATGCCGCTGAGGGTGCGATCGGGAAACTCGTTCTTGATCAAGGTTGCAATTTCCATGCAATTGCGGAGAGCGATAGGCTTGACGGCCTGGCACGAGTAACCGCCCGGCGTGGTATAGCCTTCGACGGATGGCTCGGGCCGCAGCGTTTTCAGATCGACGCCCAGGACACTGCGGATGGTATTGATCGCGGAAATTCCGCTGGCGCAGCGCGAAGAGCCGCGCGGGTCGGGTCTTCAATGTGAGTCACATTGGGCGTCATCTTGGCCCACACCGGAACTTTGGAAACTTCCATCACCCACCCGGTCACCTCCTCGACGATGTCCGCATCAACTCCCATGGCCGAGCCCATTTTGCGTTCGGGCAATCCGTGCGGACACGACAAGTTCATTTCGAATGCATCGACGCCGACGTCCTGGCAGCGTTCGACAATTTCGATCCAGGCATCTTGGCGGTACTCTTCCATGATCGAAGCAATCAGGACCCGGTCCGGATATTTGCTCTTCAGTTCCTTGAATTCTTCCAGCCACGTTTCAAAACTGCGATCGCTGATCAATTCAATGTTTTCCCAGCCGTAAATCTCGTTGGATTCGCGACTGCGCAGGCGTGCGTAGCGCGGTTGAACGTTGATGACTTTTTCGGCTTCGAGGCTAATCGTTTTTGCGATTACGGCACCCCAGCCTTCGTCGTATGCTTTTCCGATCACGTTGGCGTTGGTGCCGGGGGGGCCCGACCCGATCACAAACGGGTTGGGCATCTTAAGTCCATTGACGGTGGTGCTGAGATTTGCCATCGGTTTCTCCCGAGAGGGGTTAGCTTAGGTTTGTTGTTCGACGATTGAAAAAACTTCGTCCAGGCAATCGGCCATGAAGTCAGCGTCGTCGATGGTGATACACATTGGCGGTTTGATTCGGAGCGTGTTGCCAAACAAACCGCCTTTGCCGATCAGCAGGCCGCGTTCTTTGGCCAATTCCATCACCGTCGCGGCGGCGGCGGAAGCGGGCTGTCTGGATTGTCGATCGGTAACAAGTTCGACTCCCAACATCAAACCCAACCCGCGAACCTCACCAATAATGGGGTGGCGTTCCTGGAGCTCTGCCAGTTTTTGTTTCAAATGGGCGCCGACCTTCAGTGCGTTTTCCTGAATATTCTCGGCATCGATGACTTCCAGCGTAGCCAGCCCCTGCGTCATGCTCAGCGGGTTTCCGCCGTAGGTGTTGAAGTGAATTCGATTCGTCAACGTTTCGGAGATGTCGCGACGAGTCGTCATTGCGCCCAATGGAGCTCCGTTGCCAATGCCCTTGGCCATCACGATCATGTCGGGTTTGACACCCCAGTTTTGGTGCGACCAGTAGTGGGTACCCGTACGTCCAAAACCGCCCTGGACTTCGTCGGCAACGCACAGTCCGCCGTGATCGCGTACGTGTTTATAGACGATTTTGAAAAATTCTTTCGGCGGCACAACGGCACCTCCGACGCCCTGAATCGGCTCGCCGATAAAGCAGGCGATTTCGCCGCAAGTTTCATGCTGAATGACGTTCTTGATGTCGTGTGCGCATTTCAAATCACACGACGGGTACGTGAGCCCGTACGGACAACGGTAACAATAACCGGCGTGCGTGTGATGGATTCCGTGGGCTTGGTTGCTCTTGAATCGCCACGTCCCATGAGCCGTCAGCCCCATCGTCGCAGTGGTGCCACCGTGGTAACCGTTTCGCAAGCCAATCACGTCAATGTTGCCGGTGTATTCACGACTGCACAGGACCGCCAGTTCATTGGCTTCGCTGCCCGAATTGGTAAAGTAAGTCGAATCGAGGCCGGCCGGCATCTTGCTGGCCAATTTTTCTGCGAACTTTGCAATCGTCGGATGCAGATAGATCGTCGTTGTATGTTGCAGCGTTTCGGCTTGTGCTTTGACCTTGGCAATGACGCTGGGATGGCAATGTCCGACACTGATGGTGACGATCCCCGCAAAGCCATCGAGGTAGCGTTTGCCGGTTTCGTCATAAACGTATTGCATATGGCCTTCGACAATCATCAACGGGTCTTTGTAATACGTGATGACGCCGGGCGAAACAAATTGGTGTCGCAGCGCGATGACTTCATCCCGCGAAGGCCCGTCGTAGGGCTTGGGGCGATGGTTAATGACTGGCAAGGATCTTGTTTTTGTTTCGCTCATGGAATTACCGTTCTGTTGTAGGTCCGTTTGTCCCAAACGGACAAACCGAGTTTTTTGTGGGTGTCTGAAAAACCGGACGCCAACGCGTGGCGGCTGATATTTTTAAACAATACCCCACCGACGGCGTTGGCATATGTCCCAACGTGGACGCAGACGCCTCCGGCTTGCCGTTAAACAAATGAGTTTCAGAACGGCCTCAAACCAGTTTACATGATTAGACAGACCCTATCACGACCGAAAAATGCCGCTAATTCGAGCCCAGCTTGTTGGTAGCGCTCATCCCGATCCAGTAAATGCCGCCCGCGATGAAAAATCCCACGAACCAGGCGTAAGTATAGACGCTGTCGAAAAAGGCTGGCACGACACCATCACCAAACGCTCCTGCCGCGTGCAGGAAGCCGGGAATATTCGGTAGCACGGCAAGTACCATGGCAATGATGGCAATGGGGTTGAATCCGTGCTTGTACCAATAACGGCCCTGCATTCGGTACAAGTCGTTGAGATCGAGTTCTGTCTTGCGCACCACAAAGTAATCGACGATCAAGATACCGCCGATCGGACCCAGCAATGCGGAGTAGCCGATGAGCCAGGTAAAGATGTAGGCGCCGGTTGATTCAAGCAGTTTCCACGGCATCATTACCAGGCCGAGCCCAGCGGTGAGGTAGCTACCCATTTGGAAGTTGATTTTTTTCGGGTTGACGTTGATGAACGCATTGGCTGGGCTGACGACGTTGGCGGCGATGTTGGTGGACAAAGTGGCGATCGAAAGCGCCATTAAGGCGACGATCACCGTGATGACCCCACCCAATCCGCTGCCCGTTTCGCCCATCCGGCCCAGCAACACCGTCGGGTCCCAAATCGTTTCGCCGAAAATGATGGGAGTGGCGCTGGTGACCGCAACGCCAATAAAGGCGAACAGGGTCATCGTGGTGGGCAAGCCAATCGCCTGCCCGAGCACCTGATCGCGCTGACTTTTTGCATAGCGCGTAAAATCGGGAATGTTCAACGACAACGTCGCCCAGAAACCCACCATCGCCGTGAGTGACGGAAAAAATACTGACCAAAACTGGCCTTCCTTGGCACCACCCGCGGCAAAGGCGCTGGGTTGAGCCATCATTTCACCGAAACCGTTCGCTTTGACCCACGCCCAGGCGAGCAGCGCCAAACCCATCAAGATGAGGAACGGTGCTGCCCAGGTTTCCAACAGCCGAATGGATTCGATTCCCCGGTAAACGATGATCAGTTGCAGGCCCCAAAACAGGATAAAGCAAAATGTCTGCACCAGATTGATTCCCAGGAATGGCAAAGCGTCGGTCGCCAACGTGCCACCGAACAGCACGTTGAGTAACTGATAGATGGCCGAGCCACCCACCCAGGTCTGAATACCGAACCAGCCGCAGGCCACCAGGGCGCGCAGGATCGATGGAATGTGAGCGCCGTAGATGCCGAAGCTGGCCCGGGCCAGCACCGGGAAGGGAATTCCGTACTTGGTTCCCGGGTGACCGTTGAGGATCATGGGAACCAGCACGATCAAGTTGCCGATCAGGACGGTGGCGACGGCTTGTTGCCAATTCATGCCCTGGTCGATCAGACCGGCGGCCAGCATGTAGGTAGGTACGCATACCACCATTCCGATCCACAGCGAAGCCATATTCATGACCGACCAGGTACGCTGGGATCGGTCCGCCGGGCGGATGTCGTCGTTGATCAGGTTCGCGTCGGGATTAAGCGGTTGACCATCCATACGAATTAACGGCGCTCCCGATGTTGCGTACTGGTTAAATTCATGGAATCGCCGCTGCGAGTGTGTTTTTGTCAGGGTTGCACGATTGCGCCGTAAGTTTCCGGTCGTCGGTCGCGGAAAAACTGCCACACATTGCGAACTTCGCGAATCAAATCAAAATCCATATCGGCAATCACTATGTCATCGGTATCGCGTGATCCCTCAGCCATGATCTGACCTCGCGGGTCACAAAAGTAGCTTTGGCCGTAAAACTCGCCGATGCGCCATGGCTCTTCGAATCCCGGACGATTGATGGCCCCGACAAAATATTGATTGGCAACCGCATGGGCCGGTTGTTCAAGTTTCCAGAGATATTCGCTCAAGCCGGCAACAGTGGCCGACGGGTTAAAAATGATCTCGGCGCCGTTGAGTCCCAGGCAGCGGGCCCCGTCCGGGAAATGGCGGTCGTAGCAAATATAGACTCCGACTTTGCCGATGCGCGTGTCGAAAACGGGATAGCCAAGGTTGCCGGGGCGAAAATAGAACTTCTCCCAGAATCCCGGTGCGCAATGTGGAATGTGGATCTTTCGAAACTTGCCCAAGTATTCGCCATCGGCATCAATCACTGCCGCCGTGTTGTAGTACACGCCGGTCAAGTCTTCTTCGTACACCGGAATGACCATGACCATTTTGTGTTTTTTGGCCAGGTCTGCCATCAGTTTCGTGGTCGGTCCCTCCGGGACGCGCTCCGTTAGCTGATACCATTTGGCATTCTGCTCGGCACAGAAATAGGGGCCGTAAAAAAGTTCCTGCAAACAGACGACCTGGGCACCCTTGCCAGCCGCCTGCGCAATGAGGTCGACGTGTTTGTCGATCATCGCCTGCTTTATTTTTTCGACAGGCGACGTGGACGGCTCGCACAAAGTTGCCTGGATCAAAGCGCCGCGTACGTTTCGTGCCATTTTTGTAGCTCATTCGGATTGAAGTTTCGCCTCGCAACGCCAACATGGTATCATATCGCGTTGTCATGTCCTACAGATTTCGTTGCCGCGAGCCGACCATACAAACCTTCCGGAGCCAAAACATGGGTACCGTTACTTCGTCCGTTGAATCCGTTCGCAATTTGAAAGATGGCCAATGGTGGGATTGCGACGCGGAAAACTGGAGCGACGTTTACAACCCATCCACGGGCAGTATCATCGCGCGGGTGCCGCTGTGCAATCCGGACGATGTTGACAAGGTTGTGCAGTCGGCAAAAAAGGCGCTTTACGACTGGAGCGAAACACCGATTGTCGAACGTGCTCGGTTGATGTTCAAACTGCACGCGCTGGTCCAGGAGAACTTTAATGACCTGGCTGCCCTGGTCACGCGTGAACATGGAAAGACGCTGGCCGAATCGCGGGCGGAAGTCCAGCGCACGCTGGAAATGGTTGAGTTTGCAGCCAGTATCCCTGCGATGTCGTACGGCACGACGATCCCCAACATTGCCGCGGGCGTCGATGCCGAAACGAATCGCCACCCGGTTGGAGTTTGCGTTGGAATTACGCCCTATAATTTTCCCAATATGGTGCCGATGTGGATGATCCCCGTCGCCTTGGTGTGCGGAAATACTTTTGTTTTGAAACCGTCTGAAAAAACGCCACTGTCGGCGAATCGGCTGGGCGAGTTGATTTTGGAAGCAGGTTTTCCCGGCGGAGTTTTTAATATCGTTCACGGTGACAAAGTCTGCGTGGACGCCTTGCTGACGCATCCCGACGTCGCAGCAATTTCGTTTGTTGGCTCGACGCCCGTTGCGAAGTACATTTACGAAATGGGCACCAAACATGGGAAACGCGTCCAGTCGGCGGGTGGCGCCAAGAATCACCTCGTTGTGATGCCCGACGCGGATCTCGATTTGGCGGTGAAGGCCCTGGCCGCTTCGGCGTTTGGCTGTGGGGGGCAACGTTGCATGGCCGGAAGCCTGGCCGTGGCAGTTGGCAGTATTGGCGATCCACTGGTAGAGGGGCTCCGTGATTTTGCCGGCAGTTTCAACGTCGGTCCGTCAGAAGGCAACGAAGGCGTGGACATGGGACCGCTGATTCGCAAACAACATGTCGAGCGATGTGAGAGTTATCTGGACATCGCCAACAACGAGGGCGCGTCGGTCGCACTCGACGGCCGCCGCGATTTTGCTGGCGATTCTTTTTTGCTCGGCCCGTCGGTGGTTGATCAAGTCAAATCGCCCATGCGAATCGCGCAGGAGGAAGTCTTTGGTCCCGTGCTGGCCGTCCAACGCGCATCCGACCTCGATGCGGCGCTCGAGCTGGGACGCAACTGTCGGTATGGAAACGGCGCGTCGATTTTTACGAACAGTGGATATGCGGCCCGCGAATTCAAACGGCACTTCAACGCCGGCATGATCGGAATCAACGTCGGTGTGCCGGCTCCGATGGCCTGGTTCCCGTTTACTGGCTGGAATCAATCCTTTTTTGGCGACCTCCATATTCAGGGCACCGAGAGCGTCCAGTTTTACACGAAGCAAAAAATGACGCTAACGCGGTGGTTCAGTTCGGCCCACGAATCACACGCGGATCCGGTTTGGAAGTCTGAGAAGAAGAATTGAGTGCACGTTGTAGCAAAGCGAGTCCCCTCCCTTTGTTCCGCGCAGCGGATGTCCGCGCAACTGAATCTTCGCGACATGAATTGCTGGTTATGAGCTTTCCAAACTCGGTCGGACTGCGTCCGAGCTGAGCGAAGGGACTCGCTCAGCTACGGCTTTGTTCCGCGCAGCGGATCTTTTCAAGAAGGGCACTGGGCTCAAAAGATCTGAAATTGGCCGACCTGTTCGAAAGCGTTTTTGTAGTGAATGATCTCAGGTCGTTTGGATTCGCTGGGCCACGTGATCGAAATCACGTCAAACCGCGCCGAGCATTCGGTTAACCGATGCCATTTGAGATAGCCCAAAGCCGTTCTGGTCAAATGTTTCTGCTTGACAGCGTCCACCGCTTCCGCGGGCAGCCCGGCGATGTCCGAGGTCCTGGTTTTGACTTCGACAAACACAATCGTCTGGCCGTCCACAGCGATCAAATCAATTTCGCCGAATTTGTCTTGATATCCACGAGCCACGATCACCATGCCCAACCGCAACAAATATCTTTCCGCTTCCAATTCTCCGCGCTGGCCCAAGGTGCGGGTGGATGCGAAGCGGTCAAAGAGGTCGACGACGGGCTGAGACAGCGTGACGCGGCGGAAAATGCGACGAAGTTGTTGGCCGTTCATGGACTAAAGAATTGCGATAGTTGCTGTGTTTTTGGTGGAATAGACATCTTGCCTGTCATCGCAGTACAGCCGTTTAGTCCATGGCAAGGCAGTTCGCGCAACTGTTGACAAGCTGGAAGCTTATCCTACGCAAGGACTAATTGCCGTCGCCTTCGTTTTCATTACCACCTCCACCGGGCTCTTTATCAGAACCGGAATCCGGTGCGGTTTTATCTTCGGCACTCTTTTCTGGCGTCTCAGCGTCATCGCCGCTGGTTGTCTCGGCTGAAACGGGAGTCGCGGCCGGATTGCTACCGTCAAAATTACCTCCCGATTGAGGCGCATTGCTGGATTCGCTGTCGATATCAGGGAAATCAATATTCGGGATCGCGGGAACGCTGGGACCAGGCGCTTCTTCAGCCAGGTCTTTCCAATTCTTGAATTCGTTATACAGCGCGACCATATCCGGATTTTCGCACCGCCTCAGTCCACGGATCGCCGGTTCTGCAAACGCAGAATCGGGAGCTTGATCGACAAGTTTTTGATAGTGCTGTTTTGCTTCGTCAAATAAACCCAGGGTCTCGCAAGCGTAGGCCAGCGAGAAGAGTGATCGCCGCTGCAAATCCGTTGATTTAATGTCATTCGGAGCATCGACGACTTTTTGCAGATTTTCTTTTGCCCGCTGAATGACCTTAAATCCGTTTTCGCGATCATAGGACAGCTGACTGATCCCGGTTCTCAAATCGAAGTCGCCGGCAATTTGCAATGACCACATTCCGGCTTTTTGGTTCGGATAATCTTCGGCCACGTTCATCAACCGGGTTGTGTTGCCGCTCAGTCGATGATCCGTATTCGCCAAATTGAGCTCACGCCATTGATCCGCATACACGCTTTCGCGATGATTAAGGAAGTAGGCAATGCCGACGAAGGCTGCGAACGCCACGGCTGCGACCAAAGCGATCTGAGACGCGTACGGTTTCAGATGGCCGAGCTTTGTCTCGACCCAAGTGGTAAGGTCGTTTTCACCTAAGATGGTATTCTTCTTTAATTTGTTTTTTGCTCATTGATTCGCGAGCTTCATTCGCTCAGTGGGGGCGGAACTACCAAACCGACAGTATAGAGTTGCTTAATTCTACCGGCAATAGCGTCCAAATTCACCCGCAATACCCAATTTGCTTGATCAAAGTCGGTGAATTTGGGTGCAACTGGACTCGCCAGTGTTCAAACATCACTCGTCCGCTGCTGAATTGTTGCCAATCCAGCTACAATTCCTAACGCGTCGCCAATTGCGGAATGTCTGTTTGGATCCTGCGTTTTATTTAACCGCAGCGGGCCGCGCGTGTTGGGCGTCCTAAAACGCGGGGCGTTGCCCACGCGGTCAAACGAAAAAGCGCGGGGCGTTGCCCACGCGGTTAAACGATTTAGTACTCATTTTCCACGCTCTTTACCAATGCCGGGCCTTAACCCTCCACAACTTGATGCCGTCAATACGTTGTCCGGACCCATTCTCGTCCTGGCGGGTGCCGGTACCGGTAAAACGCGAGTGATCACGTTTCGCATCGCCAACTTGACGAGAAAAGGCGTGTCTCCCGAGCGGATTCTGGGGGTGACGTTTACCAACAAGGCTGCCAACGAGATGCAGGCCAGGCTGCGTGACCTGTTGCCTCGGCCGAAGAAGAAGTCCGTCAAAACCGACCCGAAACAAAAATCGCAACAGCCGCAAATCTCGACTTTCCATTCGCTGTGCGTTCGCATTCTGCGCCGCCACATCGAAGTGCTCGGTTACCCTGGCCGTTTCGCGATTTACAACCGGGGCGACCAAGAAGTCTCTGGCCCGCAGCGTGCTGCGGGAGATTAATGTTCCCGACAACGTGATGGCGCCCAGCCAACTGCTGTACTGGATCGGTTCCTGGAAATCCAAATCGATCACACCCAACCAGGCGATGCTGCAATCAGACAGTGATCAGACCCACGTCGCGGCGATTGGTTTTGATCGCTATCAGAAAGCGTTGAAAAATGCGGGCAGCGTCGACTTTGATGACTTACTGCTGTTGACTGAAAAACTGTTCAGCGAACATGAGTCCATCCGGCACGAAGAGGCGGCTCGATTCGACCATTTGCTGATTGACGAGTACCAGGATACCAACACCAGCCAATACCGGATCGTCAAGTCGCTGGTGGAAAGACATCGCAACATCTGCGTCGTTGGCGACGATGACCAATCGATTTATGGTTGGCGGGGAGCCGAAATTGAACACATCCTGAGCTTTAAAAAAGACTGGCCGGACGCCAAAGTAATTCGGTTGGAAGAAAATTATCGTTCCACCGGCGCGATTATCGACGTGGCTAACGAATTGATCAAATTCAACAAACAGCGCCACGACAAAATCCTGCGTTCGTCCCGACCGGGTGGTTTAGCCCCAGCCATTTTGCAATTCCCGAACGAAGTTAAAGAGGCGGCCGAAACGGTGCACGCGATTCGGCGACGACTGCAGGAACCCGGCCGCGAACCCCGGGACTTTGCCATCCTGTTTCGCACAAACGAACAACCGCGGTTGTTTGAAACGGAACTTCGCAAAGCCCAATTGCCGTACATCCTGGTCGGCGGCATGTCGTTCTTCGACCGTAAGGAAGTCAAAGACGTGTTGTCCTATTTGCGAATGGTGGATGGAACGCCCGACGAAGTCACGGTTCTGCGCGTGCTGAACACACCGCCGCGCGGGATCGGCAAAAAGTCGGTTGAAACACTGTTGAATTATTCGCTCAAGCAGAAACATCGGCTTGTGGGACGTCGTGACGGGAAAAATTGAGCGCCCCGAATTGCCGCCCAATGCGATTCGAGGCCTCGATCGGCTGGCAAGCGTCATTCAAAATTTGCGCGATGAAGGTCAATCCCAGTCGCTCGTCGACACGGCCCGCAATTTGATTCAGCGGATTGATTACCGCGGCGAGCTGGACCGGATTTACACCGACAACGATGAACGTGAGTCGCGGTGGGCCGTCGTGGAACAGATCGTCAATGCGCTTGGCGAATACGAACAATCGTCAACAAAACCCGAGTTGACCGAATTCCTCGATCGGCTGGTGTTGGGTGACCAGGAGGTGGAGGACGAAAAGGAAAAACAGCTGAAGAAAAATGCGATCGCTTTGATGACCATGCACAGCGCCAAGGGACTGGAGTTTCCCGAAGTCTATATCGTGGGCCTGGAAGAAGGCATCTTGCCTCATCATCGCGCGCTCAACGACGACGAAGCGGGCGTCGACGAGGAACGGCGGCTGTGTTACGTGGGCGTCACGCGGGCCGAAGAACGATTGACACTTTCGATGAGCCTCACGCGCCGTAAATGGGGCCAACCCCGCGATACGATCCCCAGCCGATTTTTGTACGAGCTAACCGGCAAAGCGGACCATCCCAACTACTTAAGCCGACGCGGACAGACGTAATGTGGGACGGATCTCCGAGCCGTGCGGCCGACCAACCTGAATCAACGCGGTCAAACGAATCAGGAACGCTTTGAACCGGACTGTGCAAACGGCGCGTTCCGCGGAAGCATCGTATCGTTATCAGCGGGCGGGCCGAAAGCACGCGGTGGCCTTTCAACCGGTTCCTGTCGCGGAAAATGATCCAGCGATTCCTGGCGGTAGTAGTCCATGAATCGCAAATTTGCCCGCGTATAAAAATGCTGGATGGCACTCTGATAGACGCTCTTAATCAAGATGGGAGCGATCAAGAGTGTTGAAATCAAATAAACAGCGACGAGAGGCCACTGCATTTTGTCAAACGGACTCTCGCTCACTTCCAACGGTTCGTTAACGACGCCATTGATTGTGTTGAAGTCAGGTAAAGGAATTGAGATGCCCGCGACGATCAGTCCGGCCATCGTCGTCATCGCGAACACGATTGCCAGACCAACGTAAACGCGAAAGAACGCGTGGTCGAGCGACGCAAATTCGATCGTTTTTCGGCGTTTTGAAACGGTGCCGTCCAAGCGCTTGGAATTCTTGCGAATGACTCGCTGAACCGTCTCCGGAAGATTCAAGCGGAGTACCATCGCGCACAACACCACGGCAATCAACTGAATCAGAATCAGGATAGCAAACAGAGTCATTGTCATTCCTGCAAGCCCAGTGCACTCGTTCAGCACAGTCTACCCAATTCGTTGCGATTTGGTAACAAAATCCTCCAAATTTTGTTGTGTGAGAAATCCGGCGTATTTTGCTCAACCGGACGCGGGTGAAGCGAATTGCAATCTTTGTTTCACAAGTGCAAGTGTTAGCCCAGTTTATCACCCTCCCAGAGGTCGTGCAGTTTAATTGGTTGGTTGTTCATTGGGTTTCCACTGCCAGCCAACGTTTCTTGGTCCACGATTCGGGCTTGTCCCGATCGAGACTTGTTCTTGTCGCAGCTTTAGTACGGATACGAGGGCAGCGCTTGTGGCAGCTGGTAGTTGGGCGTGTAGGGCATTTGATACGTCGGCACGCCATACGCAGGTGCTTGATACGTCGGTGCTTGATACATGGGCTTGGTAAATTGGCGCTTGATACGTCGGGGCAGAGACCGGAGCTTGGTATGACGGAATGAATCCCGGCGAAATTGGTTGAGCCGACGGAATCATGAGCTCCGACGTCGGCGGAGCATACTCATTCCAGATCGCCGGCGTATCCGTCAGGAAACTCGGATAGGTTCCCGGGGGTACGCGGTTCCAACCCAGGTACATCCAACCGTCAATCATCCGTAGTTCCACGAGCTGCAGCATGCTCACGATCGGAAACTCAGTCAGCCGTTCTACTTTGTCGAACGGAATCAAATTCGCTGGCAGTTCGACGCCTTTGCGAAGCGCGGATTCTGCCTGTTTCGGCGAATTCAATTTAGTTTCCAGAAACGACTTGAACGCGACAATTTTCGCGTTCTTTTTTTCCGGCTCCATGTAGTCAATGGATGCATCTCCGTCTCGCATCAGCGTCAGCTTTCCGTTAATCCTTTTTATTTTGAACGGCACACGAATTCTCAGTCCGGCGTCAATTTGCGTATCGCCCTGCGAAAATCTGCGGCCGGAAATCGTGACGGCAAACGCATTGTTGTCAAATTCAAACTGTACCGGACGAGTGGCAGCAAACGTGATTGACCAAGGCTGTTCGCCACCGTCTTCGTCGGTTGCCAGGCCTTCGGTCTTTTCACCGGTCACATCCTCAGCCCACTTGGCAAGCTCGTCGTTGGTGAACGTTCGATTCGTAAACATCGGATCGATATAGTTACTCAGCAACGATTCATGGACCTGGACGGCGACCTGGGCGTTGACGGATGTACCGCCGGGGACAACCGGGGCCGCGATGTTGGAAACGCGGCCCGTGTCAATGAGTTGAAAGTCGGATTTGTGTCCCAACACCCACAGACGGTCGGTTGTTGTCCGCACATATAGCTCGGGCAGGTAACCGCCGATGTCAATCGAGTTGGTAAGCGCCTGATTGAGCCGGTTTTTGGCCTGGGCCAACGTCTGATTGGATTGCTCATAAAATTGATTGATTACCCGATTTTTCAGCCGCCGCGTCGACTCCTGTTCATTGCGGCACTTTTCTTTTTCGTATTGCTTGTCGGCGATGCGCTGGACCAGTCGCAAGTTGCAATCAACTCCGCAAAACTGGGATGCCAAGTTCGCCGAACCGTAGGGAACACCGATCAGCAGGCCGCCGATGTTCAGGGCCACCATGCGGCGAACCTCAAATGAACCCGCGGCCGTCGCGTACGCTGTGATCCGCCGTTCTTTCGTGTACGTCCGCGAGTTGATATTACCCGCCAAATGCAAGCTGAATTGGGCCTGGTTGGGGTCATCGACAAAGTCGATCGTGACACTGCCGTTGGAAGTCGCGACGCCTTGAACCAGCCGACCAAACAGGACTTCGTTCACCGGACGAGTGTCGTTGACGGGGCGGGTTGCCAACTGGTTTACCAGCCCGTTTGAAATCGAAATCCGCACGTTGGGGAGAGAGTATCGTCGTTCAATGGCGGCTACCAGATCGGGAGCCAAGTCCGTTGCTTCGAGCCAGCCGATGGCGTCTCCGACTTCGGCGGATGCGGTTCGCTGGCCGGGCAGACAAACTTTGGGAAGTTCGCTTTCGAGTTTGTCGAGGTACTCGTTGTACTCTGCCTGCAAGTTGTCATCGGTGGCATAAAAGTAGAGCAACGCAAATTTCGAAAACGAATAGCGACTGGTGTCGAAAAAATAGTCGCCGCGAAGTTTCGCGGCTTCCGAAAAGCCGCGATTGTATTTACCCAGTTCCCGCCATACGCGGGCCCGTTCTTTTTGCCGGTCGGCGTCCTGCTCGCGGACGGTGTCACGAAGTGACTTGACTTCGTCATATTCACGTTGAATCTGCTGAATCTCCTTTTCCAACTGAGCACGCAAACGGCGGACTTCATCGTCGCTCATCGGCGGTGGAGGGGGCTCGTCCTGCGTCGATTCGGTTTGATCCTCAGATTCCGCCGAGACATTTGTTTTCGGCGCGTTGGGTTCGTCAGCGGCCGTCGGCTCACCGGGCGGGTCGATCGGCACTTCGCCGTCCGTCTCATCGGGTTGAGGCGGATCAATATTCGGATCGGGGGTTTCGGCAGCCTCGACTTCCCTTAAACCTCCCAGTCGATCCTCCAATTCTTCCTGTCGCTTCTTCAAAGCCGACATTTGATCAGCCAACTTGCCAGCCGAAACGTCCGGCGGAAGTTCAAACTGAAGCCCTTCGAGAAATATGATCAGCTCATCAATTTGTAACTCGTTGTAGACCGCCGCGCGATCCTCATTCGAGAGGTGCGACAGGTAAAATTGCGAGAGCTCGCGTAAATCCCGTACGGCTATATCGCGGCGGTATATCAGTTGCGTGACCGGAATCTGAAAGTAACCCGCACGCGCCTTGGCGATTTCAAAGTACAGGTCGTTCGTGGTGAGTCCAGTCAACTGATTGATCTGGGCAATCAGGGCTTGTCGCACATCGTCAAAAGCCGGCAGCGACAATCCACTCGCGTTTGACGAAAACCGGTTGAGGATATCCGCAAGTTCGCGGATGTCGGCCCGAGGACCTTTGGCCGCCTGAGTTTCGAGCACGTTAAGTCGCAGGTATTGCCGCCAGCCGTCGGCGTAGGGACCCTGTCTCAGTCGGATATTCAGCCGGTCCACCGCGTGTTGTAGATCGCGAGTCGTGTCGGCTTTCGCTTGAGAAACAAAACACGAACTGCCCAAAAGAATCGTCGCCACAAACGCCGTCATAACGGCGTTCCGAAATGTTGATGTTAATTTCATGGAACCCAGGATCAATGCTGCAAAAAATTATGCTTGCTGAAATCGGGCTGTTTACAATGGCAAACATTGAACACAACTTATGCCACCGACAGCCGAAAGATTGCCACGTTTTATCCACAATCAGGGCCGGATTGGGAAGAGTGCTTAGGCGATTTGCGAGGGTTGAGTCGCCTTGCGGCGCAGTATTACAAAAACTAATAACATCGCGAAAGCCGGAGAATCGCTGTTGCAGGATTGATATTCACCGGGGGGCGGGAGTCGTTTTGGTTGAGCTTTCTTTTGTTGGGCTTCATTTAGTACGCCGTTGGGGATTGCAAGCGCCCTACAATATTTAAAAAAAAGCTTCCGACCCCTGCGTTGTTCAATCAGATTTGGCGTGCTTTTCCAACTGTTGGCGAATCACCCTGGCAACTTCCTCGCCCAAAACGCGGGAACCCTTTTGCGAAAAGTGCACATTCTTCGGTTGCTGGATTTCGCTAAGCCGCGACTGCGCGAACTCATACAGATCGTTCACCGGAATATTGTTTTCCGCCATCACCTTCCGGGCGATCTCATTGTATCTGGCAGGAGCCTCCACCTCGCGAAGCGGCTGGACACCAACCGGGACTGGTGTCGTCGTTGCGAAAATCAAGTTGGCACCCGTCGCCTTTAGTTTGCGCACAATCTCGCGCAGTTGTTGTTCGTAAACTTCCGGCGATGCTTGCAAAGGATCATCCGGATTCATGGAATTCTTGCCTGCTGCATCCACGTGCTTGAGGTCGTGCAATCCGAAATTGAAATGGATCAAGTCCCAATTGCCACCCAGGGTGATTAACCAGTTATCGATGTGCTTTACCCCGAAGGTCGTACCCTGGCAGTTGATCATTTTACCTTGCTCGCTGGTCGGCCGCACAACGCAACACTCTTTCAACTGCTCCTGCACAAAAGGCGTGTACCCCATCGAGATCGAATCACCGATCAGCAGCACGCGAGGAAGTTTTTCGGGGGCGACAAGTTTCAACATCGCATGGCCCAATGCGTCGCCGACCAAAAAATAGCTTTCTGCATTGCCGAACCAATGATGACCGTGCGACGGATTGGGTGAATCCTCGGCCGGCCTCGCAAACGAAGCGGTTTTGACAAACGCGACATACGGGTCGCCATGCTCGGCCACTTTGGCCTGCGCCGCGCGAAAACGTTTCATGTTTTCGTCGACGTTGTCACCGCCGTTGCCCAGTTCGCCGATCACGAACGGCAGGTGCGGTTTATTAAATGAGCGGCGGACATCCGCGATCAAATTCAGCAGATTTTGTTCGTATTCGGCGGTCGCCGATTCGTCGATCATGTCGTTCCAGCCCTGTTGCCAGACGAAGCCGCTGATGTCCAGCTGATAATCCCGCAAAGCCGGGAAATCGGTTTTGGCGTTGTCCAGCCCCGCCTGAACCTGTTCCAGCATCAATTGATAATACGGCCCGACTTCTCCGCCGGAACTTGGGGGACGAAAGTCCTTGAACAGGCTTTTCCCACCCCAGGCCGTCTTGATCAACAGCACGGGTTCGTCGAATGCGTCGCCGACCACGTGCCCAAATTGAAGCTCGGGACCAAAATGGTGACGCTCATTGGCATAGCCACTAAATCCAATCGACAGTCCACCCGTCTTGGTTTGATCTTCCGTGACGTACCGAATCCACACATCGTCTCGAGTCGTCCATTGTCCGTCGCTCGATCTCAAATGGGCGAACAGCTGTTCTTTTTCAGGTGTGTCGAGCAGTCGAAGCAACGTCCCTTTGCCGCTGTTGTAATCCTCAGGGTCGTCCAGATCGACAACACCGTGCCCCTGCATGTTGGATTGGCCGGCAAGAATCAAAACGCGAGCGGTTGGTTGTTTGGCTTGCGGATGTGAATCTGCGAGTTGATCCTGGGCCGAGCAACGCGCGAGCAGGCCCAGCAGAAAAGCGGTGGCAAAGAATGATTTGAGAATGGAATTCATGGCGGTCCTTTGATTAGGTGCGGATCCAGGGTTACCAGGCCTCAGTTTCGGCTTCGTTTGCCGGGCCAAGTTTTCCCTTCACGCTGTCGAGCAACTCCGACGCCTGGTGGATTTTCCCGGCCCGCATCACGAACTCGACGTTGCGCGTGTTTCGAATTTTTTCAAGAGGATTGCCTTTGACGACGAACAAGTCCGCGACTTTTCCTGTTTCGATCGAGCCGTAATCTTTATCAATTTTCAACGCGCGGGCGCCATTGATGGTTCCAATCAGCAACACGTCGGCCGCCGGAATGCCGTTGCGGGCGAAGGCATCGAGTTCACGGTGCGCACCAAATCCCGGCAGATAGGTTCCGTTGCTGACGTGATCGGTGCCCATGGATAGTTTGCCGCCGGCTTCGTGGAAGGCCGAAATGGTTTTTTGTTTGGCAGCATAAATCTTTTCAAAGACTTCCATCGGCGGTTCGGGCTTTCGGTTGGCGACCAACTCCTGCACAAATGGCGTAAAAAATTGCCGCTCGTCGATCCAGTATTCGTATTCTTCCTTGGGAATTCCCGGATAGCCATAAGCGGTTAGCGTCGCATCAAACACAACGCCTTTGTCGACAAACAATTGAACTGCCTGTTTGTATTCTGGCTGGTCCCGCGTGATGTTGCCGAGCACGGCGTAAGCCGACTTTTCATCCGTCATGGCGTCGCCGCCGATAAAGTGCTCGATCCGATCGATTCCCATTTCAATGGCATCACGGGGATTCACCGAACGGCGATAACCCGAATCAAGATGTCCGGTCACGGTCAACCCGTGTTTGTGCGCCTGCTCAATAAGGACTTTCAGCGAATCAGGATCGATTGTTTTGGCCTTGAATCCGCCGACGCCCTGCCCTGCCCAAAAATCGACTTCATCTCGAATCTCCTGTTCCGACAGGCCTGATCTCCAACTCGGTCTGGCGCGACCAAAATAGGGTCCACTGTTAAGCAGCTGCGGACCGACTTGTTCGCCCGATTCAATTCGTTTGCGCAAGGCCAACATCTCCTCGGGGGCGAACTCGCCGCAAGAAAATGTCGTGGTCACTCCATTAGCCAAGTAGATGACGGGCATGACCGCAAATTCTTCGCGACGCTTCTTGATCAAGCGAACGTTGTAATGTGCATGACAGTCAACCAATCCCGGCAAAATATACTCGTCGTCGGCAAGTTGGATGGTCTTGCCCGCCTCGTATTCCTGTGGCGTCTGTTCGACTCCTGCGAACCTTCCGTCTCTGACTGCGATGGCCGTGTTTTTCCGAAATGATTTGGAGTTCGAATCAAATACATGCCCCCCAACGATCAAGGTATCGACGCTTGACTGACCAAACGCGACGGTCGCAAGTCCACCAAGTGTCAGAGCAATTGCCAGCAGAGTTTTGTAACGCATTATGGACTTCTCACCAGTCAATTCGAGGACAATTCACACCAACTTCAACGAGCAGTATAAGCCAGACAGGTTGGCAGAGGTAGTTTTGATGGTGAGAAACCAATTGAATTCCTGCCGATGATCAATACCGATGCAATTACGGAGTTGGATTTCAATTGCCTGCATTGAGTTCCTGTTGCATTAGGCAACTCCCACCGATCAAGTCGTTCGCTCAGAAAGGGTTGCACCAGCGCCGACGCCTTGGCCACACGTAACATTTGATCGGCGATTGCCAACTTCCTATACTGCGGTGGGCAAGTCAAACAAACGAGGAACGGAATAATGCGGCAAAAAAGATATGCGCGGCCTTTTCTGGACTACGACACGCTTGAAGACAAAATTTATCTGGCAGTAAATGTGGCCTCCAATGGTTTTGGGTCGTTAGCTGTGAATGGAGTGCCTAACGGCCAAGTCCAGGTCACCTCCGAAGGCAACGGCCAGTTCCTCGTCACCGATAATGGTGTCGACGTGGCACGAGTCACCGGCATCACCCAAAATATCGTTGTTGACCTTACCTTGGCTGACCTGGATGATTCCGTTCGAATCACGCTGCTGGACGAACAAATCAACAATGTTGTTGTCGAATTGGGCGAAGGCGACAACGACTTTCAGATTACCGGCAACGCGCAAATTTCGCGCGTGATTTACCGGGGCGGAAGCGGTCAAGACACCGCGTTTACGAGCGTCGATACCGAACGGATCACCGCGTTTTTCGGTTTTGACGGTGACAACCAACTCACCGCAGAAAACAACTCGGGCCGATTCCGGTATCGCGGCGGCGCGGATGCGGATACCGTCACGCTGGGATCGTCGCTGAATGCCGGAGCATTTCAAGCCGAATTCGCGGGCGCCGTGCTGGGCGACGGTGACAACAACTTTACAAGTTTCGCGACCATCACCGAGAACCAGTTTGTCCGTGGCGGTGATGGTGTCGACCGCATCTCCAGCTATGCGGTCGGAGGAACGGCGTCTTTCCCAATGGGCAACGGAGATAACACCCTTTACATTGCCCGAGATCACGGACGTTTGTTTGTGCGGGGCGGATACGATGCGGATGCCGTGGTCTTTGATCCGAACAGCTCGGTGGCACAAAAAGTTGGAATTGTTTTGTGGGGCGGCCGCGATTCAGTTCGACTCGACGGACAGATCACAACCGATGTCTATTTTAATGCCACCGACGGTGACGACCTGTTTTATATCAACAACACCGCTCTCGTCACGGGGGACGTAACCGTGCTATTTGGTGGTGGCCTAAACCGGTTCACGAGCTTTGGCGAAATTCGCGGCGACCTGTTTGTTACCAGTTACAACGTGGCGGATACCTATTCTGTGGCCGGGACGGTGTTGGGTCAGATCATCTTGCGGCCCGGCCGGCAAAGGTAGTTTTGTGTACATAATTTCGATGCCGCGAGAGCAAGTACTCGTGCCCCTCCTTCGGGGGGCTCTTCACGGAATTTAGTGGCTCGCCAGGGTACTCGTTGCCGCCACCTTTGTTTGGGAGGGTCGCGAGGAACGTGCATGGAGGGTGTCGACGGTCGTGTTTATCTCATCTGACTCCACCTGCCACTTGCGAAGCTTTCCCGTTTTGCCCAAGTTCAGTGTGATAGCACTTCTGTCCCTGCCTATTTGGATTGACGGCCTGCCACCAAGCTCCTAATCTTCCGCACCAAATATTCTGAGCGCGAAATCTGCGCTCACAACCGCCGCGCTTGCCTTGCACGACGCGCTCGCGGCAAAATTCGATTGCCCCGCCAGCCAGGGAAGGCTTTGGTATGAACACGAAACAACACGCACGCGAAAAAGTCGTCAGCCGTCGCGCCGCCGCGCAGCGCCGTTACCGCGCCGGACTCTTGGTCGCCGCACTCGTCGTAGCGGTTGCCGGTTGCAATAACATGATTCGACGCGGGCAAAGTCCTGACGATCAGCTTTTAAAACTTACCCAGGAAGCCGATTCGACGCGGTATATCGAAGATGCCTGTCGCATCTATGGACTGAATTTCGCGAAGATCGAAGGGATCGGTCTGGTGACAAACCTCGACGGAACCGGGAGTGACCCGGCCCCCAGTGGACAACGGGAGCACCTGATTGATGAATTGAAATCGCGTGGCATCGAAGATCCAACGAAATTGATTTCCTCAAAAGACAGTTCGCTTGTCGTGCTGCGTGGCTTGTTGCCGCCGGGTCTCAGGAAAGGTGAACGCTTTGACGTCGAAGTCAAAACCCTTCCCAAATCGGAGACCGTAAGCCTTGATCATGGCTACCTCGTTCAAACGCGCCTCCGGCCCATGGCTCAACTCGGTCGCAGCGTGAAACAGGGTCATGTCACCGGGTATTGCAAAGGCAGCGTGCTGGTTGATGCCCTGTTTGAAACGCGTCAGGACCAACCCAACCAGGTGCGCGGCTGGATTCTGGGAGGCGGCGTCGCGACCGAGGACCGGCCGCTGGGATTGACCGTCAAGACCGATCATTCTGTCCGTACGACGTCGAGTATCGCCCGGGCGATCAACAACCGCTTTACCACGGTCGACGAATCTGGACGGCGCGGAGTCGCGACCGCCAAGACTGACGAGGTCGTGGATCTGGTAATTCCGGAAACGTATCGCAACAATATCGGGCGATACATGCAAGTTGTCATGAGCATTGCGTTTGACGAGTCCGATGCGCAACGGGTCAATCGAATGGACCTGCTTGATAAACAGATTTCCGATCCGGCATTAGCTCGTGTGGCTGCCTTGCGACTGGAAGCACTTGGCGATGAAGGCGTTCCAGCGCTTAAGCGAGCACTGCGCCATCACGATATCGAAGTCAAATTCCACGCAGCCCAGGCACTTTGTTACATGGGCGAGCCCGATGGCCTTGAAATCCTCGAAAATATGGCGAAATCCGAACCGGCGTTTCGCTGGCATGCCTTGACCGCGCTGGCATCCATGGACGATCTGGAAGCCGGAACTGCCTTGGCAAACCTGATGCATGTCGACAGTGCGGAAACACGTTACGGCGCTTTCCGGGCGATGCGGGCACGGTCGCCTCACGATCCGCTGGTCAAAGGCAAGGCATTGGATGATTTCTATTTTCATGTCGTACCCACGACCGGTCCGACAATGTTGCACGTGGCTCGATCGCAACGTCCCGAACTCGTCTGTTTTGGCGCCGATCAGACGGTCGCCGACGACTTCATGTACGTGAAGACCGGTTTGACGATTAAAACCAACAGTGACGGCACGGTTCGTGTTACGCGGTACACACGCAATGGCGAGCAACGCAAAGTCTGTTCGCCAAAGATACCGGAGATCGTGGAAGCCATGTCGGCCGTTGGATGCGACTATAGCACGATGGTGACCATGTTCCGTGAAGCCATGCAGGCGGGGCAACTGAACACGCGGCTGGTCGTCAACGCCGTACCGAAAATTGGTGGTCAACTGGCGGACGATGATGGCTACGAACAGCCTGTCGAGAAATCGGAAAAGTATGTGGCCGGTCCGCTGCCAGAACTTTTTCGAACAGGTGATTCCACCGAAAAACGAATCCGACGCGCTGAAACTCCGCTGTCAGACCAGTCAAAAGGGGCGAAAAAGGGGGACTCAGGCGGGACGCGCTGGAGTAAAATAAAAGGTTGGTTCGCCAACGACGGAGAGGAATTACAGTAGGATTCCAGTACAGGTAGCTGGAACATCACCCGTATTTAATGGAACGCTGAATGCTTAAAGCCCTCGAAATCAGTGGCTTTAAGAGCTTTGCTGACAAAACTCGATTCGAGTTTCCGCCAGGTATCACGGTCATCGTCGGCCCCAATGGTTCTGGAAAATCGAATATCGTTGATGCCATCAAGTGGGTCCTTGGTGAGCAAAGCGCGAAAAGTCTGCGCGGCAAGGACATGTCGGACGTGATTTTCAAGGGCTCGTCGGGCACCGGGGCCCGCAAACCGGCCAATGCAGCCACCGCGATGCTGATTCTCGATAATACGGATCGGCGGTTTCCTTACGACGCCGATGAAGTCCATGTCGGCCGCCGGGTTTACCGCAGCGGTGAGACCGAATACCTGATCAACGGCGAAAACAGCCGGCTCAAAGACATCCGCGACATGTTTCGCGGGACCGGAATCGGCACCGATGCCTACAGTTTGATCGAACAAGGCAAAGTCGATCGGCTGCTGCAGGCTAACGCCAAAGACCGCCGAGCCATTTTTGAAGAAGCCGCCGGCATCAGTCGGTTTAAAGCCAAAAAAGTCGAGGCCGAACGTCGTTTGGCCCGCGTCGATGCCAATCTCATTCGCCTGGCGGACATCGTCGAAGAAGTCGGCAGCCGCTATCGCAGCGTCAAATCCCAGGCGTCCAAGGCCGTTCGCTACAAGGAATACAGTGAACGCCTGAAACAGCTCCGCACCTACGTCGGCATGAAAGACTGGCGCGCATTCTCGGAAAAGCTGGAACAGTGCCAAGCGGAAGTCGCAGCAGCTCAACAACAGGCGGAAGAACTCCAGGCGGAAATCCGGCAACGCGAAGCAGACGCCACGCAGGCCGAAGGACAACTCGACAAAATATCCGCTGAGTTGCAGCAACAGCAGGAAATAGCGTCGGAACTGCGCGAAAAAATTGCCCAGGTCGAATCCGTGATTTCCTTGAACGAATCGCGGCTGATCGATTTAAACGAACGTGACGAACAACTCAACACGCAAATCCAGCGTTCGGGTAAACGAAGCAACGAACTTAAATCGCTCATTGACTCAACCGAACAGGAACTGGAATCCGCGGAACTGGTTTATCGAGATTCGGCCGACGAACTCAAACGTCTTGAGTCACGGCTCGGCGAACTCGACGTCACGCTCGAGTCGTTGAAAGCTCAAAGCGAAAAAAGTCGCTTCCAGTTCTCTGAAGTCATGGCCTTGATTACCGAGATTGGCCGCCTGGTCAGCGCCGGAGAATCCCAGCATCAATCATTGACGGAATCAAAATCCCGTTACCTGGCGGAAGTCGAGACCCTGCAAACAACCGCCGCCGAGCTGGAACAACAATACAACCAGTTCCTCAGCGAGAAACAACGACTGCAGCAGGAAGCGGAAGCGACCGACGGCGCGTTGGCCGAGGCTCGCAGCCAATTCGACGAACTCAAAACCCGGCTTGGCGGCCGACAGGAGCAACACAGCCAGATTTCAAATCAACATGCCGGCTTGACTCAACGGGCCAAAGTTATCGAAGAACTTGAAAAACGACTCGAAGGCGTCAACGCGGGTGCCAAAGAACTTTTGCAACTGGCCCGGACCGACAAATCCGGCCCGTTCAGCGAGGTTGTCGGACTGGTCGCGGACTTGTTGTCGGTCAACGTACAACATGCTGAAATCGTCGACGTGGCCCTCGGTGAGGTGGCACAGTACGTGGTTGTCGATGGCAATCGGCTGGTCAATTTGCTCGCCGACGAAAAAATCAAAGTGCATGGCCGCGTGGGTGTCATTCAACTGGATTCGCCGCCGACGCTCAGTACCGATCCGGATGTGAATTTGACCGGCGCGCCCGGCATCATTGGACGTGCCGACAAGTTGGTCCAGGTTACAGCTCCGTTCGCTGATTTTGTACGACAGCTGCTCGGTGGAACCTGGGTTGTGAAATCACTCGGCGATGCACTTCATCTGCATCAAGAGCGCTCAAAAAACGTCCGTTTTGTCTCGCTCGATGGAGAAGTAGTTGAGGCGGACGGCACCGTGTTGGTCGGCCCGAAATCGGCAGCTCTGGGGCTCGTTTCGCGGCGAAGTGAGCTGCGCGAGCTCCATCGTGAAATTCAGCGGCTCGCGGAAGAGATCAATACTTCCCAAACCGAAGTCGACCAACTCAAACAGTCGGTTGCCGGTTCTGAAGAGCAGGTCCAGCGACTGATCGCCGAAAACACTGATTTGTCGGCGCAACTTTCGGAACAGTCATCGCAAGCCAATGCGACCGAGAAGCAGCTTTCGCAAACTCGCAAACAATTGGCCCAGGCAACCACGGATCTCGAAGAATCTTCCGGTCGTCTTGCGTCGCTGGAACTGAAGTTGGCCGGTGATCGCGAAAATCTGGTGACCCACGAACTGCAGGTCAGCCAGCTGAACCAATCTCTTGCGGCGATCCAAACGCAAACCGATACGGCCCAGCATGAGCGATTGGATATCGAGAAAAGAACGACGCTGGCCAAAGTGAAACTGGCCAAAAGCGAACAACAACTGGAAGACTTGCAGTCGAGATGTGCCCAATACCAAAAGGACTACGAAGAACATCTAACCTCGACGCAACAGCTGGAAGCTCAAATCGCGGCTGACAACAAATCGCGGCAGCTGGCGGAAATGGAGATCACCGAGGGCAAGGAAAAGCTGGCCGAATTTAGCCAACAACGAGAATCGTTGACCGACACGTTGACGAAACTCACGCAACAACGCTCGGAGCTCGACGCGGCCCGCCGCAAATCGGCGATCGAACTGAGCGGCTTTCGCGACCAGAATAGAACGGTCGGCGATCAATTGCATCAGTCGCAATTGCGGGCCGAACAATTGACGATGCAGCGCGTGCAATTGGCCGAACGATTAAAGGATGATTATGGAATCGATATTGGGGCCGTCGAAGAAGTCGAACTCTCGGAGGAAGAATTAGCCAAACGCGATCAGTTCGAAGATGAAATCACCAAACTGCGAAAGAAAATCGGTGCGATCGGCTCGGTAAACGAAGCGGCGTTGGAGGAGCTGGAAGAACTCGAAACCCGTTATCTCAAAATGGACGAGCAATATCAGGACTTGATCCAGGCCAAAGAGACGTTGGAAAAAATCATCGTCCGGATCAATGCTGACAGCCGCAAGCTGTTTGTCGAGACCCTGGAGGCCATTCGACTGAACTTTCAACGACTGTTTCGCCAAACATTTGGCGGTGGCAAAGCTGACATCGTCCTGGAAGAAGGCGTTGATCCCCTGGAAGCAGGCGTGGAAATCATTGCGACGCCGCCCGGCAAGCCGGAGTTTAATAATTCGTTGTTGAGCGGCGGCGAAAAGGCACTGACGGCTGTCTCGCTGTTGATGGCAATTTTCCAGTTTAGACCCAGCCCGTTTTGTGTATTGGACGAAGTCGACGCGCCTTTCGACGAAGCCAATATCGGGCGCTTCATCGACGTGCTCAAGAGCTTCTTGGGCTGGACCAAATTCGTTATCGTCACCCATTCCAAGAAAACGATGACGGCGGCGACAACGCTGTACGGAATCACGATGCAGGAGTCGGGTGTCTCCAAGCGCGTCAGTGTCCGCTTCGAAGACGTCAGCGAAGACGGCCACATCTCGGACGAAGCCATCAGCCGCCTCGACGACGACGACCAACGCGGCGTAGCGTAAGGCACGCCGGGAGCACGAGGCTCCGTCCGAGCAGTAACCGGGAGCCCGAGGCTCCGTCCGAGCCGATAACCGGGAGCCCGAGGCTCCGTCCGAGCCGATAACCGGGAGCCCGAGGCTCCGTCCGAGCCGATAACCGGGAGAGCGAGGCTCCGCCCGAGCCGATAACCGGGAGAGCGAGGCTCCGTCCGAGCCGATAACCGGGAGCCCGAGGCTCCGTCCGAGCCGATAACCGGGAGTCCGAGGCTCCGCCCGAGCCGATAACCGGGAGTCCGAGGCTCCGCCCGAGCCGATAACCGGGAGTCCGAGGCTCCGCCCGAGCCGATAACCGGGAGTCCGAGGCTCCGTCCGAGCCGATAACCGGGAGCCCGAGGCTCCGTCCGAGCCGATAACCGGGAGTCCGAGGCTCCGCCCGAGCCGATAACCGGAGTCGAGGCTCCGCCCGAGCCGATAACCGGGAGTCCAAGGCTCCGCCCGAGCCGATAACCGGGAGAGCGAGGCTCCGCCCGAGCCGATAACCGGGAGACCGAGGCTCCGTCCGAGCCGATAACCGGGAGCCCGAACCGGTAACCGGGGAGGCTCCGTCCGAGCAAAAATCTCCGTTTTCCGTCCGATCGAAAATCCTGTATTTCGCCTTACAATTAATTCTGCCTACATCAACTCAAACCTGATAACGTTCGATGGGTTCCAATTATCCATATCGTAAAAAACCGGCCAGTGGTGTGTTCTACGTCGAAGGCCGACCGACCGTGGTCTATGACACCGTCTGCACCAAATTAAAACGGGCTTGGCTTGACAACGAACTGATTCATCAAATTTTGTTGGATGTCTGGCGGCAAGCCGATGCTTGGCTTGTCGGGCGGTATGTGGTGATGCCGGATCACGTGCATTATTTTGCCTGGGCCACGGAAAGTGGAATCGAGCTCGATAATTGGGTTCGATATTGGAAGTCGCAATTCTCACGCGCTCACCGACAAGAACAGCTGCGCATGCAAGCTGGGCATTGGGATAGACGAATGCGGTCGGAATCCCATTACGAAGAAAAATGGAACTATGTGTTTGAGAATCCTGTGAGGGCAGGCTTGGTAACCGACCCGCTGGATTGGCCGTTTCATGGTGTTTTACACGATTTGCGCTGGTAGCTTGTTATCTGGTGAGGTCTCCCGCTCGGACGGAGCCTCGGTCTCCCGCTCGGACGGAGCCTCGGACTCCCGCTCGGACGGAGCCTCGGTCTCCCGCTCGGACGGAGCCTCGATTTCCCGCTCGGACGGAGCCTCGGTCTCCCGCTCGGACGGAGCCTCGGTCTCCCGCTCGGACGGAGCCTCGGGCTCCCCGCTCGGACGGAGCCTCGGACTCCCGCTCGGACGGAGCCTCGGACTCCCGCTCGGACGGAGCCTCGGTCTCCCGCTCGGACGGAGCCTCGGGCTCCCGCTCGGACGGAGCCTCGGTCTCCCGCTCGGACGGAGCCTCGGTCTCCCGCTCGGACGGAGCCTCGGACTCCCGCTCGGACGGAGCCTCGATCTCCCGCTCGGACGGAGCCTCGGTCTCCCGCTCGGACGGAGCCTCGGTCTCCCGCTCGGACGGAGCCTCGGTCTCCCGCTCGGACGGAGCCTCGGTCTCCCGCTCGGACGGAGCCTCGGTCTCCCGCTCGGACGGAGCCTCGGTCTCCCGCTCGGACGGAGCCTCGGTCTCCCGCTCGGACGGAGCCTCGGACTCCCTCACCTTCCAGATTTAATTACGTGCGTGCTGTGAATTTCCGAAATGAATGCCGGCTGTTGGGAACGAACCCTTGCTGTTCGTCAAAATACAGGTGGTGCGTGATGTCGATTGTCCGTGAATAGACCTCGATGAAGTTAAACGTGTTCTTCTCCTGCTCGCGGCCGCGGCCACGGCGGGAAGTCGTCGTCCCGGATTGAGCGATGATAATGCCTCGCTCCCGGTGCTTGCCAGGATAAAAGTCCAGCGAGTTTCCAATGTACGCGCGGTGCAAATGGCCACCAAGGATCAAGTCGACGTCCAATTCAATAAATCGTGTGATCGCCCGCTTGGCTTGGGGCATCGTCTGGTCGTGCAGATAGTCGGGAGCCGGGGCAAAGTGATGGTGGGCGACAACGATCTTCGTCGTGTCGTCCGGCACATCGGCGAATGCCTGCTGGCAGAATTCAAGTTGCCAAGCATGAATCCGCCCGTTGCTGATCGCAGATCGGGGAGCCGTCGAATCGAGACCAACGAAGACGGCGTTGTTTAGCCGCAACACGGTGTTTAGGTCTTCACTGATGATTTCTTTGTAAAGTTTATGTGGATCCGCCAAGCGTTCGGCTACCCGGTACAACGGCACATCGTGATTTCCCGGAATCACGAGCGTTGGAACTTTGGGAAACCGGTTGATATACTCGCGGGCGGCCAGGAATTGGTCCCGGCGGGCGCGCTGGGTCAAATCGCCGCTGACGACGATTGCATCCGGATTCAATTGGTGCGCGCTGCGCATCGCTGCTTCGGCTACTTCGGGAACGAAGGGAGGCCCAAAGTGTAAATCTGAAACGTGCAGAATCCGCAGTTCAGGTTGTTCGTTATTGTCTTTCATAATGAAAACTCTCAACGTAGCCGGGCTTTAGCGATGGCGAATTCAATCGACCAGCGCTGTGTAAATGCACATGCCGTTCCAATGGTGCCATCCCAGGTCTCGCAATATTGTTGTCGAGTTCGTGAAATAGTTGCGTTATCCGTTTAGCCGGGGTTGAACCATCGACAATCGTGGCCAACACCAAAACGGCTCATGTTTCCAACCCATTTTTTGGAGTTGACGAACACTAACGCCATTTTATCGGTTGATGAGCGAATTCGCACGTACTCGGATCGGCTTACGAGGCAAAAACCAGGTCCAATGTTATCACTTTGAAAAAGGTCAACTGGCGCGTAATATGCAACGTAGATCAAAAACGACAGGAATCATGCATGAAATCAATTTCGACTCGACTGACAGCCATGATTGGGTTCATCCTGGTCGTCGGAGCGCTCGCGTTGGTTGCAAGGCACTTTGGTTCGCTGGATTGGATCGTCGAGAATGAGTCACGGTTGCGGCAGTTAGTGCGTCAGCAACCGTGGCAGGCGGTCTTGGTGGGCCTGGCAATTTACACGACTTTTTCGTTAGTTCCGGGAACCGTGGGCAAATCCGTAGTTTGCGGCTGGGTGTTTGGATTTTGGCTGGCCTCGCTAATCGTCGATATTGGCCTGACGATTGCGGCGGTCACCAGTTTCCTGGCCGCCCGTCACATCTTTCGCGATACGGTAACCGCGCGGCTGGGCGGATTGGTACGAAAGATGGACCGTGCGTTGGACCATGATGGCACCTTTTATTTGCTGATGATGCGTTTGGCGCATGTGCCGTTTAGCGTTGTCAATTATGGTGCGGGGGCAACTCACGTCACGGTAGGCAAGTTTGCCTGGACGACAGCGGTCGGGATCTTGCCCGGTTCGATGATCTTTGTTTTCGTGGGAACGCGCATTCCCACGTTGGCTGACCTTTCTGACCGAGGGGTCTGGAAACTTCTCGATCCACTTCTGTTTGGAGTCATCGCGGCCACGGTTGTGTTCCCGCTCCTGATTCGGTGGACGATGCAACGATTCAAGCAACACACGCACGGGCATCCAGACCTCGAACTATCGGAACTGGAGTCGTTTCACCCCGAGACGCATCAGCCGGGATCATCCAATGGTGATTAACACAAACCTGATGTGGATGATCGGCGGAACCTTCGCCGCGTTGGCCGTCGGCTCAGCCATTCGGCTGATAGCTCTGCGTCACTCACCCGCGGACGTTGTGAAACAGCGACTGGGCAGTCTTAAAGTCTGGTGGCTGCTGGCGTTGCTGTGGTCGGTTGCGGCAGTAATCGGGCTGTGGGGCGTGGCAGTGTTGCTGGCGGTGGCGAGTTTTTTGGGGCTGCGAGAATATTTGCGGCTGCTGGGAACGACTGCGCAAATTGGACGGCCCGCCATTGCCGGCTTGATTTTACTGGGAGGCCTTTATTACGGGGCGATTGCAGGCGGGGCCAGTCAAACGGCAAAGCTACTTTTTCCCATGGTTGCATTGGTCGTGGTTGTCGTGCTGCGACTGACAAACAAAGGCACCAATGACTACATCCGACTTACGGCCGGGTTGTATTGGGGCGCAATGCTGATGATTTACGGGCTCTCACACGCCCTGTTTTTGTTTGAAATCCATTCGGGGGTTGAGCCCATAGTAGGGGCTGCCGGGTGGGTTTTATTCCTCGTTTTATTAACGGAACTGAATGACATCATGCAGGCGTTGGTTGGCCGCAAGATTGGCAAACGTAAACTCGCACCACGGGTTTCGCCCCACAAGACTCTGGAAGGATTGATCGGCGGTCTGGTCTGTACAATGATTCTGGCGTTGTTGCTGGCACCCTATCTGACCACGCTGACGGTGGATCGCGGAAAAGCGGCGGGCTGGGCCATGTCGGCAACTGCGGGTTTATTGATTTCCCTGTTTGGATTTCTGGGAGATATCAACATCTCGGCGATCAAACGCGAAGCCGGCGTGAAAGATGGAAGTTCGCTGCTGCCGGGAATGGGAGGCATGATCGACCGAATTGACAGCATGACATTTACTGGACCGGCATTCTATTATTTTGTCATGCTGGCGAGTCCATCCAGCTTTGGCAGCTAATGCTCTAACCCGAAATTGATCTTGATGGAAAAAAAATCTACACGCAAATCGGTTGAGCCGCGTGACGAGCAGTTCAAAGATTCGATTGTCACGATTCCGAATGTGATCTGTTTTGGTCGACTGATCGGTTCGTTCGTGCTGTTTGGATTTGCGCTGGCGGGTTGGCGTTACGGGTTTGTGGGGCTGTTCCTGGTATTGAGTTTTTCCGATTGGATCGATGGCCGACTTGCCCGCTGGTTGCACCAACGTTCCGACTTTGGAGCGAGATTGGACAGCACGGCCGATGCCGTGTTGTATACCGCATTGCTTGGCGGGGCGGCGATTCTGAGTTGGGACCTGATACAGCAGCAATTACCTTGGCTGTTTGTTGGAGTTGGCAGCTACGCGGTAACCACGGGGGTGGGATTATCGAAGTATGGTCGTGTACCCAGCTACCATACCTACGGCGCAAAATAACTCAGTGGATTGCCTTGGTTGCTGGTGTATGCCTGGTGCTTCATTGGTCTGTTGTCCCGTTGCACATCGCGGTCGTTGCCGTGACATTGACAAATCTCGAAGCAACTGCAATCACGTGCGTATTGAAGGATTGGCAGGCTGACGTCTTGACGTTACTGCACGTTTGGCCGGTCTCAAAACAGGATTTGGAGGATCGGGCCGATGGCAGTTAGAAACAATGCTGGTTGCCAGCGAAACTGTCGAGGAGGCAATTCTCCTGCCAATCCCGAGCTCAGGTTTTGGTAGGAACATGGAGGTAAGAAAATTAGCAAGAGCTGGTTCATGGTACCTGAACAGCGTCGGCTTATTTTTGGCCGACGGCTGGGCTTGCCTGTTGGATGGGGCGTATTTTGCCAGCACCGCGCCAGCTGATTTCATGCTTGCAATCCCCGCATACGGTCAAACTCGCGCGATTGGAGAAAGAGTCGGGACTGATTTTGCCAGAAAATGCGGTTCAATGCGATTCGTGGGCACGATTGTTGAAAGTTCTTAAAGAAACACCCCCCTTATAAACGAAACATAAGTCAGGTGATTGCGTCTCAGACCCACCAATCGGTTTTTCCGAATGAGTGGTTCGCCGAAACGCAGTTGCCTAATGGGGGGGAATCTTATGAAACACTTTTGTATTCTGAAAGCCGATCGCTGCGCCTTCGCAGGTGCCTTGATTGGTGGTCTCCTCCGGGCGATTTCTTCGCCGTCGACTTGGTAATTTGAACCGGTCGTTCCGATTTTGCTGGTGCGATTATTCAATCCAGCGCGTTTCATCGGAATTGTACCAATTGTTCAAACAAGAGTTGGCCGATTTCGTCAAAGGGAGAATCACGGATGGATCCGTGCTGATCCCGACAAAGCGAGTATTTGTTTATTCCGACCCAGAAGTTTATTTGTTGGCACACCGACCCAGTTCGTCAGCAAACAGGCTTGGGGATAAACGGTTATGCAGTTGAACACGTTCCGACGAGCGTCAAACTCACCTGTGTAGCGAAAGACGATTCAAAGTGATAAATGGAGAGCCTGCGATGAAGGTGTTCACAACTGGACAGGTCGCCAAGATCTGTAAAGTGGCCCCGCGCACGGTCAGCAAGTGGTTCGATTCGGGACGCCTCAAAGGCTACCGAATCCCCGGCTCGCAAGACCGTCGCATTCCACGCGAATACCTGATCAAATTTCTCAAAGAGCATGGTATGCCTTTGGGTGACCTCGAAGATGAAGCAATGGCCAAAGTGTTGATCGTTGCTCAAGATCAGGTATTAATCGAGAACCTCAAGACGGGAACTTCCACCCGAAAGATCATTCAAAGTTGCGGTTGCTGCCAGCGGTTTCGAAGCTGGTATTCAAGCGGAAAGTTTCCACCCGGATTGCATCATTACCGATTTCTCGATCGGTAAAGTCGAGGCGATGCAAATCTGCCAAAACCTGCGTAAGAATCCCGATTTTTCGGAAACGATTCTGATCGCTCTGTTGCCGGACGACGGACAATCCGATTTCCTTCGATCGTTCGGCAATCAACGAAACGTTCAAGAAGCCGTTCGATGCCAGCCTGCTGGCCGAACGACTTCGCACTCTGATCGGTTCACGAAAGGAACTCGTTTAGATCTGCAACCGGACTAAGCGACTTTTTCGTGACAGATTAGAAAGCTTCGCCGTCTTTCGCTCATCCGCCAGTCAAGGACCCTTGCCTGGCGGTTTTTTTATGCGCGGTGGATGGCTTGTCGATCAACCCGGCCATCAGGAACATGATTTTGACTGAATTCTCACCCTTTCTGGCTCAGTGGCTGGAAAGCGGTGTCGGCAGGCTCCCGGCCTCCGAATGCGGGAATTCACCCTGTCTTTCATCCTGTTTTTGCGTTATTCTCTTACGCTTTCTGCGGTTCACACGAGGCGAAGCTCAGTTTAGGCCTCTTCACGATTTACGTTATTCGCATGTCCGATCTGCCACATTTTGACGACGCCGGTCGATCGCGCATGGTGGATGTGGGCGAGAAAGCCGAGACGCATCGAGTCGCTCGCGCCCGCGGCACCCTAGCAATGTTGGCTAACACGCAAACACTGATTCGAGATCGCATGATTCAAAAGGGCGATGTGCTGGAACTCGCCCGCGTTGCCGGGATTATGGCCAGCAAGAAAACGTCGGAGATGATCCCATTGTGCCATCCCCTGCGACTGGACTCTGTCGAGATAAGTTATGAATTCCCAGATGAGCGGACAATTGAAATCGTGGCGACCGTCACGGCTTACGAGCGGACAGGCGTCGAGATGGAAGCGCTTCATGCAGTTTCCATCGCAGCCCTCACGATTTATGACATGTGCAAGAGTGTGGATCGAGCCATAACGATTTCGGACATTCAGTTGCTCGAAAAATCAGGAGGAAAAAGTGGACATTTCGTGAGAGATACCCATCTCTGAATGTAAGGAACCTCGGACTAAGGATTCAACTTAAGTGAGTCAAGCTATTCCCACCACAAATGTCGGGGCCAAGGCCTCGCCAGCCGATTTGAAACAGCCTCCCGCCAATGGGAGCCTGAACCAGGATTCCTGGCTAAGTGCGATTTATACCCCCATCTGCTCCGAACTTGAACAGGTCGAATCCATTCTACGTACGGAACTGACAAGTGACGCTCCTTGGATTGACGAACTCTTACAGCATAGCCGGCTGGTTGGCGGTAAGCGAATGAGGCCCGTTTGTCTGCTGTTGTCGGGAGCCTGTTGTGGCCAATTGACTAAGGCACATTTGAGTGTTGCCGCCTCACTGGAAATGATCCATACCGCCACTTTGATCCACGATGATGTTCTTGACCGGGCTGACACCCGCCGCAATGGACCTACGGCGAACTCTCGCTGGGGCAACAAAGCCAGTGTCTTATTGGGCGATTATTTGTTCACACATGCATTTCATGTTGCGACAACCGCCGAATCCATCCCGGCTTTGCGGCGTTTGGCCGCTGCCAGTAACCGGGTGTGTGCGGGCGAGATGCGACAGAATGCGTGGGCTGGGAACTTTGCCCTTGCCGAGGAAGACTACCTGGAGATGATTGCCGACAAAACAGCGGAGTTGTGCAGCGTGGCTTGTGAACTGGGCGCGGAAATGGCAGGTGCCGATCAAACAACGTCGGACGCATTTGCGGGCTACGGGCGCGATCTTGGAATTGCTTTTCAAATCGTCGATGACGTGCTCGATCTCGTGGGGCATCCCGAAACGGTTGGCAAAACCCTCGGAACTGACATCGCCTTGCGGAAACCCACGCTCCCGATCATTCACTGTTTAAACAACCAGACCGCTGTCGAGCGAGCCAAATGGGTGGAATTACTGGAGCAAGGCGACGTGGCAGCCAGCGAAGTCATGCGGTTGCTGGATTCGACCAGCTCGATTGAGTACGCGCGGGCGGTTGCTGCGTCCTATTGCGAACGGGCAACGGAGTTCGCAAACTCCTTGCCCGTCAGCCAAAATTCAACGGCCCTCAAAAACATGGCCCTCTTCGTGTTGCAACGCAGCTATTGAGTCGAGCAAATTTTACTCGCGGATGCCCCAAACCGTTTGGTCGATATTCGCAGAAAACTGTTGCCGCGGGTTAGCCGACTCGAATCGGACACGAGCTTTTATTTCGCCCGTGCCCGGTTCAACGAAACGGGAAAGGTCGCCCGCCGCCTCGACCGTCGTCACCAGGTCGGTGAAACGATTCGCCGGCCGGACATCGACCTCTTCAAAACTGCCCAGTTGATAGTTAAACAAGTCAATCGACTGGGAAACTTCCGAACGCGCAAAACGGCTGCTTCGACGGTAAACGAAAACAGCGACGGCACTTCCGCCGGACTCGTAGAAGTCACTTCGAGAAACACGCGTGATTGAATGTCCGTGGGACGGCGAATGGCGGTCAAGTCGACGTTGTCGCTAACTGACAACTCGGCAATTGATCCCCCGACGTAGTTTCCACGGGTTACATCGAAGATACCAGGCGTCACCACCACAGGCTCCGGAGGCTGCTCAAAGCCGATTGAAAATTCGTCAAAGTGGGCCCGCGAACCTTCGCCGAATGAATATTGGTCGCCGGCAAAGACTACCAGTGGGATCCAGGTGATCGTACGCGCATAGACTCTTTCAATGGTTACCCCTCCACTGAGTGGCTCGAGCCGCTGGGTAACTGTTGAATTCGTCGAGTCAATGATGATCTGATAACGGTACCAGGCACCCGGAACAAAACTGCCGACCACTTCCTGGGAACCGGCGGACTGCCAGAACAGGATCTGCAATTCGTCGGACGTGGGATTTTCGACTCCCGACAAGTCATTCGTGTCTTGCACACGAAACAGGACGCCGCCCGCAAAGTCTTCGTACCCTTGACTGTACGCGTACATCCAACCATAGCCACCGAAATTGTATTCGGGGGCCACGTAGCTGCTGGGACGAATCATCGTTTCGATAACGAAATTTTCGCTCCCAACAGTATTCAATTCTGCGGTGTAATTGGCAAACGCGTCATGAATCTCAAGATTTTGACTTCCGGCAATGACGTTCAAACCGGAGACAACAACGCTTCCGCTGCCGGATGTGCTCCACCCGGCTGGCATCGAACCTCCAACTGCGAATCCTTCGCTGACCTCAAATCCTGTGTGGTAATCCGCTGATGCGAAATCCGACAGTCCCATCATCAGCACGAAACTACAGGCAAGCAATAAACAACGGTGTAACATCTCAGATCCTCCCGTAAAGTAGAACATTCTCTGAAAACGAAATCGTCTTCAATTCGGGCGCACCGAGCCGTAGATTTTTCTGGCCAACAACTTGTAACACACGCTGGCCGAACATCGAGGGCAACCGTGCGTTCCAGTCAAAACAAGAGCAAGATTGGTGCCAAATAGTGGAGTCAGATAAACATAACTTATCGCTCCATTTGCCATGGAAAAACGCGTGGCGTGTGCGCGAAAGAGCACGATTGCGCCGTGCGGTGATCCAAATCGCACAGTGAGCAGGTAAAGCACGATTCGAGCCAACTGCGGCCGCGGCAACTCTTGACCTACGCCGGGTCTTGACCATTGGGCGATGAAGTGGCCGAGTCGTCTTCGACCCGTAATTGATTTCGATCGAGGATGGGCCGCACTTCGCTCATAAAATCATGGATGTCCTTAAACTGGCGGTAGACGCTGGCGAAGCGGATATAAGCCACGTCATCCAGCTCGACCAGTTTTTCCATGACCAATTCACCGATGCGTGCGGTGCTGATTTCCGATTCGTTGAGCATATATACCTGGCGAACGGTTTCTTCGATGGCATGTTCCAGTTTGTCTGTGGGGATGGGGCGTTTCCAACAAGCCCGCTCCAGGCCCTGGCGAATTTTTTCCGGCCGAAAGGCCTCGCGGGCGTCGTCCTTTTTGACAACTCGAAGATCAAGTTCCGCCACCCGTTCATAGGTTGTAAATCGTTTTTCGCAGTGAACGCACATCCGCCGCCGGCGAATGACAAACCCGTCTTCACCCGAACGAGAATCGATGACTTTGTCATTATCGTGACGACAATAAGGGCATTTCATGAAACTGACTCGTTGTTATTCAGGATTCGTCCAGAGACGAATCTCGACTATAACCGAAACTGGTTGCTGACCCAAACATGGTTGGCAGCTTTGGGGCAAGATTTGTTGCTTGTCCGCGAATCCTGATCTTGGAGCCCGGGCTCAATACCGGACGGGGCAGCCGAGAACTCAACTCGGCTGTTATCCGACGAAATTGTCGAATAAACTGCCATGTGAGCGAAGCGGCGATGTCGTCCCGCGCGGAGGCTGTCGTTTTATTCCTGAGTCAGCTCTTTACCGTACCCTCGTCATCTATTCATCAAAAGGCAAGTGAATATGGCTGAAAATCAAGACTATCCAAACGATCGTTTTCAACCCGGCAAGCCCGTCGAGGACGTGGCCGACGCAAAACAATTGTGGGAAGGCGGCTTTTCAGGCAAAAGCATGTTTGGTTCGTGGGTGGCGGCTGCCGCGGTTACGATTTTGATTTTCGTGGGCATCTTGATGATCGAGATGTTGCGATCCAACACCTACGTATGGTATTTCGCGGTCGGGCTGATCGTTGTCCTCTGGCTCTACCTGCTGGGCCTCATGCTATATCGCAAGTGGGGCAAGCATTACGAGCTGACGTCTCAACAGCTGAAGCACCGCGAAGGCATTTTGTTCCGCAAGCTTGATCGAATCGAGTTGATCGATATTGATGATGTCAACTATCGACAAGGTCCCATTCAAACCTTGCTGGGCGTTGGCAACATTAACGTCAAATCGAGCGACACCAGTCATCCCGATTTGGTCCTGTTTGGAATCGCCAACATCAAAGAAGTCGCCGACTTGATCGACGATGCCCGGCGCAACGAACGTCGTAAACGCGGGCTGCATATTGAATTGATCTGAGCAAGCATCTGCTCGCCTATGCCCGGTGATTGTCGGCAAACAGGTTCGTTAAATCGCCGATCTCGGTATTCGGCCGCTGCTCGCCGAGTTTTTGCCGGTAAGCGAGCGAACAGGCTTGGCATTTTGACAAGTGAATTTCGATTTTGTGCTGAACACCGACATCGAGCGTGCGTTCAATGTAGCCCGCAAGATTCGCTTTGACTTCGACACATGACAGGAACTCACTCTTGCTGGCCGGCGGTAACACTCGCGAGTTGATGTACGCGCGAAAACCGGCTCCACCGAGAAACACCCCAAGGGCCACGTTAATCAAGAACGTTCGCCGCAGTTGACCGGCCGAATCGGTTATGGTCGAACTGGCAAGCGCGCCTGCCGGACACGGCTCCCAACCTAGATCTTCGTCTTGCTTCAATTCTGTCATCGTCCCTCCATCCACCAGCCACAACTATGATTTGCCAATCTGTCGCAGTCGGTGTTGTCGGCCACAGTTGGCATAGAAAGCGTAAAATGGCGGGGCGATTGTAGCCGTTCATACAAAAGGAACCAACATGGATATCCATGTTGGCTCCCGAACTTTGTCGAATCGAACCTGGATTTCGAATCTGCTAGGACGATTGTGTGGGAATTGGTACCAATCGTCGCTGCAGTTGAGGTTGAGGTGGCGCCGTCGTCCTGAGCATGGGGGGACGCTCATTTACTTCTCGGGCCAAGGTGTTTAGATTGCAAATTGTAATGCGTCGCCTTGCAATCCGGATCAATCCTTCCGTTTGGAGCTGCCCCAAAACAACGGTGACTGTCTCGCGCGTGCTGCCGATTATGTTTGCCATTTCCTGGTGAGAAAGGCGAATATTCAGATCAATACCTGTTTCGCTGCGTTGACCGTACTTTTCGACCAATTCCAACAGCAAGTGAATGACGCGTTCACGGTTTGACCTGAACAGCAGGTTGCGCAATCGTCGCTCGATTCGTTGCCGCCGCAATCCAATTACCTTGGTGACGCCGTAAACGATCTGCGGGTACTTTTGGACGACCGCCCGCATGGCTTCGCGGGGAATCAGAATCAGCGTCGTTGCTTCGGAAGCTTCGGCGTATTCTTCACGTTCGGTCGCATCAAAAATCGACAGTTCACCAAAAATTTCATTGGCATCAATGAAATTCAGGATGGATTGTTTTCCTTCGGGGGTAATATGGCAAATCCTGACGCGACCTTCGGCGACCAGCACCACGCCATTGGATTGTTGCGACGGGAGAAACACGGGCTCGCCGCGCTTCAGTTTTCTCATGCGGGATTTCCCTTCCAGCCACTGAAGGTCTTCCTGCGTCATCTGAGAAAACAAGTCGCATTTCTTGATAAACCAAAATGAGTCTTGCATTTCAAAAGCCTCTTTCCATAACTGGGCCAGCGATTGGCTCTGTTCCAATTGCCCCTTCGGAAGACGCCGTCGCCAACATTTTACAATGTAGACATTTCCAATCCTAGCAATCGAAGCTCGATTCAACTATCAAAATACGTGCAGGCGAGATGTAGGTGGGAAGATTGCCTGAACGAATTCTCCCTGGAAAGGAAATGATTGCCGTTTATACGTGAGCCCGCATACAAAGGATCAGTAAATTTTGCAGGGTTTTGAAATTTTTTCAAAATTGGTCATCTTGTGGATTCGTCCAAATTATGGATTACCGCCGCGGTCTTGGCCGCCACCTCCGCCACCTCCGCCGCCGCGATTTTGCTCACCGCCGCCACGATTACCGCCGCCACCGCGATTACCTCCACCGCCGCGATTGCCACCTCCGCCGCGGCCACCCTGCGGGGCTCGGATGACACCGGGTATCACCATTCCGCCGCCCTGCTGTAACGCCTGTTGAATCTGTTGTCGCGCAGCGTCACGTGCTTCCATGGCGTTACTGGGTGTTGCCGTTGCGCGAGCTGCAGCCCGGCCGGCTGCTGAACTCGCACCACCGGCACCCGTGGAACCATCGGCCTCAACAACGACTGCCTTGTCGCCCAACATTCCTTGCAGTGCCTCTTGCAGCTTGCTGCCGCTAATCCCGGGAATCGAAATAATCTCGGTCTTCTTCGGCCGATCCGGCGTGTCCAGAATTTGTACCAACGCGTTTACTTTTTCGTAAATATATTCCGGGCCGGTTAATACGAGCGCACGATTGCGTTCATCGATCCCCAGCGTCGCCCTCGGCTTTTCTTCTTCCGGGTCCTTGGACTGGCCACCACGCCCGCCCTGGACGAGTCCACGCATCATCTGTTGCATCTGCCGGGCTTGGTTGGCTTCGTTATTCTGATTTGCGGCCGCTGCGTTGCCTGACGATTTAATGTAATCGGGCAAGTTGTTTTCGATAAGTTCTTTAATGACGACCGGATCACCGTATTTGACAGGAATCAGGTAATGTTGACCGACAAAATCCTGCTCCTGGGGAGCGTTGGGCCGATCGAGAACATCAAGCACATCGAGAATCGTGAGCAGATCCGATTGGGTCGCGCCGCTGACAATCAGGAAGTTTAAGAGCACATCCATTTCCAGAACGACGTCGCCTTCCAGTTCGATGCCGCTACCACTGGAGCTACTATCGTCGCCGCCAAACATGCCACCCAGCAAATCACCGGCCGCTCCGCCCATGGCATTTCCGAGCACGCTACCCATCGCACCACCAATGCCACCACCGCCGCCTCCGCTGCCTTCAAGTCCAAACAGGCGCTCCAACAGTGGTTTCAAGTCCTCGACGCGTCGATATTCCAGCGGAAACATCTTCAGTGATTCGGCTTTCGAAGTCTTCTTCAGCCGGGCGGCAATCAGGGCTTCCAGATCATCAAGCGCATCAAGATCCTTGGAATAAAGGCGTAATCCTTCCGGAGTCCATTTGACTTCGATGTTCGCGCCGGGTACCGATTCCAATTCTGGCGGCGGTACATAGTTGCGATCACGTTCGACTTCTTCTGATGACTTGCCAACCTTTTCTTCCTCTTGAACATTTCCCGGTGATACGGGGCAGGAAACAAACTGGTATTCGTCATCCTGGTCGAGCGATGCGCCAGAATTATCCAGCTCGCGCATCATTTGATCAAATTCCTCGTCCTTGCTGGGACCGAGTTCGCGTTCATCCAAACCACGGCGATCCATAATGGTGCGACTGCGAAATCGTTCGCGATCCTTCGGCATGATGACGTCAATCTTGTTCGGTCGACCCGTCGACGGAAAAAGATCTGGCAGAATCCCCAAAATGCTTTCTGCTTCGTCGGGAGTCATGTCAATAAAGCGGTCGGGGGTCCGGGGGCCCATATCGAGCAGTGTTTGAGAATCCATGTCAGCGACCATCTGCTTGACCAATTCCACGTCAGCAGGCTTGCCGCGAACGTTGATTTGATTGGCGATGGTGTCGGCGAACAGGATGGGTGCATCATTCGTTACACTGTCGAGGCTCACGCGGAAGAACTTTTCAAGTTTGGCAAGGACGTCCTCGGCGTCAGCATTTTGAAGCTGGATCATCGTATAGTCTGCCGATTGACGGGCGAATTCCTGCAAAATCTGCTCGGCCAAGTCGTGATCTGCTTGGCGTCCCATGATCACGATCGTGCCGGTTTCCGGATCTTGATCCATCCGCACGCCTTCCCTGCCTTCGAAATTGGTTTGCAACACCTGGAATACCAGTTCCGGACCGACCAACGGTTGATACGTCTTGATGATCGGTCGTTCGAATTGGGTTCCCTCGAATTTCTCGGCTGGGACATCAACCATTTTGGCAATCTGGGTGAATTCCTCCCAAGCATCCTCGGCGGCCCGAATCCTCAGGTCCTTACCGAGAGGCTCAACCGAAATCTTGATCGATCCGTCGCGAGCGGTGTTTGAGTCGCCTTCAAAGTCCATCAATTCGCGCACGGCAATCAAGAGGGTCTCGGGATCGACATTTTGCAGCCGATAGGACTTGAACACCAGCTGGTCGTGCATTGCTTCTTTTTTTGCCCGCTCGATGATCGATTTGATTTCCCGCAATATGATCCCGGTTTCCTGAACAATGATCAGGTTGGCGGCCGGAAAAGAACGCAAAGATCCGACGTTGCGCTGAGACACCAGGTTCCTGATCTGATCTTCGATTCCCAGTTCCTGGACGCCTTCGACGTCAAAGGTGCAGCGCATCACTTCGTAGAGCCCGCGATTTTCCAGGTCGTCCGGATTGACCGATTCGACGAGCCGCGGGTTCAGTTCCGCATCGAGTTGCAAAACCAGCATTTGCTTGTTACGCACCAAGGTGTATCCCTCGCGCAACAACGCCTGGTTCAAGATGTCCATCGCTTCGGGGACCGTGTGAGGCGTGGGGTCCTTGTAGGTAAAACTACCCGGCGGCGGTTGACTGATTTCCTGGAGCGACAATCCGGATTGTTCAACAAAGAAATCGATCACCGATTGCCAAGGCGTTTGGTCAAACGAAAAAACCATCTTCACTTCGTCGGTGTTCACTTCGTCAGTGGAAGAGACCGGGCTGCTGATCGTCGCGACGATGGGCTCAGCGGTGTCATCCTGGGCCTTCGCGATTGATAATCCTGCATACGCCGACATGGCGATCAAGGCACTCGCCGCGAGACAAACAGATAACGCCCGGAAGGCACTGGTGAGCAATTGATTTAATGGCTTGGCGGAAAGCGGTTTGGGCTGATACAACGGATCGTTCCTGACGCTGGTGGATGTTGAATTGGGTCGGGATAATTTTGACAGTCTGCAGGGAAGTAGTCGAGGTGGAATGGTGTTCATCTGCGGATTCCAGGCTTGGATTACTAAGAACCTCAAACCCATATTAGTCGGGTTTTGGGCCAAAACTACGATATGACGAGCCCCGAAACGGCAGGAATCCAGTTGCTGCCCGCAGATGCCGCAAAAATTGGCACAACCCGCAGAATTACCGCCGCGTTGACATCAAAGCGGTCAACTTTTAATTAAACTCCCCACATCCGGAAAGGTTTCGAGATTTACCGAAATGGTCAACCTCAACGAAAAAAACGTGAAAATACTGACAATCGAGACGACTTGTGATGAGACGGCGGCGGCGGTCGTGACCGGAGATCTGCAGGTGCTGGCAAGCGTCGTTTCGTCGCAAGAACAACTCCATTTGAAGTTTTCGGGAGTCGTTCCGGAAATCGCTGCGCGGGCCCACGTGCAGCGAATCATGCCCGTCATTAACGAGACGCTAACCAAAGCTGCCTTGACGATTGACGATATGGATGCAATTGCCGTGGCCAACACGCCAGGATTAGCGGGCTCGCTGCTGGTCGGTTTGGCGGCCGCGAAGAGCCTGTGCCTGGCTGCCGGTAAACCGCTGATTGGCGTCAATCATTTGCATGCGCATGTTTTTGCCTGCCAGTTGGCCTCGCCGGATTCGGTCTATCCCTGCGTTGGCATGATCGTCAGCGGTGGGCACACCCATTTGTACGAATACCAGGACGCGTTGACACCCAAATACCTGGGCGGGACGATCGACGATGCGGCAGGAGAAGCATTCGACAAAGTGGCCAGCATGCTCAAGCTTGGCTATCCGGGAGGTCCGGTCATCTCCAAGGCTGCCGAGAGTGGCGACTCGCGGGCTCATAAATTTCCGCGAAGTTTTCTTCGGGAAGAACGCCTCGATTTCAGCTTTAGTGGACTGAAAACTGCCGTTCGCTACGCGATCACTGGCCCCGGCAATATCGACCTCAATTCGGTCACGCTGTCGCCGCAACAAGTCGCCGATTTAGCCGCCAGTTTTCAACAAGCGGTCGTCGACTGCCTGGTCGCCAAAGCGATTCAAGCTCTCAATCGCACCGGACTCTCTACGCTGTGTGTGGGCGGGGGAGTTGCGGCCAACCGCCTGTTGCGAGTTCAGCTGCATGAGTCGTGCCAAGCCATTGGTGCCACGCTGCACATTGCACCCTTGGAATATTGCACTGACAACGCGGTGATGGGAGCCATTGCGGTCGAACGTTTCAAAGCGGGCGCCTTTGATTCGCTGGACCTGGATATTGCGCCTGGCCTGGTTCGGCCTAAATGATTTGACGTTGCGCGGTTTGAACGGCGAACCCACAGGTTTAATCGCTACAATCCGAAATCGAAGTTGCCCGATCGCGATGTGATGTCGATGATATGGGTATGACCACCGTCAACGCCAAGTCGATTCGCGTTACTGAAACGCGGCCCCGGAAAAGCCTGGTTTACCACTTTCGGGATGGGCTGCAAAGTATTTTCGGACTTGATCTACGATCGTTGGCCGTGTTTCGAATCGCGCTGGGTTTCCTGTTGATCAGCGACCTGGTCTATCGGGCGGGTACGCTGGTTGAAATGTACACCCGCGATGGTTTTTATACGCGCGAGATCTCTTTCGATTATTACCGTACGGTCTACGGGCCGGGTTGGGAAACGGTGTTCTGGTCGCTGCACTGGTTGTCAGATACACCCCGCTTCCAGGCAGCCATGTTTATCGTGGCCGGATTGTTCGCTGGATTGCTGGTTGTCGGAAAATGGACGCGGTTGACAACGCTGGTTTCATGGATTTTGCTCGTCTCGCTCCACGTGCGGAACCCGGTCATCCTCAGCAGCGGCGATTTTCTGTTGAAGATGATGCTGTTCTGGTCCTTCTTCCTGCCGCTGGGCGGTGTCTGGTCACTTGATGCACGCCGCCGCAGACGTCTCAAGCAACCGGAGCCCATCCTGCAAAAGAGAATCGTCTCGACCGCCACGGCAGGCTTCGTGATCCAGTTGTTTGCGATGTACTTCTTCACCGGTTTGGCCAAGTGGAACGAGGGCTGGTGGTCGGGTGAAGCGATGTACCATGCTCTGGGCCTGGAAATTTACGCCACGGAGTTTGGCCGCCATTTGCTGGAATTTCCGTTGTTGTTAAAACTTGTCTCCGTCGCGACCGTGTTCGCGGAAGTCTTCCTGGTTTGGACCTTATTCTCATCGCGTCATAACGATTGCTTTCGCGTGCTGAACATGTTGGTGTTCTGGGCGTTCCACGTTGGTATCGCGCTGTCGCTGTCGATCGGCTTGTTTCCGTGGATTTGTATCGTTGCGTGGCTGCCGCTGATCCCGTCAGGACTCTGGAATTTGTTGTCAAAACAAAAGACAGACCCTTCCGGGTTATCGCCGGATGCCAATCGCCAGTTGCGGATCGGTCGAATTCAACAGGCGTTCTGCGGAGTGATGATTGGTTTTGTCCTGATTTGGAACGTCGCCAACATCGAGTGGGCTCCCTTGCGGTTTTTGCAGTCAATATTGATGACGAATATCGGGTACTTGATGCGTGTCGACCAGCATTTCCAGATGTTCGGTGACCCGCCAAAGACGACGCCATGGTTCGTCTACGAAGCCGTGTTGGACGACGGTTCGGAAGTCGATGTGTTGACGGGCCAAGCGGTGAACACGGATAAACCCGTCTCCATGACCAAGCTTTTGCCCAGTTTTCATTGGCGGAAACTGCACCGTAATCTGGTCAGCGAACAGCGCGAATGTCTGCGCCAACCGTTAGCCAACTACATGGCTGAGAAATGGGACCGGACGCATGAGCACAAAGTTAGCCGCCTGCGCATGATCTATTTTGAAGAAGACACCGGATATAATCGCGCTGACCGGAATCGGCATAGCAAAGTCTGGGCAGTCGTAAAGAAAAATGATATCGGCCCCGGCAGCCTGTTCGACAACCTCAAGAGCGGCCAACAGCCCGATTTTTAAAGGTGGCAGTCCAATTAATTGCCAACTGACAATTGGTTGTCGATGCGATAGACACCCGGCTCCAGCCGTAGTTGACGGATGATTCGATCAGCTTCAGCCGCGGATGGTACAGATCCGGTAACAACGGCCGTTCGGTTTTGCACGCTAACCTGAACATTTTGTCCGAACCCGCTGGTCGAGGGTTGAAGCTGCATGCGATTTTGGAAGCGCGTGGAAACAAATTCGCCATTGACAGGGAGCGTTTGAACCGCGGATCGGACTCGTGAGCGAACGCCTCTGCGCGTGACGACGAATCCATTCTGCTGACCGGTACCCGGTTGCCCCGTTTGGCCTCTCGCCTGACCACCGGCGCCAGCTCGTCCGGCATTGCCACCGGTCGCACCTCCGGTCGCTGCAAAAGGCTGGGAGTCGGCTCCGACGAAACCGGTTGGTGGCACGGCATCACTAATCGCCCTGCCCAATTCGCTGGTCGGACCAACGAATCCGATACGGCGTCGATCCTCAATGACCGGAATTTGTGCTTCCAGGTTCATATTAATCAGGTCGCCTAAATTAGGTGCTTGACCCGCTGATGCTCCGCTGCCGCCGCCACCGCCGCCGCCGGGATTGGTACCGAGGCCTCCCCCGGTGTTCGTGGTGCCACCGCCGGCGGTTCCGCCCAAGTCACCTGTACCGAGTCCACCCGTGTCCGTGCCAATTCCACCGACGACATCCCCGACTTGCGCGTGGATGTCGGATGCCATAAAGCCAATTGCGGCGATCGAAAACGTCGCAATCGTTAACAACCTGAAAACTTGACTGATCATCGCAGATTCCTGTTTGCATTGGCGAGACGGGACATGACATTGAACCCTTTAACCCGCCAAATGTTTCGTCAATCATAAGATCGTCGTTTGCCATTGAACAGTCAATGAAACCGGCTAAATTGCGACGGGATTACCGAAAACGGCGCTAAACGATGCGGAAATCGCCCTGTATTCGAAAAAAACCGATTCTGCGGTCGATTCACGAAACTTGACCGGGTTGCAGCGGGTTTAAGCCGTCGTGATTATGTAGAATCAGGATCATGTAAAATCGATTGACGTTCGTCGATAGATTCGATCAACCGCCATTCGTCGCCAGCAACAAACGTCAGCTGGCACGTTTGCTGTTTCATAGGAGTAATGAGGCCCATGTCAAGTTTCCATTCTCGCCAGCACGGTTTTCAGTATTCGATCGTGTGTCTGGCGGCCCTGTTTTCTTTCACCTTGTTTGCGACAGCAGCCAGGGCCCAAACGGAACGGCCGCCCACGGAACAATTATTACCCGAAACGACCGTTGGCTATATCAAAATTGCCAACATCCGCGAAATGGTTGAAAAAGTCGGTCGCTCCAACATGGGCAAGCTGTTGGCAGACGAAAACATTGCGCCGCTGGCCCAGGGGATTTATGAACAAGGTGTCGAAGCCTACGAAGAGTATGTCAAAATCGGTTTGACACTCGACGAGATCAAGTCGTTGCCGGCCGGCGAGATGACGATCGCGGTGATTGCACCCAAACGAAAAAAGCCGGTCTTTTTGTTCCTCGTTCAAACCGATCCTGAAAACGAAGCGGTTGCGAAGGCACTCGGGTCGGACGCGACTTTGCGGAAAAGCAAGGCGCCGAACTGGAAACAGAAGAACTTGACGAAGTGACGTATGAGTCCATCGTGACCGAAGGCAATCGCGTCACGTATTTCCAGCTGGATGGAATGATCGTCGGCAGCAACAGCCGCGAAGAACTGGATGATTTGGTGGATCGCTGGCACGGTCGTGAAGTCGAAAAGGTCAGGCCGCTGGCAGACAACCGTAAATTCGTCACGATTATGAACCGGTGCCGCGGTTCCAAGAAATACACGCCTGATCTGCTGTTCTACGTCGATCCCATTGAACTTGCCCGCAGTTCGTTTCGTGGCGATACGCAGGCCCAGTTCGTAATCAACTTCCTGCCATTGTTGGGGCTGGACGGTATCCTGGCCATTGGCGGCAGCAGTACGATGTTCGTCGACGAGTTCGAATCGGTCGCCCAAGGGCACGTGTTGCTGGCCAATCCGCCAAGGGCATCCTCGAAATGTTGGCCTTTAAACCGGCGGATTATCGTCCCGAACCGTGGGTTCCAGAAACCGCGACGACTTATTATTCAACCAGTATCGACCTTCGTAAGATGATGGTTGAACTCGAAAAAGTCGTGGATCTCGTGGCGGGCGAAGGCGAGTTCCGGAAGCGTCTGGAAAATAACGTGAACAAGGAGGTCGGGTTTGATCTGGAAGAAGACGTGATCAACTCCTTGACAGGTCGCGCGACGATTTTCAACTGGATGGAACCCCCCGCGCGGTTCACCAGCCAGGTATTCACGGTTGGAATCGAGTTGGAAAATCCCGACAAGATCAATGACGTGATGGAAGCAGTTCTTGCCCGTATCGAGGAAGACGACGAAGACGCGATGGACAACATCGAAGAGCGTGATTACAAGGGATTTAGCTTTTGGTCCGTCACCGACGAGTCGATGGAAAGACTCACCGGTCGCCAACGGGAGCGAGCGGCTGAACGTCGAGAGCAACGCGGGCAGGACCAGGTCGACGTTGAATTTGACGCCAACATTCCTCAGCTGTGTTGGGGGATCATCGAGAATCATTTTTTTATTTCGGGCAGTCCGCAGTGCATGGAGTTGATGATCAATACGTTGCGCGGCGACAAAAAATCCCTCTCCGAGAGCGAGCAATTTAAAACCGTATCCCGCAAAATGACCAATCTGCTGGGAACCGACATGCCCTGTTTCATGGTTTACCAGGATCCCCGGGAAATCATGCGGGCCATGATGGATGCGGCACGCCTGGAAAAGACCGGTCCGCTGTTGGACTTGGCTAACGGCAACAAATACGCGGAGGGAATTCGCCGGGCCATGCAAGACCATCCCATCCCGCCATTCGAGTCGGTTGAACAGTACTTTCAGCCGTCAGGTATGTTCATCACCAGCGAAGAGTCAGGGTTTCACATGTTGGCCTTCCAAATCAGCAGCGAAGAAGAAACAGAAACAAGTTCTTCTGACAAGTAGGTCATGACGCCAAGCGCTACGTAGCAACGCGAGTCCCCTCGCGTTGTTCCGCGCTGCGGATGCCTGACGTATAGGGACCCGTTTCATCATCACGGCAACGTAAAGCGTCTGATGGCGGCTTCAACGACGTCGTCTTCCACTAACATGATCACGTGATCGCCCGGTTCGACCCGGTCTTTGGCACCCGGCACGCGCACGAAATCCTGCTTGATCTCCGCAACGACCAGACAGCGGTCAGGCAAGCCGAGGTCTTCCAGCGTCAATTTGGTTGCGGCGGAATCGGCCAGCACCTGGACTTCAATGACATTGATCAGTCCGCCAGGCAATTTGGCTCGTGAAACGACGGCGCCATCGGTCAAGTACGCCAGAATTTGTCTGGCCATGACGTCGCGGGCACTGACCACCTTGTTAATGCCAAGTTTGTTGACCACGTTCATGTAGTCTTCTTTGCCGATGATCGCCATCACTTGCTTGCAACCAATATCCACCGCTTCAACGCCCAGGATCAGGTTGTTTTCGTCGTCACCGGTGCAGGCTACAAAAATGTCGGCCGAACCAACTCGTTCTTCTTCGAGATTCTCCCGGACCGTCGCATCGCAATGGATGATCTTGGCGGATTTCAATTGATTGGCGAGTTGGTCACAGCGGGCTTCGTCACTTTCCATCACCAGCACTTTGTAACCCTCGCGTTCCAGCGTACGGGCAAGGTGCCCGCCGGTTTCCCCCCCGCCGGCGATGACAACTGTTCTGGGTTGACCCGTGGAACTTTTGAACAAAGACTTGACCGCTTTCAGATCTTCGGGCTCGCAAAACAGTGTTACCCGATCTCCGACCTGCAGCTGGTCGTCAGCTGAGGCAATCCACATGCGGTTGTCACGTTGAATCGTGCCCATTCGCACGTGGGACGAAAGCCCCAATTCCCGGACAGGAGCGCGCGTCGCTTTGCCCTCCTGGCCAATAACCAGTTCGTGAACTTCCAGGCCGCCACGGGCGAATTGTTCGACAACGACGGAGCCCGGATCTCGAATGGCTCGTGCCAGTTCCATTGCCGACAAGTGTTCCAGGCTCAGCATTCGGTCGATTTTGAAATGCCGCTGATAATCGAACGTGCTTAGATCCCGAAAAACGGGTGAGTACACGCGGGCAATACTTCGGCGGGCGCCCATCGCTTTGGCCATACTGGCGCCGACAATGTTGATTTCGTCAACACCGGTTACCGCCAGGCAAATGTCGGACGTCGTGATGCCCGCCTGAAACAAAACGCTTGACTGGGACGCCGAGCCCGTGATCGCCCGGACGTCCAGTCGTTCGTTAATGGCCTGCACACGTTTAGGATCAAGGTCGACAACGGTCACGTTGTGTTCGCGCTGACACAGGAGGTCGGCAATCGACGTTCCAACTCTGCCCGCACCCAGGATAACAATGTTCATTCGATAGATTCCGACTGGCGAAAATTCAAACCGACGATGATACCGAATCAACGAAGGATCACAACTTGGGGCGGGATCGCCCGGGCAGCCGAAACGCGGTCACGCCGGGCGGCATTTCACAAGGAATGGCTGTCGATGGTTGCGGTCACGGCAAGTTCTGAAGTCATGTTTTTGTCGTCCCGGCTTTTGCCGCCTAACGCCGGGACTACGACCAACGGCGCAAGCTAACGTAGCTTGACTCTCCGAGTCGAGTGACAGGATAATGAATCACAGAAAAATTGTGGGGACCGGAACGGTTCACGGATTCTGTTTAACCCAAAATCATACCCGACTAGGACGCCGAGCGGCGTTGGCTGACGGAAAGCACGTTGCGATACAGCGAAATATACGCGTCCGATTGCTTTCCCAGCTCGAATTCGTCCTGCATCATCATCCGGGCCCGGGTCGACATGTGCTTGCGCGACTCGTGTTCATTCACCAGTTTCGAAATCTTGTCCGCTAACTGGGTTTCGTCGCCCAATCGCGCCAGGCGACCGGTGATGCCTTCACGAACATATTCGGCAATTCCGCCAGCGTTGAAACCGACGACTGGCGTCCCGCAGGCCATCGCTTCCAAACCAATCTGCGGCTGGTTATCTTCGCGAGAAGGCACAATCACGAGATCGGCTGCCGAGTAAATCAAAGCCTGCTGCTCCACCGAATCCACATATCCAAAGTGATGCATTTTGGGTAAGCCCGCGGCGGCGGGAATTTCGCCGGTTCCAAAGACCAGGCATTCGATTTCGTGGTCCGCACGCACTTGTGGGAGGCAATTGAGCAAGTGGTGAAAACCTTTGCGTTGGTTGCGTATATCCTCGGCACCAAAACACAGCAGCACGGCATCGGAGTGAATACCCAGCCGTTTGCGTGCGTCCTGTTTGTCGAGCGGCCTGAATTGATGCAGGTCAAACCCAAGCCGGTTGACATGAAACGTTGTTTGATGCGGCCAGATTTTGCTTTTGCGAGCCAGTTCACCTAACCAGCGGCTGGGCGTTACCACATGCAGATTCTTGCGGCTGAGAGCCCGTCGTTTGACGCGAAAAGACTCGAAGGACACGTCGTGAGTGGCCGGCGCCCGCACCTGCGGACAGTTTCCGCAACCGGACCCGAACGATTCGCAGCCATTGCTGTAATGGCAGCCGCCGGTAAACGGATTCATATCATGCAGCGTCCAGACGATGGGGACGTGGTCCGGAATCGAGCCGAAGAATGAAGGGTAGTCTGCAAAAAAAGATATCCAGTGGAGATGGACGATATCGACGTCAATCTTCGCCCAATCGAGTTTCGTGGGCTGCGGCAACTGCGCCATCGCAAAGACCTCTGCGGACGGGTCGCGATTCTTCAGGTGGCGGTCGAACTGCTGGTAGACCTGGCGTTGGCGACGCTTTTGGATTTCACGTCCAAGCATGCCGAAGAGCGGGCTGCTGCGAGGCTGAGAAAATTGAATTTGCTGGTAGGACGGAGCGGCTGGCAGTGGACCGTCACACAAATGGTAGTAGAAGCGGCTGTCGATGTTGAACTTGCGCAGCTGTTCGTGCAAGCGACGGGCTGCGGTTGCGGCGCCGCCATAGGGAAACGTGTTGAACTGACCAATAATCAAGTCGTTGCCCCTGTTTCAATTCGCCAACCCACGCTCGCCTCAAGCGGCCTGTCGTTTCGGCCGGACTTGAGCCTGTTTGGATGCCTCGAACTTTTCCTTGGCCAACAACATGTTTTCCAACATCGCTCGGTGGCCTTTGCGAACGAAGCGGACGCGCACGCGACGTTGCAGACTTTCAATTTGATCTTGCCACGATGACCAGCTGGCCAGTTTTCGTTCTTCAGGCGTAATTGGACGCACGCAGTTGTCGATGAATTTGTCTTTGTCCTGCATAAACCCGTGCAACAGGACTTTGGAATCGTCCAGCACGTCCCGACGCACGCGTCGGGTCGACGAAAACGAGATCTGCTCAGTTTTCTGCACATACCCCGCCAACTTGGCGTAACCAAAAACCGCCATGTCAAATACGCCTTGTCGCGCTTCGGCCGGCATCTGTTGGACGAAGTTGATCGCATAACAGGCACCGCCGTTCACATGCGGATCAAGAATCAACTTCGGCTCCCGAAAGAACCGGTATTTGAAAACTTCCGGAACGTAACAACCCATCATCAAAGGCCGCTGGGGAGTTGAATACCATTCGGCGGAGAGCCGATCCAGCCAATCCGGTTTCACCGGACACATGTCGGACTCAAACCACAAACTAAAGCCGGAACTGCCGGCGTACTCCGCTGCCACGAACTCCATCGCATCCCAATACATGGCTGTCGGACCCTCGGGATAGCCATAAACCTGGGTCGGGCACTGGAGGTGGCGGGTCGTGCCAAGTTGCGAAAAGGCGGCCCGCAGGGCTTCACTCGGTTCGACCAGCGGACTGGCTGCCAACACGAAGCTACATGAAACTGCCGGCTCGGGATACGACTTCAAATGGTTGGCGATTTTTAAATAGCGTCTAATTTCATCCTGGCAATAATAGGGCAGGATAATGACGTGGTGTTTATCGTTATGCATCGGTGGTCTTAAATCGACATGTTCCTGTGCTGGCGAAAGTTGTTGTGTTTCTATTGAAAATTCGAGGGGGCCGTCAATTGCAATCCGAGGTAAGGCGTGCTCGACTGACGTCCCCAGACGGCCGAAAATTCTGACGCTGAGTGTTCTGAATTTTTGCCAATCCCGCTAACTTGCGCTGTTGGGCCAGCTTGACAAGGAACGCTAGCAATGGACGTCGGCACAGGTTGCAATTGACCGGCCACGAAGCCATTTCCTACTATCGCTGCTGCACGACTAAAAACTCCGCAACGAATGCTGAGTACCAGTCAATGTCTTGAATATCGGAGCCAATGGATTGGCCAATTTTTTCCTCATCGATCATTCCTTGCAGCAGCCCGGTGGCCACCATTCGGACTATGCAACTTGCGTTGCGCGGGCGGCCAATGAAGTGGGATTCATGACCACGATTGGAACCCACCGAAAGCTCGCGGATGCCACTTTCATCAACCGGTTCGGAACGGTCCGCCGCGTATTTCGCAACACCACCTACCAGCGCGACAGTTACCTGGCAGGACTGCGGCATTTGACGCGATCCAAACGAAACTATCTCCAGCCCGAACCTGGGATCAGCAGTTTGAAACGGATCAGTCACATTGTTTCTGATATTCGGCACCAGCAGCGGCGGCAACGATTCATTCGCGGCTTTGCCGAGGACTGTTTTTCGTTTTTTAAGCCCGTCCTGTTCTCGGATTCCGACCACGCGTTTTTCACAACCGTTTCCGAGCTCGAATTGATGGGGCTGGCGGCCTACCTTTCGACTCAACCGCGAACGCTACAAGTCCACTGGCATCTCCAATTCCATTACAACCTGTTCGAAGGACGAACACCGGAATACGACGAACAGCTACCTGTTGCCCGCGCCATTCAGTCGTGCTTTGATGCCGCACTGGCGCGAGTTCCCAACCACGCGATTCACTTTTACACGACGTCAGACGCACTTGCGGACCAGTATAATCGGCTGGGAGTCGGCGAATTTGAAGTGCTCCCCTATCCTGTCTCGCCCGCTTTTTGCCGTCATCCCGAACGGCCCGCGACTCGACGCCCTGCCGATCGTGAACTGGAAATCGATGCACACACCAAGTCAGGTCCGTTGCGCGTCACGTGTCCCGGTGGTATCCGCCGCGAAAAAGGACATTTAAATTACCTGCAGCCTCTGGTCAACAAAATTTGGGAGCCGCATTTGGCACCCGGCAACGTCAAAATTGTTGTGCAGCGACCTGAGCCAAAATGGCGCGGAAAACAGAAGTTGGATTTGCATTTGCCACAACCTGATTCGGTTGTCGGGTCGGACAAATCGCCAATCGAGTACCTGAAACATCCGCTCAGCGACGATGACTACATTGATTTTATCAGCTCTTCCGATTGTGGATTGCTGTTTTACGACAGCCGGATTTACTTTAGCCGCCGCGCCGGCGTGATGGGGGAATTGCTCAGCTGCGGGAAACCCGTGATCGTTCCCGCCGGCAGCTGGCTTTCGGAACAAATCCAGGGTCCCATCTACGAACACGTGGACCGACTTGTCGATCCATTGGCAAGGCAATTAGGTCTGTCGGACGTTCGCTGTGACTTTAGTAATGTGCCGCTGCCCGGTGGCGTTGTTTCGTTCGACCAGTTTCGACATCCGTTCGTCCTGAATTTTGAGCGGGAAGCTGGCGAGACGGGGTTTGCCCTGAGTTTCGATTGGCACTGGCCGGACGTGCCAGGGATTTTCGCGAGAATTGAAGTGGCTGAGTTCGATGCCAGCGGCAATTCGACGGGCAAAGCGCGACAAGTCGTGGGGCAGCGGCGAGAGCTGTCCGATTCCACTGGCGTTTTTTGCCTTTTCGCGGCAAACGAGCACGGTCGAAATCCGGATTCGAAATGCGTTTCATGATTCCAATGCGAGCGTGAAAAACCTGCAAATCAGAACAATGGCCTCGGAAAACGTGTCAACTCCGCGAGGAGCCGTTGGTATTATTGCTGCAGATCAAGACGATTTATCAAGTTGCATTGACGAATTAGTGGAGCATTTTCAGCACTATCGACATACGGCTGAATTATTTGCAGAGACCTGGTCGCGGCAACACCAGCCCCGTCGCACGATTGCTCATTTGCTTTCCAGCGGGAATGAATATCGTCGCGCTGCATGAGTTTTGGAATCGCGTACGTTTGGAAACCCGCAGCGTAAGCCAGGAAACACTTCAAAACGCGTGAGCCAGCGCAGCAAGTACAATCGCAGAAACCCTGTCGGAGAAATTTGCTTATGAACATTCTGGTCGTCGGTGGAGCAGGCTACATCGGATCACATATGGTTCGGATGCTCGATCGGGAAGGTCACCAGGTCGTGGTGCTGGACAATCTGTCTACTGGCTTTCCGGCGGCGGTGACGGCGGGTGAATTGGTCGTCGGCGAAATGTCGGATCGGAAGCTGGTTGAACAGCTGTTGGGTGATCACGGCATCGAGGCTGTCATGCATTTCGCGGCCTGTGCCCTGGTCGGTGAATCGGTCGCCCAGCCGGCGAAGTACTACAACAACAATGTGGTCGCGGCGCTGTCGTTGCTCGAATCGATGCGACGAACTTCGGTCAGGAAAATCGTGTTTTCCAGTACTTGCGCGACGTATGGAATTCCGCAAACGGTTCCAATTTCAGAGGCAGAACCGCAACAGCCGGTCAATCCATACGGGTTTACAAAACTGGTCATCGAAAAGGCGTTAGCAGATTATGCTCACGCTTATGATTTTGGATTTGCCGCACTGCGATACTTTAACGCAGCCGGCGCGTCACCCGCCGGCGATATCGGAGAAGACCATGATCCCGAATCGCATTTGATTCCGATTGTCTTGCAAGTGGCACTTGGGCAGCGTGAACACATCACCGTGTACGGAGATGACTGGCCGACACCGGATAAGACTTGCGTTCGTGACTACATCCACGTCGACGATCTGGGCGAAGCGCACCTGGCGGCGCTCGAGCGGATCAAGCCGGGCAAAGGCATCGAGGTGAATCTTGGCACAGAACGTGGTTACAGCGTGCGCGAAGTCATCCAGGCTTGTCGCGAAGTCACCGGTTGCGACATCCAGGAAGTCATGGGAGAGCGACGCCCGGGAGACCCCCCGGAACTTGTCGCCAACGCGTCGAAAGCTCGAGAAGTGTTAGGTTGGGTTCCCAAATACCAGGATATCCAATCCATCGTGGCCACGGCCTGGAACTGGCACCGATCCCACCCACACGGCTACCAAAAAAGGGGACAGGCGCATATTACGGACACGGCAACCCTTTTTGATCAGCCGTAAGCAGCCGACTGTCCAGTTTATTTCAACCGGGGCCCTCATCGAGTTAAACGTTTTTCCGTACCAAAAAAGGGGACAGTCGCAATAGTGTTCGTCGCATTATTTGCGAGAAGCCCACGACGCAAGACGACCCCGGTGGTTGAGACCGTCGTCGAGACCCCCTACACATGCAAATTTTCTTACCTCCATGTTCCTACCAAAAGCTGATCACGGAATAGGTGGGAAAATGGGGGTAGGAAGATATTGGTTCATACGCGATCGTGTTTGAAACTAACAAAGCATGAATCAACTGACGACAGTCGGCAAACAGCTCGCCGGACACAAGACCCAGAGCATGCCAGCGTGAACACGGATTCCCACGAATCAACAGGCTGATATCACAACTACCCATACGAACGTTGAAACAATCCCGAGTTCACGCAAATTCACGGCTCACCTACTGACCACATTTCGATCGAGGTGAACAAAATTAGCTGCTGGAATTCGCACGAGCGCAAAAAAAAGGTCAGGAATCCCTGACCTTTCTGCGCCGGAAGACTTTGAAATTAGTTGCCGATCGTTTGCGTCATCGGCATTTGACCGAGCCGCGTATACACACTATCCAATCCGCGGCGGAGGGCCCAGGCGCGTTCGGTGGTGTCACTCATTCGCTCAGCTGTCTTGAGCGTGTCGCTGATGGCCGACATCAAGTGCTGGTCGGCGCCCGAAATACCAGTCGTCATCATCGACTTCATCACCTGCGTGTAGATGTCGCAACATTGGCCGTGATCGCCGGCGTTGAATACGGCGGCACCGCGGGAAACGGCATCCTGAATTTGCGTGCGAACTTCCATGGGCGTTTTTTCGGAAGGTAGCAGCACCGCGTCGATCACGTGAATCACTCCGTTGGCAGCTTCGATGTCTGCTTTGACAATTTTCGAGTCGTTGACTTTGACACCGTCGGCCGAGACAGGAATTTGGACACTTGCGCCCAAGAGCGTTGGGGCCATTCCGGCTCTCACGGCGTCAGTTGCGTAAACACGACCGGCGACGACATGATATTTGAGAATGTCGGTCAGCTTTTGCTTGTTCTCGGGGAGCAGCAAACTTTCGACCGTGCCAGCGGGAAGTTTCGAAAATGCTTCGTCGGTTGGAGCAAACACAGTGAACGGGCCCTTGCCCGAAAGGACTTCGCCGAGACCTGCAGCGCCGACTGCCGCCAACAATGTGTTGAACGACTTGGCGTTGGTCGCGACCGCGGGAATTGTGTCGCCGCTGGGTAGCAGTACGTGGTCGATGACGTGAATGACGCCGTTGCTGCAGTCGATGTCAGCCGCGACGATCTTGGAATCGTTGATGTTCAGCCCGTCAACGTTGAAATCGACGGCAATTCGCTGTCCGTTGACGGTATTGGCAAATTTCAGGTCGAAAGCATCTTTGGCCATGACTCGGCCGGGCACGACGTGGTAGGTCAGAATGTCGATGAGCTGTTGCTTGTTCTCAGGCTTCAGCAAAGTCTCCAAAGTACCAGCCGGCAAAGCTGCAAATGCTTCGTCAGTGGGAGCAAACACGGTGAATTGAGAGTGCGAGTTCAAAGTGTCGACCAGTCCGGCGGCTTTGACGGCGGCGACAAGTGTGCTGAATCCAGGGGCGTCGATGGCCGTTTGGACGATGGTTTTCTGTTGGGCCGAAGCTTGGTTTGCTTGAAAGGCACAAACAACGGCCAGCAGTGCGATAAGGAAGGATTTTCCGAGTTTCATAAGGGTCTCCTGTAGATTGATCGCCCGGGAAATTGGGCAACAGTTGGGATAGTTGACGTTACAGTGGACCACTTCGAGGACGTCGGCCGATTGGATTCAACGATTTGCGAAATATTTGGTCTTGAAATCGGGCTGCGAGTAAACTTTGATCACGAACCGGCCATTCCGAGTATTTCCAATGACCCGAATGTAAGTCGATCATGTCAGTATCACCACGAGAAATCGCCTCACAGCGACGACAGAAATTCACCATCGTGCAGCTGATGATCTTCACCGCGATCGTTGGGGGCGTGTTGGCTCCGAGTGCGATTTGGGGCAGCGAGGGAGTTCCGATTTCCTGTGTTCTCGGGATTTTTGTTTTCGCAATGTGGATGAGAAGTTTTTGGCCCTTCCTCGGGGGCCTGCTCCTGATCATCCTGTTGGCCGATATGTTGGCGATCGGGAACCCAAATCGTGGTCCAGCAAAACGAACGATGTGTTCAAATAACATGAGGCAAATCGTCCTTGCCCTTCATAACTATCAATCAGCGAACGGCAAGTTCCCACCGCCGTACACGGTCGACGCCAACGGAAAACCGCTGCACAGTTGGCGGGTGTTGATTCTGCCTTATTTGGAATGTGGCGATCTGTACGAGGCGATCAATTTGACGAAGCCCTGGGATGACCCGGTCAACCTCAAATTTGCCCAGCAGATGCCGGATGTGTTTCGCTGCCACAGCTACCAGCCGAATCGCAACGACAAAATTCCGGACGCCATGACGACTTATTTGGCGGTCGTGGGCGAAGAGACGATCTGGCACCCGAACGTGGGTGGATTGAGTTTCGAGGATGTTACCGATGGAAGCTCCCATACGATCATGATTTTGGAATCGGTGGCTAATCGAGTGAACTGGATGTCGCCGCAGGATCTGAGTTTTGGGCAGATTGTTGACGACGCGCTGACAGGCACATGCAATTTGCCTGACAGCAATCACCCCGGAGGTGGACAAGTCGCGTTGATCGACGGATCGTGTCAATTTGTTCCGGCAACCAAGACCGCGGCTTCAATGAAAACCGCGCTGACGATTGCGGGTTCTGATGAAACCGATCTGTTCGACTATTAATTTTTGTCGATTGAGTCCAGTGCGGAGAGAAGCGTATAACAAAAGACTTGCCGAAGGCCCTTGGGGCAAAACCCAAAATGCGGCAACATGATCGAATTGGGGAAAAAATGTCGAAACCGGAGTATACCGCCGTTATTCAACAATCCGCTGCCACGAACTCCATCGCATCCCAATACCCATCGCTGGACCCTCGGGATAGCCATAAACCTGGGTCGGGCACTGGAGGTGGCGGGTCGATGTAAAGTTGCCGAAAAGGCGGCACCGCAGGGCTTCACTCGGTTCGACCAGCGGACTGGCTGCCAACACGAAGCTACATGAAACTGCCGGCTACGATCAGCTCAAATGGTTGGCGATTTTTAAATAGCGTCTAATTTCATCCTGGCAATAATCCAGCAGGATAATCATCGTGGTGTTTATCGTTATGCATCGGTGGTCTTAAATCGACATGTTCCTGTGCTGGCGAAAGTTGTTGTGTTTCTATTGAAAATTCGAGGGGGCCGTCAATTGCAATCCGAGGTAAGGCGTGCTCGACTGACGTCCCCAGACGGCCGAAAATTCTGACGCTGAGTGTTCTGAATTTTTCCGAATCTCGCTGACTTGCGGTATGTTTGGGCCAGCTTGACAAGGAACGCTCACAATGGACGTCGGCACAGGTTGCAATTGACCGGCCACGAAGCCATTTCCTACTATCGCTGCTGCACGACTAAAAACTCCGCAACGAATGCTGAGTACCAGTCAATGTCTTGAATATCGGAGCCAATGGATTGGCCAATTTTTTCCTCATCAATCATTCCTTGCAGCAGCCCGGTGGCCACCATTCGGACTATGCAACTTGCGTTGCGCGGGCGGCCAATGAAGTGGGATTCATGACCACGATTGGAACCCACCGAAAGCTCGCGGATGCCACTTTCATCAACCGGTTCGGAACGGTCCGCCGCGTATTTCGCAACACCACCTACCGCGCAGACAGTTACCTGGCAGGACTGCGGCATTTGACGCGATCCAAACGAAACTATCTCCAGCCCGAACCTGGGATCAGCAGTTTGAAACGGATCAGTCACATTGTTTCTGATATTCGGCACCAGCAGCGGCGGCAACGATTCATTCGCGGCTTTGCCGAGGACTGTTTTTCGTTTTTTAAGCCCGTCCTGTTCTCGGATTCCGACCACGCGTTTTTCACAACCGTTTCCGAGCTCGAATTGATGGGGCTGGCGGCCTACCTTTCGACTCAACCGCGAACGCTACAAGTCCACTGGCATCTCCAATTCCATTACAACCTGTTCGAAGGACGAACACCGGAATACGACGAACAGCTACCTGTTGCCCGCGCCATTCAGTCGTGCTTTGATGCCGCACTGGCACGAGTTCCCAACCACGCGATTCACTTTTACACGACGTCAGACGCACTTGCGGACCAGTATAATCGGCTGGGAGTCGGCGAATTTGAAGTGCTCCCCTATCCTGTCTCGCCCGCTTTTTGCCGTCATCCCGAACGGCCCGCGACTCGACGCCCTGCCGATCGTGAACTGGAAATCAATGCACACACCAAGTCAGGTCCGTTGCGCGTCACGTGTCCCGGTGGTATCCGCCGCGAAAAAGGACATCTAAATTACCTGCAGCCTCTGGTCAACAAAATTTGGGAGCCGCATTTGGCACCCGGCAACGTCAAAATTGTTGTGCAGCGACCTGAGCCAAAATGGCGCGGAAAACAGAAGTTGGATTTGCATTTGCCACAACCTGATTCGGTTGTCGGGTCGGACAAATCGCCAATCGAGTACCTGAAACATCCGCTCAGCGACGATGACTACATTGATTTTATCAGCTCTTCCGATTGTGGATTGCTGCTTTACGACAGCCGGATTTACTTTAGCCGCCGCGCCGGCGTGATGGGGGAATTGCTCAGCTGCGGGAAACCCGTGATCGTTCCCGCCGGCAGCTGGCTTTCGGAACAAATCCAGGGTCCCATCTACGAACACGTGGACCGACTTGTCGATCCATTGGCAAGGCAATTAGGTCTGTCGGACGTTCGCTGTGACTTTAGTAATGTGCCGCTGCCCGGTGGCGTTGTTTCGTTCGACCAGTTTCGACATCCGTTCGTCCTGAATTTTGAGCGGGAAGCTGGCGAGACGGGGTTTGCCCTGAGTTTCGATTGGCACTGGCCGGACGTGCCAGGGATTTTCGCGAGAATTGAAGTGGCTGAGTTCGATGCCAGCGGCAATTCGACGGGCAAAGCGCGACAAGTCGTGGGGCAGCGGCGAGAGCTGTCCGATTCACTGGCGTTTTTTGCCTTTTCGCGGCAAACGAGCACGGTCGAAATCCGGATTCGAAATGCGTTTCATGATTCCAATGCGAGCGTGAAAAATCTGCAAATCAGAACAATGGCCTCGGAAAACGTGTCAACTCCGCGAGGAGCCGTTGGTATTATTGCTGCAGATCAAGACGATTTATCAAGTTGCATTGACGAATTAGTGGATCATTTTCAGCACTATCGACATACGGCTGAATTATTTGCAGAGACCTGGTCGCGGCAACACCAGCCCCGTCGCACGATTGCTCATTTGCTTTCCAGCGGGAATGAATATCGTCGCGCTGCATGAGTTTTGGAATCGCGTACGTTTGGAAACCCGCAGCGTAAGCCAGGAAACACTTCAAAACGCGTGAGCCAGCGAGCAAGTACAATCGCAGAAACCCTGTCGGAGAAATTTGCTTATGAACATTCTGGTCGTCGGTGGAGCAGGCTACATCGGATCACATATGGTTCGGACGCTCGATCGGGAAGGTCACCAGGTCGTGGTGCTGGACAATCTGTCTACTGGCTTTCCGGCGGCGGTGACGGCGGGTGAATTGGTCGTCGGCGAAATGTCGGATCGGAAGCTGGTTGAACAGCTGTTGGGTGATCACGGCATCGAGGCTGTCATGCATTTCGCGGCCTGTGCCCTGGTCGGTGAATCGGTCGCCCAGCCGGCGAAGTACTACAACAACAATGTGGTCGCGGCGCTGTCGTTGCTCGAATCGATGCGACGAACTTCGGTCAGGAAAATCGTGTTTTCCAGTACTTGCGCGACGTATGGAATTCCGCAAACGGTTCCAATTTCAGAGGCAGAACCGCAACAGCCGGTCAATCCATACGGGTTTACAAAACTGGTCATCGAAAAGGCGTTAGCAGATTATGCTCACGCTTATGATTTTGGATTTGCCGCGCTGCGATACTTTAACGCAGCCGGCACGTCACCCGCCGGCGATATCGGAGAAGACCATGATCCCGAATCGCATTTGATACCGATTGTCTTGCAAGTGGCACTTGGGCAGCGTGAACACATCACCGTGTATGGAGATAACTGGCCGACTCCGGACAAGACTTGCGTTCGCGACTACATCCACGTCGACGATCTGGGTGAAGCGCACCTGGCGGCGCTCGAGCGGATCAAGCCGGGCGCGGCATCGAGGTGAATCTTGGCACAGAACGCGGTTACAGCGTGCGCGAAGTCATTCAGGCTTGTCGCGAAGTCACCGGTTGCGATATCCAGGAAGTCGTGGGAGAGCGTCGCCCGGGAGACCCCCCGGAACTTGTCGCCAACGCGGCGAAAGCTCGAGAAGTGTTAGGTTGGGTTCCCAAATACCAGGATATCCAATCCATCGTGGCCACGGCCTGGAACTGGCACCGATCCCACCCACACGGCTACCAAAAAAGGGGACAGGCGCATATTACGGACACGGTAACCCTTTTTGATCAGCCGTAAGCAGCCGACTGTCCAGTTTATTTCAACCGGGGCCCTCATCGAGTTAAACGTTTTTCCGTACCAAAAAAGGGGACAGTCGCAATAGTGTTCGGCGCATTATTTGCGGGAAGCCCACGACGCAAGACGACCCCGGTGGTTGAGACCGTCGTCGAGACCCCCTACACATGCAAATTTTCTTACCTCCATGTTCCTACCAAAAGCTGATCACGGAATAGGTGGGAAAATGGGGGTAGGAAGATATTGGTTCATACGCGATCGTGTTTGAAACTAACAAAGCATGAATCAACTGACGACAGTCGGCAAACAGCTCGCCGGACACAAGACCCAGAGCATGCCAGCGTGAACACGGATTCCCACGAATCAACAGGCTGATATCACAACTACCCATACGAACGTTGAAACAATCCCGAGTTCACGCAAATTCACGGCTCACCTACTGACCACATTTCGATCGAGGTGAACAAAATTAGCTGCTGGAATTCGCACGAGCGCAAAAAAAAGGTCAGGAATCCCTGACCTTTCTGCGCCGGAAGACTTTGAAATTAGTTGCCGATCGTTTGCGTCATCGGCATTTGACCGAGCCGCGTATACACACTATCCAATCCGCGGCGGAGGGCCCAGGCGCGTTCGGTGGTGTCACTCATTCGCTCAGCTGTCTTGACCGTGTCGCTGATGGCCGACATCAAGTGCTGGTCGGCGCCCGAAATACCAGTCGTCATCATCGACTTCATCACCTGCGTGTAGATGTCGCAACATTGGCCGTGATCGCCGGCGTTGAATACGGCGGCACCGCGGGAAACGGCATCCTGAATTTGCGTGCGAACTTCCATGGGCGTTTTTTCGGAAGGTAGCAGCACCGTGTCGATCACGTGAATCACTCCGTTGGCAGCTTCGATGTCTGCTTTGACAATTTTCGAGTCGTTGACTTTGACACCGTCGGCCGAGACAGGAATTTGGACACTTGCGCCCAAGAGCGTTGGGGCCATTCCGGCTCTCACGGCGTCAGTTGCGTAAACACGACCGGCGACGACATGATATTTGAGAATGTCGGTCAGCTTTTGCTTGTTCTCGGGGAGCAGCAAACTTTCGACCGTGCCAGCGGGAAGTTTCGAAAATGCTTCGTCGGTTGGAGCAAACACAGTGAACGGGCCCTTGCCCGAAAGGACTTCGCCGAGACCTGCAGCGCCGACTGCCGCCAACAATGTGTTGAACGACTTGGCGTTGGTCGCGACCGCGGGAATTGAGTCGCCGCTGGGTAGCAGTACGTGGTCGATGACGTGAATCACGCCGTTGCTGCAGTCGATGTCAGACGCGACGATCTTGGAATCGTTGATGTTCAGCCCGTCAACGTTGAAATCGACGGCAATTCGCTGTCCGTTGACGGTATTGGCAAATTTCAGGTCGAAAGCATCTTTGGCCATGACTCGGCCGGGCACGACGTGGTAGGTCAGAATGTCGATGAGCTGTTGCTTGTTCTCAGGCTTCAGCAAAGTCTCCAAAGTACCAGCCGGCAAAGCTGCAAATGCTTCGTCAGTGGGAGCAAACACGGTGAACTGAGAGTGCGAGTTCAAAGTGTCGACCAGTCCGGCGGCTTTGACGGCGGCGACGAGAGTGTTGAATCCAGGGGCGTCGATGGCCGTTTGGACGATGGTTTTCTGTTGGGCCGAAGCTTGGTTTGCTTGAAAGGCACAAACAACGGCCAGCAGTGCGATAAGGAAGGATTTTCCGAGTTTCATAAGGGTCTCCTGTAGATTGATCGCCCGGGAAATTGGGCAACAGTTGGGATAGTTGACGTTACAGTGGACCACTTCGAGGACGTCGGCCGATTGGATTCAACGATTTGCGAAATATTTGGTCTTGAAATCGGGCTGCGAGTAAACTTTGATCACGAACCGGCCATTCCGAGTATTTCCAATGACCCGAATGTAAGTCGATCATGTCAGTATCACCACGAGAAATCGCCTCACAGCGACGACAGAAATTCACCATCGTGCAGCTGATGATCTTCACCGCGATCGTTGGGGGCGTGTTGGCTCCGAGTGCGATTTGGGGCAGCGAGGGAGTTCCGATTTCCTGTGTTCTCGGGATTTTTGTTTTCGCAATGTGGATGAGAAGTTTTTGGCCCTTCCTCGGGGGCCTGCTCCTGATCATCCTGTTGGCCGATATGTTGGCGATCGGGAACCCAAATCGTGGTCCAGCAAAACGAACGATGTGTTCAAATAACATGAGGCAAATCGTCCTTGCCCTTCATAACTATCAATCAGCGAACGGCAAGTTCCCACCGCCGTACACGGTCGACGCCAACGGAAAACCGCTGCACAGTTGGCGGGTGTTGATTCTGCCTTATTTGGAATGTGGCGATCTGTACGAGGCGATCGATTTGACGAAGCCCTGGGATGACCCGGTCAACCTCAAATTTGCTACGCAGATGCCGGATGTGTTTCGCTGCCATAGCTACCAGCCGAATCGCAACGACAAAATTCCGGACGCCATGACGACTTATTTGGCGGTCGTGGGCGAAGAGACGATCTGGCACCCGAACGTGGGTGGATTGAGTTTCGAGGATGTTACCGATGGAAGCTCCCATACGATCATGATTTTGGAATCGGTGGCTAATCGAGTGAACTGGATGTCGCCGCAGGATCTGAGTTTTGGGCAGATTGTTGACGACGCGCTGACAGGCACATGCAATTTGCCTGACAGCAATCACCCCGGAGGTGGACAAGTCGCGTTGATCGACGGATCGTGTCAATTTGTTCCGGCAACCAAGACCGCGGCTTCAATGAAAACCGCGCTGACGATTGCGGGTTCTGATGAAACCGGTCTGTTCGACTATTAATTTTTGTCGATTGAGTCCAGTGCGGAGAGAAGCGTATAATCAACGGCGTGCCAAAGGAACACGAAATGAAAAAAGTAATTTCGTTCAAACCGATTTCCGCAATAACGCGAAAATAATTGCCAGAATGAGCGCACCGCCAATCATGAAAATCGCCGTCTGCAGCTGTCTCCGGCGGCTCAGCTCTGCGGGCGACAGCGAAACCAGCTTGATTTCTTCGGCTCCGTATTTGACGCGCACGATGCGGTCGTCGACTTTTTTGAGCCCGCCCTGTCCGTCTGGCAAAATCACCTGGTGATCCGCCGACTGTCGACCACGCATGGCCAGCCGCTGCGGGTCGAGCACGTCAAATCGTGGTGGTAACAGGTGGTCAATATTTTCCGGAACGAATTGTTCTACGAGCGAATCCGGTTTGTCGTCGTCCGCGTCTATTTCGTCATCTGTTACCAGTGGCGGCTTGGCTGTCGGGTCGATGACAATCTGAGAAACGCCCGACAGCGCGGCCGCCCGGATTTTTTCTTCTGCGGGATCACGTTCGCCGTGGCGTCAGCGTCGAGCACTGATTTTTGGAACTTGGATTCGCGGCAGCTGCGGCGCTTAATCGGGAGCCCGAATCACTGACAGTCGACTGGCAATGGGGACAACTCACTTGTTGACCGTACATTTCTCGGTGTGATCCCAAACTGGCCCTCGCATGCTGGACAGCCGAAGACGAGTGCGTCATTGCGATCTGGCGACGACAATTGGGCAGCTGCGGGAGCCGTGGGCAAATCGGCCGGAATCTTCACCGTGCCATGACACGAAGGACACTGCACCGCTTGACCGGCTTGTTCCGCCAACACCTGGAACGGCTGCGAACAGAGCGGGCATTGCAAGACGAGCGAATTCATGACGTTTCAAAAATTTTAGTCGTAGGAAGTTAGCGGCGAGATTGGAGCGTTAACATTTATCGAATCATTCGTCCACGACTCGGGCTTGCCCCGATCGAGACCTGTTCAATACCAGATCGAATCAATTACAAAGTACATCACTGCCCGGCTTGCCCGGGTAGGATGATGTTCCCTTCTTCGGAACGACCCTTGGAGGAAACATCGCGCCACGCAGGCAAGCTGCGAGGTGGCGGCATCGGTGGTTGCCGATTCTGGTCGTGAACATTGCTCCATGCAGGCAAGCTGCATGGTGGCACTTCTCTATCCCCTTTCACAAAACCCTCTAAAACTGGACGATATAAGCCCAAGGTCCAGCACCTTGCGGCTAATTGACAATGATGCGTTAACTACTGGCCGGTTGTATTAAAGATACGATCGCCGGCATCTCCGAGTCCGGGAACGATGAATTTCTTGTCATTCAATCGCTCATCAATCTTACACGTGTGAATTTCGACGTGGGGACACTCGTGTTGCAGTCGCTGGATGCCTTCGGGAGCCGAGATGATGGACAACATCTTGATTTTGGGAACGCCCCACTCGGCCAAGGCGTTACATGCCATCACGGCTGAACCGCCCGTAGCCAGCATCGGGTCCAGGACAAAGGCGACATCGACCGGAGAGTCCGACGGAAGCTTGTTGTAGTAACCGACTGGTTCGGCTGTCTGTTCGTCCCGATAAAGCCCGAGATGCCAGACTTCACAGGTCGGAATCATTTCCAACATGGCTTCGACCATTCCCACGCCGGCCCGCAAGATGGGAATCAGCGCAATCCGATGCAGCAGTTGTTGACCAACCATTTTCTGGATCGGTGTTTCGATGGGCTTTTCCGTCGTCTGCAGATCTTCGGTCGCCGAATAGGCCAACAGCGTGCTGAGTCGATTGACCGAACTTCTGAATTCGCTGGGCCGCGTGTTCTTGTTGCGCAGCACCGTCAAATGACAAGTGACAAGTGGATGCTGCATTACTTTGGGAGCAATCATGGACAACGTTACCGGGGGTCGCGGGGTTCGGGCCAGGCAAAACCTGCGATTCATCATAATCCGATGGTGCGGCGTATCAAAGCGGTTGCCTCAGTCGCCGGGGGGCGCGGCACGATGTCTCTTTCGCGCGAACAACCAGCCGCAGAACAGCGCCAGTGGTATCGCGATCGAGACTGCCAACGCCAGTCCCAGCCAGCCATGTTCGGCCGAATAGCTTCCCAGCGCCGCGTAAGCAATGGAAAGCCCCAGGTTGGCGCCGATGACGGCAGGCCAGAATTTCCGTTGCGGCATGCGACCCAGTCCGGCAAGCAACACGGAGGCTTCCGCCAAAACTGGAATTGGCCGCAGTCCAATCAAGGCCCACACGCCCCACATCGCCGTCATAGACTCCACGTCGCGAATCGCGTTATCGTCCGCAAGTCGTTTGATGAGCGGCGTTCCTATCACCGCCGCCAGCCAATACCCGATCAGGCAAGACAGATTCAATCCCATCCAGGTAGCCAACGAGCCAACAACGGTTCCCAGGGTTTGCCCAGCGACCGTGCCGACGAAACTGGAAGGCACAGGCAGCAAAATGTCGGAGGCCAGAATCACGACGACCGCCGCCGAGGTCACGACTGGGTTGGCTTTCAGGCGGGATTGGTCAAACCAGTCCTCGATTGTCGGCTCGAGGTAGCTTCCCAAAAAGACAAATGGGATGATGGGCACGAGCAGCACTGCGACGATAATAAGCAGGGTTTTCAATTGAGTCACGGTATTGGGTAACGGTGTGTCGTCATGACAGGCAGGCTGCGCAGGATGCCTATCCCACGTTGTGGACGGTATTGGACGAACGTTCTCATACCAGCGTATCATAGGCCAGGAATTCGATTTAAGTTTACTGCTGTCCAAAAAGAGGTTTGGTAAAACATTAAGATGCCGCGATCCAAGCCATGTCAACCTTCAACGGTAATTGCCTGTTTCGCGAGTTGGCCGCTGCTTGGCTCATGTTGCTTGCTCTTGTCGTTTAACGCCGGCTGCGGCGACAGTTCCCAAAGCGCCGTGATCGCGGGCGGATCGATGGCGCCGCGGCTGTACGGCGAGCATTACCAAGTCATCTGTGCGGACTGCGGCGTTGAGTTCAATGTCGACACCAAGGTTCCCAAACAGAAGACATTTGCGTGTCCCAATTGTGGATTTGCCAACAACAAAGTTCCCGCGGAAATTTCCGAACCGGATCGAGTCGAAGTGCAACTGAATTCGACAAGCAAGCTCAAGCGCTGGGAACTCGCCGCGCTCAAGCGAGACAACGACGAGTACCATGTTACAAAGCGGATCATCGGGTTGCCGGGCGAGAACGTGCAAATCAGGAATGGTGATATTTGGATCGATGGCGAGCGTGTTGAAACGACGCTGGAAGATCAGCGCCGAATCAGGATCCCGGTTCACGATTCAGACTATCGGCCGGCGGCAAATCTCCCAGCACGCTGGCGCCCTGAACTCGAGCCCTCAGGATGGGAGTTCGGCCAAAACGATTTTGTATTTACTCCAACTAACGGCGACGCAACGCAGGAGTTTGATTGGCTAACTTACCACCACTGGCGCGGCTTTCATCATCAAGGTGGTCGCACGGAAGAGTTTCCGATCGAAGACAGTTACGCGTTCAACCAGGCCATTAATCGCAGCCTCGTTGCCATGCATGATCTGTTTTTACAAATTCAGTTGGCAGCACCGATCGAGGGTGAATTTGCGATTCGAGTGTGGCGCGGCGAAAATTTCAGCGAAGTACGATTCGCCGCCGCGCAGGTATTGGTGGTTACCAGTCCGCCCAACGTGCAACCTGCTGAATTCGCGCTGCCCGAGGCTTTGCATCGCATTCGCACCATCGAGGTTTCGTCGTTCGATTCGAAACTGCAGGTCGCGATAAACGGCAAAGGCGTTTTTGTTAAAGACCTGCCGCTGGTCGAAGCGGAAGATGTGCCGGCGACGAAATATTCGTTTCAAATCGGGGCCCGCAACGGCGCTGCCAAAATTTCCCGCCTACGTATTTTTCGCGATATTTATTACCGAAATTTGGTTGACGCACCGGCGGATGGTTTTCAGTTAGGTGAGCATGAATACTTTTTATTGGGCGACAATGTCCCTGTTTCCATCGACAGTCGTCAATGGCCAGCGGCGGTCCGCCGCAGCGAGATTCTCGGTCGTATTTCGAAAGGCGCCCGCCGAGACCGTTTTGCACCGTAATTCCCGCGCTCAAAACGCGTAGTCGCCACCCATGGAAATCGGTACAATTAACTTCGAGATCGTTGAATCTCTCCAGAACACGTTCAGCACGCCGAATTGGAATCCATGAGCAAAAGCAAAAAGCCGTTTCCCGGTGACGATAGTCCTCGACGACTTCAAGATTCGGAACAACGGACAATCTACGAAGGCGAAAATGTTGGCGGCCTATTCGGCTTCTTTCGAGATTACGGGGTCCGTGAAACGATCGAGTCCATTCTTGTGGCGGTTGTCTTGGCATTGATGTTTCGGGCTTACGAGGCCGAGGCGTTCATCATTCCGACCGGATCCATGGCGCCGACGTTGCAGGGCCAGCATATGGACGTGCATTGCGACAAGTGCGGTTACCAATTCCAGGCCGGTGCCAGCCAGGAAAGCAGCACCGCGTCCCGTCAAAACACCGTGATGTACGTGCACTGTCCGATCTGTCAGTACAAAATGCGGATGCGCCGCAGCCAGGAAGCGGACCACAATTCATTCAGCGGAGACCGAATTCTGGTCAACAAATTCGTTTACGATTTCTCCCAGCCCAAGCGATGGGATGTCATCGTTTTCAAAAATCCAAACAATGGCAAGCAAAACTACATCAAGCGGTTGGTTGGCTTGCCAGGTGAAAACCTGTTAATTGACTACGGTGACATCTACACGATGGAACCCGACGGCAACGGCGGCTTTACCAACCGGCAAATCGTTCGTAAGTCGCCGGAAAAAGTGAAAACGATGTTGCAGTTGGTCGACGATTCCGACTTTGTTGCCAAGGAACTGCGGGCGGTGCATTGGCCTTCGCGGTGGAATCAATGGTCCGACAAAACGACGGGAAGTGGATGGGAAGTAACCGAATCGGATAACAAGTCCAGTTATTACTTGACTAAATCCGACACGACGCATTGGCTCCGTTACCGACACTTGCATCCCAATGAATCGGATTGGGAGGAGATTGAGCGGGGTGTCTTGCCCCCCGGATTGAGACTCACATGGATGGCAGAATCATCAACGACTATTACTGTTACAACGATCAGGAATATGAGAATCGGTCTCCGCCTCGCAATACCGGCGCGCATTGGGTGGGCGACCTGGCGATCGAAGGCTGGTTCGATATCCAGTCCGACGACGGATCTTTCATGCTGGAGCTCGTCGAGGGCGGCGCGCATTTTGTCTGTACGATCGATGTCGCGACGGGCTCAGCACGGCTTTCATGCGATGACTCCTCCGTTACTTTCGTTGACGATCAAGGTCAGGTGGTCGAAAGTCCATCGGCAAAAACGTCGCTGAAAGGTGCCGGAAAATATCACGTGATGATGGCCAATGTCGACGACAAAATCTTTCTCTGGGTCGATAATCGTTACGTCAACTTTGATACTTCGACCTTTGACCGGAAAGGGCCTGTTGTTCCGAAGTGGTCGCCCGAACGTCCTGATGATGCCGAACCGCTGGGCGTCGGCGGAAAAGATATTGCAATGACCGTCTCGCGGTTGAAAGTTCTTCGCGACGTGTACTACACGTCCACAACCGATCAGAGGTTGATTCAGAACGAAGCGGGGAACCAATTCAGTCTCGAACGGATCGAAGAGATCCAGGAAGATCCCAGTCGCTGGGGCACGAACGAAGGAAAGAATCTGTTTAGTTTTGAGAAGGGCCGCCAACGACCGATGTTTTCGCTCCAACAGGGCCAGTTTTTGCCAATGGGTGATAACAGTCCGGCCAGTCTGGATGGACGCGTCTGGGATGGTCCAAAATTTGTAGGCGAAGAGAATTTGATTGGCCGGGCAATGTTTATCTACTGGCCACACAGCTTGAACAAACCAATCAAGTACTTTCCGAACTTTGGAAAAATGGGCTTTATTCGGTAGGCTGCCAGGTTGTTATATGGAATCACTTGTTATTGAATTGAAAGGCAGGTTTGTAGTCCCGCCTTTAGCCGGATTTGCACCGGCTCGATTCCGCCTGCAGTCGGTACAACGAACAACCAATTGAAGAAGTTGCAGCCAGTGACGGCTGTGGGCAAAACCAAAAAACAGGAGTGCAAGGATGCCGATTTTGGAAGTTGAGGGTCTCGTCAAGACGTACGCCCGCCGACGCGTTGTCGATGGTGTCGCGCTGGACGTGGAGCCGGGAGAAATTGTCGGACTGCTCGGGCCCAATGGCGCCGGTAAAACGACGACCTTTCGCATGATCTGCGGGATGGTCAAACCGGACAAAGGCCGCGTGTTTCTGCAAGGCGAGGACGTCACCCGCTGGCCAATGTATTTGCGGGCCCGCAACGGCGGCATGGGGTACTTGCCACAACAATCCAGCGTATTTGCCAAACTCTCTGCGCAAGACAATTTGCTGGGCACCATGCAGTTGCTCGGTTTCAGTCGCAAACAGCAAAAACAACGCTGCGACGAATTGCTGGAACAATTCAAAATCACTCACATTCGTAAATCCAAGGCGGGAAAACTTTCCGGGGGCGAACGACGCCGACTGGAGATTGCCCGATGCCTGGTCTCCGAGCCCAAGATCATCATGCTGGACGAGCCGTTCGCCGGGATTGATCCCGTCACGGTGCAGAGTATTCAACAGATCATTCGAGGTCTTGCCAGCCGGGGCATCGCGATTTTGATTACCGACCATGCAGCCCGCGAGATCTTGCAAACGACCGATCGAACGTTCGTGGTCAGCGAAGGTCAAATTCTGGTCAGTGGTTCGGCCGAGGAGATTGTCCGTCACGACAAAGTCAAAGAAAAATATCTGGGCGACCTGGCTCTGCCTGTCACGCCATTACCTTCCGCAGCCGCTATCGCGACTGATCCAGGGTATGAAGCGGATTTGGAAGCTGCGCCGGGCGAAGAAGGAAAACCGCGACGGCCAGTGATTCTATTTTCAAAACCGCGTCGAAAGTCACGTCGTGTCAACGCGCCTTTCAAGTCGACCGATCTGGATTGACCGTGCAATAACGTGGGATAGGCATCTTTCGTGTCATGACGAGCACAACTGTTGGTCGACGTCGTGATTGGTAGCAGAAATCTTCGACAAGCTGGAGACTTATCCTACGGGGACTCGCCATTTCATTGACGGAAATCGCCGTCACTTGCCAATCAGTTTGTGAGCCGCTGGTTTAACACCTTTCGTGTACGAGCCAAAACCAAAATTGGTGGGCTTGTACTGGTCAACATAATCAACATTGGCTGCAGCGGGGATTTTATCTTCCATCCCAACGGTCCAGAAGGCGGCGTTGACGATCAGCCGTCGCAAGCCTTCGTTTTCAAAGTCAGTCGAAGAGCCCATGGTCGTCGCGAAAATCCGCGCGGTGGTTCCTGATTTGCTGGCGAAGCTTTTCGTCCAGGCCAGCGGCATCAGCGGGTCGTTCTTTTCGCCGGCGACGGGTTTTGAATCGGGCTGCATTCCGTCAAGCACCTGGCCATACAGCAAAATGGTCGCCTGCGGAGGAAGGTTTTTGATTCCATACACGTCCGTCGGTCCCCAAACATCCGTGACGCCCCTCAAGATCGGGTTGGATTTTTGATCTGCATTGATAATGCCTCGGCAGCTTTCGACGCCGTGATGGCCGTGATGACTGATCCAGGTGTCACCAGGACTTGCTGGCCAAATCCGCCCAGCCAGTCTTTGGAATTGAAGCTGTTGTGGACGTAGGGGGACTCTTTGGCGTCTTTTTTGTAGTTAAACACGTGAGTCGAAAGTGCGGATTCCGATGATAGGTTTCCCGGCGTTGACGTAATCGGCGAAGTGTTTCATGTCCACGTCCGGCAGCTGGCGAAATCGCCGCCCCGATCATTGCCAAGTCGGCCCGATCAACGAGGTACCGTCCCGGAATGCTCCTGGAAATCGGGCTTGATGGTGTTCCTGCGGATCAATGGGAAACAAGACGGAGCAGCAGAACCCGTGGCGAACAGACAGATTCCCTCACATCGGCAGGGCTTCTTCGCTGCGGTACTCGTCGTCACCGCGATGACGATATGTTTGCCGCAGGATGCCGGGTTGGTGCTGCCCCCGGGTACTCCACCCAAAGTTGCTCGTGTTCGTGGCTGTCCGCCGATTCCGGTTTGGTATCCGTTTGGGCCATACAACTCGCGGTAATTAAAATGGTTAACAGTGCGTAGACAACGCAACTTAGTCGGTTCGTCATGTTATTTTGCTGGTGTTGGTGGTTGGTTTGGCTGGATAAAGCATCTGCCGCAATCGCCTCGAATTTTG
>CAVONL010000008.1:0-26311 GCA_963697295.1 uncultured Planctomycetaceae bacterium | reverse complement strand
CAAAATCTGGCCGCATCAAACAACGTTTCATGTCAACCGGCTTGGGTTTGACCTGCATCAATTCAGGCCGCTCGACAAACAGGACGCGCAAACGGCTGGGTATTCACTCCGATGCCGTGCTGCTGTGTTTTGGTGCCGAGGATATACGCAACCAACGCAAAGGTTTTCACCACTTGCTCAATTGCCTCCCACAAGTGCGTGCGGACCACGAAATCGAATGCCTGGTCTTTGGAACCGGCGAAATTCCCGCCGCCGCGGGCTTACCCAAAATGCATCACTTTGGATATGTGGATTCGGTGGAGCAGCAGGCTTTGATTTACTCGGCAGCCGATCTCGTGATTGTGCCTTCTCGCGAAGATAACCAGCCGCAGATTGGTTTGGAAGCGATGGCCTGCGGGACGCCAGTCGTCGGTTTCAACGCTGGCGGAATTGCCGAATATGTTCGTGAAGGCATCACCGGTCGCCTGGCGCGATTGGGCGACGAAACCCAGTTAGCGGACAAGATTTCGAAACTGGTGAATGAACACGAGTCGCGCAAGCACATGTCGACCCGGGCCCGGATGATGATGCAGGACGAATTCGAGCTGGGAAAGCAATCGGACGCGTATATTTCGCTGTATCGCAACGTGCTTTCCGTCAGCCAACGCCGCTCGGCGTCCTAGTCGGGTATGATTTTGGGTTAAACAGAATCCGTGAACCGTTCCGGTCCCCACAATTTTTCTGTGATTCATTATCCTGTCACTCGACTCGGAGAGTCAAGCTACGTTAGCTTGCGCTGTTGGTCGTAGTCCCGGCGTTAGGCGGCAAAAGCCGGGACGACAAAAACATGACTTCAGAACTTGCCGTGACCGCAACCATCGACAGCCATTCCTTGTGAAATGCCGCCCGGCGTGACCGCGTTTCGGCTGCCCGGGCGATCCCGCCCCAAGTTGTGATCCTTCGTTGATTCGGTATCATCGTCGGTTTGAATTTTCGCCAGTCGGAATCTATCGAATGAACATTGTTATCCTGGGTGCGGGCAGAGTTGGAACGTCGATTGCCGACCTCCTGTGTCAGCGCGAACACAACGTGACCGTTGTCGACCTTGATCCTAAACGTGTGCAGGCCATTAACGAACGACTGGACGTCCGGGCGATCACGGGCTCGGCGTCCCAGTCAAGCGTTTTGTTTCAGGCGGGCATCACGACGTCCGACATTTGCCTGGCGGTAACCGGTGTTGACGAAATCAACATTGTTGGCGCCAGTATGGCCAAAGCGATGGGGGCCCGCCGAAGTATTGCCCGCGTGTACTCACCCGTTTTTCGGGATCTAAGCACGTTCGATTATCAGCGGCATTTCAAAATCGACCGAATGCTGAGCCTGGAACACTTGTCGGCAATGGAACTGGCACGAGCCATTCGAGATCCGGGCTCCGTCGTTGTCGAACAATTCGCCCGTGGCGGCCTGGAAGTTCACGAACTGGTTATTGGCCAGGAGGGCAAAGCGACGCGCGCTCCTGTCCGGGAATTGGGGCTTTCGTCCCACGTGCGAATGGGCACGATTCAACGTGACAACCGCATGTGGATTGCCTCAGCTGACGACCAGCTGCAGGTCGGAGATCGGGTAACACTGTTTTGCGAGCCCGAAGATCTGAAAGCGGTCAAGTCTTTGTTCAAAAGTTCCACGGGTCAACCCAGAACAGTTGTCATCGCCGGCGGGGGGAAACCGGCGGGCACCTTGCCCGTACGCTGGAACGCGAGGGTTACAAAGTGCTGGTGATGGAAAGTGACGAAGCCCGCTGTGACCAACTCGCCAATCAATTGAAATCCGCCAAGATCATCCATTGCGATGCGACGGTCCGGGAGAATCTCGAAGAAGAACGAGTTGGGTCGGCCGACATTTTTGTAGCCTGCACCGGTGACGACGAAAACAACCTGATCCTGGGCGTTGAAGCGGTGGATATTGGTTGCAAGCAAGTGATGGCGATCATCGGCAAAGAAGACTACATGAACGTGGTCAACAAACTTGGCATTAACAAGGTGGTCAGTGCCCGCGACGTCATGGCCAGACAAATTCTGGCGTACTTGACCGATGGCGCCGTCGTTTCACGAGCCAAATTGCCTGGCGGACTGATCAATGTCATTGAAGTCCAGGTGCTGGCCGATTCCGCCGCAACCAAATTGACGCTGGAAGACCTCGGCTTGCCTGACCGCTGTCTGGTCGTTGCGGAGATCAAGCAGGATTTCGTGCGCGTGCCGGGTGCCAAAGACCGGGTCGAACCGGGCGATCACGTGATCATGTTAGTGGAAGACGACGTCGTTGAAGCCGCCATCAGACGCTTTACGTTGCCGTGATGATGAAACGGGTCCCTATACGTCAGGCATCCGCAGCGCGGAACAACGCGAGGGGACTCGCGTTGCTACGTAGCGCTTGGCGTCATGACCTACTTGTCAGAAGAACTTGTTTCTGTTTCTTCTTCGCTGCTGATTTGGAAGGCCAACATGTGAAACCCTGACTCTTCGCTGGTGATGAACATACCTGACGGCTGAAAGTACTGTTCAACCGACTCGAATGGCGGGATGGGATGGTCTTGCATGGCCCGGCGAATTCCCTCCGCGTATTTGTTGCCGTTAGCCAAGTCCAACAGCGGACCGGTCTTTTCCAGGCGTGCTGCATCCATCATGGCCCGCATGATTTCCCGGGGATCCTGGTAAACCATGAAACAGGGCATGTCGGTTCCCAGCAGATTGGTCATTTTGCGGGATACGGTTTTAAATTGCTCGCTCTCGGAGAGGGATTTTTTGTCGCCGCGCAACGTATCGATCATCAACTCCATGCACTGCGGACTGCCCGAAATAAAAAAATGATTCTCGATGATCCCCCAACACAGCTGAGGAATGTTGGCGTCAAATTCAACGTCGACCTGGTCCTGCCCGCGTTGCTCTCGACGTTCAGCCGCTCGCTCCCGTTGGCGACCGGTGAGTCTTTCCATCGACTCGTCGGTGACGGACCAAAAGCTAAATCCCTTGTAATCACGCTCTTCGATGTTGTCCATCGCGTCTTCGTCGTCTTCCTCGATACGGGCAAGAACTGCTTCCATCACGTCATTGATCTTGTCGGGATTTTCCAACTCGATTCCAACCGTGAATACCTGGCTGGTGAACCGCGCGGGGGGTTCCATCCAGTTGAAAATCGTCGCGCAACCTGTCAAGGAGTTGATCACGTCTTCTTCCAGATCAAACCCGACCTCCTTGTTCACGTTATTTTCCAGACGCTTCCGGAACTCGCCTTCGCCCGCCACGAGATCCACGACTTTTTCGAGTTCAACCATCATCTTACGAAGGTCGATACTGGTTGAATAATAAGTCGTCGCGGTTTCTGGAACCCACGGTTCGGGACGATAATCCGCCGGTTTAAAGGCCAACATTTCGAGGATGCCCTTGCGCGGATTGGCCAGCAACACGTGCCCTTGGGCGACCGATTCGAACTCGTCGACGAACATCGTACTGCTGCCGCCAATGGCCAGGATACCGTCCAGCCCCAACAATGGCAGGAAGTTGATTACGAACTGGGCCTGCGTATCGCCACGAAACGAACTGCGGGCAAGTTCAATGGGATCGACGTAGAACAGCAGATCAGGCGTGTATTTCTTGGAACCGCGGCACCGGTTCATAATCGTGACGAATTTACGGTTGTCTGCCAGCGGCCTGACCTTTTCGACTTCACGACCGTGCCAGCGATCCACCAAATCATCCAGTTCTTCGCGGCTGTTGCTGCCGACGATCATTCCATCCAGCTGGAAATACGTGACGCGATTGCCTTCGGTCACGATGGACTCATACGTCACTTCGTCAAGTTCTTCTGTTTCCAGTTCGGCGCCTTGCTTTTCCGCAAAGTCGCGTCCGACCCCGAGCGCCTTCGCAACCGCTTCGTTTTCAGGATCGGTTTGAACGAGGAACAAAAAGACCGGCTTTTTTCGTTTGGGTGCGATCACCGCGATCGTCATCTCGCCGGCCGGCAACGACTTGATCTCGTCGAGTGTCAAACCGATTTTGACATACTCTTCGTAGGCTTCGACACCTTGTTCATAAATCCCCTGGGCCAGCGGCGCAATGTTTTCGTCTGCCAACAGCTTGCCCATGTTGGAGCGACCGACTTTTTCAACCATTTCGCGGATGTTGGCAATTTTGATATAGCCAACGGTCGTTTCGGGTAATAATTGTTCCGTGGGCGGCCGTTCCGTTTGGGCCCTGGCTGCTGTCGCAAACAAGGTGAAAGAAAACAGGGCCGCCAGACACACGATCGAATACTGAAAACCGTGCTGGCGAGAATGGAAACTTGACATGGGCCTCATTACTCCTATGAAACAGCAAACGTGCCAGCTGACGTTTGTTGCTGGCGACGAATGGCGGTTGATCGAATCTATCGACGAACGTCAATCAATTTTACATGATCCTGATTCTACATAATCACGACGGCTTAAACCCGCTGCAACCCGGTCAAGTTTCGTGAATCGACCGCAGAATCGGTTTTTTTCGAATACAGGGCGATTTCCGCATCGTTTAGCGCCGTTTTCGGTAATCCCGTCGCAATTTAGCCGGTTTCATTGACTGTTCAATGGCAAACGACGATCTTATGATTGACGAAACATTTGGCGGGTTAAAGGGTTCAATGTCATGTCCCGTCTCGCCAATGCAAACAGGAATCTGCGATGATCAGTCAAGTTTTCAGGTTGTTAACGATTGCGACGTTTTCGATCGCCGCAATTGGCTTTATGGCATCCGACATCCACGCGCAAGTCGGGGATGTCGTCGGTGGAATTGGCACGGACACGGGTGGACTCGGTACAGGTGACTTGGGCGGAACCGCCGGCGGTGGCACCACGAACACCGGGGGAGGCCTCGGTACCAATCCCGGCGGCGGCGGTGGCGGCGGCAGCGGAGCATCAGCGGGTCAAGCACCTAATTTAGGCGACCTGATTAATATGAACCTGGAAGCACAAATTCCGGTCATTGAGGATCGACGCCGTATCGGATTCGTTGGTCCGACCAGCGAATTGGGCAGGGCGATTAGTGATGCCGTGCCACCAACCGGTTTCGTCGGAGCCGACTCCCAGCCTTTTGCAGCGACCGGAGGTGCGACCGGTGGCAATGCCGGACGAGCTGGCGCCGGTGGTCAGGCGAGAGGCCAAACGGGGCAACCGGGTACCGGTCAGCAGAATGGATTCGTCGTCACGCGCAGAGGCGTTCGCTCACGAGTCCGATCCGCGGTTCAAACGCTCCCTGTCAATGGCGAATTTGTTTCCACGCGCTTCCAAAATCGCATGCAGCTTCAACCCTCGACCAGCGGGTTCGGACAAAATGTTCAGGTTAGCGTGCAAAACCGAACGGCCGTTGTTACCGGATCTGTACCATCCGCGGCTGAAGCTGATCGAATCATCCGTCAACTACGGCTGGAGCCGGGTGTCTATCGCATCGACAACCAATTGTCAGTTGGCAATTAATTGGACTGCCACCTTTAAAAATCGGGCTGTTGGCCGCTCTTGAGGTTGTCGAACAGGCTGCCGGGGCCGATATCATTTTTCTTTACGACTGCCCAGACTTTGCTATGCCGATTCCGGTCAGCGCGATTATATCCGGTGTCTTCTTCAAAATAGATCATGCGCAGGCGGCTAACTTTGTGCTCATGCGTCCGGTCCCATTTCTCAGCCATGTAGTTGGCTAACGGTTGGCGCAGGCATTCGCGCTGTTCGCTGACCAGATTACGGTGCAGTTTCCGCCAATGAAAACTGGGCAAAAGCTTGGTCATGGAGACGGGTTTATCCGTGTTCACCGCTTGGCCCGTCAACACATCGACTTCCGAACCGTCGTCCAACACGGCTTCGTAGACGAACCATGGCGTCGTCTTTGGCGGGTCACCGAACATCTGGAAATGCTGGTCGACACGCATCAAGTACCCGATATTCGTCATCAATATTGACTGCAAAAACCGCAAGGGAGCCCACTCGATGTTGGCGACGTTCCAAATCAGGACAAAACCAATCATCACTCCGCAGAACGCCTGTTGAATTCGACCGATCCGCAACTGGCGATTGGCATCCGGCGATAACCCGGAAGGGTCTGTCTTTTGTTTTGACAACAAATTCCAGAGTCCTGACGGGATCAGCGGCAGCCACGCAACGATACAAATCCACGGAAACAAGCCGATCGACAGCGACAGCGCGATACCAACGTGGAACGCCCAGAACACCAACATGTTCAGCACGCGAAAGCAATCGTTATGACGCGATGAGAATAAGGTCCAAACCAGGAAGACTTCCGCGAACACGGTCGCGACGGAGACAAGTTTTAACAACAACGGAAATTCCAGCAAATGGCGGCCAAACTCCGTGGCGTAAATTTCCAGGCCCAGAGCATGGTACATCGCTTCACCCGACCACCAGCCCTCGTTCCACTTGGCCAAACCGGTGAAGAAGTACATCGCAAACAACTGGATCACGAAGCCTGCCGTGGCGGTCGAGACGATTCTCTTTTGCAGGATGGGCTCCGGTTGCTTGAGACGTCTGCGGCGGCGTGCATCAAGTGACCAGACACCGCCCAGCGGCAGGAAGAAGGACCAGAACAGCATCATCTTCAACAGAAAATCGCCGCTGCTGAGGATGACCGGGTTCCGCACGTGGAGCGAGACGAGCAAAATCCATGAAACCAGCGTTGTCAACCGCGTCCATTTTCCGACAACCAGCAATCCAGCGAACAATCCGGCCACGATAAACATGGCTGCCTGGAAGCGGGGTGTATCTGACAACCAGTGCAGTGACCAGAACACCGTTTCCCAACCCGGCCCGTAGACCGTACGGTAATAATCGAAAGAGATCTCGCGCGTATAAAAACCATCGCGGGTGTACATTTCAACCAGCGTACCCGCCCGATAGACCAGGTCGCTGATCAACAGGAAACCCAGCGCGATTCGAAACACGGCCAACGATCGTAGATCAAGTCCGAAAATACTTTGCAGCCCATCCCGAAAGTGGTAAACCAGGCTTTTCCGGGGCCGCGTTTCAGTAACGCGAATCGACTTGGCGTTGACGGTGGTCATACCCATATCATCGACATCACATCGCGATCGGGCAACTTCGATTTCGGATTGTAGCGATTAAACCTGTGGGTTCGCCGTTCAAACCGCGCAAAATCATTTAGGCCGAACCAGGCCAGGCGCGATATCCAGGTCCAGCGAATCAAAGGCGCCCGCTTTGAAACGTTCGACCGCAATGGCTCCCATCACCGCGTTGTCAGTGCAATATTCCAAAGGTGCAATGTGCAGCGTGGCACCAATGGCTTGGCACGACTCATGCAGCTGAACTCGCAACAGGCGGTTGGCCGCAACTCCCCCGCCCACACACAGCGTAGAGAGTCCGGTGCGATTGAGAGCTTGAATCGCTTTGGCGACCAGGCAGTCGACGACCGCTTGTTGAAAACTGGCGGCTAAATCGGCGACTTGTTGCGGCGACAGCGTGACCGAATTGAGGTCGATATTGCCGGGGCCAGTGATCGCGTAGCGAACGGCAGTTTTCAGTCCACTAAAGCTGAAATCGAGGCGTTCTTCCCGAAGAAAACTGCGCGGAAATTTATGAGCCCGCGAGTCGCCACTCTCGGCAGCCTTGGAGATGACCGGACCTCCCGGATAGCCAAGCTTGAGCATGCTGGCCACTTTGTCGAATGCTTCTCCTGCCGCATCGTCGATCGTCCCGCCCAGGTATTTGGGTGTCAACGCGTCCTGGTATTCGTACAAATGGGTGTGCCCACCGCTGACGATCATGCCAACGCAGGGATAGACCGAATCCGGCGAGGCCAACTGGCAGGCAAAAACATGCGCATGCAAATGATTGACGCCAATCAGCGGTTTGCCGGCAGCCAGGCACAGACTCTTCGCGGCCGCCAAACCAACCAGCAGCGAGCCCGCTAATCCTGGCGTGTTGGCCACGGCAATTGCATCCATATCTTCAATCGTCAAGGCAGCTTTGGTTAGCGTCTCGTTAATGACGGGCATGATTCGCTGCACGTGGGCCCGCGCAGCGATTTCCGGAACGACTCCCGAAAACTTCAAATGGAGTTGTTCTTGCGACGAAACGACGCTTGCCAGCACCTGCAGATCTCCGGTCACGACAGCCGCCGCCGTCTCATCACAAGTTGTCTCAATTGTCAGTATTTTCACGTTTTTTTCGTTGAGGTTGACCATTTCGGTAAATCTCGAAACCTTTCCGGATGTGGGGAGTTTAATTAAAAGTTGACCGCTTTGATGTCAACGCGGCGGTGATTCCGCGGGTTGTGCCGGTTTTTGCGGCATCTGCGGGCAGCAACCGGGTTCCTGCCGTTTCAGGTCTCGTCATTTCGTAGTTTTGGCCCAAAACCCGATTAATATGGGTTTGAGGTTCTTAGTAATCCAAGCCTGGAATCCGCAGATGAACACCATTCCACCTCGACTACTTCCCTGCAGACTGTCAAAATTATCCCGACCCAATTCAACATCCACCAGCGTCAGGAACGATCCGTTGTATCAGCCCAAACCGCTTTCCGCCAAGCCATTAAACCAAGTGCTCACGAGTGCTTTCCGGGCGTTAACTATCTGTCTCGCGGCGAGTGCCTTGATCGCCCTGTCGGCGTATGCAGGATTATCAGTCGCGAAGGCCCAGGATGACACCGCCGACCCCATCGAGGCGACGACCATCAGCCCGGCCCCATCCACTGACGAAGTGAACACCGACGAAGTGAAGATGGTTTTCTCGTTTGACCAGACGCCTTGGCAATCGGTGATCGATTTCTTTGTGGAACAATCCGGATTGTCGCTCCAGGAAATCAGTCAACCTCCGCCGGGAAGTTTTACCTACAAGGACCCCACGCCTCACACGGTCCCCGAAGCGATGGACATCTTGAACCAGGCGTTGTTGCGCGAGGGATACACCTTGGTGCGTAACAAGCAAATGCTGGTTTTGCAACTCGATGCGGAACTCAACCCGCGGCTCGTCGAATCGGTCAATCCGGACGACCTGGAAAATCGCGGGCTCTACGAAGTGATGCGCTGTACCTTTGATGTCGAAGGCGTCCAGGAACTGGGAATCGAAGATCAGATCAGGAACCTGGTGTCTCAACGAAACGTCGGATCTTTGCGTTCTTTCCCAGCCGCTAACCTGATCATTGTTCAGGAAACCGGGATCATTTTGCGGGAGATCAAATCGATCATCGAGCGGGCAAAAAAAGAAGCAATGCATGACCAGTTGGTGTTCAAGTCCTATCGCCTGCAAAATGTCGACCCCGAGACGTTGCTGATTGCCGTGCGTGAATTGATGGATTTTGATGGCGATTCAAATACGTCCCGCGACGGATCGATCAAGATTTCGGTGGAACCTCTCGGCAAGGACCTGAGGATTCGGGCCGCCGAGGATGCGTGGGAGGAATTCACCCAGATTGCCAAAATGGTTGACGTCGCACCCGAGAAATTCGAGGGAATCCAATTCGAACGACCAATCATCAAGACGTATCAACCGTTGGTTGGCCCGGAACTCGTATTCCAGGTATTGCAAACAAATTTTGAAGGCCGGGAAGGCGTGCGGATGGATCAAGATTCGGAAACCGGCACGATCGTGATCATGGGACGCAAGGCAGATCACGAGTTGGCCGAGCAGATTTTGCAGGAGTTCGCCCGTCAATCGGCGGATTACACGATGATTCAACTCCAAAATGCAGACGCCGAGGATGTGCTTGCCAAACTTGAAAAGTTCTTCCGCGTGAGCCTCGACAACGCGACGAATGATGCACCCATCCTGTTTGCCGACTCCATTGCCAATCAAATCAATGTTCGCGGCAAGCCTGCCGACGTGGAATTGGTCAAACAGATGGTCGCCGACATGGATTCTCAAACTCTGCTCGATATGGGTCCCCGGACCCCCGATCGCTTTATTGACATGACTCCCGACGAGGCGGAGAGCATTTTGGGAATTCTGCCAGATCTTTTTCCGTCGACGGGTCGACCGAACAAGATTGACGTCATCATGCCCAAGGATCGCGAACGATTTCGCAGTCGCACCATCATGGATCGCCGTGGTTTGGATGAACGCGAGCTCGGTCCCAGCAAGGACGAGGAGTTTGATCAAATGATGCGCGAGCTGGATAATTCTGGCGCATCGCTCGAGCAGGATGACGAATACCAGTTTGTATCCTGCCCCGTGTCCCCGGGAAATTTTCAGGAGGAAGACAAGGTTGGCAAGTCATCTGACGAAGTAGAACGAGATCGCAATTATCAACCGCCGCCAGAAGCGGAATCGGTACCCGGGGCCGACATCGAAGTCAAATGGACTCCCGAAGGATTACGCCTTTATTCGAAGGATCTTGATGCGCTGGATGACCTCGAGGCCCTGATTGCCGCCCGGCTGAAGAAAACTTCGAAAGCCGAATCGCTGAAGATGTTTCCGCTGGAATATCGGCGCGTAGAAGACTTGAAGCCACTGCTGGAGCGACTGTTTGGACTCGAAGGCAGCGGAGGCGGCGGTGGTGGCATTGGTGGTGCGATGGGTAGCGTGCTCGGAAATGCCATGGGCGGAGCTGCCGGTGATTTGCTTGGTGGCATGTTTGGCGGCGATGATAGCAGTTCGAGTGGCAGTGGCATCGAATTGGAAGGCGACGTCGTTTTGGAAATGGACGTGCTGCTAAATTTCCTGATTGTCAGCGGCGCTACCCAATCCGATCTGCTGACCATCCTCGATGTGCTTGATATTCTCGATCGGCCAAACGCTCCCCAGGAACAGGATTTCGTGGGTAAACATTACTCGATTCCTGTCAAATTCGGCGATCCGGTCGTCATTAAAGAACTTATCGAAAACAACCTGCCCGATTACATCAAATCGTCCGGCGCTGCCGCGGCAGCAAATCAGAATAACGAAGCCAACCAGGCCCGGCAGATGCAACAGATGATGCGTGGACTTGTTCAGGGCGGGCGCGGCGGCCAGTCCAAAGATCCGGAAGAGGAAAAGCCGAGGGCGACGCTGGGAATCGATGAACGCAATCGCGCGCTTATCTTAACCGGCCCGGAATACATTTACGAAAAAGTTTACGCGTTGGTACAAATTCTGGACACGCCGGATCGGCCAAAGAAGACCGAGATTATTTCGATCCCCGGGATTAGCGGTAGCAAGCTGCAAGAGGCACTGCAAGGAATGTTAGGCGACAAGGCGGTCGTCGTGGAGGCGGATGGTTCCACGGGTGGAGGCGGTTCGAGTTCGGCAGCCGGCCGGGCCGCGTCTCGCGCAACTGCAGTACCCAGTAACGCCAATGAAGCGCGTGATGCTGCACGGCAGCAGATTCAGCAGGCTTTACAACAGGGCGGCGGGATGGTCATTCCCGGTGTCATGCGAGCGCCGCAGGGTGGCCGCGGCGGAGGCGGCAATCGCGGCGGTGGCGGCAATCGCGGCGGCGGTAATCGTGGCGGAGGTGGACAAAATCGCGGTGGCGGCGGCAATCGCGACGGCGGTTAGTCCATCATTGGGACCAATCCACGGCTTTGCCAATTTTGAAAAAATTTCAAAACCCGGTAAAATTTACTGATCCTTTGTGAGCGGGCTCACGTATAGACGGCAATCGTTTCCAACCCAGGGAGAATTCGTGTCAGGCAATTTTCCCACCTGCTTCTCGCCTGCACGTTTTTTGATAGTTAAATTGAGCTTCGATTGCTAGGATTGGAAATGTCTACATTGTAAAATGTTGGCGACGGCGTCTTCCGAAGGGGCAATTGGAACAGAGCCAATCGCTGGCCCAGTTATGGAAAGAGGCTAAAGAAATGCAAGACTCATTTTGGTTTATCAAGAAATGCGACTTGTTTTCTCAGATGACGCAGGAAGACCTTCAGTGGCTGGAAGGGAAATCCCGCATGAGAAAACTGAAGCGCGGCGAGCCCGTGTTTCTTCCGTCGCAACAATCCAATGGCGTGGTGCTTGTCGCCGAGGGTCGCGTCAGGATTTGCCACATTACTCCCGAGGGAAAACAATCCATCCTGAATTTCATTGATGCCAATGAAATTTTTGGTGAACTGTCGATTTTTGATGCGGCCGAACGCGAAGAATACGCCGAAGCTTCCGAAGCATCGACGCTGATTCTGATTCCCCGCGAAGCCATGCGGGCGGTCGTCCAAAAGTACCCGCAGATCGTTTACGGCGTTACCAAGGTAATTGGAATGCGGCGGCAACGAATCGAACGACGATTGCGCAACCTGCTGTTCCGGTCAAACCGTGAACGCGTCATTCACTTGCTGTTGGAATTGGTCGAAAAGTACGGTCAACGCAACGAAACAGGAATTGATCTGAATATTCGCCTTTCTCACCAGGAAATGGCAAACATTATTGGCAGCACGCGCGAGACAGTCACCGTTGTTTTGGGGCAGCTCCAAACGGAGAGATTGATCAGGATTGCAAGGCGACGCATTACGATTTGCAATCTGAACACGCTGGCCCGAGAAGTGAATGAGCGTCCCCCCATGCTGAGGACGACGGCGCCACCACAACCTCAACTGCAGCGACGATTGGTGCCAATTCCCACACAATCGTCCTAGCGGATTCGAAATACAGATTCGATTCGACGAGGTTCGCGAGCCAACATGGATATCCGTGTTGGCTCCTTTTGTATGAACGGCTACAATCGCCCCGCCATTTTACGCTTTTTATGCCAACTGTGGTGGATAACACCGACTGCGACAGATTGGCCAATCATAGTTGTGGCTGGTGGATGGAGGGACGATGACAGAATTGAAGCAAGATGAAGATCTGGGTTGGGAGCCGTGTCCGGCGGGCGCGCTTGCCGGCTCGGCCATGGCCGAATCAGCAGTTCAGCCGCGGCGGATGTTCTTGATTAACGTGGCCCTGAGCGTATTTCTCGGTGGGGCCGGTTTACGCGCGTACATCAACTCGCGCGGTTTACAGCCTGACGTTAAAAGCGATTTCTTGCCATGTGTCGCAGTACAGGCGAATCTTGCGGGCTACATTGAACTCACGCTCGATGTCCGGGTTCAGCACAAAATCGAAATTCACTTGTCCAAATGCAAAGCCTGTTCGCTCGCCTACCGGCAAAAACTCGGCGAGCAGCAGCCGAATACCGAGGTGGGCGATTTAACGAACCTGTTTGCCGACAATCGCCGGGCATAGGCGAGCAGGCGATTGCTCAGATCGATTCAATATGCAGCCCGCGTTTACGACGTTCGTTGCGACGGGCATCGTCAATCAAGTCGGCGACTCCTTTGATGTTGGCGATTCCAAACAGGACCAAATCGGGATGACTGGTGTCACTCGATTTGACGTTAATGTTGCCAACGCCCAGCAAGGTCTGAATGGGACCTTGTCGATAGTTGACATCATCAATATCGATCAACTCGATTCGATCGAGCTTCCGGAACAAGATGCCTTCACGGTGCTTCAACTGTTGAGTCGTCAGCTCGTAATGCTTGCCCCACTTGCGATACAGCATGAGGCCCAGCAGGTAGAGCCAGAGGACAACGATTAGCCCAACCGCGAAATACCATACGTAGGTGTTGGATCGCAACATCTCGATCATCAAGATGCCCACGAAAATCAGAATCGTAACCGCGGCTGCAGCCGCCCATGAACCAAACATGCTTTTGCCTGAAAAGCCGCCTTCCCACAATTGTTTTGCGTCCGCCACGTCCTCAACGGGCTTGCCGGGTTGAAAACGATCGTTTGGATAGTCTTGATTTTCAGCCATATTCACTTGCCTTTTGATGAATAGATGACGAGGGTACGGTAAAGAGTTGACTCAGGAATAAAACTACAGCCTCCGCGCGGGACGACATCGCCGTTTCGCTCACATGGCAGTTTATTCGACAATTTCGTCGGATAACAGCCGAGTTGAGTTCTCGGCTGCCCCGTCCGGTATTGAGCCCGGGCTCCAAGATCAGGATTCGCGGACAAGCAACAAATCTTGCCCCAAAGCTGCCAACCATGTTTGGGTCAGCAACCAGTTTCGGTTATAGTCGAGATTCGTCTCTGGACGAATCCTGAATAACAACGAGTCAGTTTTATGAAATGCCCTTATTGTCGTCACGACAACGACAAAGTCATCGATTCTCGTTCGGGTGAAGACGGGTTTGTCATCCGCCGGCGGCGGATGTGCGTTCATTGCGAAAAACGATTTACAACTTACGAACGGGTGGCTGAACTTGATCTTCGCGTTGTCAAAAAGGACGGCGCCGCGAGGCCTTTCGGCCGGAAAAGATCCGCCAGGGACTGGAGCGGGCTTGTTGGAAACGTCCCATCCCCACGGACAAACTGGAACATGCCATCGAAGAAACCGTTCGCCAGGTTTACATGCTCAACGAATCGGAAATCAGCACCGAACGCATCGGTGAATTGGTCATGGAAAAGCTGGTCGAGCTGGATGACGTGGCTTATATCCGCTTTGCCAGCGTCTATCGCCAGTTTAAAGACATCCATGATTTTATGAGCGAAGTGCGGCCCATCCTCGATCGAAATCAATTGCGGGTCGAAGACGACACGGCCACTTCATCGCCCAATGGTCAAGACCCGGTGTAGGTCGAGAGTCACCTCGGCGTTGATAGCGGGTTGGTTGGAAAACCATATCATTTATCAGTGATTGATGATTCGCAATTGATTATTGAATTTGCGTAGATGCACAGCTTGGTTCCTGGACTCCGAGCCCGACGCCAGAACCATGGTTTTTCGCTCTAAAAGATCTTTCTTTTACCATTCGCAATTCACCGTCCACAATTGACCAGGCTTCTCACAGTTCACTTCCCCCGCTGGGAGAAGTCGGACTTTCGGCCGCAGTTGGCTCGAATCGTGCTTTACCAACTCACTGTGCGATTTGGATCATCGCACGGCATAATCGTGCTCTTTCGCGCAGCAGGCCACACGTTTTCGATGGCAAACTGAGCGATAAGTTCTGTTTATCCGATTCTACTATTTGGCACCAATCTTGCACTTGTATTGACCGGAACGCACGGTTGCCCCTCGATGGTCGGCCAGCGTGTGTTACAAGTTGTTGGCCAGAAAAATCGACGGCTCGGTGCACCCGAATTGAAAACGATCTCGTTTTCAGTGGACGTTTTGCTCTACGGGAGGATCTGAGATGTTACACCGTTGTTTATTGCTTGCCTGTAGTTTCGTGCTGGTGATGGGACTGTCGGATTTCGCATCAGCGGACTACCACACAGGATTTGAGATCAGTGAAGGATTCGCAGTTGGAGGTCCCATGCCAGCCGGATGGAGCACATCCGGCAGCGGGAGCGTTGTTGTTTCCGGTTTGAACGTCATTGCCGGCAGTCAGAATCTTGAGATTCATGACGCGTTCGCCAATTACACCGCAGAACTGAATACTGTTGGGAGCGAGAATTTCGTCATCGAAACGATGATTCGTCCCAGCAGCTTCGTGGCCCCCGAATACAATTACGGTGGCTATGGTTGGATGTACGCGTACAGTCAAGGATACGAAGACTTTGCGGGCGGCGTCCTGTTTCGTGTGCAAGACACGAATGACCTGCCGGGAGTCGAAAATCCCACGTCCGACGAGTTGCAAATCCTGTTCTGGCAGTCCGCCGGATCCCAGGAAGTGGTCGGCAGTTTCGTTCCGGGTGCCTGGTACCGCTATCAGATGATTATTGACTCGACGAATTCGACAGTTACCCAGCGGCTGGAGCCGCTCAGCGGAGGCACACCCATTGAAAGAGTCTATTCGCGCACCGTCACCTGGATCCCACTGGTGATCTTCGCCGGCGACCAGTATTCATCGGGCGAAGGTTCGCGAGCCCATTTTGACGAATTTTCAATCGGCTTTGAGCAACCGCCGGAGCCTGTCGTGGTGACGCCTGGTATCTTCGATGTAACCCGTGGAAACTACGTCGGGGGTTCGGTTGCCGACTTGTCAGTTAGCGACAACGTCGACTTGACCGCCATTCGCCGTCCCACGGACATTCAATCACGAGTGTTTCTCGAAGTAACCTCTACGAGTCCGGCGGAAGTGCCGTCGCTGTTCTCGTTTACTGTCGAAGCAGCCGTTTTTGCCCGCTCGCAAGTGAACCAGTCGATTGATTTGTTTGACTATCAACTGGGCAGTTTTGAGGAGGTCGATGTCCGACCCGCAAATCGTTTCACCGACTTGGTGACGATGGTTGAGGCGGAAGGCGACCTTTCCCGCTTCGTCGAACCCGGTACGGGCGAAATCAAAGCTCGCGTCCGATTCGAGTCGGTTAACCCACGGCAACAGTTCTCTGCGAACATTGACCAGACGGTTTGGGGTATCCGCGAGTAATTTTGCTGAACTCAATAACTGCGTTGGAGCACGAAGTTGGCCATATTTTTAAGGGCCGTTGAGAATTCGCTTTCGGGCAACGAGCTTGAAAACTCCGTTGCCCGTTCGCAATAGGACGAGGCAACCGTCCGCGCATACTCGATCGAGCTGGTCGAATCCAGCAATCGCATTACTTCGCCGGCGGCGACGTCGCCCTGTTCCAGCAACTCCACCCATTTTGCTCGCTCGACTGCAGTTTGGCTGTTTAAACAGTGAATGATCGGAAGTGTTGGTTTCCGCAAGGTGATGTCGGTTCCCAGAGTTTTGCCGACGGTTTCCGGATGTCCCACAAGGTCGAGAACGTCATCGACGATTTGAAATGCAATTCCAAGATCGCGCCCGTAGCCAGCAAAGGCGTCCGACGTTGCTTGATCGGCACCTGCCATTTGCGCGCCTAGTTCGCACGCCACACTGCATAACTCCGCTGTCTTGTCGGCAATCATCTCCAGGTAGTCTTCCTCGGCAAGTGCAAAGTTTCCAGCCCAAGCATTCTGTCGCATCTCGCCCGCACACACCCGGTTACTGGCCGCGGCCAAACGACGCAAAGCCGGAATCGATTCGGCCGTCGTCGCGACATGAAAAGCATGTGTGAACAAATAGTCTCCGAGGAGCACACTCGCCTTGTTGCCCCACCGACAGTTGGCCGTCGGACCATTGCGACGGGTGTTCGCCCGATCCAGCACGTCGTCATGGATCAACGTGGCCGTGTGGATCATCTCCAGCGACGCAGCAACGCTCAAATGTGACTGGGTCAATTGACCGCAACAGGCTCCCGACAACAGCAGACAAACGGGTCTCATCCGCTTGCCGCCGACCATTCGGCTGTGCTGCAGGAGTTCGTCAATCCATGGTGCATCGCTTGTCAATTCGTCACGCAGAATCGTCTCGACTTGCTCCAGTTCGGAACGTATCGGACCGTAGATCGAATCCAGCCAGGGTTTTTTACTCTCGCATCCGTTGGCTTGCAATCGTTTCAAATCGGCCGACGAGGGCTTGGCCCCGACATTTGAGGTTGGAATAGCTTGACTCACTTAAGTTGAATCCTTAGTCCGAGGTTCCTTACAGTCAGAGATTGGTATCTCTCACGAAATGCCCGCTTTTGCCTCCAGATTTTTCAAGTAGCTGGATGTCCGAAATCGTCATGGCTCGGTCCACGCTCTTGCACATGTCATAAATCGTTAACGCCGCGATGGAGACTGCATGGAGGGCCTCCATTTCGACTCCAGTCCGCTCGTGAGCCGTGACGGTGGCCACAATCTCGATCGTGTGATCGTTGGGAAAACCAAACTCCAATTGGACTGAGTTCAGTCGCAAGGGATGACACAATGGAATCATCTCAGCCGTTTTCTTGCTGGCCATGATTCCTGCGACTCGCGCCAGTTCGAGTACATCACCTTTTTGAATTTCGCGGTCTTGAATCAGTGTCTGAGTGGAAGCCAACATGCCTATGGTACCGCGGGCGCAAGCGACTCGACGCGTTTCGACTTTGTCGCCCACATCAACCATTCGCGATCGACCGTCGTCGTCAAAATGTGGCAAATCGGACATGCGAATAACGAAAATCGTGAAGAGGCCTAAATTAAACTTCGCCCCGTGTGAACCGCAGAAAGCGTAAGAGAATAACGCAAAAACAGGATGAAAGACAGGGTGAATTCCCGCATTCGGTGGGCACGAGCCTGCCCACACCACTTTCGAGCCAGTGGGCCAGAAAGGGTCGAGAATCCGGTCAAAATCCTGTTGCTGGTGGCCGCTGTTGGTTGACAGGCCACCCACCGCGCAGAAAAAAACCGCCAGGCAAGGGTCCTTGACTGGCGGATGAGCGAAAGACGGCGAAGCTTTCTAATCTGTCACGAAAAAGTCGCTTAGTCCGGTTGCAGATCTAAACGAGTTCCTTTCGTGAACCGATCAGAGTGCGAAGTCGTTCGGCCAGCAGGCTGGCATCGAAGGGCTTCTTGAACGTTTCGTTGATTGCTGAACGATCAAAGGAAATCGGATTTCCGTCGTCCGGCAACAGAGCGATCAGAATCGTTTCCGAAAAATCGGGATTCTTACGCAGGTTTTGGCAGATTTGCATCGCCTCTACTTTACCGATCGAGAAGTCGGTAATGATGCAATCCGGGTGGAAACTTTCCGCTTGTATACCAGCTTCGAAACCACTCGCAGCAACCGCTACTTTGAATGATCTCTCGGGTGGAAGTTCCCTCTTGAGGTTCTCGATTAATACCTGATCTTGAGCAACGATCAACACTTTGGCCATTGCTTCATCTTCTAAGTCACCCAAAGGCATACCATGCTCTTTGAGAAATTTGATCAGGTATTCGCGTGGAATGCGACGGTCTTGCGAGCCGGGGATTCGGTAACCCTTAAGGCGACCAGAATCGAACCACTTGCTGACCGTGCGCGGGGCCACTTTACAGATCTTGGCGACCTGTCCAGTTGTGAACACCTTCATCGCAGGCTCTCCATTTATCACTTTGAATCGTCTTTCGCTACACAGGTGAGTTTGACGCTCGTCGGAACGTGTTCAACTGCATAACCGTTTATCCCCAAGCCTGATTGCTGACGAACTGGGTCGGTGTGTCAACAATTAAACTTCTGGGTCGGAATAAACAAATACTCGCTTTGTTGGGATCAGCACGGATCCATCCGTGATTCTCCCTTTGACGACATCGGCCAACTCTTGTTCGAACAATTGGTACAATTCCGATGAAACGCGCTGGATTGAATAATCGCACCAGCAAAATCGGAACGACCGGCTCAAATTACCAAGTCGACGGCGAAGAAATCGCCCGGAGGAGACCACCGATCAAGGCACCTGCAAAGGCGCAGCGATCAGCGTTTAGAATACAAAAGTGTTTCATAAGATTCCCCCCCATTAGGCAACTGCGTTTCTGCGAACCTCACATTCGGAAAAACCGATTGTTGGGACTGAGACGCAATCACCTGACTTATGTTTCGTTTATACGGGGGGTGTTTCTTTAAGAACTTTCAACAATCGTGCCCACGAATCGCATTGAAACGCAAAATCTGGCAAAATCAGTCCCGACTCTTTCTCCAATCGCGCGAGTTTGACCGTATAAGAGGATTGCCAGCATGAAATCAGCTGGCGCGTTGCTGGCAAAATACGCCCCTTCGACAGGCAAGTCGCGTTGTCGGCCGAAAATAAACAGCCTCAACGACGTAGTTCCGGCAAGCCCGCTCGCCGTTACGGCAAGAGAAGCTGTTGCGACCGACCTTCCTTCCCAAACCTGAAATAATTCAACGGCCCAAAAAACTGGTGAGCGTCTCGATTGCGACCTCCAGTTTTTTCAAAAACGACTGTTCATGGGCGATGAAGTTATAGTTGGGATGTTGACCCCACACTTGCTGCAACCGCCGATCGATTTCGATCGCCTCGTCAATGGACTCAGTACGCGTTGGATTCCCACCCTCGATGGAAAGATTGCCAACGGCCGCTGTTTCAAAAAAAATCACGGCATCATACCGAGCGAGTTCCGCTTGCAGGGTCGTTTCGAGAGCGTCATAGAAGCTTTCGCCATCGTTGCTGGGCCAATAGACCGTGCTGTCGAGCGTCCCTCGGTCGCACAACAGAATTCGCTCGGGAAACAACGTCGAATGAATGTCTTCCAAATTGCGTTGTACGTGGTAGATCGCGGTTTGCGCGGATCTTCGCGCGTGAATCTCCTTGTGGCGGGGAAAACCGCCCGAAAACAACATCGTGGCCGCCTCTGGCACGACGACAATCCGCTCGCCGACTTCGCGACGCATTAGGTCAGCCGCCGTTGTTTTTCCGCCGCCGGGGCCCCCGGTCAGCACAATTCGCTGGCAACCAGCATTGTTTCTAACTGCCATCGGCCCGATCCTCCAAATCCTGTTTTGAGACCGGCCATACGTGCAGTAACGTCAAGACGTCAGCCTGCCAATCCTTCAATACGCACGTGATTGCAGTTGCTTCGAGATTTGTCAATGTCACGGCAACGACCGCGATGTGCAACGGGACAACAGACCAATGAAGCACCAGGCATACACCAGCAACCAAGGCAATCCACTGAGTTATTTTCGCGCCGTAGGTATGGTAGCTGGGTACACGACCATACTTCGATAATCCAACCCCCGTGGTTACCGCGTAGCTGCCAACTCCAACAAACAGCCAAGGTAATTGCTGCTGGATCAGGTCCCAACTCAGAATCGCCGCCCCGCCAAGCAATGCGGTATACAACACGGCATCGGCCGTGCTGTCCAATCTCGCTCCAAAGTCGGAACGTTGGTGCAACCAGCGGGCAAGTCGGCCATCGATCCAATCGGAAAAACTCAATACCAGGAACAGCCCCACAAACCCGTAACGCCAACCCGCCAGCGCAAAACCAAACAGCACGAACGAACCGATCAGTCGACCAAAACAGATCACATTCGGAATCGTGACAATCGAATCTTTGAACTTCTCGTCACGCGGCTCAACCGATTTGCTTGTAGATTTTTTTTTCATCAAGATCAATTTCGGGTTAGAGCATTAGCTGCCAAAGCTGGATGGACTCGCCAGCATGACAAAATAATAGAATGCCGGTCCAGTAAACGTCATGCTGTCAATTCGGTCGATCATGCCTCCCATACCCGGGAGCAGCGAACTTCCATCTTTCACGCCGGCTTCGCGTTTGATCGCCGACATGTTGATATCTCCCAGAAATCCAAACAGGGAAATCAACAAGCCTGCGGTGGCCGATATGGCCCAGCCCGCTGCTTTTCCGCGATCCACCGTCAGCGTGGTCAGATAGGGTGCCAGCAACACCGCCAGAATCATTGTACAAACCAGACCGCCAATCAAACCTTCCAAGTTTTGTGCGGCGAAACCCGAGGTGCGAGCTTGCGTCTTCCAATCTTGCGGCCAACCAGCGCCTGCATGATGTCATTCATTTCCGTTAATAAGACGAGGAATAAAACCCACCCGGCCGCCCCTACTATGGGCTCATCACCCGAATGGACTTCAAATAAAAACAGGGCATGTGAGAGCCCGTAAATCATCAGCATTGCGCCCCAATACAACCCGGCCGTAAGCCGGATGTAGTCATCGGTGCGTTTGTTTGCCAGTCGCAGCCCGACAACTACAATTAACGCAACCATGGGAAAAAATAGCTTTGCCGTCTGACTGGCCCCGCCCGCGATCGCCCCGTAATGAAGGCCTCCCAGTGCGATCAAGCCGACAATGGCGGCCCGTCCAATTTGCGCAGTCGTTCCCAGCAGCCGCAAATATTCTCGCAGCGCCAAAAAACTTGCCACCGCCAGCAACACGGACACGCCCCACAGCCCGATTACGGCTGCAACCGACCACAGCAACGCCAGCAACCACCAGACTTTAAGACTGCCCAGTCGCTGTTTCACAACGTCCGCGGGAGAGCGACGCAGAGCGATCAGCCGAATGGCTGAGCCGACGGATAAAGCTGCGAGGGTTCCGCCGATCATCCACAACAGGTTTGTATTAATCACCATCGGATGATCCCGACTGGTTTGTCTCAGGGTGAAACGACTCCAACTCCGATAGCTCGAGGTCCGGATGCCCGTGCGTGTGTTGCTTGAATCGCTGCAGCGTCCACCGAATCAGGAGCGGGAACACAACTGTGGCGGCAATGACTCCAAACAGGAGTGGATCGAGAAGTTTCCAGACCCCTCGGTCAGAAAGGTCAGCCAACGTGGGAATGCGCGTTCCCACGAAAACGAAGATCATCGAACCCGGCAATATTCCGACCGCTGTCGTCCAGGCAAATTTGCCTACCGTGACGTGAGTTGCCCCCGCACCATAATTGACGACGCTAAACGGCACGTGCGCCAAACGCATCATCAGCAAGTAAAAGGTGCCATCGTGGTCCAAAGCACGGTCCATCTTTCGTACCAGTCCGCCCAACCGCGCGGTTACCGTATCGCGAAAAATGTAACGGGCGGCCAGGAAACTGGTGACCGCCGCAATCGTCAGGCCAATATCGACGATCAGCGAAGCCAGCCAAAATCCAAACACCCAACCGCAAACTACGGATTTACCCACGGTTCCAGGAACTAACGAAAAAGTCGTGTAAATTGCCAGACCCACCAAGACCGCCCGCCACGGTTGCTGACGCACTAACTGCCGCAACTGTGACTCATTCTCGACGATCCACTCCAGGGAACCAAAGTGCCTCGCAACCAAAGCGAGCGCTCCCACGACCAGGATGAACCCAATCATGGCTGTCAGTCGAGTCGAAATTGATTTCATGGGTGATTCCTGTCGTTTTGATCTACTTTGCATATTACGTGCCATTTAGCGCTTTTCAAAGTGAGAACATCGAACCTGTTTCTGCCGCCCACACCAATCCGTCTACGTGCGAATTCGCTCATTAACCGATAAAATGGCGTTAGTGTTCCTCAACTCCAAAAAATGGGTTGGAAACATGAGCCGTTTGGGTGTTGGCCACGATTGTCGATGGTTCAACCCCGGCTAAACGGATAACGCAACTATTTCACGAACTCGACAACAATATTGCGAGACCTGGGATGGCACCATTGGAACGGCATGTGCATTTACACGGCGCTGGTCGATTGAATTCGCCATCGCTAACGCCCGGCTACGTTGAGAGTTTTCATTATGAAAGACAACAACGAACAACCTGAACTGCGGATTCTGCACGTTTCAGATTTACACTTTGGGCCTCCCTTCGTTCCCGAAGTAGCCGAAGCAGCGATGCGCAGTGCGCACCAATTGAATCCGGATGCAATCGTCGTCAGCGGCGATTTGACCCAGCGCGCCCGCCGGGACCAATTCCTGGCCGCCCGCGAGTATATCAACCGGTTTCCCAAAGTTCCAACGCTCGTGATACCGGGAAATCACGATGTGCCGTTGTACCGGGTAGCCGAACGCTTGGCGGATCCACATAAACTTTACAAAGAAATCATCAGTGAAGACCTAAACACCGTGTTGCGGCTAAACAACGCCGTCTTCGTTGGTCTCGATTCAACGGCTCCCCGATCTGCGATCAGCAACGGGCGGATTCATGCTTGGCAACTTGAATTCTGCCAGCAGGCATTCGCCGATGTGCCGGACGACACGACGAAGATCGTTGTCGCCCACCATCACTTTGCCCCGGCTCCCGACTATCTGCACGACCAGACGATGCCCCAAGCCAAGCGGGCGATCACACGATTTATTGAATTGGACGTCGACTTGATCCTTGGTGGCCATTTGCACCGCGCGTACATTGGAAACTCGCTGGACTTTTATCCTGGCAAGCACCGGCAGCGGGGCATAATCATCGCTCAATCCGGGACGACGACTTCCCGCCGTGGCCGCGGCCGCGAGCAGGAAAAGAACACGTTCAATTTCATTGAAATCTATTCACGGACCATCGACATCACGCACCATTTGTATTTTGACGAACAGCAGGGTTTCATCCCCAACAGCCGCCATTCATTCCGGAAAGCGCAATCCACAGTCGTTTAACGTCTAGCCGGAAGGCGTAAGCGAGTCCGAGCAGGGAGCCCAAGGCTCCGTCCGAGCAGGGAACCCGAGGCCTCCGTCCGAGCGGGAGACCGAGGCTCCGTCCGAGCGGGAGACCGAGGCTCCGTCCGAGCGGGAGACCTCACCAGATAACAAGCTACCAACGCAAATCGTGTAAAACACCGTGAAACGGCCAATCCAGCGGGTCGGTCACCAAGCCTGCCCTCACCGGATTCTCAAACATATAGTTCCATTTTTCTTCGTAATGGGATTCCGACCGCATTCGTCTATCCCAATGACCCGCTTGCATTCGCAATTGTTCTTGTTTGTGACTGTGTGAGAATTGCGACTTCCAATATCGAACCCAATTATCGAGTTCGATTCCACTTTCCGTGGCCCAGGCAAAATAATGCACGTGATCCGGCATCACCACATATCGCCCTACAAGCCAAGCATCGGCTTGCCGCCAGACATCCAACAAAATTTGATGAATCAGTTCGTTGTCAAGCCAAGCCCGTTTTAATTTGGTGCAGACGGTGTCATAGACCACGGTCGGTCGGCCTTCGACGTAGAACACACCACTGGCCGGTTTTTTACGATATGGATAATTGGAACCCATCGAACGTTATCAGGTTTGATTTGATGTAGACAGAATTAATTGTAAGGCGAAATACAGGATTTTCGATCGGACGGAAAACGGAGATTTTTGCTCGGACGGAGCCTCCCCGGTTACCGGTTCGGGCTCCCGGTTACCGGCTCGGACGGAGCCTCGCCGGTTCCGCTCCACCTCGGCTGGGCTGATGAATTGAGCCGAATTTAGGAGAATTGGGCTGAATTGGTATTTCAAAAGTGTTGCGCTCCGACGTATTAGTTTCTTTGTCAAAACAAATTAAGACGAAGGAGCACAACGTTGTCATCATTACACATTACAGTTCCGTTTTTCAAGTCGTCTTCGCGTGCTATCGAAAGGTCTTTGTTCGCTAGTCGGGAGAAGTGCCGCGATAGGATTCAGAGGCTTCAGATACGATTTGAGAATTTGGACAAACAACATCAACGCTTAGTCAAGGAGAAGCGCGAACTTGAACGTCGTCTTGAGCAACAAAGCGGCGAACTACAGAGCTTAAGAAACGAAGTTGCCAGGCAATCGAAGGCGAAAACTTGCTTGCCACCGGATCCCCAACTCAAAGGCCATCGGTTCGGCGCACGGATGATCGCGATGTGTTGTAACCTTGCCAAAACGGTGGGCTTTCGCTCCACAGAGACGGTCCTGTCAATTGTCCGGGAGTGGCTCGAAGTCGAATTCAAAATCCCTTCTTGGTCCAGCATTCGGACCTGGCTTTGTCGTAGCGGAGTTGCCGCCCTGCTAGAAGCTGCCGTACCGCAGGATGACTGGATCTTGATGGTCGACCACAGCGTTCAACTGGGCGACACCAACGTTCTGGTGGTTTTGGGAATCCGTCAATGTGAAGTTCCCGTTGGCCGGGCACTGCAGCATGAAGACATGAAGACCCTGGCCGTGATCCCCAGCACGTCGCGCACCAAAGAGTCTGTCGCCGAAGTGTTGGAAGAACTTGCCAGGCAGATCGGAACCCCCATCTGCCTGCTCGCCGACGGAGCCACGGAACTTCACGAAGGTGCGAAAGTCCTGCAAAACAACGGGGGAAATGTGCTCGTACTGGATGACATGAAGCACAAGGCGGCCAATATTTTAAAAAAGATGTTGGGCAAAAACCCGAGCTTTCTGGAGTTTGAGTCCCTCATTGGCAAGACAACGGCCCGCATTCAACAGACTGAACTGGTTCACTTTCTTCCACCGAAAAAGAAAACCAAGTGCCGCTTCATGAACTTGGTGCCGCTGCTGAACTGGGCTGCAATGGTGATCTATCATTTACAGACTCCCTCAGCACCAGGAAACGACGGTGTTTCCGCCGATCGTCTCAACGAGAAACTCGGCTGGGTGCTCCAATACCAAGAGGACTTGAAAAGCTGGCAAGCATGCCAGAATATCGTTTCAGCCTTTCTTGTGTTCACCAACGAGCAAGGTGTTTACCAGGGGGCGACCGACCAACTTCGAGAACATCTTGCCGGATTGGAGTTGCCCCTTGACGCACTCTGCGAGCAAGTTCGCGATCAATTGGTCGAAGCGTATTCCAAATGCGAACAACAACTGATTGACTCACCCCATGCATCGCTGCGCTTCCCCGTCAGCACCGAGGTGCTTGAATCGACGCTCGGACGGTTCAAGCAACTTCAACGACAGCATTATCGCGGCAGTTTTACCTCTCTATTGGCTGCCTTTCCGGCTTTGCTCAATCCGTCGACGCCGGAGACAATTGCCAGATATCTAACAAAGGTCAATAATCGGGAGGTTAGAAACTGGGTCACCAAGGCCAATCTCAACGACTCAACTCAAGCAAAAAAGAACAAAGCTTACCGAGCAACAAAAAAACGCAATCTCGACCAATATACAATTTTACTTAAGGTAAAAATCTAATTCATCAGCCCAGCCTCGGGC
>CAVONL010000007.1:0-192527 GCA_963697295.1 uncultured Planctomycetaceae bacterium | reverse complement strand
TCTCCGCGGCACCTGGATCGCCTCCTCCTCGGTTAGAGCCGGGTAGAGGGGTAGCGAACAGCTCCGGGCCCAAGCTGACCGGCAGCCCGGCAGCGCCTTCAGATCGACGCCGCGGACCAGCCGTCCGACAGGCCGGCGGCAGGCCAGCCCGCGACGTTCGCAGCGGGCGATCAACTTTTCAACGTCGAGTGCACGCAGCCCGACCACGAATCGAAACCAGGCCCGCTCGCGGTCGGCGGGCTCGATCGGCAGGTCGAGGTCGGCCTCGCGGAGAACATCTCGGTATCCCATGGACAGGTGCCGGCGGCGGGTCAGCGCCGCCTCGAGGCGCCCTCGAGTTGGACGTGTGCGACGGCCGCGTGCAGGTCGCTCATCTTGAAATTGAACGCGTCCTCGCGGGCGTCTGGTTGTTCACAGTCCCGCAGCGCGCGAGCCTGGTTCATCAGGCGGCGATCGCTCGACAGCACCATGCCGCCCTCTCCTCCGGCGACCAGCTTGGTGGCGTAGAACGAACACACGGCCAGGGTCCCGAGGCTGCCGACACGACGACTGCCGCAGGACACGCCGAGCGCATGAGCGCAGTCTTCGATGACCGGCACACCCAGCGCCATGAACCCCTTGATATCGGCCGGCAGTCCGAACATGTGGGGCACGATGCAGGCCGCCGTCCGCGCGCTGAGCTTGCGACGGGCGTCCTCGAGGTCGGGGTTCAACGACGCCGGATCGCAGTCGATATAGCGCGGTTTCGCACCCGTGTAGCGCACGGCCTGGTTGAGGCTGGCGCAGGCGAAGGCCGGAATCAGTACCTCGTCGTCGCTACCGACCCCCAGGGCGCGCAGCGCGACGTACAAAGCCGCCGTTCCTGATGACACCGCTACGGCGTGGCCGCCGGCATCGCCGCCCGCGGGAACGACGCCGCCGGCGACAGCGGTCGCGGCCTCCAGTTCGGCCACCCGCGGCCCCTGGCCGATTTGTCCGGATTCGACTACGGAAGCCGCCGCCGCCGCGTCTTCCGACCGCAGCCACGGACGCGAATGAGGGATGGGCACAACCGCACCGGGGGTCGGGGTATCGTTGTCGCCGCCTCGGCCAGCGTTAATCTTCGGCTCCCACGTTGATGAAGAGTCGCAGTGGTGAGAAGCCCTCGGCGCGCTTGATGCGCGCCTGGGTGCCGCGGAACAACGCCGCCGCATCCACGAGCTCGATGATGTTCAGGTCGCCGATGTTCGTTTTTCGCGCCTGCGAAGCGTGCGCTTCCAGGGCCTCGATCTTGCGCGCCATGACCTCGTTGAGAGCGACGAACACGGTGGGAGTGAAATTCTGCGTCGTCGGGCCTTCATAGAAGAGCACGTTGCGGGTGTAACGCGTTGCCGTCACCGTCGCCTGCGAAAGCACGCGGTGATCTTGGTGGGTATCGTCCCCGTAGTGCACGAAGATGAACTTCGGCGCGACTTCTTCGATGACCCCTTCGATGCCCTGGTATTACTCGCCGGCTCAGCTCCAACTCGGTGTCGCGATAACCGCCCCAGAAGAGCTTTTCGCAGCCGATGATGCGGGCGGCCTCTTCCTGCTCCCGCTTGCGAATCGCCTCGTCTCCGCCGGCCTGCCCGCGGGTCATTACCATCATGTAGATCTCGTGGCCGGCGTCGGCATACTTCGACAGCGTTCCGCCGCAGCCGAACTCGATGTCATCAGGGTGACAGCCCAGGGCGAGTACTCTCATGAGGCCGCCAGTCTACCGGATCGAATGATCGAAATGCTTTCGTCGCCGCAGTTCATCAGCACGTCGAGCACCGACATGTAGGGTTGGAATTCGCCGTGGAGTTGCGGGTACGTCGGATGTGCGAAAGCCTGGAAGCGGAGAGCGATGCCGGCCTCATCGAAGGCGCCCGTGTCGAGATATTCATCGTTCCCGGAGAGGTACGTGTCTGCTCCGAGCTCGCCGCACAGGTCTACCAAGCGCAGCGTCGGGTGTGCACGGGCGCGCAATTCGGAGCTCAGGCGAAACTCGGTATCGATTCCAAGTCGGCCGGCGATGCTGCGGATGGCAGCGATGTTCAGCGGTGCCAGGTGGGTCCACGCTTGCTCCAGCAACGCGGCGAACAACGGCATCTCGGCGTCAAAGTGGGTCGCCTTGCCGTAGTTTGTCTCCAGCGCCCGAAGGTGCCTTCGACGCCACGGCTCGTTCTCGCCGACCTCGACCTCGGCAATCGACTGCGGGAACTTGTGGCGCACCGGTACGGTGATCCACGCCGGCGGCGCCCTTGATGCGGTTGCGATTCTGCCACTCGTTCTTTTCGAACTGCACGTCATCCAAGAGCACGAAGACATCCGCCTGGTCCAGCTTGTCGAAGAAACCGAGCCAGGGAAGGTATGCGGGTTGATGCGCAGCCAGAATGGTCATGTGCGAGAGCTTCTCGATGGGCTGTTCAGATTCAAGGCCGGCGTTGGAGGAAGACGGGATTGGAGACGAGATAGGCGGCGCGCGTCGCCCGCACGATCACCCGGTAGTAGGCGCTGCCCTCTTCGGCTTCGACGGTCTCGCGCCAGCGGCCTTCGAACGGTGTCGTCGCCTCGATTCGACGATGGATCTCTCCGTTGCGCACGATGTCTATCTGCAAAGGCGTCTGGGTGCCGGCGACATCGTCGACGCGAAGAGCAAGCTCGGCTTCCACCCTGCCGACGGCTTCCACGGTGAGCGTTTGTCCGCAGCGCGCGGACGTCGCGGCGGCGGCACCGGCTTCGATTCTGCCATACAATGAGAAAACGGACGCAATCCGAAGAAGCGTTCCGGATTGGGATCAGCATATTCGGCCAAGAAAATGGAATCGTCCTGTTCGGCGGCATGATGAGCCCGCTGCTTTGCCAAATATTCCGACACGACATGATCAGTAACGTCTCCAACACTACGAACAAAATAACCGCGGGACCAAAGAGACCGGAGTCCAATTTCTTTTTCCAGTTCGGGCATCGCTTCGAACATCATTCGGCTTGTATTTGCCTTGATGGTCTGAACCGTTTTCGATGGAGCATCAACTGGACTCAGGCTCAACAAAAGTCTCAGCCAATTTTGATCTGTCTCTGCCTGGAGGATACGATAGTTTCCTCGCCGGCACACATCCGAAAGGGCTTGGTCCAGCGTGCTGGCACGATCTGCCTGGCCAAGAACCCTGGCGTTTTTACGTGTCCGAAATCCAATATGGTAGTGCGCCTGAAACGCATATTTCATGTTACCGCCATGAAACGCCGGGCGGAGTTTTGGAACGTTGGACATTCGAACGCCTTCATTTGAAAGAACTGTCGAAATTCCGATCGCTGTCGATAGCGATATTTAATCTACCAGAGTTCTGGTTGGGTGGTATGGATGACGCTCCCAGCCGACTTGCGTCGGGGGTCTCGCGGGTGGGTTGTGTTTCGTGTTTCTGCGTTGGCTTGGATTGGTGGATGACGCTCCCAGCCGACTTGCGTCGGGGGTCTCGCGGGTGGGTTGTGTTTCGTGTTTCTGCGTTGGCTTGGATTTGTGGATGACGCTCCCGGCCGACTTGCGTCGGGGGTCTCGCGGGTGGGTTGTGTTTCGTGTTTCTGCGTTGGCTTGGATTTGTGGATGAAGCTCCCGGCCGACTTGCGTCGGGGGTCTCGCGGGTGGGTTGTGTTTCGTGTTTCTGCGTTGGCTTGGATTTCGTGGATGACGCTCCCAGCCGACTTGCGTCGGGGGTCTCGCGGGTGGGTTGTGTTTCGTGTTTCTGCGTTGGCTTGGATTCGTGGATGACGCTCCCAGCCGACTTGCGTCGGGGGTCTCGCCACATTGCCAGAAACCCCCGACGCCAGTCGGTTGGGAGTTCATCCAGACCACCTAACCTCGCCCGCAAAACGACCTTAAGCAGCTCCCGCCATCGACCAGAAACCCCCGACGCCAGTCGGTTGGGAGTGTCATCCGGACCACCTAACCGCGCAAAACCAACGCAAACAACACGCGCCATCGACCAGAAACCCCCGACGCCAGTCGGTTGGGAGTGTCATCCAGACCACCTAACCGCGCAAAACCAACGCAAACAACCGCGCCATCGACCAGAAACCCCCGACGCCAGTCGGTTGGGAGTGTCATCCAGACCACCCAACCTCGCCCGCAAAACCACCTTAAGCAGCTCCCGCCAACAACCAGAAACCCCCGACGCCAGTCGGCTGGGAGTGTCATTCAAACCACCTAACTACGCCCCCGCAAAACCGACTCAAACAACACGCGTCAAACAAAACCCACGACGTAACTCATCCCCCGAACCTCGCACAAAAAAACGACCGAAATAATTCGGTCGTCTTACGTTTTTCGCTGGCATCAACGGATCGCATTTGAATCGCGACAAATTGTGTCGCTGTGGTTAGTTACCTCCGTTTGGCAGCGGATCCTCTGCCGGCTTCGCCGGTTCAGCCGTATCCGCTTTGGCCGCGACTGGTTTTTCGGGAATCATACCGTAGATGCGTTTCGCATAGTCGGCGAACAGCTCGGCCATCTTGATCGTGTCGGCCTTTTTCGCTTTGGCCACAGCTTCCAAATCGTCTGGGTTAAACAGAGGTTCTTCTTCGTCAAGGTTCTTAATTCCAATGTCGGCTTCGGCGATCAGTGTGTCCAGTTCCGCGTTCAAGTTATCAACAAAAGACTTGTCGACAAAATCAGCCAGGCTTGCCGTCGAAATAGTTTTCTTGGCCGTATAGGCAATGACTTTCGCTTTGAGGCGAGCGTCATTGAGGTGATAGTTTGCCAATTCAACGCGGGGGCCAAGATCCAATTTCTTCGCGGGATCTTTTGCTCCCGGAAGCGGATCGTCGCCGGTCAGGCCGGCGCCGCCGCCAGATCCAATGCCGCTGCCACGATTACCACCCCGTCCAGCTTTCTCCTGGTCGGCGTTTCCTTGTTTGATAAGATCGAGGTCTTCAAACAGAAGGTTTTTTGTGATGAGATCGTTGAGTTTGTTCTTAAGCTCTGTCGACCCGAAATCCAACATCTCGGCCATGTACCGGGCCACCGTAACCGGGACCTCCTGCGCCAACGCTTTGACGGACGCATCGTATTTGAGGTTGCCCAAAGCGGTGATCGCGTCGAAGCGAAGCCATTTATTTTCATTGTCGTCGGCCGCAATCGTGCTGATCTCCGTCAAAACGGTTCCATTGGGACCGACGTCACCCAGGTATCCCAGCACCTGCAGCGATCGGCGTTTGAGCCAATAGTCGGCATCTGTAGTGACAGGTGCTTGCAGGATGCGTATTGCTTCCTGAGAAATCTGGTTGCGATTGGGTAATTGCGGCTGTCCTTGCATGTAGTCGATTTCAACTTGCCGTTGAATTCCCGCCAACGCACCAATTTTCAAAAAGGGTGGATATTTGTCACCGGTGAAAACGTCAACCAGAATTTGGAATGCCTGGGGGGAAGCCGTTGGAAAAGTGTTGTTGTTCCGCGAAGCGGGCTGGGCATCAATCATCCCCAACAACAAGATCGCGTTGAGCCGCGCTGCTTCGTGATAATTTTTTCCGCCGGCATTTTCCAAAATCGCTTGCATGGCCGGGATCGTGATCGTAATGACTTGTTGGCGTTCGCTACCAAGCACGTCGTCGGACAGGTAATCGTTGATAAAGTCTTTTCGGATTTCGCCCAGGGTGGACAGCGTCTCGTTGTCGGTTTGGGTCATCCTGGGAAACACATAGCCTCGCATGAAGTTTTCGAAACCACCCTCAACTCCCGCGAGATTGCCGCTGCCTGTCAGGGCCGTTTTGATGGATCTTTCGGCGTTGCGAATTCGCTCACGAATCTCGCGTGCCTGGGTGCGATATGCGCGCTGATCATCCTTGGACGCATCTTCGCCTGGATCGCGGGGCATCTGGAATTCCTTCGCGATATCTTCCGAGTCATAGGGCAGTTTGTCGACGGCCGGCTGGGGACCATCCGCTGCCGGTTGCGTTTCCTGGGCGACCAGGTTCAAACAGCTTGCCAGCCAAAATGTGATGAACACCAAATAAAGAATGGCTAACGCAAACGATTGGTTGCGTGCTGGTTGTCGCCGGTCGATAGTCGCTGATCGAATCAACATGAAATTTTTTGCTCCGTCGTAGGACTTGAGTCTCTGTTTTCGAACTCTGACCGGGGTCAGAAATTTGGGCGTGCCTGGAAACCAGTTTTTTCGGGCGGGAAATCGTGACCTGACAAAGGCCTTCAACTTCAGAATACTCATTTGCTGTCCCTAGTGTCAATTTTTAAACATGGCTCAGCTCCAACAAACCCACGAATTAACGGGTTTTCGACCCGATTATCCTGCCAGGTTGTTAGCGCCAAGCCGTCTGGTCGTCAGTTCGCGGAATTGAGCTACCTGCAAAAAATGAATTTTCCATATATTCAAGCCGTTGCCGGGAGTCGCTTCTGATTCGGTTTTACAGCAAGGATGAACTGTGAAAATCTGTTCCGCACGTCTTTCCATCTCGTTTGCTCGCCCGCATGTCTGGATGCCGGCGATTCATTGGTCGCTCGTCCAATGTTGCTTGTTCGCCGTTATCAGCATGTCAAGGTTTCAATTCCTGGCCGGCGGTTTGGTAGCTCAACAGTCAGGGACCCATTCAGCGTGTAACGCGTTCCTCCCTCGAACCGGCAGCCGAGGCGATCTCGCCGCAGTATGAATCTGAGACGGTTGTCGGGCGAGAAAGTTCCGCCAATTCGAGCCTGGTCGAGGACCCCAAGTCATTCCGCGGCGTGTTACCGGGTGGTGAGCCCGCGAACCAGCAGCCCGCTTCGCCAGCAATGGATCCTGCCATCTTGACCGAGATCAAAGCGATTCGGGCACGACTGGGTGGCGGCGTGGCTCAACATCTGGAGGGCATTCTGGACCATCCAGGCTGGCCCCATCTACCTCATCCGACAGTCGCTGACCGCACCACCAGCAGCCACTCGATGTTGGAAACCGCGTTCGACGAAGAAATCAAACAACTGGCGGACCTTCCAGTCACTTCTCCCGTGCCCAGCGAGTTGGGACCCGGCAAACAACCTCGCGCTTGCCGATCGACTTCGCACTGCGGCCCGTTATCTTGAGTTGGCCGCAGCCGAGTTGGAAGAAGTGTCAGAATTCGCAGATGCGGATCGACTGCGTCAACAAGCCCATGTGCTTCGCCTCCGGGTTCGTTAGTCGGATTGCGTCATAGCCAACTGAGCAGACGATGATAATATTCCAATGTCCGCGCCGAAGCGTCGGGTTTCAACAGTGCGCAACAACAGCCAGGGCGATGGCGAGTGTCGTTTAGGTCGAAACCTGCCCGTTCGCGCGTCCCGCTGCTGGCGGATCACGACTTGTCGTTATTGTCCGTATTCAGCACCAAAGTGGCGCTGTCGATAAATAAACGTCGCCTTTTGTGGGTTGTGGCGATTGGGATTTGGTCCAAATAGCGGGTTTTCATTGACAAAACCAGCCTGAATGGATCAAGATAACAGTTGTGGTTTCCGGTTTGCATGTGCTTCCGCCGACTGGTGTTCAATCGCGTTGGCTGGAAAGAGAAAATATGGCATCAGAGTTTAATGGGTTCGTCAAAATCCTCATCAAGAATGGGGTTGTTACTAACGACCAGGTCGTCGATGCGGACAACCTGGCCCGGCAAACCAAATCGACTTTGGCCAAGTCGCTCGTCAAACTTGGCTATGCGACCGATCGTGAAGTGATGCAGGCGATGGCCTCGCACCATCACATGGAATATGTCGATCTCGATCTGATCGAGATTCCCGAATCCATCATCGAGTTGATGCCGGAATCCGTGGCACGTGAAAACGCCGTGCTTCCACTGGCGGAGATCGATAACCGTCTGAAAGTCGCGATCAGTGACCCGGGCGATGTCGACACGCTCGACAAACTCCGCTTCATCCTGAATCGCGATGTTTCCCCCGCCCTGGCCCCGCGTGGAAATATCCTCGAATCGATCAACCGGTTGTACGGTCAGGTCGAGGGGGAATCGGCCGACTCGATCTTGCAGGAATTTACCGATACGGCGATCGACTTTACCGAAACCGTCGACGATCAGGTCGCCGGTACCGAAGAAATCGTCGACGAGACCAGTGCCCCGATCGTGCGACTGGTACAGCTGATGATTACCGAAGCTGTTCAGTTGCGGGCTTCGGATATCCATGTGGAACCATTTGAAGATCGCGTCAGAATTCGGTACCGCATCGACGGCGTGCTGCACGAACGCGACACGCTGCCCAGGCGGCAATTGGGAGCCATCCTGTCGCGGATCAAGATCCTCTCCCGAATCGACATTGCCGAACGACGGCGACCCCAGGACGGTCGCATCAAGATCTCGGTTGGCGAAAAAGAACTCGATTTGCGGGTGAGCATCATCCCGACCAATCACGGTCAATCGGCCGTCCTGCAGGCTGTTGGACAAAGACAATATCCGCGTCGGCGTCCGCCAGCTGGGATTCTCCGAAACCGACTACAAGCGGTTTCAGGGGCTCATTCGGCGGCCGAACGGAATCATTTTGGTGACAGGTCCGACGGGCTCGGGAAAGACAACCACGCTGTACGCGGCCCTCAGCCAGCTGAATCGGCCGGATCGCAAAATCATCACGGCCGAGGACCCGGTCGAGTACTATCTGCCGGGAATCAACCAGGTCGAGGTGCGGCACAATATCGGCTTGGATTTTGCCCGTATCATTCGCTCCATGCTGCGTCAGGCGCCGAATATCATCCTAGTGGGTGAAATGCGTGATGCCGAGACAGTTTCGATGGGTATTCAAGCCAGTTTAACTGGACACTTGGTTTTCAGTACACTGCATACGAACGATGCGCCCAGTGCTATTACAAGAATGGTCGATATGGGAGTCCCCGGATATTTGGTCGCCAGTAGCGTTGTGGCCATCATGGCCCAGCGGCTTGTGCGCACGATTTGCCCCAAATGTCGAGCCCGCTTTTCCCCTTCCCCAGCCATCATGGAAGAGGTTGGGTTGAGCAAGGAACAAATCGCCGCAGCCACCTTCATGAGGGGTAAGGGTTGTAATAGCTGTCAAAAATCAGGGTTCCGCGGCCGGATCGGCATTTACGAAATGATGATGGTTGATAGCAAGATTCGAGAGATGATCTTTAAGAATGTGTCGACGCCGGTCATTCGGACGGCCGCGATCGAGCAGGGGATGACCACCCTGTTCCAGGACGGGATCGACAAAGTGCTGAAAGGGATCACCACGTTTGAAGAAGTTTACCGAGTCGCCAAGAGGACCGAGCAAGACGAGATGATGGGAGCATTGAGGGCCCGATTCGAGTCCATTTTCGGCGAATAACGGTCGGTTTTTGGACTTGGAGCAGCCGGCCGCGAACAATGACTTTGCCATCCAAGGCGATCATTCATTCATACTTTCTCTCCTGCCATTTCGTCTCTCGTGTTTTTGGAGCTGATCACAAACAGAATCAACCCGCAAACTTCCAGGCGCGATTGATCTGGATTGGCGTCCCCGAACTCCCTCCACAAAATAACCTGCGTCATCGTCACAGTTGTGCATTCGGCGGCTTGCCTGCTGAATTGCCGAAATTGCGTTGACGTGATTCTCAATCTGCGCCTCCAAAGTGAGACTTGATAAATGGCAACCGTACTCATTGACAAACTGCTGGAAGCCTGTGTGAAACAGGGTGCCAGTGATATTCACATCACGGTCGGACAGCCTCCGGTGTTCCGGTTGCATGGACGCCTGAGAAAGCTGGAGACCAAAGTCCTCGAGCCCGATGACACGGTCGCGTTGATGAAAAGTATCGCGCCCGAACGTTGTCAGCGGGAATTGCAGGAAGTCGGCGGTTCCGACTTTGGATTTGCCTACGCCGACAAGGCCCGTTTTCGCGTCTCGATTTTCAAACAGCGCGGCAACATCGCGATGGTGCTGCGGCAGATTCCCAACGAGATGATGTCGCCCGAGTTTTTGGGTGTGCCCGATGTGTTCACCAAGTTGGTGATGCGTCCGCGGGGTTTGATTCTGGTCACCGGCCCGACCGGTTCGGGAAAGAGTACGACGCTGGCGAGCCTGGTGAACTACATCAACGAACGAGTCGATCATCACATCGTCACGATTGAAGACCCGATCGAGTTTTACCACTACCACAAGAAATCAACGGTCAACCAACGCGAAGTGGGCGTCGACGTTCCCAGTTTTTCCGAAGCCATTCGTCGCGCACTGCGACAAGACCCGGATGTCATCCTCGTCGGCGAGATGCGAGACCTCGAGACGATCGAAGCGGCGATTACGGCAGCGGAAACCGGGCACATCGTATTTGGTACCTTGCATACCAACAGTGCCCAGGGAACCGTCAACCGGATTATCGATGCGTTTCCCGGTAACTTGCAGGATCAGATTCGAACCCAGCTTTCCACTTCCCTGATTGGCGTTCTGGCTCAAACGCTGCTGCCCCGAATCGGCGGCGGTCGCATCGCGGCTTTTGAGTCGCTGGTCGTCACGCCGGGGGTCGCCAACCTGATTCGCGAAAACAAAACGTTCCGAATCAACTCGGCCATCCAGACGGGGGCCAAGTTCGGGATGATGTTGACCGACGACTGTCTGTTCAATCTGTGGGTCGACGAAAAAGTCGAAATGGAAGATTGCCTGGCAAAGGCTCATGATCCCGACTCGTTGGCCAAACGGATCGCCACCGCGCGCCGACAAATGGAAGAAGAAGGCGGCCTGATCATGGACGAGATGGATGAGGGATGAGTTGAGAGTTGAGAGTTGAGAGTTGAGATGAAGACCGGAACACAACTAACAGAGAAGGTAACCACATGGCCATCCGACGTATCGGTCAAATTTTTGTCGACCTTGGGTTCATCACCGATGACCAGTTGGAAATGCTCATCGAAGAGCAGAACCAGAACCAGGGTCAGATGATTGGCCGGATTGCCGAAGACATGGGTTTGATCACCGATGACCAGTTGGTCCAGGCGCTGGCGGAGCAGTTCGGGTTGCAGACAGTCGATATCGAAGGCGTCGTTCCCCCGCCGGAAGCCCGCGAAGCCGTTTCCGACTCGATGGCCCAGCTGTATCGGGTGATTCCCCTGCAAGTCAACGATGGCGTGATCACGTTGGCGACCTGCGATCCGCAAAACCTGGCCATGCAGGACGAGTTGCGGCGGTTTCTCGGGTATGAGATTCGTTTGCTCGTCGCGGCCGAATCCCAGATCCTCCGCTGCATTGACAAGTTCTTTAATGAAGACACCGAAAGCATCGAAAAAATCATTAACGAACTGCAAAACGACGAAGAGCTGAAAATGGCCAGTGCCAAAGTTGGCACCGATGGCCCGGTCAACCTCAGCGATGTGGCCGAACTGGTCGACAGCGCACCGGTCCGCAAGCTGCTGAACATGGTGTTGTTGCTGGCGATCAAGGATCATGCCAGCGACATTCACTTCGAGCCGTTCGAAGACGAATTCCGGATTCGCATCAAGGCCGACGGAGTCTTGTTCGAAATGGTGCCGCCGCCCCGACACCTGGCGTTTGCGATTACCAGCCGCATCAAGGTCATGGCCAACCTCGACATTGCCGAGCGGCGACTGCCCCAGGACGGTCGGATCGAATTGACGGTCGGTGGTCACCCGGTGGACCTTCGCGTCAGCGTGTTGCCGACGATGTTTGGCGAAAGCGTTGTTTGTCGGGTGCTCGATCGCAGCGTGGTCTCGCTGGATCTCAACAATGTCGGCATGGACGAAGAGACCATTGCCGAATTTCGCAAGGTGATGGAGAAACCAAATGGAATTATCCTGGTGACCGGGCCAACGGGATCAGGCAAAACCACCACGCTGTATTCCGCGCTCAGCGAACTGAATCGTATCGAAGACAAATTGATCACGACCGAAGACCCGGTGGAATACGACATCGACGGGATCATTCAGATTCCGATCGATCATGATCTGGATATTACGTTTGCCAAATGCCTGCGGGCGATCCTGCGGCAAGACCCGGACAAGATCCTGGTCGGCGAAATTCGCGATCTCGAAACAGCTGAAATTGCGGTTCAGGCTTCCCTGACCGGGCACACCGTGTTCAGCACGCTGCACACCAACGACGCCCCCAGCACGATCACCCGGATGAAAGACATGGGGGTCCCGACGTTTTTGATCACGGCGACCGTGGAAGCCATTTTGGCGCAGCGGCTGGTGCGCCGGATCTGTCCTGAATGCCGGGAAGAAATGGAACCGCTCGGACGACATGCTGATCGAGCTGGAACTCAAACGCGAAGAGCTGGGAGACAGAAAGTTTTATCGCGGTGCGGGTTGCAACAGCTGCAGCAACACGGGCTACAAAGGTCGCGTCGGCCTGTTCGAGTTGATGATTCTCGATGACGAACTGCGTGAAATGATCATGGAAAATGCCCAAACCGATCACTTGCGAAACCGGGCCCAGGCCAAAGGCATGCGGCTGTTGCGCGACGCGGGGATGGATTTCATTTTTGAAGGAACGACAACCGCGGAAGAAGTCATTCGCGAAACGATCCTGGACGCCTAAGACACCACCAAACATAACGATAAACGATATTTTTTTATACGATTTTTTTACAAGTTTGAACGGGCAAGCGAGTTTCGTTCCATCCGAACGCACGACTTGGTTGCAACTTCAATTCGAACCGTCTTGGGATAGCCATCAGGCTGCTTGAGGCACATGAGGAATTAAGAATGCCGACATATCAATTCGAAGCAATGGACCCTCAAGGCCAGGAAATTCGAGACGTCATTGATGCCCCGACGCAGGACGAGGCGCAGCAGACGATTCGCTCGATGGGCTACTTTGTCACCAAAATTTCCGTCCAGAAGGCGGACAAGAAAAGTGGTGCCGGGGGCAACAAGAGTCGCAAGTCGTTTGCGCTCGGTGGTGCCAGCGGGAAAAAGATCGTGACCTTCACGCGCCAGCTGTCCATTTTGCAGGACGCGGGTTTGCCGATTTTGCGGAGCCTGAAAATCCTGGAAGACCAGGCGAAACCGGGCGCGCTCAAAAACGCTTTGATTGATGTCTGCGACGAAATTGAAAGTGGTGCCTCGCTTTCGGAAGCGCTGTCGCGTTCCCCCAAGGTCTTTGATCGGCTGTACGTCAACATGATCAAAGCCGGTGAAGCGGGCGGTTCGCTGGAAGTGATTCTGCGTCGTCTGGCCGAGTTTAAGGAACGGACGCAATCGCTCAAGAACAAGGTCATCGGTGCCATGATTTATCCGATCATGGTTATCCTGTTCACGATCGGGATTCTGACGTTCATCATGATCAAGATCATTCCCGAGTTTAAGACGATGTTCGAAGAGTTCGGCATCGACTTGCCGGCGATGACCCAGTTGTTGATCAGCATTTCGGACCGCGTGGTGAAACTGTGGTTCCTGTTCCCGTTGATTCCGATTTCGATGATCCTGTTCATCGCCCTGGTTTGCAAATTCCGGGCGGGGCGAATGGGCTGGCACTTGTACCTGCTCAAGGTCCCGGTGATCGGCAAACTGGTTGAGAAAAGCAACCTGGCCCGTACGACCCGTACGCTCGGTGCGTTGGTCGCCAGCGGTGTTCCGATTATTGAAGGACTGACGATTACCCGCGAAACGTCGGGCAACGCGATGTTCGAAAAGATTTACAGCAAAGTGAACGATTCGATTCGCGAAGGTGACACGATCGCCAACCCGATGAAGAAATTCTCAGTGCCCGGTTTTCATCCGGTGACGGCGTTTTTCTTTGTGGCCACCGTGGCGTTGCCGCCGCTGACGGTGTTGTTCATCCAGTTCGACCTGTGGTTTTTCGTGGCCTATGCCTGTGGTGCGTTGGGCATGATCTCGCTGATGTATTACTTCCTGATGCACAAAAAGCCCGTGGTCGAAGACCTGGTGGTCAACATGGTCGACGTCGGTGAAGAAACGGGCGAGTTGGACGTGATGTTGTACAAGGTCGCCGATTACTACGAAGAAGAAGTTGAAAACATCACCGACGGTTTGATGAAGTTGATCGAGCCGGTGATGATCATTTTTCTGGGTTTGGTCGTGTTGTTCATCGTGGCATCGTTGTTCATGCCGTTGATCGCGATCATTTCCGGTTTGACAGGAAAAGGAAAATAACCGTAGGTCCGCCTGTCCCAGGCGGACAACAAACGTAGCTTGACTCTCCGAGTCGAGACCGAAACCAGCGAGCCGCCAGCCGCCAGCCGAGGGTTCGTTTAACGCCAGCCGGAGGCGCCGGCTCGACGAAGCAAGAGATTGAAAAAGTGAAAATGAGAACTGAAAAATGCAAACTGGATTTTTCGAGCCTAGCGAGCCGCGCAGCCGCGGTTCCGAAAATTGAGATAAACAAACGTAGCTTGACTCTCCGAGTCGAGACCAAAACCAGCGAGCCGCCAGTCGCGGGTCCGAGAACGCGGGACAAGCTTCCAGCTTGTCAACAAAATTGAATTGCCTGACCGAATATCGGCGGTAAGTGATGACCGGCAAGAGGCCTGTCCCACGTAAAAATTGAAAGCCCCCAAATCAAAGCACAGATTTTTGGAGATAAACATGACGACGCGTCCCACTCGCCGATCTGCCTTCACGCTGGTCGAACTACTAATCGTGATAACCGTGATCGGGATCCTGGTCGGCTTGCTGCTCGGCGCGATCGTCCCGGCCTTCAAACGGGCGAATGAGTTTGCGATCCAAACGGAGATGACGCAATTGGAACGGGCCGTGGAAAACTTCAAAACACAGTATGGATTCTATCCGCCCAGTTTCATTCGCATCCAAAACCCTGGCGATGTAACGGGTGATGGCAACATCAATGACGACGATCGCATCGCGGCTTTGCTTCCTTACATCAACCGGATCGCACCCAACCATAATGAAACAGCCATCAACTCCGTTACCGGCAACACATTTATTTTTGACTGGTGGGACAACGTCGGCAGACAAATTGACTACTCGACCGGACAAGACCTGGTGTTCTGGCTGGCGGGACTTTCGAAAAACAAGCAGCGACCACTGACCAGCGACAGCGAGAAAGACGTGTTTTACGATTTCAAAAACGGCCAACTGTATCTGCCGCCGGGCGCCAGTACGTTTGGCTATCTACAGCCCAAGGGCGAAGCAGGTTCCGTATTTGTACGTTGACAATTCAAGCTACGGCTATGGACCCAGCATTCCGTCGTCTCAAGGCGGCCCGATATTTTTTGACGGGTTTACAAACACGCGGGGGAATTTCAGCGGCAGTAATTTTGCACCGGCCAATACGAGAACCCCAACTCATTTCAAATCGTAACGTTTGGCATGGATGGGCTCGCAGGCGCGCCGTGGGAACCCGGCACGGTTAATACGTCAAATTTCACAACGGACTGGCATGATTACGTGTCGTCCTCCGCTGCCGATAACCTCTGTAATTTTGCCGGTGGCCGTTTGGAACGAATGCTGCTTGGGACCACGAACTAGAACTTACCTACCGCATGCTTTTCTGAGATCCGATTTATGTCGAATTTGAATCAACAATTTAACAATCGCCGACGAGCCGCTTTTACGCTGGTCGAGTTGTTGCTGGTGGTTGCGATCATTGGCGTGCTGGCGTCCCTGGCCTTGGCGGTGGTGGCCGGTGCGCAGAATGAAGCTCGTCGATCGGCCACGGTGGCGCGACTTGGTCAGATCCGGGCGATGATGCTCGATCGGATCGAGAGCTATGAATTTCGCCGAGTACCGTTAGACCTGCAGCGTTTCAAAGTCGGCGATGACGGATCGGGCACGTTAAACCGGGACGAGGTGAGGCAGGTCAACAACCGCATTATCGCCGACATGATCAATACCGAAATGCCGCGTGCCGAAGCGGGCGGATTGGGATCGAATCTGGGGATTTTCCCCAGCAATAAACTCCAGAATTGGCTGAGAAATGTCCTCGGTAACCGGACGATGGATGAGCCCGAATATCCCCCGGGTACACGGTGCTCCGAAGCGCTGATTAAAGAACTTGGCTATGACAACGGGAGAGGACAGGAATCGATGATCCTGCGGCAACTCCGCTCATTGGCGTTGCAAAAGAGCAGGAACTTTTTGGATACGTCCAGCGAAGGATTGTGGTTTGTCCTGTTGACGACGGATGTCGATGGGACGTCCGGTGTCGATGCACTCGGCAGCCGAGCATTTGCCGATGACGATGGCGACGGCTTGATGTCGGTCGTTGATGCGTGGAACGACGAAATTGAATTCGCGTTTTATGTTGCGGATGAAAACGGCAACCTGTATTCCGACGCACGTGGGCAACCCCATCGAATTGAAAGATCTGATCGAGCTAAACGAGCTGCCCGATATGACACCCGTTCGAATCGAAATTCAGAAAATCTCCGTCAACTTCCTGAACGAACAACCCCCTGTAACGATCGATCATTACTTCCGAAAAACATGAATATGCAATTCAACCATTTACGAAGCAGCACGCGTCGCGGTGTCACGCTGGTGGAGATCCTGGTCGTGATTACGATCATGTCGGTATTGACATTGCTGATCGTTCCCCGTGTGCGCACGATCAACAAGGACCGCAATATTCGTGAGAGCGCGCGGGTCGTCGGCTCCATGTTTGCCAACGCCAGCCAGCGCGCCGCCGCCGACGGCAGGAAAGCGGGCGTTTTGATCCGGCGTAACAGCAATTTTGTGGATGCGAATTATCGGGATGCAAACAACCGGGCGATTCCGTACGCGGCGACCACGTTGTTCCTGATGCGGGCCGTTCCCGACTTTACCGGCGACGATGCCAGCGCGCGGGCAACGCAATTGTCACCAACGGTTTGTCGGATTGACAATCCACTGGAAGCCGATGTGGTCCAGCCAAACGACCGGATCTTCCTGAATAACCAGCAGTTTGGCTACCGAATCAAAACGGTGACGCCGGATTCATCGAATCAGTTTTTGGATCTGGAACTGGAAACCTATGCCAACAGCAGCTACGTCTCGGTTCGCCGAACGACGTTGCCACCACTGAATTTTTCCACTGACATTCCATTTCGCATCGAACGTCGACCCAGGGTCGTTCAATCAAGCGCCATTGATCTGCCAGCCGGTTATCAAATTGACCTTCGCTTTTCCGGATGGTTCGTGGATGACTCCGGCGGCCCGTTTCCAATGCATTCGGCGATCTTCATGAACATGAACGACGTGGATCCTGATAACGATCCGACGACGATTGATACGGACATTCAAGTGGTTTTCAACGAATTCGGCGGGATCGAATCGGTAGAGTATGGTTCTGACTTCAACCTGAACTATCTGCCTACCAGTTCACTTTACCTGTTCGTCACCGAGGACGATTTGAAATTAGGGCCGAATCAGGATCCCCTGGTTCGCGATTCCAATTTGTGGGTGACCGTCGGCAATCACAATGGCGGAACCAGCATCGGCTACAACGCATCACCCAATGGATTTGTGAACAACACCCCGATTGGAACTCCGCTCGCGTATTACCTTGGCGCGGGGATTGGCCGCCAATCGTCAAAATGCAAATCAATAATGGTCCATCACTTAAATACAAAACACCAACCCGCCTTGCCTCGTCCGGAATTAACCGTCATGCCAATATCAATTCAGCCCAATTCAGCCGAGCATAGCGTCTCCTCGACTCGTGCGGGGATCACGATTGTCGAAGTCCTCACTGCGATGGTGGTGGCGATGATCGGCGTGTTTGGTGTCATGATCCTGATTCCATTCGCGGTCAAACAAGCCGAGGTGGGTCTCGATCTGGATGAGGCACGTCGCCAGGCCGAAAACGGGATTGCCCAGTTCGAGATCAGTGGTTTTGAGCGACTTGTTGAAAACCCGGCCCTGAACGACAACACGTTAAGGCCGCTGTGGATCGACACCAATGGCAACCAGATATTGCAACCGGACGTGTATGCGATCGATCCCCTTTCGATCTTTGCCAACGATCCCACCGACGGATACGATCAGTTTCCGCCATCATTTTCCATTGAACAGTTTGAAAACGGATTGTCGACGGTGCCGGCCGATCTGTCCCAACGGCACTTTCCGTTTATCGGGGAATTGAACCTGGCGGACTACGATGCGAACGCGGCGAATGTCAACGATGTCGTCAAGGTCTGGGCCGGGGATCGGGGAGAAGCGTTGGCCCGCAGAATTTTTCGCAACTCCGATGACCTGATTTTTGGTGATCCCGTCAGCGACCTGGATCCGCCGGTCCAGTTTTTCGATGCGGATGCCAATGGCGCATTCGTTGGCCGTCAAGCCCGTGGTGAAATGTCCTGGATGTCGATCCTGGTTCCCAGTTTCGACGCCGACAACCCGACCGGTTCGGCCTGGAAGTACCGGATGTTTGTACTGGCGTTCAAGGACCGCGCCTTGCAGACCTCAGCCCAAAATCCGGTCGCTCGCTTCCCGGTCGCTGAAGTTGCCAACCGCGGCATCACCGATCGAAAGGATATTGGTTACAGCGGCGGAAATGTGACGTTGATGTCGTCAATTGCAGGCGTTCGCAAAGACGACTGGGTCATGTTGATCAACTTGAACCCGGAACTGCCGTTCGGTTTTCAAAAACAAGTTGCGTTTTACCGAGTGATCGCCACGTTTACCGATCTAAATACGGGTTTAGGCACGATGACGCTCGATGGCCCCGATTTTGTCTTCAACCGCGAAAACCCAATGATTCCCGGCAACTACATCTGGATGGACACGTATGCGGTGCATCTCGCCAACTACGATGCGGCGGCGATGCAGAACAACCAGTTAATTCGTCTCGGCCAGGTCGTCAGCGTTTACGAACGGTCGTTTGTCTGGGAATTAGAGTCGGACTGGAATCGTTAAGAAAACTAACAAATACAAGCCCGCAGCGCAAGCAAGTGAATCGAATGCACAACAACTTGAACCAACTCACTGGCTCGCGCCGCGTGCATGTATTGAGCACACACATAAGAAATTATTTATCCCCTTAATACCAACCCCATCTCACAACTATTCTGAATCTGTCCGCGGAGGCAGCCAACCATGCAAACTACTCGCCCTACCGACCCGCATTATGCCGAGCGACAGTACCGCTCTGCGCGGCGACACCAGCGACGCGGAATCACGCTGTTGTTTGTCGTCAGCATGATCGTCTTGTTCCTGTTAATGGGGACCACATTTGTTGTCATTTCGAATGATTACCTGAAATCGGCCCGCCGTCGGGGACACAATGGCTTGCAACGCGACGCGGGGACTCCCTTGCTGGAGCGCGCCTTCTACGAACTTGTTCGCGGTCCGTCACTGTTCAATACCACGTCACCGTTACGGGGTCAGTCGCTGTTGGGTGACTTGTACGGATACGGATTCAAAGCTCGCGTGAGAACCTTATCCGCGATCGACAGCGGATCCGGCTCGGACACGGAAACGGGTGGTCAATTCCTGGAAATGACGTTGAAGTCGCCCGTCGCCCCGACCTACACCGCCAACCGGGGCGTGCCCATTCGAAGTCTGGGGCAAGCAGGAGATGAAGCGAATCTCAGCACCATCCCCGGTTTTTACAACGGTTTGCTGGCAACCTTCACAACCAACAAAGGTGCCGGATCAACCGTACGAATCGTCGATTACGATCCGACGACATTCACGTTTCGGATTTCCCCGGTCTGGCAAAATCTTGATTCCGATCAAAAGGACGTTTTCCACCCGACGAATCCATTTGCCGCGAACGCGTTTGCCGACCTCATCGATTCAGAGATTGTCGTCAATGGCGCCCCGTTTGCCGGTACTGGCGCCGGAGGATTCGATATCGACAGAACCGGTGCGCAGTTAACAGATAAAGCGCTGCAACCGAATCGTCGTGGCGAATCGTTTGGCAACCTGATTGCCGGAAATGGTGTCGGATATCTCTCCAACGACAACGCACCGAATGAACCCTGGGATGCGGCCGATTACCAAAACATGTTTCTGGCATACGGTGATGGAAGTACCATTCCCAGCTTTTATCGCCAATACTTGAATAGTCCCGGCTCGGACTTCCGAGAATTTCCGCAGGCCCCCAACCGGGGAATTACTGTCGACAACGATGGCGATGGCATTCCTGATGGAATCTGGATGGATATTGGCTTGCCGGTTCAGACCGATGCGACTGGTCGTTACATCAAGCCGCTGGTGTCCTACAAAGTCATCGACCTTGATGGGCGTTTGAATCTGAACGCCGCAGGTAGTTTGGCGGATACCGATTCAAGCAACATGGGATTCGTCTCACAGGCCGATAACTTTTTGCAAATTGGTCCCACCAATGGCTTGCCGCGTGGGCAAGGATATGGTCCTGGCGAAATCTCTTTAAAAGGTGTGTTGGGTACCGAATACGCTGCATTGCTAAGGGATCGATATGGCTTCGATGGGCAACCAGGCGTCGCCGGTCGCGACAATCGTTCCGCGCAAAAGCTGTTTGGCTACCCTACGGACAATATTGGCAATGCTGCCAGTGGTCCTTACGGCACTCGAGGCCGGCTGTTCGCGTCCAGCGCCATGGACATCCATGGCCGCTTCGCTGTCGGCACTCCCGCATTCACATTCGTGGATTACCAGGACCCGAACAATCCGAACTTTCCCAATGGATTACCGGGCATCGACATGCTTGCCTCAAATCTGAATTCGGTTACAAACCTCCCCACGGAAATCGGGAATTCGCCTTATGAAATGAATTTTGCGATGTCGCCGTTTGGAGACGCCAACGATTCGCCATTCACACCTCAGGAATTTGAACGGTTGTTGCGGACGCAGGATCGCGACACGTACATGTTACCACAGCGTTTGTGGGATCTGGCACCAATGGCATTTCAGGATCCTACCAGGCGAGCTGCGGTGGCGACCGAGAGCTGGTCTATTCCCACGTTACCGATCTCCCAGGGCGCGATCATCTCCGTTTTGGCCAGCAGAATTGCGTCCAACGGAATTCCGATGCAGGATGCTCAAAACCAGGCCGTGGCGATGTTGCCACCCGATTTCCTGCTTGGTTTGAAAATGAACGTCAACCGCGAGTTTGGCAACGGGCTCGATGACGATGCAGATGGGCTGGTGGACGAACCGGATGAAATCAACCGCGATTTGGCCAACCAGGTCATGAATGGTTTTGCGATTGACGACAAACAGAAGTTTGCTCAACAGTTATTTGTGTTGACCATGTTGGTCGCTGAGCCCTCTGTGAGTTTTCCGGTCGACATCGATGGTGATGGCGATAACGACGCCGACGACTATGCGGCAATGATTGCACAGTGGTGTGTGAATGTCGTCGATTTTCGCGATCCTGACTCGATCATGACCACGGTGGAATTTGACAAGAATCCGTTTGACGGCTGGAACGTTGATGGAGACGTCGGCACCAATGAAGCGGACAGTCTTGTCGTGCGCGGTTGCGAACGGCCGGAACTGTTGCTGACTGAAGGAATCGCGTTTCACGATCGTCGCACCGAAGACGAAAGCATCGGCGGCATGGTCGGTGCGGGGGGCGATATGGATTTTGACAATCGACTTGCGTCCCCAAGCCGCAGCGTTTATCGAAATCTACAATCCCTGGACGCAAAATCGCTTGAACCAGGATCTTCCCTTTGAACTGTACGGTAACCAACCGGGAGTCGACTTGAGCCTGGACGCCGACGCCAACAATGGCGGCGGCAGCCCTGTCTGGCGAATTGCCGTACGTCGTTACTCCGAACCAGGCCAACCCAAGCAAAACCTGCTGCGGGCTGTGTACTTCGCCAATGATTGGTCCGATGTCATCGAAACCGACCCCGCGTCCAACGTGGAAGTTTTCACTTCTTCACAAGTCATCAATCCCATTCAACCGGGAAGTCACGCCGTGATTGGCACCGGCGATCCCAACATGATCATTAACGGCGGTTACACGACGCCGATTGGCCGACTGGATTACATTACCAGGGCCGACGAAGGAAGTCGCAGCCACTCTGGACATTGACCGCACCCGCAGCATTTCACTCTTGCCCGACAGCAATCTTGTCAGGCGTTTTGAATGGGATGGTGGCGGGATGGGGCTGACGCAACAAAAACGCTGTCGCGATCGTGCTTGATTCACCGCGTCCCTTTAACTTGAGTGATCCGCAATTTGGATATCCCGATGCAGCCGATCCAGCGATCCGTCGACGTTCATCGGAGACGGTTACGAATACCTGGCACCTTACAACCGGCCGCTGGATGGATCAATCGACCGTAATCGCAACGACGATGACATCGAAGCGATTTGGACCAATGGAACCAACGTTGACTTCCGCACCGTTGACTTGCAGCGGCTGGCTGATCCCACTCGACGCTGGGATGCCGTTTACAACCCCTATGTCACCATCGACAGCATGTCGGTGAACCTGGTTGGTTACAACGGAGTTCAAAACGATCCGAATAACAATAACATGACGTCTCCACCGGATCCGGGTGTTGCTTTGTCACCAGTCTTGGCGGGAGCTGGTTTTAAAACCGACTTTCGAGCCTACGAACGTGGTTATCGCGAGAACGACTCGCGAATTGCCGAGCAAGAACGACTCCTGTGGCCCTCCGGCAATACTGGTCGCCGCACGCCCCCGATGACGGAAACGTCTGCCTTCGGCGACGGGCACAATTTGAGTTTTGAGTTCGTAGAATCCTTTGGCGAAACCAACGACTGGGACACTGACCCCGCCGTATTTACGCAACCGCTTGGCTATCCATGGCTGCAATGGAACAACCGCCCCTACGTCAGCCAACTCGAACTGGCCAACGTACCTATCGTCGCACCCGACAAGCTGACTCAGCAGTTTACGATCGACGACGGAACGGTGACTGATCCTTACACCAGTATTATTTGTCCATTTGGTCACATGCCCAACATGACCAACACCAACATGAGTCTGTACCGCGTGCTTGACTTCCTGGAAGTTCCTTCCCGGTTTGTCGGGACCGAACAATATTTGAACGGCGATACATCTAGGGGTGGCGGAACGGACTTTGACATTGCTCCCTTTAACTACCTCTCGCGCTATCGTGTGCCAGGCAAGATCAATCTGAACACGATCAGCAGTCCTTTGGTTTGGGAAGGGCTGATGCGTGAGTATGGCAAAGATCTCGCCAACGGCGGCGTCGACGGAGGGTTATCGTATGGTCAGTTTCAAGCTGCCCTTGGAGTCAATACGCCAGCGACGCCGCCCAACGTGTTTAAGCCGTTTCACGCCAACCGGTACGTGCCGCCGACCTATTTCACAATGAATTCAGATGTTGAAACCGGTTTGTTCCGTCACGGTATGGGGTCGGAACCCTTGTTTGACTTTGAGCCCATGAACCAGATGGCGTACAACAACACCGATCGCAGCCCCTACTTCCGCAATCAAATGCGGCAGCGGTTGGGTAATCTTGTTACGAATCAATCCAACGTGTTCGCGATCTGGATCACGATTGGCTATTTCGAATACGATCCGTCGCCTGGAGGCGGCTACGTTCCGGTCGATAGTGATCCGACCAACGACTACCTTTCCGAGGTTGGAAACGATTTGGGTGAAGTCAAACGGAGTCGCGCCTTTTATGTCTTTGACCGTTCGATCCCAATGGGTTTTGAACCCGGCAAGAACCATAACGTTGATCGGGGCATCCTGGTCAAATCCATTATTGATGAATAAGAAACTTATTAAAACAAAGTTGCCTTTTGCTAAGGGACAGAACCCGACTCTCCCCCTGGGAGAGTCGGGCTCTCAGGCCCGGAGAGGGCCCTCCCCGGCCGCTACCGCGTCCGACCCTCCCGCAAGCGGGAGGGTAAAGGAATGTGTGCAACCAAAATGTCAATCTTTATAAATCCGCAGCCACTCCACGAAAGTGCATTACAATTGCTTTCCCGGAGCAACAGGCGACAATCAGGAGACCTTGATGACAACTGTTGAACGTCATCCAACAAAACTAACGCGCCCCTCCCGTCCGGGTTTGACATTGATTGAAATCATGATCGCGCTCACGATGACGTTGATCGTGCTGGGCGCGATGATGCAGGCTTTTCAATTTGCCAGTGTGGAAATGTCCAAAGGCCGCGCGATGATGGAAGCCTCCAACCAGCTGCGGGCGGCCGAAGATACTTTGCGCCGCGATTTGAACGGGATCACGGTCGATCTCCGGCCCTACACGCAGTCCACGATCCCCAGCGGTTATTTCGAATACATTGAAGGACCACGGCACGACAATACGGGTTCTTTCGACGATCCGCTAACACGCTTTGATGAACGGCCGTTGTACAGTTACCTGGGTGATGTCGACGACATTCTGGCGATGACGGTCCGCTCGGAAAGCCGTCCCTTTCGAGGGCGGTTTAATGGTCAGATCATCGAGTCCTCGGTCGCTGAAGTAATCTGGTTTACGCTGCATGACGATCGCAATGGTGATGGCATCATTAACTTTGACGAATCGGTGACCCTGTATCGGCGGGTGTTGTTGATCCGACCGGATTTGGATTTATCAGCCTTCGTTGCCAATGACGAATTCTTTGCCGAAAACGACGTTTCTGCTCGCGTTGAAGGAAGTCAGTTCCGTGCCAATTCTCTAACCGACCTGGCAAATCGCGCTAACCGGTTTTGCCACTTTGCCAACATGTTTCCCAATATCTTGCAACGTTTCAACAACGACCCTCTGGTTCCTGACCTTGTCAATACTCGCGTTTCGGATCCCGAATTGGCCTTCCCGGCCTACACGGGCGACGACATCATGCTCAACAATCTTTGCGCTTTCGATGTTAAAGTGTTTTCCAGAAATGCAGCTGTCAACGTGATTCCCGGCGCGAAACGGATTCGTGAGCAGAGTGATGTTAACTTTCAAATTAGCATCGACGGTCTCAGCAATCTTGGCGGGTTTATCGATCTCGGCAGCCTGGTCGGCAACCGCGGAACTCAAGGCGATTTCAGCGAACGACCGGCTCTGAAATCACAGCTTGGCGGAATCGCTGCCGATTCAGAACAGGTTTATGATACCTGGACACCCCAGTACGAGTACGATGGAATCGATCAAGACCAACAAATTGGCGACACCTATGGTATTGATCAGGGAACCAACGACTATGACGACGATCGCCAAAGCGGTGTCGACGACAATGGCGAACGCGAGACGATGCCGCCCTATCCCAAACCGATTCGGGGTTTGAAAGTGACGCTTCGCGTGATCGAAAAGAACTCCAAACAGGTGCGGCAGTCGTCGGTCGTCAAAAGCGCGGTGCCTCAGTAGGCCTTTTCAATTTTGCATTTTTCAGTTCTCATTTTAGCTTATTCAATTCGCGGCCCACTCGACTCGGAGAGTCAAGTTACGCCGAGCCGGCGCCTAGGTGGTAAACGATCTCGACTCGGAGAGTCAAGCTACGGATTCCGACCTCCGAATTCCAACCTCGACACATTCTTGCCAAGATTCACGGTACCGGTTCGAATAGGCGGCAAGCCCTAATCGTTACCCGGGAGAGACCATGATATTTGTGGAAGACCTGCGAAAATCGTATGGCCAAAACGTGGCAGTCGACGGGCTGGGGCTGACCATCCACAACGGTGAAACGCTCGGTTTGCTCGGGCCCAACGGAGCCGGAAAAACGACGACGATCAACATGATCGTCGGACTGCTCAAGCCCGATTCGGGACGGGTCGCCATTGGCGATGTGAATGGCGGCAAAGACTCTGACCTTCTCGCTCTTCAAGCTCCTGCCTATCCTCACGCTCCCGGCTCCCCTCACCCTGGCCCTCTAACAGGGGGAGAGGGGACTTTTAGTTGGGACCGGCTGAATCCGATGCGGCCGGAAGTTCGCGCCACGATCGGTGTCGCGCCGCAATCACTGTCCCTTTACGACGATTTGACGGCGGCAGAAAATTTGAACTTTTTTGGCGGCCTGTACGGGCTGGCGGGCGACAATCTGAAAAGTCGAGTCAATTGGGCACTCGATTTCGCTTCGCTGACGGACCGCAAAAACGATCGTGTCAGTACGTTCTCGGGCGGCATGAAAAGGCGATTGAATATCGCGGTTGCTTTGATTCACGAGCCAAAAATTCTGTTGCTGGACGAACCCACCGTCGGCGTCGATCCGCAGTCGCGCAATCACATCTTTGAGAGCATCGAAACGCTGAAACAAGGCGGGCTGACGATCATTTACACCACGCACTACATGGAAGAAGCTCAGCGGCTATGCGATCGAGTCGCCATCATTGACCATGGTAAACTCCTCGACATCGGTACGGTTGCCGATTTGATTGACCGGCACGGGGGCCGCAGCGTCGTTACGGCTCAACTGCAACAACCGGTTACCGGAATCGAATTGCCCGGGCAGTGCGACGGGTTGGAGTTGCGTTTCGAAGCAGACCATCCGATCGAAGAAATTTCGAGACTGACAGCGGCCGGTGTTGCGTTCCAAACGCTGCAAATCAAACAGGCGGACCTGGAAAGTGTATTTTTGCAGCTGACGGGACGAAGCCTGCGGGACTGATAAGCTCATTGAAAAGTTAAAAGTGAGAACTGCAAAATGCAAAATGGATTTATTCGGAGGAAAGTGAAATGGAACGTCGCGGCGAAGATCTGGAAGAACGATTGCTTGATTTTGCAGCGCGCATTGGAAAGGTAGCGGCTCACTAAATTCTTACGACTCTCACCGAGCGAACCATGAAATTAATACTGAAAATGGCACTCAAAGACCTCAAGATCCTGTCGCGGGACAGAATGGGGGCCTTCTTTATCCTTGGTTTCCCGATTTTAATGGGCCTGTTTTTTGGGCTGATGATCGGCGGCTTTTCCAGCGGCGGCGGATCTGCCATGAAGATCGCGATCGTTGATCAGGATCAAAGCGAAATTTCCAAAACGTTCATCCAATCCCTGTCGGATAACAAAAATCTATCCGTTGATTTGACGGAGTTGGAATCCGCGAAGGAAAGTGTTCGCAAAGGTTCGCGGGTGGGAATGTTGATCGTGCCCAAAGGATTCGGCGAAACCGCAGGCGTGTTTTGGGAAAAGCCGCCCGAGATCCAGCTGGGTATGGACCCCTCGCGCTCAGCCGAATCGGGCATGATGCAAGGGTTCGTCATGGAAGCGATTGGCACGCTGGTCGCCGAAAGATTTAAAGATCCTACTCAATTCAAATCTTCCATCGATCAGGCTCGAGAGCAGGTCAAGGACAGCCCCGAACTCAACATGTTGAATCGCCAATTGCTGCTGGGATTTTTTGGTTCCGTCGATACGATGCTTGAACAGATGACCAAGATTCAAAAGCAGGATGGCAATGGGGATGGGCAAATCAGGATGGGGAATTTTCAGTTTGCCGACATTCAACCGTTGGATATTTCCCGGACGGTGGAGCCGGGCAGTCAGGAAGCTCAACTCAAGAAACTGAAGTCGCGGTGGGACATCAGTTTTCCGCAGGCGATGATGTGGGGCGTACTGGGCTGTGTGGCGGGGTTTTCGAGTTCGATCGTTCGCGAAACAACCTTGGGCACGATGACCCGACTGCAAATCGCCCCGATTTCCCGCGGGCAAATCCTGGCCGGCAAAGCGATGGCGTGTTTCCTGACCGTCATTGTGGTTGTCGCCATGCTGACCGTGTTGGGAGTCATGTTGCCGAACGGGCTGCGCCCCAACAGCTATGGGAAGATGGCACTGGCGACCATTTGCGTCGCCGTTTGTTTTGTGGGCATCATGATGGCGTTCTCGGTGATCGGCAGAACGGAACAAAGCGTTGCCGGAGTTGGTTGGGCGATCAATATGGTGATGGCGATGTTGGGCGGTGCCATGATCCCGGTCATGTTTATGCCGTCGTTCATGCAGCCGCTGAGTTTCATCAGTCCGATCAAATGGGGGATCCTGGCGATCGAAGGTGCGATCTGGCGTCAGTTTTCGTTGACCGAAATGTTGTTGCCGTGCGGAATTCTGGTTGCCGTCGGCGTGGTCGGTTTAGCGATTGGAACCACGGTCATGAATCGGCGCGAGTGAGGCACGTTTAACGCTCCGCCCGCGCATGCGATTGGGCGTCAAACTTCTTCTCGATCACCATGTATCGACGGCAAACTGAATCGCAAACAACATCAATAATACATAACAAATAATTACTCACAAATAATTAATTGCGGATTGTGGATTGTGAATGATTAATATAGCAGGGGAGGATGTCGGCCAACGTCAGTCCAAGTTCTGAGAACTTGTCGACTCGACTCGGAGAGTCAAGCTACGACAGGACTCAATTAGCCTTTCCCATCAACGCCGCCGACTGCGGCGAAGGCCAATAGCGCTTGCCGCGTGTTTTTGATTTCGTGCACGCGGATAACCTGAATCGCTTGCCTGGCGAGAAACAGCGTGATGGCCAGTGTGCCTGCGTCTCGATCGGCTGCCGGATCGCCAATGATTTTCCCGATGAAGCCCTTGCGCGAGTGGCCGACCAGGATCGGACAACCCAAGTCATGAAAGCGGCGACTGCTGGCCATGAGCTCGAGATTGTGAGCGTGCGTTTTTCCAAAACCGATCCCGGGATCGAGGCAGATTTTGTCGGGCTCGACCCCGGCGGACAGCAGCGCTTCCTTGCGAGCCCGCAAATACTCAAGAATTTCCCCGACAACATTTTTGTAAGTCGGATTGTCCTGCATCGTCTGCGGCGTGCCTTGCATATGCATCGCGCAAATGCCACAGCCTGTCGAAACCGCCAGTGGAACCATGTCCGGATCGCCCGTGAGGCCGGTGACGTCATTGATAATCTCGGCGCCGGCGTCGATTGCGGCTTTCGCGACCAGGGCCTTGGATGTGTCGATGGAGATGGGAGTGTTCGTTTGCCGTTTGATTCCTTCGATGACACCGATGACTCGCCCGAGTTCTTCGGCCGACTCCACCGGCGTGCCATACGGGCGGGTGCTTTCGCCGCCAATGTCCAGGATATCGGCGCCGTCGGAATCAAGCTGCAACGCATGATCAATCGCGGCAGCCGGATCATGAAATCTGCCGCCATCGGAAAAGCTGTCCGGCGTTACATTGACGATCGCCATCAGTTTGGGGATTTGACCGAAGCGTATGGTTTGCGTGCGCAACTGCCAATGGCTGGCTGGCTTGGTTCGATTTGAAAATTGTTCGGACAAGTTTGCTTTGCGCTGGGAATATGGGATTGACGAACAGTCGTTATCTTACTGGTTTGGCTTGCTGGACGCGTATCGCTGGCATTGTTGGCCAATGTGGCACAGACCTCCGGGCTGTGTTGGTTAATTCACGGCTCGGAGATCCACATTCACTCAGTCATCGAGTTTGATTTGTTTGAACAGGGGCAAGTGGCGGTAGTAGACTTCCAGCGTGCAGACAGCCAGGGCGGTGGTATAAATGCGACCGCCCTGCCCTCCCCAGCGAAAACCGTCCGGGTCCCAGCTGCCGGGGTATCTGCCGCGTGATTCCTGGGAACCGATTAGAAGTTCCCGCATTCGGCTGTTCCAGATTTCCCAGGGTTGTCCACCGAAGTGATGCATGGCCTGGGTTCCGTAGTACCAGTAGTAGATATTCTGCTCGTCTTCCGAGGGCATGTTTTCATCGATCAACCAGTTAATGGCCGCGATTAGCCGCGGGTCATCGCGTTTCCAGCCGAGGTACATGCGACACAGAATTGCTTCGGCCGTGATTGCCGCAGAATGGCCGCTGCTTTTTTGGTAACAATAGAGTGCGCCTTCAGGACAGTTTTCCCTGGCAGCTGCCCGGCGACTGGCGGCGACCAGGTCGAGAAAGTAGTCGGCCAGTTTGAGTGTTGCCGAATCGACTTCCAAACCCAACCGCGGGGCCCGCGCGCTTTGCAAAGCCATCACCTGCCAGCCAAATACGCTGGTATCGCCTGCCTGGCCGGGCTGATATCGCCAACCGCCTTCATCGTGCTGGGCCTGTTCAATAAAGTGAATGGCGCGTTGAGCCGGTTCCCGAAACTGTTCATCCCCCGTCATCGCCAACGCTTCGCAAAGCACGATGGCGGCCTGACCATGGGCGTACATGCCGGCTTGGCCGGAATAACCAGCCCGCAAATCACCATTTTCGATCTGGTGTTCGATCAACCAGCCCAGACCTCTGGCGACAGTCTGTTTGTAGATGCCAAATTCATGCGTTTGTCCCGCGCCAAGGAAGGGCAACATGGCCAGTGACGTCGCCATCGCGTCGCCGGGATTATTGGGACGATCGTGCGTTCGATAATCGCGAAGACTCCAGCTTCCATCCCGGTTTTGCACCGACGCCAGCCACCTTAAACCTCTCGCCACGGCGGCCTCGGTCATCATCGTGCCCCCTTCGCGGCGCACGATTTCGGAACGAACGCGCGGGTCGCGGGCGGCGAACGACATCTGTTGGGCGGGTCGAGTTGTCACGTTCTCCCGCAACGCGTTGATATCAATCTGGGGGGCCACGGGGTTCGGGTCCACGGTCAATTCACGTGCGTCCTGGTTGGCTCTCAACAGTACGTCCCGCAGTTCACGATCCGACTTGGTCAATTGACTGGCCAACGGCAAGTCGTCCTGCAGCTGGTCGAGCGGATCCTCGATTCGAAATATGCCTCCCGGTTCACGAACACTATCGACCGATGTCGACAACACGATTGATTCCCGCAGTTTCTTGTCGCCGCCAATGACGATCAGGGCCAGAATCAGGATCGCAATCAAATGCAGAATGAAGCTAACCAGCCAGGCCGGCGTCAAGCGGAAACCGCGGCGAACGAAACTGGCCAACACCGATTGTTCCGTCAACCTTTCGAGTTCGTGATGTCGCGCAGTCGGGCAGCGAGACAACCGGCTCGGCGACCGCGGTTGCGTGCAGCGCTGGCTCCAGGGAAGGCACCGGAAGCCGTTGACGCTCCACACGGGAAGTCACCGAGTTTGAATCGGCAAAAATTCTTTGTGCCTGCCGAACCTGTTCCTCGCTGAGGGCAATACTGGAACTACATCTCCAGCAATCGGCTAACTCCAACCAGATACGAACGGTCATCGGAGCGGAACAGGAAGGACATTCGCAAAGCAGCGCATTCCCCTCCAGCCATAATTCGCCTTGATCCGTGTGCACGCGATGGCTGGCGGTAAGAGTCAAGTCGTGATCATCTTCGGCGTTGGATGCGAAATCAGAGCCGACTCGGGTAGCGACTTCATCGTCGCCGCCGTCGAGTCGAACCTGGGCGACGGCAGTTGCGTTTCTACCAAATCGCCTTGTTTCGACAGGCTTGGGCGAGAGTTGGTTGACATGTTCGCTCAGCAGCTGATCACGCCAGGCGTCAAAATTTGAACTGCGAGCCATCTCTACCATCTCGACGTTAAGTGGTTGTCACCCCTGGTTGTTTACGCAATCAAAAGCACATGCCTATCCCACGTTGGTCAAATGATTTGATCCCCGGACCTCACTCAAAAAAATGTGAATCGCGTTGTTCATTGTTGATTGAAACGAACTCAAGTCAAGTTTTAGCTTTGTCGATTAAGCGAACCGCACCGTTTGGGAAGTCGCTGTCGGATGTCGCTTGCACGAAAATGGCGTCGTCCACACGTCTTTGAACCGGCAACGGGCTGGCGAGTTTCCGGCAAAATCTGAGTCCCCCCGAGTGGCTTTGTCGGGGAACATTCGCAGCGCTAAAAAAATGCAAAAACCATCGTGTTTATCGCGGTTTTTTGGCTTGCCAAGGCGGAGTTAGCTCGTTGTGGAAAAGTACCGTTTTTGATAGAATTTGGAACACGATTTTAATGGCGAAATTGCAAGTTTTGAAGGCTTTTTGCGGCTCAAAAGTACGGCACGATTGATCAACGTGATTTGCACGAATTTTGATGAATTACCGCACTTGGTCCCCGCCAACACGCGTCAGCAACTGGCGACACGACTGAAAGCAATCCTGGCTGGCAACGCATGTTTCGCTTGATGGGCGGATCGAGAACACAAATCGATCCTGATTCTCGTTTGGATACCAACACGACTGGAAGGCACGTAAATTGTCGACTGACTCAGCCAACGATGACGAAAACGGAAATGGAAACGAAAACGGCGATGGCAACGGAAGCGGCCGCGACGGAATACGTGAGATCCCAATCGAACAGGAGCTCAAGGATAGCTATCTAACGTACGCCATGAGCGTGATTGTTTCGCGTGCGCTTCCGGATGTCAGGGACGGGTTGAAACCGTCACAGCGGCGAATCCTGGTCGCGATGAACGACTTGAACCTGGGGCCCAATTCAAACCGGGTAAAATGCGCGAAGATCTCCGGCGACACCAGCGGCAATTACCACCCACACGGCGAGAGCATTGTGTATCCAACGCTGGTGCGGATGGCGCAGGAATGGAACATGCGGCATGTCTTGATTGACAAGCAAGGCAACTTTGGCTCGATCGCCGGGTTGCCGCCGGCCGCGATGCGATATACCGAGGCCAGGCTTTCACCCGTCGCATCGATGATGCTGGACGATCTCAAGCTGGATACCGTTGACTTTGTGCCGACCTACGACGAGCGGCGGCTGGAACCCACGGTCCTGCCGTCCAAGTTTCCCAACTTGTTGGTCAATGGTGCCAGCGGCATTGCCGTCAGCATGGCTACCTCGATTCCTCCTCACAATCTGGGTGAGGTTTGCGATGCGCTGGAACTATTGATTGAGCAACCGGAATGCAGTATCGACGAAATCATGACCCTGCTGCCGGGTCCGGATTTTCCAGCCGGCGGGACGATTTGTGGCCAGTCGGGAATTTACCGGGCCTATCACACGGGGCGCAGCACGATCACTTTGCGCGCCAAGTGTGAAATCGAAGAACACAAAAAGAACCGGTTCCGAATTGTCGTATCCGAGATTCCTTATCAACAGGTGCGCGATAACGTCGTCGCCAAAATTGCAGACCTCGTCAAAGGCGACCGGGTTAAAGGGATTACCGGAATCAAAGACCTCAGCGATCTCAAGGAGCCGGTCAAGCTGATCATCGATCTGCGTTCGGACGTTGATCCCGAGGTGGTTCTGAATCAGCTTTATCAGTTTTCGCCGCTGCAAACTTCGTTCTCGATGAACTTCATGGCGCTGGTCGATGGCAAGCCACGCGAGTTGGACATCAAACAGATGCTGCGCGAATTCATCCGGCATCGCGTGAACGTCATTCGCCGGCGTACGCAATTCCTGTTGTCGCGTGCCCGCAAACAAAAGCACACGGTCGAAGGCCTCTTGCTGGCGCTGGCCGATATCGATCAGATCATTGCCGTTATTCGAAAATCAAAAACCCAGCCGGAAGCCAAACAGGGTCTGATGGGAATCGAGTGCCCTGCCGCGATGTTAAAAAGTGCTCTGGGCGAAGAAGGATTCACCATTTTTGTCGAAGAGCGTGGCGAAGCCGACAACTACAACTTGACCGCCGTGCAAGCCGAAGCGATCCTGAAAATGACGCTTGGCCAGTTGGTCAATCTGGAACAGGAACGGCTGGGCCAGCAACACGCCAAATTGCTGGAGGAGATCAAGGATTACATTCGAATCCTGTCTGACGAGCAGAATATTCTGGCCATCATCAAAGAGGATTTGGCCGAAATCAAAAGGAAACATGCCGACGAGCGGCGCACCGATCATTTCCACGGAAGAAATCGGCAACATTGACCTGGAAGACCTGATCGAAGAAGAGAACATGGTTGTCTCGATCACCCACCGGGGCTACATCAAACGCACGCCGGTGAGCACCTACCGCTCCCAACGCCGCGGCGGCAAAGGGATCAAAGGAGCCAAAAGCGAGGACGAAGATCCCATCGAGCACGTTTTTGCGGCCAGCACCCACGACTACCTGCTGTTTTTCACCAGCCAAGGCCGTGTAATGTGGCTGAAGGTGCATCAGTTACCGCAACTTTCCCGGGAAAGCCGCGGCCGGGCCATTATCAATCTGCTTACTCTCGAAGAAGGCGAAAAAATTGCCGACTGTCGAGCCGTTCGAGATTTCACACTGGAAGATCACTTCCTGATGATGGCCACCAAAAAAGGACTTGTCAAAAAAACGCGACTGTCCGCCTACGGTCGACCTCGTAAAGGTGGAATCATTGCGATCAAGCTTCGCGAGGACGATGAACTGATTGACGTGGTGGTAACTCAGACCGGCGACGACGTGGTCTTGGCCACTGCTAACGGCATGGCGATCCGGTTTGCCGAATCAGACGCCCGCCCGACCGGACGCAATACCAGCGGAGTTAAAGGGATCAAGCTGTCGGCTGGCGACCACCTCGTGGGAATCGTGGTTGCCGATCCCGACGCGACTCTGTTGACCGCGTGCGAACATGGATACGGAAAACGCACGAGGTTTGGACCCAATGGTGAGGATGAAACTGCCGACGAAGAAACCAGCGGTTCACGATACCGGACTCAGAATCGCGGCGGCAAGGGGGTTCGCGATATCAAAACAACCAAACGCAACGGAAAAGTGATTGGCGTCGTTCCGGTCACCGACGACGATGAAGTCCTGTTGATGACCGCGCGTGGCAAGATCCAGAGAATCGCTTGCAGTGATATCAAACCCATCGGTCGAAACACCCAAGGCGTTCGCATCATGGGGCTCGACGAAGACGACGCGCTGGCGGTCGTGGTGCGCGTTCCCCGAGATGAAAACGACAACGGAGACGATGACGAATTGCCGGAAGACTTCACTCCATCCGACGAACCGCCGTCCGCTGAGGCTGCCCAAATGCCGGCTGAAACGGACTCCGCGAACGATGAAGGGTTCGAAAGCCCGGATGAATAGCGGTCGGCGACTGGAAAAGGCTCCTACTATGATGGGGCTCTTCACGGAATTTAGTGGCCCACCGAGATAGTCGTTGACGCCACCCTCCCTTTTGGGAGGGTCGCGAGGAACGAGCGGGGCGGGTTGTGCAGTTCCGAGTTTGCCCCGGACTGACAAAGCGAACGAGCACGTCTTTTGGAAGGTACATGTCGCATTGCCAAGGTCGCCCTCCCCGGAGCTGAGACTCCGACCCTCCCAAGGGGAGGGTGTCCGGCGACTGGAAAAGGCTCCTACTATGATGGGGCTCTTCACGGAATTTAGTGGCCCACCGAGATAGTCGTTGACGCCACCCTCCCTTTTGGGAGGGTCGCGAGGAACGAGCGGGGCGGGTTGTGCAGTTCCGAGTTTGCCCCGGACTGACAAAGCGAACGAGCACGTCTTTTGGAAGGTACATGTCGCATTGCCAAGGTCGCCCTCCCCGGAGCTGAGACTCCGACCCTCCCAAGGGGAGGGTGTCCGGCGACTGGAAAAGGCTCCTACTATGATGGGGCTCTTCACGGAATTTAGTGGCCCACCGAGATAGTCGTTGACGCCACCCTCCCTTTTGGGAGGGTCGCGAGGAACGAGCGGGGCGGGTTGTGCAGTTCCGAGTTTGCCCCGGACTGACAAAGCGAACGAGCACGTCTTTTGGAAGGTACATGTCGCATTGCCAAGGTCGCCCTCCCCGGAGCTGAGACTCCGACCCTCCCAAGGGGAGGGTGTCGACGGTCTTGTCTGAACCACCTGAACCCACCTCCCGATAGCCACTAAACCTCCCGAAGAGGCTACCATGGGTAGCACCTGCGGGATGTTACTCGGAATTTACCTTGGTACATGCCGGGTGTTACTCTTCAAACTTGGATTGGGCGAACGGTGGCTTGACCTGCCCGGTTATGCTCAGGCGGTTGAGCACGCCGTGAGTCGCACCCGCAGGAGCGACCCACGGATCACTGCGCAAGCTGCTGGTGCAGGAGTCGCTTTTTTCGCAAAATGACCCGCAAAATGGCCCAATCGGACTGACCCGATTTTGGCATTGCCGGTAAACTGGGCTGCTAACGAACTGGCACAATCAATTTTGATGAAATTTTTCAATTGGGTCGGATCACCCAATTGGGTAACTATATTGGTTTTTTTGTTTTCTAGTCATCGGCGGCAGAACGCCGCCGTCATCCCGCCCATATTACCAGTTAGCGAAAGAATTCTATGGATATTGCCATGATTGGTACCGGCTATGTTGGCCTGGTAACCGGAACCTGTTTTGCCGAAAGCGGAAACCATGTCACCTGCGTTGATATTGATCAAAAAAAAATTGATCGACTAAATCAGGGTCAAATTCCAATTTATGAACCGGGCCTGGCCGAACTCGTCCAGCGAAATTCGAAGGCGGGCCGACTGAAATTCACAACCAAGGCCGCCGAAGCTGTTGCCAACGCCAAAGTTGTTTATCTCGCTGTGGGAACACCGCAAGGCGACGACGGTTCGGCGAACTTGTCCGCGCTATGGAGCGTTGTCGATTCGATTGCCCCGCATATCCAGGACGATACGATCATCGTGACCAAGAGTACGGTTCCCGTCGGAACGAATCAAGGCATTTACGACCGGTTATTCGCAGCCAACAAGAAACGTTATCGGGTGGCCAGCAATCCGGAATTCCTCAAAGAAGGCGCTGCCATCAACGACTTCATGTACCCCGACCGCGTTGTCGTTGGAACGCGCGAAGCGGACACGGCGGAAGTTTTGCAGGAACTCTACTCGCCTTTTCTCCGAACCGACAAGCCATTTTTGGACATGTCGCCCGAAAGCGCTGAACTTACCAAGTACGTTGCCAATGCGCTGCTGGCTACGAAAATCAGTTTCATCAACGAAATGGCCAATCTATGCGAAGCAATGAACGGCGATATTAACGACGTCCGTCGCGGGATTGGGCATGACCAACGAATTGGATTTGCGTTCTTGTTCCCGGGTGTTGGCTATGGTGGCAGCTGTTTTCCCAAGGACGTTCGGGCACTGGCGGCGATGTCCAAAAACAATAACCTGCCGCCGACCATTCTGGAGGCCGTCGATGAAGTTAACAATCGGCAAAAAAATGTGTTGATGCACAAGATCGAACGACATTACGGCAGCAAACTGGCGGGGGTTCGATTTGCGGTATGGGGCCTGGCGTTCAAACCCAAAACGGACGACATTCGCGAGGCTCCGGCGCTCGTGTTGATCAAACAACTGCTGCAACAGGGTGCCAGCGTGTGCGTTTACGATCCGGAAGCGATGGAAAACGTTCGCCTCGAAGAACTGGGCGATTCGGTTGACTATGCTTCGGGGGCGATCGAGGCCCTGGAAGGTGCACACGCCCTGGCAATCAATACCGAGTGGGATATGTTCCGCCATCCCGATTTCGACGAAATCAAGGGCAAAATGGAAACCCCCGTGATCTTTGATGGCCGTAACCTGTACGATCCCAAGGCCATGAAAGAACACGGATTCACCTATTATTCGATTGGACGACCACCGACGGTCAATGAAGCCCTGGTGGAAGCGGTTTAGCTACCCACCGCTGGATTGCTGCACAAGCCAGTCCAGGTAACTCTCGCTGCCACCGTTGATTTCCACCGCCACGATCTCGGGCTCGTCGTACGTGTGTAGCTCCCGAATCGCCGCAATTATTTCGTCCATCCGTTCAGACACGGTTTTGATTTGGCAAATCCACTCGTCTGAGTTTTCGATCTTGCCTTGCCACCGATAAATGCTCGTGATTTGCCCACCAATCTGGCAACACGCGGCAAGTTTTTTTTCGACCAGCGTGGCGGCAATCCGCACCAGAACGTCTCGTTGATCACAGGTCGTCGTCACGATGATCGCTTGGCTCATGTCGGTGTCCTTGACGAAATTCATTAGTCGATGCTTGACAATAACTGCTGTCAAATTTTTGATAGCAGTTCAATTTGAATTGAGACTGGCCAAGCGATCGGCTGAAGTTGATTTGGCTTGTGACCGTCCAAAGGGCTTCCTATACTCCGCGACGCCAAAATTCCGGCAAATCGCTGCGGTTCGGTCTGTCAAGCCGCGTGCTGTCGGGATGGGCAAATGCTGCATTACGGCGTGCGCGAATCAGGCGTGCGCGCAAGAACAATTAATCATTTTCATCGGCCTGCAGTTTGTTTAACTTGAATCTGGGAAGACAACTTGACCAGAACAGCCGGTTGCGATCGCTTCGTTGTGTTCGCCAGCGTTGGTTCCGCGCGAAGAATCGGTTAACAAGTTTCACCGTGGCAATCGTCCTGCTCGTCTTCAACGCGCAAGGCAGGTGCATTGCGGCGCAGGAAATTTCGTTTGCCCGACCGCTGGCCAATCGCTCGATTTCTGTTTCGGCTGCCGAGGCCACCAAATTTCGAGTTGGTGGCTACGAAGTCTTGCACCTCAGCGGCAACGTCCGGATTCGGCAGGCACATATCGCGGCGACTGCGAACGAAGCGATTCTGTGGGTTGAAATCCCCGACGCACTTGACCAGCGCAGTGAAACAACGCCTTACAAAGTGATTGCCTACCTCGAATCGGATGTCGTCATCGAAATTCAGAACTTCGATGGCAAGCCGCCGGATACGATTCGGGATGAGGTTTGGCTGGGGCGATTGTTTACCAGCGCTTCGGTCGATCTTTCAATCCGTGCGCAGCCATTAGGTGAAAACGCGCGCCCGGAAATATTCGGTCGCGCCCAGATGGCACTCGAACAGGGTGTTGATGCCTCGGTGCAACAAGTTCAATTTCAAACGGCGCAAAACCAGATGTTGGTTTCGGCTCAAACCGGTCAGTTGGAGGAGGTTCCCAACGTCCAACCGCCCAATGCCATTTTTGTCGAACCGACGACTCCCCTAGATGTTCCGCCACAAATGGCTATCCCGGCTGCCGCGAACCCGAGTGGCCAAACGAGGATCAATTTTTCCGGTCGCGATGCCGCCGCCGATTTCAATGGTTCCTATCAAAACAATCCCGGCAATCCCAATGAACGATATTTCATAGGCACAGGAGGTGTGCGAGTCACGATCGACAGCCCTGAAATTGCCCGCCTGGAACAATTCCGCGCGGATCAGGAACGGCAGATCATTATCCTTGCCGACAACGTGGTGGGTTGGCAAACGACGCTGCCCGACGGTTCAACGCGCTGGGAAATGTATCTCGAGGGCAACGTGATTTTTGCCAAAGACAAGCGAATTATCTATGCCAAGCGAATGTACTATGACGCGAACTATCAGCAAGGCACGATTCTGGACGCGGAGATTCTGACACCGGCGCAAAAGTTCAAGGGTTTGGTCCGTCTCAAGGCGGATGTCATCCAGCAGGTCGACGCCAATAACATGCAGGCCTATGGCACCGCGATCACGTCCAGCCGCATGGGAGTACCCCGTTATTGGTTGCAATCTGAGGCGATTGGAATTAATCGACAACAGGTACCCGCCACCGATCCGGATACGGGGCAACCTGTTTTCGACGCGGCCGGCGTTCAGGAGACGGATAGCGAGTACTTTCTGGAGGCAAACCAGACTCGCGTTTACGCGGGTGGCGTGCCGGTTTTTGCCTGGCCCCGCATGCGAATGTCGCTTGACGATCCATCGTTCTACGTCAATCGTTTTACGGTCGGAAATGACAATATTTTTGGCGTGCAGCTGTTGACGGGTTACGACATGTACCAGTTGCTTGGATTCAAAAATCCGCCGAAGGGGAGCACCTGGACCGGGATTCTTGATCTGCTCAGCAAACGGGGTGTTGGATTTGGCAGCGAAGTCGATTATCAGCGCGATGGCATATTTGGAAAACCGGGTCCCGTCTCCGGTTTTTACCGAGGCTGGTTCATCAATGACCAGGGTCTCGACCAGCTTGGCCGCGGTCGATTCAACCTGGCCCCCGAAGAGACTCAACGCGGTCGTATTTTGGCTCAGCATCGGCATCAGTTTACGACCGGCTATCAGCTCAAGGCCGAGTTTGGATATATCTCGGATCGAAACTTTTTAGAGCAGTACTTCGAAAGAGAGTGGGACCAGAACAAGGATGCGCTCACCGGACTCTGGCTGCAGCGGAACGAGGGTACGCAATCCCTGAATTTGTGGGGCAACTATCAAATCAATGATTTCCTCACACAAACTTCGTGGCTGCCGCGGTTTGATCAATTTGTTTTGGGACAGCCACTGGCGCGCGACCGTTTGGTCTGGTACGCGCATAATCAAATCGGGTACGGCCGGCTGCAAGTTGGCGATCCTCCGCAAAACCCGGCGCAGGCTGCCAAGTTTGCCACGCTACCGTGGCAAGCCGACGTTCAGGGCCTGCGGACCGGAACGCGCCAGGAAGTTGATCTTCCGGTGCAGCTGGGACCGGTCAAAGTTGTGCCCTACGCGCTCGGTGACGCGATGTATTGGCAGGAAGCCCTGGATGGCAACGACCTGTTCCGTGTCTATGGACAGGCGGGAGTCAAAGCCAGCCTGCCTTTCTGGAGAGTCGATCCCACGATTCAAAGTGTGCTGTGGAACGTCAACGGACTGGCCCACAAGGTCTCGTTTGACGTCGACGCCTTTTATGCCGACGCGTCGCAGGACCTCGATGAGTTAGCACTGTACGATGAATTGGACGATGATCCCCAGGAACAGTTTCGCAGCCGATTTGCGTTTAACGACTTTGGTGGCGTGATTCCATTGAAGTACGACGAGCGGTTTTTCGCGTTGCGTTCCGGAATGCAGGGAAATGTTACGGCGCCCTCCGCCGAAATTGCCGATGACTTGCAGATGATCACACTGGGCGTTCGCCAGCGCTGGCAAACCAAACGCGGCTTGCCAGGCAAGGAGCGAATCATCGACTGGATCACGCTGGACGCCCAAACCGCCTATTACCCGGATGCTGCGCAAGACGACTTTGGCTCAAACTTCGGGATGCTCGATTACGATTTCCGATGGTACGTCGGTGACCGGTTTTCCATCCTTTCCGATGGTTACTTTGACTTTTTTGGCCAGGGATTGAGGACCGCCAGCCTGGGTGTTCAAGCCGGGCGTCCGGAAGCCGGCAACCTGTTTCTCGGTGTCCGCAGCATTGAGGGTCCGATTAGCAGTAACATCCTGACGCTTTCTGGTACCTACCGGATGAGTGACAAATGGGGAGTCAACGGCATTTCGCAATTTGACTTTAGCGATGCCGGCAGTATCGGTAACGCCCTCAACCTGATTTATATTGGCGAATCGTTCTTGTGGAAGTTTGGTTATACGGCTGACTTTGCCCGTGAAAACTTTGGAGTCCGGTTTGGGTTCGAACCGCGATTCCTGGCACGTTCGCGGCTGTTCAACCCGGGCGGTGTCGCGGTTGGCCCGGCGGGATCCCGCTGGTTAGAGTAGATGACGATGCTAATTTGATTGACCAGCCGACATGGAAAACAACTCCCCCAATTCTTCGTGGCTCCGCAAATTCCAAAACGCGTTTCGTGGAATCGCGGTCGGCGTCCGGGGTGGACGCACGAATAGCTTCCTGGTGCACTTCCCGCTGGCGATCGCAGCGATCGTGGCAGGTCTGATTCTGGGCGTCAGCAAACAGGAGCTGATGATCCTGCTGCTGTGTGTGGGAATCGTGATGGCGGCCGAGCTGTTCAACTGCAGCATCGAGTATTTGGCGCGGTCCATCACCAATCAGCCGGACGAAAATATTCGAAATGCACTCGATATCGCCAGCGGCGCCGTGCTGTTCGCCAGCCTGATCGCCGCAATCGTGGGGGCGGTCGTACTGATCACAGCCGCTGTGAATTAGCGGGTGACGTGGTCGTTTAACGGTTAGCCGGCAGGCGTCTGCGTTGGGGATATCGGCCAACGCGCTGGCGCCTGCCGGCTTGATGTGAAACGATGCGGCTGTACCCGCGCGTCTCCGCGCAAAAAAGAAACCCGCCAGCTGATGTGAAGTCAACTAGACGGGCTGCTGCGATGTGGATCGCTAATTGGTTTGTTTGCTCGCTGCCTGGCTATCGAAGTGCGGAGTTCTCGGCGCGGGCTTCCTTCAGTGCCGCTGCCTCCCGCGAGAGTTTGAATTCAGGACCCTTCGGGAAATATTGAATATCGTCTCCCAGAAAGTAGGGACTCGGCAACGTTTGTCCGCCGACACTCACCTGGCAGCCACTCAGTGAAAATGCTCCCACGATTGTGGCACCGCAAAGCATCAGGCTCAGGTATTTTTTCTTGATCAGGCAATACATTGGTCTGGAAAGCTCCATTCGAGGTCCAGCGGTGGGTCCACATCACAACAGTCGGAATAACCGCCAGATGAGTTATCGTCTTGTCAACTAATAGACTTTGATCCTTTGCCCAAAAAATCGTTACAATTAACCTGTTTTCACTTCCGGTGTGACGGTTGTTTGCTAAACCACACTAAGTGATAGCGGATTTGTCTTAAAACAGACCGGTCTGGTAAACTTAGTTAATTAGCACGAGCTCGCAAAGAACAGGCGGAATTGATGAAGAGGCATTCAAAGATGCATATTGGAATCTCGTTTCAAACCGGTTCCGCGAATGCGGGTCGCTGGCCCCGGCGATTGGGATTGTTACTCACGATCGTCCTGGTCTTTGCGTTCTGGCAACCCGCTCAGGCTCAGATTCGTTCCTCCGCGCTGCCAAACGATAGCTATTACAACGTATTCCTGGAGTTTTACAGCGCGGACTATAAAAATGCTGTCAAAGACTTCACTCGCGGGGCCGATACAGCTTACCGCTTTGGCACTGATCGATATCTTGATTCGGTCTGCTATTGGACGATGATCGGCGAGTGCCATTATCACATGGGCAATTATGCTGACGCCATCACGTACTATGAAGAAGCACTCAACCTCTACCTGAAGTACAACGCCTCGGGCTGGCAATCTCGCGTTGAGGTGCCCGAAATAACGGCGGAACAACAGGTGCTCGAACGAGCAAGAATCAACTGGGGCACGATCCAGCGGCGCGGTGGAGTTGCCAATATCCCGCAAGGCATGTCGACATTGTTTGGCAGGCTGGACGCGGGCCGTGCATTTTCGGAAGGGGGTGTCGTCGACGCGCCGGAACAACGCAGCGTCAATGTCAAAGAGATCATGCGGTGCACGGCACTTGCACTCCATCGCCGCAGGACCATCAAAGGGGCCACTTGCAAGTACGATCCGTTTACGGCCAAGCTGGTTACAGGACTGTCCTCATCTCGCGATACCGGGCTTCTCTTTCGCGCCTGGAACGACGTTTTGCTGGGAATTGCCCAGGCGTCAATGGAAGACTACACAATTGCCCGCCGCACCTTGGAAAATTCACTGCAATTCGGCGGGCTGGATCATACCTTGACGCCGATCGCCCTGCTCGAACTGGCGATGGTTGCGTTTGCTTCTGGAGACACGGCGACGGCGGCTCAATCGGCTTTGGAGGCATCTTTTTCTGCCGCAATTCACAACCAGTACGACTTGATTGAAGAGTCATTGAGTTTTGGCACGACGCTCCACCTGATGACCAACCGGACGCCCTATCCGCCACTGCAACCAGCCATTCAGTGGGCCGCCAATGAACGAGCCAAATTATTGAACGCATCCTTGATTGAGCGACTAACAGCCTGTTTCGTAGAAGCCGGAGATACCCAATCGGCTGCGAAAGTTTTGGGAGAAGCCCGTCGAGTCATGAGCCGAACTTCGCTGCCGCAAGCGGTTGTGAATAGTCGCTTGCGGTTTGCAGCAGCGCAAATCTCGCTGATCAATGGTGATGAGGCAAATGGTTTTTCAGAACTCAATGGAGCGCTGAAAGATTTTCAGACCGGTTCGCGTTGGCTTTACCAGTTGGGTTTGTCGGATAGCCTCGTGTTGTCGGGCGATATCAGCGGCCGGCGGGCAGACCAATTGTATTCAGCGTTATTGCGCGATCCGACCGAGGCCGAATGGACGATCGATCCGCTTGAGTGCCTGGCGTACTTGACGACTCCGCATGTCGCGCCGATGGAACGTTGGTTTGAAACGAAGCTGTTGAATAAACAATACGACGAGGCGATCGAAGTTGCCGAGTTGGTTCGCCGCCATCGATTCTTTGGCAATCTTCCCCTTGGAGGGCGATTGCTGGCATTGCGGTGGGTCATGGAAGGGCCCGATGAGGGATTGACCAAAGAAATGCAGGCTCAACGACGGGACTTACTCGGTCGCTTTCCCGGTTATAAACAGCTCTCCGACCGGGCCAGTGAGATTCGTAACGAATTAATCGCGCTTCCGCTGAAGCCGGATGTCGATTCTCCAGAGGCAACGAAGCAGACGGAACTGTTTGTCGAGCTGGCGAAAGTGTCCAAGGCGCAAGAAGCGATTATTTTGAGTTTTGCGGTTCGCCGACAGTCCGCCGATATGGCCTTTCCACCACAAAATATCGATATCAGTAGGCTCTACGAAAGAATCCAGCCGGACCAGGTGGCATTCGTCATGTTGGCCACCGGCAACGGCGTCCATTCGTTCGCCGTGACTTCGGATTCAGCCAAGTACCTTGGCACAGCCTCGACCCGCAATGTCGTTTCAAGCGTGGGCAGATTTCTTAAGGGGATTGGCCTGCAAGATAACTCGGGGGGCGTCGACCTGGATGATCTGGCCGACGATTCCTGGAAGCTCGACGCCAACGCGGTCGCCAAAAACATTTTTATTGACGGCTCCGATATCGACTGGAGCAAGTACACGGAAATGATCGTCGTTCCGGATGGTGTGCTATGGTATGTGCCTTTTGAATTGTTGCAGATTGAGTCTGAGGTTGCTGCGGCCCCGCCCATCGCGGGCGCGCTTGATCCGGCTGACCTCGACCCCAATGCTGATCCTGCTGATCCTGCCGATCCGGCTGATAAAAAATCAAGCACCAAAAAACCGCGTGGCAAAAAAGTGGTCGTGGATCCGGCAAATCTGCATGCGCTCGGCGAAAATTTGTTGATCCGCTACGCGCCGACTCTCTACCTGGGGATTGGAAGTCAGCGGCCCGAGCGGCGGCTGGCCCGCACAGCCATTGTTTCCGGACGGATGCACCCCAAAGGTGAAATCGAACAGACACAGGAAGTTGTAAAAGAAATTCAGGTCGATATCCCGGACGCGGTAAATTTTGAAGAAAAAATGACGATCCCGTCAGGATACTATGGGGCGATTGTCGATCGGTTTGTCGTTTGCAGCGACCTTCCAACGCCCGACAGAGGCGGAGCGTTTGCGCTCAGTCCGGCCCAACTCGATCAGGGAATGATGGGAAGTAACCTGGCGTCCTGGTTGTCGCTTCCTCTTTGGGGGCCTGAATATGTCATCTTGCCAGGATTTACCTCCGGCGGTGCCGCTGGAGCGCGCGGTAAGGGTGACGGTCAAGACGTTTTCTTAACCGCCTGTGGTGTATTGGCGTCGGGAAGTCGCGCGTTGCTGCTCAGCCGCTGGCGTGTCGGCGGTCGCAACAGTTTGGAGCTGACACGAAATTACGCGAAAAATCTGAGCGACATGACGCCCGTCAAAGCACTGCAGGAAGCCGTCAAGGTGTCCAGGCAACTGGATCTTGATTTGGAGGCCGAACCGCGCATCAAGCAAAAAAAATCCGCGGCGCCGATGAAAGCCGAGCATCCATTTTTTTGGGCAGCTTACATGGTGATCGAAGTTCCCAATCCAATCACGTCGGCCGCTGGGGATCAAAAAATGGCAGATGATCATCCCGATGCGCCGGCGGTTGATCCGCTGGCACCGGTTGCTCCAGCCGCGGTCGATCCGGGCGGCCAACCGGAGGGTGTCGTGCCCGATGCGGCAAAGGATCCAACCGCGCTTCCCGTTGACCCCAATCTGCCTGACAAGCCGGCTGATCAGGACGGTAAATTGATGAAGGACGACAAAAAAAAGGAAGAAGGAATATCAAAACCAACAAAGAAATCGAAAGGTTCCGGCCAGACGCCTCCTAAGTCTGGCGGTAGATGAGGCTGCCAAAATTGCAAACACCAATACGCCAGCACAAAAACGAGGAAAACAGTTCGCTTGCGCCCGCATTTCAGCTAGATTAATATTGCCTCGAAGCGGTATTTCGCGGAAACTCCCGCCACAATCGTCCAACCAAACTCCGCCGAGAAACGCATGTTTTTCCTGTTTGCAGTTGTCGCTTTCATTGCTGTACCAGTCGAGTCGCCAGACACACTGGTCATCTGTCCGCCAGATTTTCGCGTCGCTTTGCAGCCGTGGGTTGAGTATCGGCAACAGCAAGGCCATACCATTGTCGTGATTGTTCCGCCGGACTCTTCGTATGGAATCAAGCAGGCGGTTCAAAAATTCGCCCGCAGTGGCAGCTTGAAAAACGTCGTGCTGATCGGCGATTCGGGCGACGCCAATGGCAGAGCAACACGCTTGGTGCCAACGGATTATGTAAAAGCGAAAATCAACGTCAAATACGGTTCCGAGCCAGAGATTGCGACTGACAACACGTATGCGGACCCTAACAACGACGGGATTCCGGAACTGGCAATTGGACGAATTCCAGTTGATACTCCCGCGCAGCTCACCCAGATGGTCAACCGCGTCAAAGAATACGAATCGCAAGGTTCCAACGGTCCCTGGCAGCGCAACGTGAACTTCATTGCGGGAGTTGGCGGTTTCGGCCCGATGTTGGACAAACTGATTGAACAGACAACGAAACAAATTATCACCGATTTGATCCCGTCGTCCTATAAAACGACGATGACTTATGGAAGTTGGACAAGTCCCTACTGCCCGGACCCACGGCGTTTCGCCGAAAACAGCATCAACCGGTTTAACGAAGGCTGCCTGTTTTGGGTTTACATTGGTCATGGAGCCAGGCACAAGCTGGACAAAATCTATTTACCCGATCAGAGTCATTCAATTCTGGATTGCCGCACCGCTTACCGCTTGAATTGCCGCGAAGGCAGCCCGATTGCGATATTCCTTTCGTGTTATACGGGGGCCACCGACGATGAACAGGACTGCCTCGCAGAGGAAATGTTAAAACAGCCGCGCGGCCCGATCGCCATGGTTTGCGGGACGCGGGTAACGATGCCGTATGCCATGAGCGTCCTCTCGCTGGAAATACTAAATGAGTATTTCCACGGCGACGCGCCAACTCTGGGCGAACTGATTCGCGTTGGCAAAGTTCGCATGATGGAGCCCTTCGACGAAAAAGACGCTTATCGCAACCTGATCGAGGGAATGGGAAAAGCTTTCAGTCCCAATGCAGATGCCTTGGCGATTGAGCGTCGCGAGCATGTGGATTTGATTCACTTGATCGGCGATCCCCTGTTGCAATTGAAGCGGCCCAATACAGTCGAACTTCAGGCGCCGTGTTTGGTGACTGCGGGCGATTCCATTCAAATAACAGGGAACTCGCCAATGGCGGGCGAGCTGGTCTTGGAAGTTTGTTACGCGCGCGACCGGTTCCGGGTTCGACCGCCGCGACGCAAGGATTACGATTCATCCGATTCGTCTTTTCAAGGCTACCAGAAAGTCTACGAGTCGGCTCAACAACTGGTCTGTTACCGGGAAACGATCGACGTTAACGAGGGCTCATTCGAAACGAATTTTCTGATCCCGCGCGACGCCAACGGCGAATGTGTCGTGCGGGCAATTCTGATGGCGGGTGGAAAAATCGGATTGGGTTCGGCGCCGATCGAGATCACGGCGCTGGTGGGTGAACGGGAAGCCAAAAAAGTCATTGTTGATTCGGTGGATAACAAGTAGACCCACTTAAACTCCAAGGGAGGGTGTCATTCGGGCTTGCTGAAACAGGGACCGTTCATTCTTCGTCGCCCAGATGCGTGCGGGTGATCAAGTCATAAAACCAGAACTCGAAATAGATCATTAAGACCGGCACCACGAACTGGGCGGCCTGAGCAATTCTCTGGTCCGCGTTGGAAAGGTTCGCATTCAGGAACGCGCGGACAACCAGAGAGTTCAGCAACAGTAACAAACAGATCAGCAGCCCGATTGACAGGACAAACCCGCAACCGATCGCGCTTCCCCGTTTTGATTTTCGCTGACGACCAAACATGGGACGTATTGTAGCCGCTATTCTCACACGGTCAGCGGGTCGTTTGTTACCTCGTGTACATGAAGTGATGGATCGACGTCTTGCCTTTTTATACCCCACATGCTTTTTTGGGCCCTAAATTTCCGTCGGGCTTGCCCCGAATGTCGCGAGGTTAAGCCCTGGCAAAGTGAAAGGCACTACGAATTAACAATTTCTGGTCGCAAGACGACGTCGCTCTCCCGGCGACACGTGAGGGTCCGGGAGAGGGAAACTTCGCTCGGGGCAAGCCCGACGGAAGCGATCAATCAGACTTGTGGGGTATAACAAGACGTTTCGCCTGCCAGGTCCGCGCAATCGCTTTGATTGACGTTTTTGAACATCCGCTGCAAACCCGGCTGCGAAAAAAATTGGCCGTTTGTGGCGACTTTCCAAAACTGATACGATCAAACCAGCTCAAGATCCCGGATGAAACCAGTCCTATGGAAACCAGAATTTTCTACGAAGACGACGCCGATCTCGGTCGGCTCACCGGCAAGACGATTGCAATTATTGGCTATGGTGCCCAGGGTGCAGCACACGCGCAGAACCTCCGCGATTCGGGTTGCAAGGTCGTGATTGGCCAACGACCGGGTGCTGGATTCCAAAACGCGGTCAAGGACGGCTTTCAGCCGATTTCGATTGCCGACGCCGCAGTACAAGCCGACCTGATCAACCTGCTACTGCCCGACGAAGTGCACGGTGACGTCTTTGAGGCTGAAATCAGGCCGCATTTGCAACCGGGTAACATCGTGATGACTTGTCACGGATTCAGTTTTCATTACGGTCTCGTGATTCCACCCACCGGGGTCGATACGCTGTTGGTCGCCCCCAAGGGTCAGGGGCACATGGTACGCGGTGAGTACCTGCGCGGCGGAGGGGTTCCCTGTCTGGTCGCTACTGGAGCCGGTGCAACCGACGAAACATTTCAAATCGGGCTGGCGTACGCGAAAGCGCTCGGCGGTACCAAAGCGGGCGTGATTGAAACCACGATCGCCGCGGAAACCGAAACCGACCTGTTTGGTGAGCAGACGGTTCTGTGCGGCGGTTTGACGGCGCTGGTCCAGGCCGGTTTTGAGACGCTGGTGGAAGCGGGCTACCAGCCGGAGCTGGCCTACTTCGAATGCCTGCACGAATTGAAGATCATCATTGATTTATTAAACGTTGGCGGTTTATCGCGGATGCGGGACGCCATTTCGACCACCGCTGAGTACGGTGATTATGTGGTGGGCCCACGAATCATCGATGATTCGGTTGCGCGCGAATGAAGGAAGTGCTGGCCGAGATTCAGAGCGGCAAATTCGCCCACCAGTTTATCGATCAATATCGGCAAGGGCATCCTGTTCTGAAGGCTCAACGGGCAAAACACGAATCAATGCCAATCGAACAAGTCGGCAAAAAGCTGCGAGCGATGATGCCCTGGCTGGAAAAAGAATGATGGTCGAAATCACCAAACCAGCCTGGATGATGGCAGCCATTGCGGCAGGACTCCTGGTCTGGGCCGTCGTGCTGGCCTGGGGTGTGATCCGCAATCAACCCGTTCTGGATTTGCGCAAGCCGCTGATGATCCTCGGCGTGGTCGCTCTGTTTCTTGGTGGCTGGGCCACGTTGTTGTTATTTCGCAGTTTGAAGTCGCGATGACGACTCACTCACTCGCGTTTTTTTGACGTTGCGCTTTTCGCCTCCGCAACCGGCTGATTCCAGGGGTCTGGGAAGAGGAAGTGCCCACGTTTTTCATACAACAAAACTGGCGGCAAGTGCGGAGCCGCGTGCCCTTTGGCGACGGAGTTCACGCCTTTTTTCGCTGCTTTTTTCTCTTGGCGCCGATTTTTTTCCGTTTGGCCGCAGCTTTTTCCCGGGCGACCAACGCTTTGTCAATTGGCTTCAAGTCGCGACGACGCGGTCTCGGAATGCAGACAACCAACATCCCCAGCAGCAGGAAAAGCAGTACCAGCCCCCAGGCGATGGCGTATTCGCGTTGTTCGTACATGCGAGCCTGTATTGGTGATCAGGTTAAGAGTGTGGTTGTCAACAAGCAGTGAAGCTGCTGCCATCCGGGACGCCCAGCCGAGACCGAAGCCGGTTGAAAGATTTCGAACGCAGTCGGCTGCGGCTTACCGATAAACGAGCTAATTCCCGGACACCTCCAGTTTATTTGAAACAGCCCAGCATGCAATCTGATGTGTGCCTTTCTAAGACATTCCCTGCCGTAAATGGGCGATCAGGTCGGTGGCGGCGGGAGTCAAGGCAACTTCATCCTGTTTGCCTGCGGCCATCCATTTGACTTGGACGACGTGCCGGGCCAATTCGTCTCCGCCCGCGACGATGACGGCCCGGAAACCACGGCGATCGGCGTACTTGAATTGCTGTCCAAGCTTCTTCGCTTCTGGAAACACTTCGGTGCGGATGCCGCCCGCCCGCAGGGCGGCCGCCAATTTCAGATAATCGACTAAACGGGACGCATCAAACTGTACGATCAACACTTCCGCTGTCGTCTTGTCCGGCGGAAGTAAACTCCAGAGTTTCCATCGCGGCCAGTAAACGATCGAGTCCCAGCGAAGCGCCCACACCGGGCAGTTGTTGATTGGTGAACAAGTCGGCCAGGTTGTCATACCGGCCGCCCGAACAAACGCTGCCGATACCAGGCAGGTCTGTCAAGAAAGTCTCATAGATCGTTCCGGTATAATAGTCCAACCCACGGGCGATCGCGACGTCCACGGTCAGGCTTTCAGCAGGAACCCCCACAGCGGTTGTGGCCTCCACCAACTGGCGAAGTTGAGAGACTCCTGCTTCGGCCAACTCGTTGCCCGCGCACATTGAATCGAGTTGGTTCAAAATTTCCTCGTTGGAACCCTTGATTCGGGCCAACTGCAAGATTTCGTTAACTTGTTCCACCGAGGCCGAAGTGTTGTCGCGAATTTCGGTTTGAACATTTTCAACGCCGATTTTGTCGAGCTTGTCGAGGGCCCGCAGCACCTCGACACTCTGTTGGGCCAATCCGGATTTTTCCAGCAGCCCGTTGAGCACTTTGCGATTGTTGACGCGAATTTGGAATTTGTTCTCAAACCCCAGGGCCCGCATCAAATCAAAAATGACCAGCGCCGTTTCGATATCCGTTGCCATCGACGTCGAGCCAATGGTGTCAAAGTCACATTGCACAAATTCCCGATAGCGACCGGCTTGTGGTTTTTCACCGCGCCAAACCGTGGCGATGTGGTAGCGCTTAAATGGCATTCCCAGGTCATTTGCATGTTGGGCAACATAACGAGCCAGTGGAACGGTCAAGTCGAATCGCATTCCGACATCGCGATTGCCGTGATCTTCGAAACGGAACATCTGGCGATCGGTTTCTTCGCTCCCTTTACCGCACAGGATTTCGGCGTACTCCAGTGCCGGTGTCTCGATTGGCACGAAACCATATGAGCGATAGACTTCGCGCGATTTTTCCATCAACGATTCGCGCGGAATCATCGTCTGGGGAAGGAAATCCCGGAAACCTTTTAACGTTCTTGGTGCAATGCGTTGTGACAACTGGAGCCCGTGTAGTGAAAGTCGTGTTTTACGCCTTGTTTACATAAACGATCGGCAGTCCCGGTTTGGCCGACCGAAAGTTGGGGCTCGCGGGCGTGTTGAACCGGGCTTGCATGTAATCATCGATTTGTTCTGGAGTTTCAAAATAGGTGTCGTACGTATAATCGTCTTCGTACTCGCACTCGTCGTTCGAATAATCGCGACAGATCTGCGGGCGGGTTTCGTAAGTGCCGCAGCGATTATCGGGCTGAAGATGCTTGCACGGCGTATGTACCAACAGGTACCAGGTCTCATCGACAAAAACGGTTGCAAACTCGTGCATCAGGTACCAGCGGATAAAATCAAAATCTTTGCGGGTCTTGGGCGTATCGATCGGCAGCGAAAAGTACCGGCAACATTTGGCGATACAATGATCACACAGGTTTTCGCCCTGTTTGAGATCTTCGCGGCGCATTTGAATGGACGGGAGTCGGTTCATTTCGGTGATCTTTTGAGTCTTTGGGAAAGCTTGTCAAGACTTCGACGAATGACGTATGGACGATCGCGAGGCGAGCGGTTGCCTGCTCTCGATTTTGCCGTGCCAAGGGCTTAAAACTATCAAAGTCAGCAGTTTTCGAATAGAACCCGCACATGAACTTAACCAGCGTGATTGCAGAAACAGATTTTGGCTCACTGGTCTGGGATACTTTTTCGTGGTCGTTGGCGATCCTGGCGCCATTTTTGATTTTTGCGATTATTATCCACTGGTTGGAGCGGGCAATCCAACTGCGACTCTCGGAGCGATTTGGGTGGAGCGCGGTCATGTGGACGGGCTGGCTGGGAACGCCAATCCACGAGCTCAGCCATGTCCTGGCTTGCCTGATTTTCAATCACAAAGTTACCGAAGTAGCACTCTTTCAACCGGATCGCAAGTCGGGACGGCTAGGTTACGTGCAACACTCGTGGTCGAAGGGCAATTGGTACCAGGAATTTGGCAACATTTTCATTGGCGTGGCGCCCCTGATCGGAGGATCCATTGCGCTCGGTGCACTGCTGTGGATCTTTTATCCTGATGCTGCGCGAGCCGCCGTGGAAGCGGCGCGGGAGTCCAGTTCCAGCGAGGGCGGCAGTTCGACCAGCGCGATCGGTCAAGTCATGGGGAGTGTGTGGGCCATTGGCGGAACGATCCTCCAGTGGTCGCATCTGTTTACCGCCAAGTTCTGGGTGTTTGTCTATCTGGTTCTGTGTGTCGGCAGTCACATGGCCCCCAGTGGCAGCGACTACCAGGGGGCAACTCGCGGTGCATTGATGCTGGGTCTCTTGTTCGGAGCCGTGACGCTCGTATTGGCAGCTGTCAGAATCGACACGTCCGCTTTGCTGACGCCAATGATCGGAATTCTCTCGCCGGTGTTTGCGGTGTTCGGATTAACAATCGTGTTGTGTTTTATAGCCACGGTGATCGTCTATTTACTGACCATGTTGATTCCACCGTTTTTCCGCTAGGGCAGTCGGGATTGGTCGTTAATTGACTTGACAACGCTTCGCCAGTCGCCACGATAGAATTGAAACTGATTGGAGCAAGTCATGGGAATCGGCGTTCATCCGGGTTGGCTGCTGGGAGTTTCTGGCGTTCTATTGTTTTCGTCAAATCTCCTTTTTGCGCAGCCAGGCACGCTACCTTCGTTAAAGGGGGGCCAGGAATCAAATCCGTACGCTGCACAAGCGAGCGGTTCAACCAACCCGACCGTTGTCGAGGCTGCAAAAGCAACTCGCGCAAATTCGCAAACAGTACAATGACGCGGTCAAATCCGCAAGAGAATCGCGCTGCCAACAGTCAAAGGATTGAGCGGCTGAAGTACGACTTGAACCTGGCGGAACTGCGCTTGCGACAAGCCGAATTGTCCGAAGCCAACTTGCCAGAGTCGCACAAACTGGTCTTGAACCGTGATCTCGATACGGCCTTGGCGGAAACGAAGGTTCAATTTGCAACATCGGTCTATGAAACTGCCAAAAGGTTGTATTCGCGTGGCTCGAATTCCCAGCAAGACGTCAAACGCGCGTTGTATGAATTGAGTATTTCCCAAATTGAACTGCGTCGTGCAAAAATAAACGCCACCGATTTGGCGGATGAAGAAAAGACAAGGCAGTTGGCCGACTTGCAAATTGACCTGGCGCAGCTGGATTACGATCGGGCCTTGGCAACGTATGAGTTGACGAAACGGCTTTACCAGAAGGCATCGGTTTCAAAGCAGCGGCTGCTATACGCGCACTTTCAGGCCAGAATTGCCAGGCTTCAATTGGCCGCTGCCCAGGTCGTGGCGTCAAGCAAATCAGACGTGGAAAAGCGCTTCCAGCTGATCGACCTCGCGTTGGAAAAAGCGCGGGCCAAGCACGAGTTTTTGAAAACGGTTCACGAAGCGAATCAGGCCTTGTTTGAAAAGGGACGAATTTCAAAACAGGAGTTTCTTCGCTCGCGGCAGGCGCTGGACAAATCAGAGCTGGAACTGGAGGCCGCCAAAGCTGCGGCCATCTCCAACGTCGAGACGTAATTGCGTGGACGTATCCGTGTCTGTCCCAGACACGGAAACAGCGCGACGTCGTAGCTATGCGGCGGGCATCTGGCTGTAACTTGGCTCTCTGAGTCGAGCACGTGCCCTCTCCCGCCGACACGTGAGGGTCCGGGAGAGCAACTTGGGATTCCTTGCGGAATCTCTGTCTGCTGACATCGAACCACCCGTTAGCGCCTTTCCCCTCCATTCGGTTGTCCCGAAAAGTCGTCCTGTTAAACTTTTCTTGCTGACGCGATCGCAACAATTTCGCCACTCCTACGATAATTAAAATCGGCAAATCGAGCGTTGGTTTTCCTGTTTTTGGGTTGTCAACGAAGCAGTTCAGTTGTGACGATTCGTGTAATTTTTCGCAACATGCTTGTGCTGTCGAGATTGAATCCTGATGGGCTGTCGTTTTCCCGATAAGTAAAACAGTTCAGTGCGTCGAAGGAATCGAGTCCCCGGTCGGAAGCTGGGTGCTGAACATCGGAGACTGGCAAGACCAAGTTCTCCAGTACAGCATCCAATCCAGCGAAGGGAATTTGGCTATGGCCGACAAGACCATTCGGATCGTCACTCGGGGGCCCGACGGCGAGATTCGGGAAAGAGATTACGAATCTCTCGACGAAATTGAAAAACAACACGACAAAGTCGGCATTGACGACTGTAGCACGGACTTGACGTTGAGGGGGATGCCCGTTTTTCGCGGGTTAATTGGACCGATTCCGGACGGGAAGCACGTGGTTCGCTACGAATCACCCGACGTCTTTGAATCGCTTACCAAGGAGTGGAGTCAAAGAAAGACCAGGCGTCGCCGCCGCAAGTCATCGGTGCCGACTCCAATGGGATTGCCGTCGAGCGTGCTGCCGAGTCCGCTGTCGATGCCCAGCGAACTTGGTCTGACCAGGCAACGAGTCAATTTTACAAATACTATCCGGACTTGGGTCGCAAGATTTCAAGTGATAACCCGGAGGCGCCCGTAGACGGGCGCTTTTTTTTTGCCAGCATTTTCCTGCGGATACAATCGTAACCATTCGCGGTAACCCGATCTTCATTACAGCTTAACGCGCTGGCGAGTCATATTTTTGACTTCGTCGAACCGTTTTCGGATCACTACCGTATCATAGGCTGCCGGGACGCACCGCAAACCTCGCTGTTGATAAAGTGTGCCTGTTGAGTTGAACCGCATTCGGTTTCGCAGGACGAAAATCAACGAGGGCAATCTTGCAATGTAGACCTGTTTTTTTAACAGACCGTCACAAGCAGATCGCACTCCAAAGCATGCATGGGTTGTACGGATCACGCGGACAAAAGTTGTTTCAATTTTTTTGACCGCAGCAAAACCATGATCTATTCTTCAACGGCCAATCTCGTGTCATGCGCCCAAGCGTGCGCAGTGGGATGGGCAGTACCCTGATTCGACTGTAATCCGTTTTTGCTTCGCTCCCAAATTCGTAGGCAAAGGCAGTGACCAGTCGCCCTCTAAGGATGGCAGCTTATGGACATTTTTGCCCGCATGATAAATTTTCGCCCTACCTGGCTTGCGTTCCTGTGTTGCGTTGCGTTGGTCGCAACGTCTCAAGGTGATTTGTGCGCTCAACAATCAGTCATTGAACAACAAGGAACGAACGGCTCGACGATTCACCAAATCAGCTTTTATGGCTCGGTTCCCACGGAAGTTCTCGAAGAAGGCAGCGCGCTGGAAGCAAACCGGCAATGGGCCGAGGCACTTAGCTTCTACCAGCAAGCCTTGCGGGAATACCCGGATGATACAAATCTCAGGAAACGCCAGGCAATGGCCCGGATCCATTACGATTTGCATCGTCGCTACGCCGACACGAGCTTTTTGACAGACGATCAAGGACACCAGCGGTACAAAATCCCTGAATGTGTATGCCGAGGTTCTGTTGAAGATTCAGTCGTACTACGTTGATCAGCCCAACTGGAATCAAATTGCCGGCTACGGTCTAACCAGTTTGGAAGTCGCGTTATATTGCCCCGAATTTCGCGAAATGAATTTGCCGGGTGTTTCTGATTCGCAAATCAAGAGCTCCATCCGAGAAACACGTGAAACTCTCAAGCAATATCCGGCAGCGAATCGGAACGACATCTACGTGATCGCCAGCACCGCGGCCAGTCTGCTCGAAGGCAAACTGGGGCTGCCCGTGCAAGCGACCATGTATGAGTTTACCTGCGGAGCGATTTCGGCGCTCGACACTTATTCGGCCTTCATGTCCTGCAACCAGTACGATGAAACGATGTCTCAAATTGAAGGCAATTTTGTCGGCCTGGGCGTAGAACTGCAAACCCTGGCCGACTCATTGAAAATTGTCGGTGTCATTCCCAACGGGTCTGCCGGAGCAAGTGGCATCCGCAAGGGCGACGAAATTATCCAGGTCGACCAATTGCGCGTCGCCGAGATCGGGAGTGAACGGGCTGCCGACATGTTGCGTGGCGTGGAAGGCAGTTTTGTCGAACTCGTTATCAAACGCGATGGCACGCCCTTGAAAACAAGTCTGCAAAGAAAACGCGTAGAAATTCCGAGTGTCAGCGAAGTCTCGATCGTCGACAAATCCGCTGGCGTTGGCTATATCAACCTGACGAACTTCCAAAAAACGACCGCTCGCGATTTTGACGCGGCGCTCTGGGACCTGCACCGTCAAGGGATGCGTTCGTTGATCGTTGACGTTCGCGGTAATCCGGGTGGTCTCCTGTCGGCATCAGTGGAAGTCGCAGACCGATTTGTCAGCTCAGGGGTGATCGTTTCCACCCGCGGTCGCAATCCGATGGAAGACTATATCCACCGGGCTCAAATGTCCAACACCTGGCGTGTGCCGTTGGTCGTTTTGATTGACGAAGACTCGGCCAGTGCGAGCGAAATCTTTGCCGCAGCCATCCGTGATCACCAACGTGGAACCATTGTCGGACATCGCAGCTATGGGAAAGGCAGCGTGCAGGGCATTTTTCCGCTTAACGTTTCCGGTGGTGGTGTTCGATTGACGACAGCCAAATTCTACTCGCCGACCGGTCAGCCGATCAGCGATGTCGGTGTCAACGTCGATATCACGGTTCGCCAGGTCGCCAAACCTGCAACCGACGAACCGATTGCCACGGATGATGGACTGCGAATCGGAATTCAAGCGGCCATTCAGGCCGCCGAAAAGCGACAACAAGCCCAACAACAGGCGAGCGTCAGTCACAGTTAGTCCTCGTGCCTCATCACAAATTTGTCAGCGGTGTGGTCTCACGCCGCTTTTTTTGTAGACGTGACGCACACCGCGAGCAGGGCGAATCGACATTTGAACTTTAGCAAGGCAGCACCCTCTCCCGGCGACAAGTGCGATACCGCGAGATCAAGGCAGCACCGGCGACACGTGAGATACCGCGAGATCAAGGCAGCACCGGCGACACGTGCGATACCGCGAGATCAAGGCAACACCCTCTCCCGGCGACACGTGAGGGTCCGGGAGAGGGAGGAAAGGACAGACGCCGGTGGCGATATATTAGACTCGGCGTAAAATGGTGCCCTGAGTCTCTGCCGCTCGCTTTCCGCCGCGATGTGAATCCAATTTGGACGAGCTGCGAATAACTTGGCATCATGTCAAAAACACTACCGAGGCTGATTCATGCTCAACCGCTGCACCCTTGTGCTGACTGCCTGTATCGTACATTTGTTTTCATGCATGTTGTTTCAACACGGCAATTGCCTTCCAATGGCCCCAATTTGGTGGTCCGCAACGAGATTTTACGCTCGATCGAGAACCTTTTGACGCGAAAGAGTTTGCCGCTGCTCAGCTTTGGCAGGTTGAAGTTGGTGATGGCAAGTCGGGTGTGGTTGTCGACGAAAATTCTGTCTTTGTTTGCTTTCGACGCGACAAACCGACCGGTGAGTCGGCGGAGAATACGAAATATTTGGAAGGAATTGCGGCGCTCGATCGCCAAACGGGTGAGCAACGCTGGGTTCATCAGTACGATTGTGAAGACCTGGAAGAACAGCAATCCTTTTCCGGCGATCCGCGCAGCTCCCAGGCAACCCCTGCTCTGGCCGGAGACCGGATCATTTCGCTGGGTTTTACCGGGCAGCTGGTCTGCCTGACCAAATCAACCGGCAAAGTCGTGTGGGAAAAAGACCTTGTCACCGACCCGCAAATCATGGCCGAGCCTGTTCAGTTCGGTTTTTCAGCCAGCCCGGTTGTTGTCGACGAGCGACTTTTCATTTATGCCGGCGGTGAAAAAAAAGGTTTGTTGTGTCTTGATTTGACGAACGGCAGCGAAGTCTGGAGCTGCGATTGCGGCGAAGCTACTTATGTCACGCCCGTGATTACGACGTTGTGCGACAAGCGTCAGCTCGTCATTTATTCAACCGCAGAGATCTTGGGCATCGACGAGCCAACCGGCGCCATTCTGTGGCGCAGCGATTTACCTGAATCTGGATTGACCAACGTGCCCTCCCCGCTTCCCATTGGCGACAATCGCTTGTTGATTTCCGGGCAAGGCGCGAAAGGAACCTACTGCCTGGAGGTGAACAAGGCCGACGGCAAGTGGACGACCAGCCAAATATGGAAAGAAATACGGCCGCAGTTTTTTTATTGCAATTGGATTACCGATCGAGGATGGCAAGATCGTGCTTGGGCTGCACTGACACGATGTTGATGGCGATCTCCACTGCGGACGGGAAACTGAAAGGTCGTTGGCGGGGATTTGGCAATGGAAACTTGTTGTGCATCAAAGACCAGCTGCTGTGCGTCAATGGCGAAGGCGTTTTGAGCCTGCTGGCGACCACCACGACCGGCCTGATCCAAGAATTTGAATGCAGCGTGATCGCTGGCCGCGTCTGGGCGGCCCCCACGTTGGCGGGCGATCAGTTGTTTTTGCGAGCGGGAAAAAAGCTTACCTGCTACCGTATCACGCCCGACGGAAATCTCAAAAACAGTCTGGATTCGCGCGAAACACTCAAGTATCGAGACTAAACAACGGTTTGTGACCCAGGCCGCGATGGGCCACGGTTAGTTGCCCCGAGTGGACGCCCTCGTGATAAGCAATAAAAAACAGCATTTGGGCCATGTTGGGTGCGTCGGCAAACATCCCCTCATCCGGGGTTGGGCTGAGCAAAAAGTCGTCGTCAAGCCCTTCAAAGAATGTTAAGAATGTTTTGTTTGATCGACATAACTCTGCTCCTCGCAACAGGGAATGATTCTGGACTTTTATTAGAGAGAAAAAGCAGGAAAACGCGAGAATTCCCACTCGGCTTTTTTTGTGAACAGCCTTCGAACCCGATCCATTCCGCGACTTGGAGAGCCACTTTTTAATTCTGTCCAACTTGATTACGTTATCAACAGCGATCGTCCCTGACAGTTGCGCGAGCCGGGTGAGCCATGCAAGAATTTGCGGAATTTGCACATCAGTTTGAACGTCCGATGGACGACAAGATTCGGGCGTTGCAGCGACACGGTCGTTTGAAACACCTGATTTTTGGCTCCCAGCTGACACCGGAACTTATCGACAAGCTCTGCCGCAGTGCCGATATCATTCGCCGGATGTCGAAAGATCGCGAAGGCAACCAACGGCTCCGACAAATTCTGGCGGATAAACGAGCGATGTTGTACTTTACCCAGCCGTCGACGCGAACCTTTCTGTCGTTTATGGCGGCTTGCCAGATCCTGGGTGTCACCTGCAATGAAGTTCGCAATCCGGAAACTTCATCCGAAATTAAACGCGAATCCCGCATGGACTCGATTCGCATGTTCAGCAGCTACTTTGATGTCATCATCATGCGTTCCCAGGTAGCCAACTTCGCCGAATGTTGTGCCTACATGATGAACGAACTGGAAAACCAGGAGATGCGTTCCGTCCCCGTGATCAACGCCGGTGCCGGCAGCGATGAACACCCGACGCAAGCCCTGCTGGATATGTACACGATCCTGCGGACTTTCAATTTTGACGAAAGTTCGATTTCCAGGGTGTCGCGGCTGCAACTGCTTCGCAAAAAATATCCGGAGCTAACGACAGGCCCGGGACACAAGACCTATTTGTTCTGTGGCGACATCGGTCGTGGCAGAACGGTTCGCTCGCTTGCCTGCGTGTTGGCTCAATACCCCGGCGTGCGAATGATCTTCGTGTCACCCGATCACGAAGTCCTCCGACTGGATGACGTGTTGAGAGATCGACTGCTGCACAGTGGCGTGAAAATTCATGAATTTGAGTCACTTGACGCGGAGCTGGAGGGAGTTCCCATTCTCGAACACGCCGACTGCGTCTACATGACCCGCATTCAGCGCGAACACAATGAAGGCGTGCAGGGCGAACAGATCGCCCAGATTGACCTGTCGCCGTTCAAGTTGACGGTCGAACGCGTATCGCGAATGAAAGACTATGCCCCGATCATGCATCCGTTCCCGCGGGACAGCGTCGTGGGAGAAATTCCGACCCAAATCGACGCTGATCCACGAGCCATGTATTTTCGGCAAGCTCGAAACGGCATGTGGGCGCGAGCCGCTTTGCTGGTTCACCTGTTTGATGCGGTCGATGCGCTGTACGCCGCCTATTGGACGTGTTTGAAAAGGTGGGGCGTTAACCAGGCTGTTGCCCGTTGCGTTCCGGACCGAGAATCGTCGTGTTTCGAGTCTGGGACAGAATCGACTACGTCAGATTGATACGCACTAATCGTCCAGCGCGTGTTTTCGAGGAGCGAGGAAATCGCCTTCCGTCAGTCCTCGCGTTTCGCGTCGGCGACGCTTTTCCTCTTCCAGGACGCGATTGGGAACCGCTTCCGGCAAGTATTGCAGTTCGCGACCGGCGATTCGAAGCGCGAAATACCCGAAGCCAAACATGGCAAGCGTGATGATGAAAAGCGCAACCGATGCCAGAGATGCATTGGTTCCATACGAGTTGAGTTCATTGGCTGTAGCGTACCAATTGGTTACTTGAATGAGTGAGTAATTGAAGCGCGTGCCTTGATACCAATTGAGCTGTACTACCATGGGAATCAAACTGAACACCATCAACAGGACGACCAGCAGTGCCAGTCCAAAAAAAGGTCCGACTTCGGGTCGGCGGCGATAACTGATCGTCAAAAATAGAAATGCAATCGATAGCAGGGTCGTGGCATAAACACAATTTCCAAAAACGGATGACAGGATTGTCGTGACTTCGTTGGGATTGAGGGTTCTTCCTGTACTGCGGGGGCCCCACTGAGCATCGACGTCGGGCAAAAGATAGTTCGCACCGAGAAAGACGATGATCAGCAACAGGTTCCAGCCCCAGATATTGCCGAGCGCAAACAAAAACCCGCGACCCGGTCCGGGCATGAACAGCGACTTGATCGAGCGCCCCATCACCGAAGTCGGCAGCGAACGCCTGACGCGCCGCGACATCACGGCCGGGACCGAGCACATCATGGCTCCCATGGCCAGCCAGTAATGGGTTTGAAACATGGAGATCACCCACGCGGCCGAGTCGTCAAACGCGTAGGTCAGAATCCCGACCACCCAACCAAAGAACACGACTTGCTGGACCAACATCGCAATCCGAATCAGCGAGGAACGATTGTCGGCCTCGAACGAGATGCGACCTGCGGCTGCCGCAAACAGCAAAAATGCTGTCGTGCCAATGATTCCCAGGTAACTTAACAGGATCATCTGGCCTTGTTCCTGCTCCATTCCGGCAAAGGCGCCGGAAAAAAGGTAGGTTAAACCCCACGACACATAACACCAGATCCAGTAAACCATGGCCACACCAAACAGCAGCAACACGGACAGTGCGACGCCGATTTGTCGCGAACGGCTGACGCTCGCCAGAAACAGACCGAACATGCACAGCGCAATGGAGCCTGTCACCGCGATCATCAAACCCCACCAGATCTGGCGGATATCAATTCCCCGCAGCAAGTAGGTAAAGGCAATACAAGGCGCCAGGACTGAGAGGTAAACCATGATTTGCAGCCCGGCCACACCCAGTTTTCCTGCAATGATCTGATACGGTCGCATGGTGGTGATCGAAACCAGCTGCAGCGTGCCGTCCTCGAATTCTGCCGCCAGTGAACGAAACGTGGCGAACGGGATCACGATTGCCAGCGGGAAACCGAGAATCAACCAGAATCCATACAACAGAAATGGACCGGGCGAATTATTCTGACCGTCGTTTGACTGCAGGTAGCTCAGCGCGCCCACGGTCCAGCAGGCGACAACTAACAACATCGCGAAAAACGTCCACAGGAACTGCCGGCTCTTGAGCGCCTGCCGTGCTTCCTTGACGAGTATGGAACTGAACCATTCGCTGGACCAATCAAGGAATCGGTCAAGCGAGGTTTTGTGGACTGCCGCAATCCTGAGATTGGTTGAAGCCTCTGGCGAGACGGGCGTGCTCATTGGATGCGTCCTTTGGTAACATGCAGAAAGGCGTCTTCGAGCGAACGCTGCTTGCTCGTAAAGCTGGCCACACGAATTCCCGACTTGATCATGTCCTCCAGCAGAGTCGCATGCGTTTGAGGATCAGCCGAATAGGCGAATCGGATGGACCGGCTGTTGGTCAACATGTCCTCCACGCCAGGTTGTGCACGCAACCAGCCAGCCGCGAAGTCAATTTCAGACAAAATATTAACGATCATTTGCACTCGTTCATTGATAGCGGGTCGGGGTGCCGGCGAGATTTCTTCGTCGTGCGATCTCACCGATTCGCCACTCAATATTTCGTCGACGGAGCCCACGGCCAACAGTCTGCCCTGTTCGATGATGGCGACCCGGTCACAAATCTCGGCGAGCTCGGTCAGGATGTGACTGCTGACCAGGATCGACTTTCCCTTGGCTGCGAGTTCGCGGATCATGTCGCGCAGTTCAATTCGTGCTCGGGGGTCCAGTCCCGCGGCCGGTTCGTCAAGGATCAACACCTGGGGGTCGTGAATCAGGGCTCGACCGAGGCAGAGTCGTTGCTTCATCCCCTTGGACAATCCGTTGACTGGTTTGTGAGCCAATTGATCAAGTTGAGTAAACCCCATCACGTGCCGCAGCGCCTCGAGCCGTTCATCGCCACGAAGTCCGTAGGCCCGGGCGAAAAAGTCGAGGTACTCTTCACAGTTGACATCCGAATACGTCCCAAAACCGTCCGGCATGAAATCCCAATCTGCGTCGGACGCGGTCGGCATCGTCGATCACTGAAAAACCGTCGACCCAGGCATCGCCCTCGGTTGGCATGTCCAGCGTGGCCAGGATTCGCATGCTGGTTGTCTTGCCGGCACCATTGGGGCCGATGAAGCCGAACACTTCGCCCGGTTTGACCTCGAATGACACGCGGTCGACCGCGCAAGTCGAACCAAACCAGCGACTGATGCTGTTCAATCGGATGGCGGGTCCTGCGGTAGCCTGGTCCGGCTTTTCGGGGTCCGCACTAATTTGAGTGTTACCATTTTCCATGAATGATGTGCAGTTTGTTTTTGTATTCGATATTGGGTTGCGGCGAAGGAATGCCGGAAAATTCTTCCAGGACAGCCACATACTGCCCGGGCTCGGCGAAAAACTTGTTGAGGTTGGTTCGTAACGCCGTCAATTCATAGTCGCATTCCACGGAAGCCGGAAAATCGGTAGCGGACGGGTTATAGCCGTAGTAGTTATACGGATCGGACGTATAGGTCGCCCGATTGAAAAACTCGTCTGTCACTTTGGGCGAGATCTGATCGGGAAGCCGGGCCAATTCTCTGCCGGCAGTCGTGCTCGCGAGAGACTGTCCATCCTTCAGTGGAATTTCTTGCGCAATAACGGAATCGCCGGCCGCCAGATTTTCTACAAAGAAATATCCGGCGTCGGTTCGCAGGATCGCGAAGCGAATCGGATCGTCAAACTGATTCTGCACTCCCGGGGGCCCTCCGACCGAACTGGCTGGGAGCAAAGCCAGACGCTGTGGCGTGTCGTAGTTGCGAATCGACACGATTTGATGCGGCATCCGGGGCCGGATATCGCCTCCATTGAGCGACGTTCCTCTCGGAGACTGAGTCATGATCGAACGCGGACTGCTCCAGGAGCGGCCATTGAACACCGCCTCGTCATTTTCAAAGACGTAATCATCAGGTTGCACACCTGCGTAATGAGAGTGCCTGGCGAATGAAACGGCTCGCTGCCGGGAATGGTCGATTTCGGTAAACGAGCGAATTCGGCCCCGATTTTGAAAACCGTCTGATAACAAGGCATACAGGACCAACGCCAGGCAAGCCATCAAACTGATGGCGGGAACCGTCAGGAACAGCAGCTGCAAACGCCGTTGTCGTTTCAGGATAAAATAGCTGACCGGTCCGATGGCCAGCACGAACAACCCGATCAAATACTGGAACTCCTGCACAGGAGGTTTTCCAACTCCCTGGATGGCAAAATTGTCTGCCGGAACGGCCGCGCTGCTGGAACCAAAGCGTTCGCGGATGGTGCGGTCCTCCGTCATCGAGGAATTTAGCAACAATTTCCAGTCGGGTTCTTTCCAGGCCAACATGTCGTCTCCCACGACGACCACCCGTCCCAACAGATATTGGTACATCGCGAACTCACATTCCGCGTCACCAATCGCTTTCGCCAAGTCAGCTGATTCTGGAATCGTTTGCCAATCCTGCCGCATCTCCCGCAATTCGTCTTTGGTTGTGAATTGATTATCGTCAGGTTGGACCGCCCCGTAGTAGTAATTGATGGGGCTTCGGTTCTGAACGACGAACTTTTTGAGTTTCCTGACTTTTTCACCCGGCACGATCCACGGACTTTTGCGCCTGGCGGAGAGTGAAACCTGGCCATCGATCATCATCCGAATCCTGGGGGCCTGTTTGTAGTCAGCACCGCAATGATTCACAACGAGGGTGCCGCCGGCCGCTACCCATTTGCGGATGGATTCCAATTGGGCGGGAGCTTTTTCAATCTGGGCCAGGTCTTCGTACGAAACGACGATGATTTCCGCGGCCGTCAAAGCCAGCCAGTTGCCGGGAACGTTAGCCGGTGCGATCGCATGCAGCGACGGCGACTCCATGATGTCCAATGCGGTTGGATTCTTCCTGACGACACCGGAAATGTTGACCGGTTGACCGTTCACATCGGGATAAACTTGATACAAGGCGTCCACGGCAGGAAATTTGGCATCGTCAATCGCAAATGCACTGCCCCCTGCCACGTTGATGAGGCCCCGTTTGGTGCGCAGCTGCCTGGTGACCTTGTTGGTGACCGCCGACGAAATAAACAATATCGTTGGCAAGCCTTCAAAATTTCCGCTGACGTAGAAATTTAAGCTGATCAGATCTCGATTTGGTTCGAAGTTGAGGTTGCCATCGCTTTCAACGTGCACCGTATGATAGTTGTTGTAGGTGTCGTTTGTTTGATTGATCAACACATCTGCTTCCGCAAAAGTATCACCTTCCCGGACCGTGATAGGAGTCACGCTGACAAGATGCTCGCGACCATTTTGAAACTGTTTCACGACAACCTGAAAATCTGTGGTCTGCTTCGCAGGAGCTGGCGGACTCGTGGAAATTTTGAACTCGCAACGGCAATAACCGAAGGGTGCGCGAATCCAGTCTTCCTGGAATTCAACCAGCCAACCCGTTGGAGTTTGCCCCATTAAATGGCTCGGCAGCGCCGCCAGCACCACTACTGTTAGCAGTAACCGTGACAGGTATTGAATTGACTTTTGCATGGGACCAAATTTCTAGGACTTGTTTTCGTCAATCGTTGAACCAGCTATTTCGGCTGAACTGGTTCCAAATGCCGGATCGAGTTGTTTGGCGGCTGGCGATTTCGTCAACTCGTGGGCATGAGGGACCGGAGTGCTGGGACCAATCGGGAGCCGGGTCCCGGGAATCGCTTTCGAGATTGCCAACAGGGTCCAATACATGAGGGCATAGGTCGCCAAGGGAACGACCAGTCCCAGAATTGCGATGCCCAGTCCGTAGGCGAACATATTCCCTCGCGCGGCAAATCCGAGGATCGCACAAACGAAGGCGGCGAAAACAGTTGCGATTAACAGTTGCCGAATCGTGTATTTGGGTAACAGCATGCCAATTTGCTCCTGCGGATATCGAGCGGGGACCTCTGGAATCCTCGAATCGCCGACACCAGGCCGCCCCCCAGTGAAACTTTGGTGGCCCGACATGTAACGATTCTAGCGATTTTCCGGATCACTTGTATCATTCGTTTCGAACCCCCTCCCATTGGCATAACAAAGGGTATCTTCGGGGAAACTTGGGCCAAAATGGATCAATCGTCGATGTTCACAAATGTCCGTCGCTCGTTCCCGGTCGACGTACAGGAAATCCATGTTTTCGTTGACACCTTTTTTCCCAACCAACTATACTTAAACAAGCGGTGCAGCCGTGAATTTGGGGAAAAAGAGTTCACTGTTAGCGGGTTGACGAACTTCCTTTTCCTTTGGAACTACAATACTCAACGCCTGATTGAATTTGGGCGCTGAGCCACTTATGACCCGTGGACCAGGTCCACATCCTTCCTGCCAGCAGGCACGACCGAGGTAAATCTGATGAACTTGATGGGCAAAATATTCACGTTGTTGATTCTATTCATGAGCATTTGTTTTCTCGTGATTGCCGTGATGGTGGGCGCTTCGCACCGCAACTGGAAACAGGTTGCGACGGAAAACAAGGCGTCCGCGGACCGATTCAAACAACTTTTGGACGAAGCCAAGAACTCATCGACGGAAAAAGAAAAGCTGCTCAACGCCGAACGGGTTGCCCGGACGTTCCAGCTGGCTCAGCTCGAATCGCAACTCGCCGTGGAACGCCAAAATCGTGACGACAAAGAAAAGCAGTTGATCGAAGAACTGGCGATCAGCCAGGAACGACTGGCCCGCATGAAGGAAGCTGAAAACCGGCTGGCCGAGCAGGACAAAGAAGTCAGTCGGCTCAAGACCGAAAACTCCAAGCTGACCGATGACATCGCCGCCCAGCGTGCTTCGGTCGTCAACCTGACCAACCAGATCTATCAGAAGGAAGGTGAGAACAGTCGCAAAGAACAACTCACCCGCGATTTGACGGAACAGCTCGCCAAAAAGACAAAAGTCATGAAGGCCAACGGTTTGACCGACGATGCTTTGACTCGTCACATTCCCCCGAAAGTCAATGGTGTGGTGCAGGCAGTTAAAGACCAAGTCCTCGTTGTCAGCCTCGGTACCGATGACGGTCTCCACGAAGGACACGTCCTCGATATCTACCGGGGCGACAAGTATGTGGGGAAAGCGGTCGTGACGATCGCTCAACATAACCAGTCGGCGGCCCAGATTTCACCCGAATTCCGCCAGGATAATGTCCAGGAAGGGGATTATGTCACAACCAAGTTCTGATTTCGGCGAAGTCGGTTTCGAAGAAGGTTATGAACAACCGCCAGCTGTCGACACCGCGCCTCCAGCTCCCAACTACCGGCAGCGGGGATTCAGCATCTACACCGTGATGCTGATCCTCTCGACGGTGTTCCTGACGGCTGCCGCGATCGTGTTGTTTATCGAAGCCGACAAATACTGAATCGCCCACCACTTGTTCATTCACAACCTCATTGCCAGCGTGACCCATGTCGCAAGTTATTGATAACCAGGAAATCAGGGACGACTCGGTCGGCAAGACGTCCGGTGAGATGGCGTCTACCGAAAAGACGAAGTCCAAGTATGCGATGACGGTTTATGAAGTGATGTTGCTGATTTCGCTGGTTTGTGTGTCACTTGCCATCGTACTGCTGTTAATGGAACTAAGTACATTCGGAGGCCTGTTCAGCGGGTTCCCCTGGCGCACAGAAGAAGTGCTCGTCAAATAGTTTGCGAGAAAGTCGTTGTTCGCTTCACGAAGTAGACGTCGGCGGTTCGGCGACGGAGTTGATTTGACAGGAGCCAACAGAGGTAGCAGAGGGTGTTTCTCCGTTTGCTCCTGTTCGAAATTTTCCTACCCCTACCAGCTAAGATCTCGCCCCCATTTCTCACAGCGTTGTATTTCGTAGTGCGCAAGCGTTAGGGCGGCGACGGAGTTGATTTGACAGGAGTTAACAGAGGTAACAGAGAGTGTTTCTCCGTTTGCTCTGTTTGCTCCTGTTCTAAAGTTTCCTGCCCCTACCAGCTGCGATCTCGCCCTCATTTCTCACAGCTTTGTATTTCGTAGTGCGCAAGCGTCAGGGCGGCGACGGAGTTGATTTGACAGGAGTTAACAGAGGTAACAGAGAGTGTTTCTCCGTTTGCTCTGTTTGCTCCTGTTCTAAAGTTCCCTGCACCGACCAGCTACGATCTCGCCCTCATTTCTCACAGCTTTGTATTTCGTAGTGCGCAAGCGTCAGGGCGGCGACGGAGTTGATTTGACAGGAGTTAACAGAGGTAACAGAGAGTGTTTCTCCGTTTGCTCCTGTTCTAAAGTTCCCTGTCCCTACCAGCTGCGATCTCGCCCTCATTTCTCACAGCTTTGTATTTCGTGGTGCGCAAGCGTTAGGGCGGCGACGAAGTTGATTTGACAGGAGTTAACAGAGGTAACAGAGAGTGTTTCTCCGTTTGCTCTGTTTGCTCCTGTTCGAAATTTTCCTGCACCGACCAGCTACGATCTCGCCCTCATTTCTCACAGCGTTGTATTTCGTAGTGCGCAAGCGTTAGGGCGGCGACGGAGTTGATTTGACAGGAGTTAACAGAGGTAACAGAGAGTGCTTCTCCGTTTGCTCTGTGTGCTCCTGTTCTAACATTTGCAGCACCTACCAGCCACGATCTCTTTTTGACGGAGTTGATTTGACAGGAGGTAACAGAGATAACAGAGTGTTCGATGTGTTCGACGTTTCTCTCCGTTTCCTCATGTTCAAAGGTCTAATATGCATTCTCTGTTTTCTCGCGCTTCTGAAATGACGCACGACGTAATCGGTTCGGCGATCGAAGTTCATAAGGACAAAGGACCGGGTCTTCTGGAATCTATCTATGAATGGTGTTTCACGATGGAGCTCGAAATGCGCAAGCACTCGGTCAAGAATCAGGACCTTGTCATTGTTCGATACAAGCAATTTCAACGGGAGTATCCTCTGCGATTCGATCTCCTGATTGACGACTGTTTGATTGTAGAAGTCAAAGCCGTTGAAGCGGTTCAACCAATTCACAAGGTGCAGTTGCTTAGTTACATGAAGCTCCTTGATATTCCACTCGGTTTGATAATCAACTTCAATGTACTCAAATTGACAGATGGGGTATCGCGATTGATTCTTCCCGGTGCCAATCAGGAATGAACGCAAAACAATAGAGTAAACGAAGCCTATCTCCGTTTGCTCTGTTTGCTCCTGTTCTAAATTTCCTGCAACGTCCAGCTACGAGGTAGCCGATTTCTGACAGGACTGTCACGCGCAAGGGCGCTTTAGCCGGAACAAAGTTGGTGCGGCGGCGACGACGGAATTGATTTGACAGGAGGTAACAGAGGTAACAGAGAGTGTTTCTCCGTTTGCTCTGTTTGCTCCTGTTCTGAAATTTGCTGCCCCTACCAGCCACGAGTTAGCCGATTTCTCACAGGACTGTCACGCGCAAGGGCGCTTCAGCCGGAACAAAGTTGGTGCGGCGGCGACGACGGAATTGATTTGACAGGAGTTAACAGAGGTAACAGAGAGTGTTTCTCCGTTTGCTCTGTGTGCTCCTGTTCTGAAATTTGCTGCCCCTACCAGCCACGAGTTAGCCGATTTCTCACAGGACTGTCACGCGCAAGGGCGCTTCAGTCGGAACAAAGTTGGTGCGGCGGCGACGACGGAATTGATTTGACAGGAGTTAACGGAGGTAACAGAGAGTGTTTCTCCGTTTGCTCTGTGTGCTCCTGTTCTGAAATTTGCTGCCCCTACCAGCCACGAGTTAGCCGATTTCTGACAGGACTGTCACGCGCAAGGGCGCTTGAGCCGGAACAAAGTTGGTGCGGCGGCGACGACGGAGTTGATTTGACAGGAGGTAACAGAGGTAACAGAGAGTGTTTCTCCGTTTGCTCTGTGTGCTCCTGTTCTAAAATTTGCTGCACCTACCAGCCACGAGTTAGCCGATTTCTCACAGGACTGTCACGCGCAGGGCATTCAGCCGGAACAAAGTTGGTGCGGCGGCGGCGACGGAGTTGATTTGACAGGAGTTAACAGAGGTAACAGAGAGTGTTTCTCCGTTTGCTCTGTGTGCTCCTGTTCTAAAATTTGCTGCACCTACCAGCCACGAGTTAGCCGATTTCTCACAGGACTGTCACGCGCAAGGGCGCTTGAGTCGGAACAAAGTTGGTGCGGCGGCGACGACGGAATTGATTTGACAGGAGGTAACAGAGGTAACAGAGAGTGTTTCTCCGTTTGCTCTGTGTGCTCCTGTTCTAAAATTTGCTACACCTACCAGCCACGAGTTAGCCGATTTCTCACAGGACTGTCACGAGCAATGGCGCATTCAGCCGGAACAAAGTTGGTGCGGCGGCGACGACGGAGTTGATTTGACAGGAGGTAACGGAGGTAACAGAGAGTGTTTCTCACTGGTTCATCGCCGATGTCTACGGCGACGGGGACAGGATCAGCGGGTTTCATGATGGCGAGGACATTTTTGGTCTCGACGGCGATTGGTTCAATCTCGACTAACTTTCTGCAGCAGATATTCGCAATGACGCTGGTGGTTCAACAGGCATCGGCCAGCAAGGCGTCAATCCTGGAAAAAACCTCATTCAGCGTTTCGACGTCGGGCAACAGGGTAATGCGAAAACGATTGCGCTGTTCGATATTGAAACTGCTACCGGGGGCAATCAGGACGTGTTTCTTTTCCAGCAACTCCAGCCCGAAACGATAGTCGTCAAAGTCGGGAAACTGCCTCGAGTCGACTTCCAGAAATGCGTACATCGCGCCCCGCGGGACAACGACGTCCAGGAAGGGACTTCGAGCAACGGCATCGATCACGGCTCGGCGTGACTCGAACAATCTCCCGCCAGGCCGAACTAATTCCTGAATACTCTGGTAACCACCAAGCGCCGTTTGCACGGCCCATTGGCCTGGCACGTTGCTGCACAGACGGAGCGAAGCCAGCAAGTCGAGCGCGTGAAGGTAGTCCGTTGCCCGATCGCGAGCCCCCGAAAACGATACCCAGCCAACCCGGTAGCCGCAGGCTCGATAGACTTTTGATAGCCCCGAGAAGGTACCACACAGCGTGTGTTCAACCAGAGTGGCCAGCGGCACGTGCTTGGCGTCGTCATACACCATTTGATCGTAGATCTCGTCACTGAAAATGACGAGGTCGTGTTTTTCGGCCAAGGCGGCCAACGCCCGCAAACATTCCTCGGGATAGACGGCGCCCGTCGGATTGTTTGGATTGATCACGACCAGCGCGCGGGTCCGCGGCGTAATCAGTTTCTCCACTTCGGCCGGGTCTGGTACGTAACCGTTTTTCTGGTGACAGGGATAATGGACGGCGGTTCCGCCATTGAGAACCACCGCTGCGGTCCATAATGGGTAGTCAGGCGCCGGGATGAGTACTTCGTCGCCGACGCTCAGCAGGGTGCGCAGCGTCAAATCGATTAGTTCGCTGACACCATTTCCGATAAATACATCCTCGGTGTGGACATCCATTACACCTCGGCTCTGCTGTTGCATCACGACCGCTTCGCGGGCTGGAAAGATGCCTTTTTGATGGCAGTAAGGCTCGCTTGAACCGAGGTTCTCGATCATCGCCAGCCGCATTGTTTCCGGCGCACGAAAACCGAATTGCCCCGGGTTGCCGATATTGAGCTTGATGATTTCGTAACCGACGCGTTCCAGTTCGTGTGCGCGAGCGGCAAGTTCGCCGCGAATTTCATAGCGGACACCCAAAAGTCGATCGCTGGTGGCATAGGCCGTGTGGCGCATGTTCGTTGGTTCTAGGGCTCGTTGAATTGGGGAATGCAGGAATCTCTAAGTTTATCCCAGGCTCCGGTTCAAGCAGGCCCTTTTTATCAGGTTTTTTGCCTGACGCCAGGAATTAATTCGACTCAGAAGGTCGCTGCAAACCGACAAAACCGGCGGCGGTGGCTTGTCGCGCGCACGGCAAAACGCCAAATTAACTGCCAGCGGGGTTGTAATGATAGAAGCGTGAGCGGTGGCCCAAACATGTACTACAGACTCGTTGCAGTTGATACGACTGACAAACTCCCGAAAACAAGTTGGACGTTAAGCTTGCCAGCGACGATCGGAAGGGGTCCCGAACATGCCGTATTGATCAACCACGAGTCGATCAGCCGCACCCATTGCCGTTTGTCGCTGAATGCCGATGGTGCGTTATCCGTTCGCGATTTGAACTCCATGAATGGCACCTATGTGGGTGACGAGAAAATCAGTCGCTCAGTGCTGATCCCGGGAGACATTCTCCGGCTGGGTGCAATTTCGCTGCGTGTCGAATACGATTCGGAAACGGATGAGGAGCCCAAGCCGAAGCCCTTGACGTTCGACGTATCGACAACCGTGCCCATGAAAATCGATCGATTGGGCAGACCAAGATCCGCTCCGACTCCGCCCCCCAAAAAATGGTGGCAGTTTTGGTAGTCGCTATTAAGGCAATGCGCCATGTTTCCATGCAGATGTTGCCGTAACCAGGCTAAGTTCTGGTTGCATCGCGTCCGCACTTCGCTTTATCGCCCTCAAACAACCGTCGATTACTTCGGCATAGGAAGTATGATGAAGGCGTTTTCCGCGAAGGTCGCCTCGCCCGCCTTCCCGTTTATTCGATACTTGACCTTCAATTGCTTGGCGATTCCCGGCAACGGGTCGCCCCCGAAACTGGAGTTATAACCAGGCGCCGGGAGGGTGATCAGCGGCAAGTCACTCGCCTGTTTCTGAAGGATTGCGGTAACGTCCTTCTGAGTTGATCCGGATCCGTATTCCGCTTTGTCGATTTCCAGCTTGACCCTCTCGAAACTTGCCTCCGCGAACAGTTCCTCGATGTTCAAGTCCGTGGCACCAAGCTGCTGGGCAATGACCAGTGTGGCTTGAGCCGCCTCATCTTTCAATTCGGGAATCTGCATGGCCTTGATCGCCAGCTGGATCGCCTCGGCACTGGGATGCAGCTGGAGCACGTCCAGCACCAGTTTTTGCTCGGCGGGCCGCACAGACGTGTTGAAAGCCTGCTGGCACATTTCAACGCGGCGCGGTTCGGGCATGTCGAACTTACGCGCCAGCCCAAGGTAACCGCGCAGTGCGCGAATCCGGTACTTTTCTGCTGGGGCGGTTTTGGCCAGGTCCAGCAGCACCGGGGCTGCTTCGACGCTATTCCATTTGCCCAACAACCGGCTGCCGGTGTCCTGAAGCTGCGGATCGTCACTCTTCGCGGCCGCACCGATGGTCTGCAGCGCTTTGGTTCCTCCGACTTCGCCCAATATTTCCAGCAGCGTGTTTTTCGTCAACGCCGGCGCGCGATCAAGTGCCAACGCAAGTTCCGTGGCGCATGCCTCGCGGTCCGGAATGCGGATGCTGGCCGCTTGCAGTGCCTGTTGAGCCACCTGCGCATCCTCAGGATATTTGGGAGCAATGACCGGCGCGATCAGTACAGAAAGATCTTTGAGAGCGACCGTCTCTCCCAACGCGGTTAATGCAGCGCTGCGAACCATTTGATTGGAATTGTCCAGGGCCTTGAGGAGAACGTCGGTTGCTTCGATTCTTCGCTGCCCGACGAGCTCGATGAGCAGCGGATAACTCTTGCCTTCAGCATTGGGAATCAGGGCGACGATTTGCGAGTCGATTTGATTACCCGGAAGCTCAGCCAGCGAAGCTCGCGCTGCTTGTGACAGATCGGCATCGTCATCGGCTGCAAATTCCAGCAGCTTGGACAGGCATGAAGTGTCTCCCACGCGTCCCAGCGCTGTGATGGCTGACATGCGAACTTGTTTCGGTCCCTGCCCTGCGGCTTGCAACACGGCCGGCAAGTCAACCGTCTGCGGGCGATCGGCCATGGCCTGGATTATCAGGGCCGCTCGTTCGGGTGTCGCGTCGACCGACTTCGGCCGCCAAAGCCTGATCGACTTCGCCGCCGGGAAATTCGCGAGCCGTGCTCAACGCGAGTTGAAACCGTTTCTTATCCGGCGAGCGCAATTGCTCAATCAAGAGGGGGATCCCTTCCTGATTTCTGGCGAGAATCGCTCCGCGGGTTGCCTCGATGATTCGCTGTTCGGGAACATCTGCCTGTCGGACTTCATCATAGATCGCAGCTGCTTCGCTCGCGTTCCCTTCGGCGTGCAACCGCTCGGCACATAGCACGCAGCCTTCAGCAGCCGCCGAACGAACTTCGGCCGACGCGGCCGCCAGCGCGCCTCGAAGAGACTTGGTGGCCGCTTCGTTTCCGATATGACCCAAGGCAACGGCTGCGGCAGATGCGACCTCGGCGTCCTCGTCTTGCAAACGCGCGGTCAGCACATCGACGGCATTCGCATCGCGGCGAACGCCGATCGAATTGATCGTGCCGACGAGCAGTTGTCCCTCCAGCAAATCAGTCGCATTCCGCAACGCGGCGTCAGCTTCTGGTCCCGGAATCGCCTCCAGCGCGATCTGCGCCCAAGAGGACAACTGTGGATCGGGCAGCAGTTTCGCCAAATCGGGAACCGCTGAACCCGAGCCGTGGATCGCCAGCAGCTTGCACGCGACCGCCTTCTCGGCTGCCGGCGCTTCCGAGCGCAAGACAGCGAGCAGTACTTGTTCTCGTTCGGGAGCGGTGTAGGAACTGTCTTGAGCCCCTGCCGGCACCGCGGACATGACAATCAGGACGGCCAGATAACGGATACTGCGTGGGAGTTGTCGAGATCGATTCATCGTGTGGCTCTATGATCGTAAAGACGACTTGACTGGATTGAGACGGTGGGAATCATGAGCCTGCTATAGTCTCCATGGTTCACGCAAAGCTTCGGACCGTAAACGATTTGCCTGCTCGTCGTTAATAAACTCGTGTTTCACGTTGTCGTATTTGACTTGGCGATCCAAGAGAAGCGCGATGTTCGCGGCGTGGCAGGCGATGTGCGCATTGCAAGCCGCGTCGGCATTGCCCTTGGGCTGGCTGCGCGATTTTACGCAGTCCAAAAAATCGCGGACGTGATAGGTCGCCGGATAGCCGCCAATTTCGGCGACTTTTCTCCCGGCGAGAAGCGCTGGAGAACTCAAGACCAGTTTGCCGCTGTCCCCTGCTTCGACCCAGCCGGTTTCCCCTTCGAACCGGACCGGGCACGAGCCCAGCGGAATCCAGCCGTTCTCCCGAAAGATCAACTCGGTGCCATTCTCATAGCGCGCGATCAACTGCCCGTCCTGGGGTGCGTTGTACTCGACCGGTGGCAAACAGTCGCCGACGGCCCATTGGCAGAGGTCGACGCAATGGGAGCCCCATTCCAGGACACCGCCGCCGTTGAAAGCACCGACGAAGCCGCCGCCTTTTTCGAAATTAAAACCATCGAGCAACTTTTTGTTGAACGGCCGCCAGGCGGCAGGCCCGAGGTACAGGTTCCAATCGACGACTTCTTGATTTGGTTCCGGTTCGGCCGGCAGCCAGCCACTCATCAACGCTTGCATACCTGCAGGATGCGCGAAGACTTTCTGGAGTTTGCCAAGCTTCCCGGTCCGCGCCAATTCGCACGCGAACGCAAAGTGTGGCAGGTTCCGTCGTTGCGTGCCCGCTTGAAACACACGTCCTGTGCGGCGCATGGTTTCGGCCAGGATCAGGCTTTGCGAGATATTTTTTGTGACGGGCTTCTCACAATACATGTCTTTGCCCGCTTTGGCGGCGGTCATGGCGGCAGTCGCATGCCAATTCGGTCCCGTGGCGATCAGCACTCCATCGATATCGCGGCGGTCCAGCAGTTCGCGAAAGTCCCGATACATCTCGCAATTCTGATTCCCGTATTTGTCGTCCACGATTTTCTTGACCGCGGTGCGACGGGCTGCCTTGACGTCGCAAACCGCCACGAACTGCACATCTGGCTGCTGGAGAAAGCAGCCCAGGTCGTAGGTTCCCCGGTTACCGATGCCGATGCCTCCCATGACGATCCGTTCGCTTGGGGCCACCGCGCCGTCCAGCCCCAAGGCCGAACTGGGGATAATCGTGGGCGCAAACACTGCTGCACCAGTGGCTGAAATTGCGGTTTTCAAAAACCGACGCCGAGGGATTTGGGTTGCCTTCGTCTTGTTTGACACAACTGTTCTCCTGACCGTGAAATTGCATGACCGCTAACCATGGCCGTTGAGACGACATTAGGGTTCAAGATGTGAGGGATATTATCATCGATCAATCGGTTAGCGGTCAAATTTTTGTCAGCTCGGAGAAAATAGTCTTGAATCAACAAGACGAACTTGTTGGCGGACGCAATTTTTTCAGCAATCTGATCATCATCCCACTGGAGCCAACCCTGCCGCTGGTTGCAAGACAAACCCAATTTGGTTGAAAACAAGCACCCACGCCGAGATGCTCACTCGGAATCGACTTGACGCCGGCGACAAAAGGACGCAGATTGAATCAGTCGCATTTGGCGTATCTTAACTTTGAGCTTGCCATGAAAAAAACAGGATGGTTCGCCGGTACAATACCAATACCGGTAGTCTTGGGCTTCTTGTGCATATTGGCATTCGCTGTGTCGTTGGAATTGCCTCCGTTGTTCGGTCTCCCAAAGATCGGTGAATGCTTTGATCGAGGCCAGGATACCAAAATTCAAACGGGAATATTCGCCCGACAAAATTTGCGACAGCTGAGGGACTTCGTTTGAATCGGGAATCAAACAATTCAGAAATCCTCGTCCTGCGTGATGGCACGCCCAAAGATGTTGACTTGATAAGGCAGCTCGTTCACAAGTACGGGACAACTCAGTGGAGTTCGTTTCCTCAAGAAGATCTTGAAACCCACTTAATCAAGATTTCAGCGGGCACCCATCATGCGCTGCTCGCTTTTTCCGGAAATGAACTTGTCGGGATGGTGTCCTTCGCCTCAGGTGAATTCTACCTCAAATATGAACCTGAAATGTCGAGGCATGAATCGACTGGATACATTGTCGAGGCGCTCGTGCACCCTGATTTTACTAAACGTGGGATCGCAACTCGGCTGCTTGCGCGAGCAATCGAAACACTCACGGATGCCGGCGTTAATAGTATTTACGCGAAGCGTCACGAACAAAACAAGTCATCGGAGGCTCTGCTGCGCAAGAATGGATTTCAAGTGATTGATGTATATCCAGATGCTCGTCGCACTTCGGGAACCGGCAGAACCGTCGTCGAAAAATTCAGCAACAAGTCGTAGCAGCAAGTCGGCTCAGGCCAACTTTGATTCATGGTAAGGGGCTCGCAATCCTTTGCATGGGTGTGCGGCATCGCTCAAACGTGCACTCAGTACCGCAGTGCCGGAACGTATGGCGGCTGTCCGAATTTACCGTTTGCTGGCAATCACGCACGCGAAATTGCGAGTGCTTTCGTGCGACGTCGCGTGAAGTCTCTGCGGCCCATGCGGTGGGCACACGATTTGCTCAATTAGCAATCAAGCCGATCAGAAAATATGGGAAATTGAATTTTCAAAACGCTCGTCTTTCCCACACCCTTCAGAAAGGGATCTGTCGATCGGTGATCGCCGTCAAGCAAGACGGAGCTGCCTCTGGTGGTCGACGAGGACCCTTCTAACCAGTAGGCCGAGTTCACTTCATGCCATGCACAAGGAGGAACCAAAATGAACATTTATCGAATACGCTGCGCACTGCAAATACTGGGGATATTGATTCTGTCCTCCGCCGTGGCGCTGGGCGACGAGTGGCAGGTCGTCGTAAATAACGGCGACACAGTCCCGGGCGACAGCAGGACATTTAACAGCTACAACCCGCCGTCATTAAATATTGCGCAACAGGTCGTGTTTCGCGCACGCAGCAAAGGCGGCACCGGGGGGCAACCTGCTCACGGAGTATATTTCCGAGACATGCAAACAGGGGGCACACCCGCAATCGCGATTTTTGATCGCAACACGGTTGTTCCAGATCCGAACAATCTAGCCGAGACTTTTATCGAACCACCGTCGATACCACGCATCGACATCTGGGGCGACATGATCGCGTCGCGCGGAGTCCATCCGCCGGTATGGAGGTACTATGCCAGTGATGGCAGCGAGACTCGTGCCGGGACGACTGGCATCTACGCCAATCCCTTCGGGACGTTGATCACGGGTGCGAGTAACCTCGGGGAGGTTCCCGAATTTCCGTTCTTTGCGGTTCCAGGAATAGTCTCCGATTTCCCGGACTTCGCGGATCCAGGAGCGGGGGCAGTCAAGTTCGACGTCTTCCCGGGTGCTCCCGCGGTAGTTGGCTCCACGATCGTTTTTAAAGGGAACTACTCCCTGGACAACGTTAGCAGGACCGGGGTGTACTATCGTGACCTGCAAAATGCTCCCGCTGGGGGGAACTTGCCCTCCGTCCTGATCGCCAATAATGGCGAGACATTTATTCCGGGGACCAAGATCTTGTTCGGCTCCACCGCACCACCCAGCGCAGCAGTTGGGCCCCCGCCCAACTACCATGAACAACTCGTCGTGTTTGCTGGTTTCGACAACGAAGATAACCCAACCGCGGGAGGGATCTATCTCGCACGGCTGAGCGGGCCCAACCCGCCTTTATTGCCACTCGTCGAAATTGGCTCGCAGGTACCTGGTGAGGTGAACGGAACCGTTTTCAATCGGCTTGGCGAAGGCGTCTCTTTCGATGGACGTTTCGTGGCCTTTTGGGGTGCCTGGGGTGAGCAACAAAAAAATCTAGTCCTGCAATGCCCCGAAAATGGAAATCGGGATCGGATCGAATATTGCAGGAAACTGTATCCGCACGGATTTGCTACGTCCGTTCCGGTGTTCCAAGGCATGTTCGTCCACGACATTCTGTCCGGTCGGACTCGCGCGGTCGCTAAAACACCTGGTGACTTTGACGATTTTGTGTACTGGAATTTCTCCGGACGTGTTCCCAACACGGGTGGAGGGGACGACGACGGTGAGCTGGCCCGTTGGCGCTCGGCAGCGTTCGTAGCGGTATCCGGGCTGGTTGATGGTGTTCACACCGATCCGGGTTACCATGCAGCCTTTAAGGCCAGGTCGGGGATCGTGAATCCCGATACGTTGTCGTACATCGATCCGATCGATGGCATCTACCTGGGGAACGGACCGAGATTGCAACGAATTCAAACCTTGGTCGAGACCGGGATGAACGGAATTTTGTTCGATCCGGAGGCGGTTGATCCGGAGACCATCGACCCAGCGGCTGCGGTTGATCGGATTCCGCTTCCAGTTACCGAGATGGGGATTGAGCGCGACGGTTTCCGCGGCGACTCGATCGCCGTAACGGTGACCATGGGAACGGAGGAGGCCGGCTGGGCCGGGATTTACTTGACCACCGTGCGTTAGGTTTTCCTGCGCCGTTAGCTTGCCTCCAACAGGCTTTGGCGAGCGCCCTTTCGGGACGCCGAGGTTCTAGAAGCCCGTCGGCATGAATGCTGATGGGCTTTTTGTTTGCTCGCTCAAAACGGTGAGCGATAGCTCCGTCGAAACTCGAACGAAACTACAATGTCAAAGATGCTATTCACGCCCTGACCGGTGAGCAGCGGCAAATTCGACAAGTGATGGGATGTTAAAGTAACCTGTATATCGTGAAAATGAGCTTCGAAGGTTTGTTAGGATTCAGGTTTGGCAAAACGGGGGCTTCGAGATGGGACTGCGATTTTTTTCGCTACTTTGGCTGATCGCCATGCTCCCTGCTGTCGTTCAGGGGGAAAAGCCAAACATCATTCTGGTGATGGCAGACGACCAAGGCTGGGGTGACACGGGCTACAACGGACATCGTGTGCTGAGGACGCCGAATCTCGATGCGATGGCGAACGAGTCGCTGGTCTTCAACCGTTTCTATGCGGCAGCCCCGGTTTGCTCGCCGACTCGTGGCAGCGTACTGACCGGTCGCCATCCGTTCCGTATCAACATTACCAATCACGGTCGATACATGCGCCCGCAGGAAACCACTCTTGCGGAAGAGCTGCGCGGCGCCGGTTATGTCACCGGGATGTTCGGCAAATGGCATGTTGGCTCAGCCCAGACAGGCAGTCCCGTTAATCCAGGGAACCGTGGCTTTGATGAATGGGTCATCGGTTTGAACTTTTTTGACAATAACCCCTACCTCAGCCGCATGGGAATTGTCGAGCAAATCCGAGGCTCAGGTTCGGCAATTACGATCGACGAAACGATTACTTTCTTGAACAAGCACAAGGACGACAAGCAACCGATGTTTGCGGTCGTCTGGTTTCCATCTCCGCATAGTCCCCATCAGGAGAAGCCAGCCAATTCACAATTGTATGCCGGAGTCGAGGGCGGAGCGTATTTCGCGGAGATTGCCGTGTTGGACGTGGCGCTGGGTCGGCTTCGGAAGGAGTTGCGTCGACTCGGTATCGAGAAAAACACGATTCTCTGGTATTGCAGCGACAACGGTGGATTGCGTGAGGAAAGTTCTGGTGGCCGCGGTAAAAAAGGCAGTGTCTACGAAGGCGGCTTGCGTGTACCGGCGATCCTCGAATGGCCCGCTCGAATTTCCGCCGGGCGTACCGATGTCCCGGCAACCACCTCAGACATGTTGCCGACGTTGCTGTCCGTGGTCGGAATCCATCGCAGCGGTACCCTGCCCTTGGACGGTATCGATCTGACGCCGGTGATTCAGGGGGAGGCGGTTACGCGTGAAAAACCGATCGGCTTCTGGTTTGGTCTGCAGGGTGGGCAGTCGACTCGGAGCGACGATATTCTCAAAGCGATCATGGAAGCTCAAAAGTCAGGACAACCTAGTCCCTTCCCAGAGCGGTTGCGCAAGAACATCGATGACTTCCCGCAATTTCCTGAGGACAAGTTTTTCGGACACGCCGCCTGGCTCGACTGGCCGTGGAAACTCCATCGCATGGAAGGAAAAGAGGTGACCTTTGAGCTGTATAATTTGGAAACGCATCCGATGGAAGACAAAGATCTGTCACAAAACCCGGCGCACGGTGAACGCTTGCAGACGATGCAACGAGAGTTAGCCGAGTGGCAGCTTTCGGTAACGCGAAGTCTCAATGGCAAAGACTATTCCAAGCCAGGCAAATGATTTCGTGCTCCGGTTAATTCATCAAACCATCGTCTCGTTCCCGGATGGACGTCGGCGTCCATTACGCTCGCGATAATTGCCGCAACGGTCTATGGGCATTCTCCGTTGTTGGCACACCCGAGTCGGTCCGAAACATAGAACTCGATCGGGCACGCGTGCATGACCTCCAGAGCATTCAGTGGCAAATTGAACAATTCTTTAAAAAAACGGCGAACTGCCAACTCGACTGGAAAATCTGGATCTTGATCAGAATTTCCTGCAAGGCCCGGAGACGCGCTGCTGGAGGATTTTCAGTGGGATAAGCCTGTCTCCATCGGCGTTCTGCCCGAATCAGGCTTTCCAAACCTGCAGCCACACCCTGACGAGTCCGTGTTCAACCTGATGTTGGTCCCAAGGCTTGGTTCAGGCGGGTTGCGGGATTCATGTTGGCTGTCGACCGCCCCGGGTGCCATGCTGATTGGTGATGAAATTGAAAAAAAATCGAGCATCGGGCTGCCGACTCTGCGAATCGGTCCTGCCAATTTGGCCGCCAAAAAGGTAGGATGTAGTGATCGAAACTCGAACCTATTCCAGGAGTGGACTTGGATATCAAAGACGCGACGTCTCGAGCCGCTTTGCACAAATCGTGTATTGAATTGCTCGACAATATTTCCGGTGTGGTGATGGGAAAACGTGATCAGGCCCGTTTATGCCTGATTGCGCTGTTGGCGGGTGAACATGTGCTGCTGGAAGACGTTCCCGGGGTCGGCAAAACGTTGTTGGGGAAGGCTCTGTCGCGTAGCGTCGATGGGAGTTTCGCCCGCATCCAGTTTACGCCCGACCTGTTGCCCGGTGATATCGTCGGCAGCTCGATATTTGATGCCAAAGATTCCAAGTTTGTGTTTAACAAAGGCGCGATCTTCAACAACTTCGTGTTGGCGGATGAAGTCAATCGTGCGCCTCCACGAACTCAAAGTTCGTTACTGGAGGCCATGAGCGATCACCAGGTGAGCGTGGACGGCGTCACGCACTCGCTCCCTCGTCCCTTCATGGTTATCGCGACTCAAAATCCGTTTGAATTCGAAGGCACTTACGTGTTGCCCGAGAGTCAGCTGGACCGGTTCCTGTTGCGATTTTCGATGGGTTATCCAGACCGGGAAACGGAAAGCGAAATCCTGACCAGCCACCGCAGCGGTCAGCCGGTTGATTCGCTGCGGCCGGTTTGCGATTGGCAACGGGTGCTGGAGTTACAGGCGGCGGTGCGGAATGTCAAAGTCGATGATTCGATAGTCGAATATATGCTGGATGTCGTCGAGGCGACGAGAAACACACCCGAGTTGAGCGTGGGGGCCAGCACGCGCGGGGCCCTGCTCTGGTATCGGGCAGCCCAGTCGATGGCATTTGTTGATGGCCGCGATTACTCCATTCCCGATGACGCGAAGGACCTTGCCGTCGCCGTCCTGGCTCACCGGGTGCAGGCCACCGGAATCATGCAGGGAGCTCAGCGCGAACGAGTGGAGCTGGTCGTTAAGGAGATCATCAGCCAGGTTCACCTGCCGACTTGAAGTTGCCAGACATTTATTCTTTGGGACATCCAGCAACACGAGAAAAAAGTTTGTCTGCCAAACAACCGCCAAAAATGCGATTCCAGGTTCGCCTCACTCCCGAAGGTTGGGTGTTTGTTGTTATTCTCTGCTTTGTCACTGTCAGCGCAATTCTGCGCAACGTTAATTTATTGGTGGTGTTGGCGGGAATGATGATTGCGGCGCTGTTATTCAATTGGCGTTGCCAGGTTCATATTCTCAAATCACTGTTCGTGCGGCGAGTCGTGCCCCACCATGTCCATGCGGGGGAATTGGCCAATATTCAGTGGGAGTGCCACAACCGCAGTCGGCGTCTGGCGGCCTGGCATATCAATATCAAAGATCGCATACACCGTGTTGCAACTTCTGCCAATGGCACCGATCCAGACAAACGTCAACAAAAAAAATTGCTGCAAAGAACTCAGTCCCGGGCCACCGTCAGTTTTGCCGAAGTTTTGCCGGCGCAATCGATGTTTGCGTCTTACAAGACAATGTTTGCAGATCGCGGCACCTACCTGGTCGGTGACGCCCGGGTGTCCACAAGATTTCCGTTTGGACTGATGCAGGCGACCGGTCAGCCGATCGGCCCGAAACCGATTATTGTCGCCCCCCGGTTGGGGACACTCAGCCCGCATTGGGATCGACGATTGCAGGCGATCGCTGTGGGTAATGAGTCGGTCAAACGCCGGCGGGGCATGCAGGAAGACGAGTTTTATGCGTTGCGCCGGTGGCGTCCCGGCGATCATTACCGCCATATTCACTGGCGTACCACGGCCAAGCACGGGCGACCCATGATCAAACAATTTGATCAACCAAGCAATCGCGATCTGGCCCTGGTGATTGATCTTCATGTGCCGAATTCTATTTCATTCACCGACGAGGAATTGTCGGGTGTCGACAGTTGGCAATTACGTTGTGAAACTGCGTTGAGCTTTACGGCGACCGTGCTCACGAAGCTCGGTCATGACGTGCAAGGTCAAATTGCGATCGGGATTTGCGGTGAGCGTACGGACGTGTTGATTGACAGGTATCATGGGGAATTCGTTTCCGAAGTCATGCGGGCGCTGGCAATCGCGCAAGCTGGTCCGGACTCAGAACTGGGAACAACGATTGTCAAACTTGGCAATTCTGTTTCCGGGGGCACGCCCGTTTACGTCGTCAGCCCTCGCGAAATGCCCACGGAATCCCGTGTCTGGGGACTCTCGGAGCTGGAACTGGCTCATGTGCGGCCGCTGATTCGATGGTTGCAGGTTGGGTCCGAGGATTTCGATAATTTGTTCAACGATGAAGCGCCCGATGGCACGCAACGAGTCAGGCAGATTCACCAAACTTGGATAAGTGATGTTCCCGGTTAAGCGATTGTTGCAGTTGACCATGCTGGTACTCGTCCTCACGAGCGGGATCGTGCTGGGGCTCAGCCAGGGTAATCTGGAGTTGACGCTGATTGCCGCGATTGGCGGAATCTCGGGATACGTTATTTGTGACTGTCTGAGGGTGTTCCAATTGCACGGATTGATGGCCAACATTGCCTCGATCCTGGTCCTGATTTACGCCATGCGAAATTTTTTCGGAACCGATGGAGCCGCCAAGCTGATTTGCGTTTCCAACCTGCTGGTTTACTTGCAGACCGTGTTGATGTTCCAGGAAAAAACGCCCCGACTGAACTGGCAGTTGATGACCTTGAGTCTGTTGCAAATCGTTGTGGCGGCAATTTTCAACCTGAATTTTGAAGGCGGACTGTTGTTCGTGTTCTATTTTGGCGTCGTTGGCCTGACGATGATCCTACAAACGATTTACAGCAACAATTGGGATATTATCGAGCAAAATCGCGTCGCGGCGACGATTGTCGGGCAATATTTGGATTCCCGAGAGAGATTGATTCCTGAAAATCGGAAGCATGGAGCTGACGGCAGCCGCCCGGCCGCGTTTTTTGACGTCATGCACACGAGCGCATCCGACTTGACGAACATCGTGCAAAACCTTGCGCTCTGGCTGCTGGCGGCAATGGTGTTTGCCACGATTCTGTTTTACGTGATTCCGCGCGGGGGCGAAGCCTGGTTTGGTCCATCCGTGGTCACGGCCACTGGAACGGGAATGACAAAGCAGGTGGATGTGGACGAGCGAGGCTTGATCGAGATGTCCACAGCGCTGGTAATGCGAGGCTGGTTCGAGGACGAGACGACCGGTGAATGCTTTAAACCCAACGGGCCGGTGTATTTTCGGGGCCTCGCGCTGGGTAACCTCACAACCAAAAATGGTCATACCAATTGGACAGCTCCCTACGACCGCATCACGCCGGCTTCCTATCAAAAGGTCAGGAGCAGTCGCGACGTCAAAAATGCCTTTATTCAGCGGATCATGCTACAGCCGACTAACGACCCCCTGCTCTACGGAACAATGCCCGTTTATCGACACGAGGCACGCACGCCGAATGAAATCGAATTCTGTTTTGAACTGGAAGCGCTCAGCCGCCGAAATGGCAAAAACGTAATCGAAAAGGCGCCTTTCTCGTACGAATTCGCGACGGTTTTATCCAACGAGCGGGAGCCGCTGGAGGCCTGGCCGTATCTGTCTGATCAAATCAAGATCGATGACCAGCCAATGGACACGCACAACCGCGGCCAGCGCGCATGGTTGACGAAAATCGACCGCAGCCGGTATCCCACGGTTACGAAAATAGCCGACGAAGTCGCCTCGCGCGTGGGTGATCAAAACCGGCTGAAGCTCGTCAAAGAACTCGAACGATATTTTGCCGATTCGGGTGAATTCCGATACACGCTCGATTTCAGCAGTGTGCCAAGGGATGAAAGCCTGGACGCCGTCGAGGACTTTCTGCAGAATCACAAATGCGGCCACTGCGAGTTGTATGCCTCGGCTCTGACGCTGATGTTGCGCAGTCTGGATATTCCGGCCAGGCTGGTGGTTGGTTTTTACGGAGCCGAATACGACGACGACGCCTGTTGTTTTATGATTCGCGAGGCCGACGCCCATGCCTGGGTGGAAGTCTATTTGCGACCCGCGGATTGCCCGCAAAAAATGTTCACCCAGGGGGCCGCGGGCCCCGGCGGTGCTTGGCTGAGGCTCGATCCCACACCTCCGACTGCCTTGGCGAATCCGAATCGTGGGTCCAATACGATTGAATCGGCCAGAACACTTTGGCAGGACTACGTACTTGGACTCGATGAAAAGAAACAACAAAAGGATGTGTTTGGCGCGTCCTCGGCCCGTGTCCTGGGGTTGTTCGACTTGTCCGAGTGGAATCAGACGTTTCAATCCGCAACCGAACAGCTTGTGGAGCGCCCCGCTTTGCGAGCTGGACTTGCCGCGGCAATCCTGGTCGCGATGTTGGTTGCTTTGCTGATAGGCTGGCAGGCAGCCCGCAGGAAGTCCGCCAACAAGAGGATTTCGAAAAAAAAGCAGGGTGGATTGCGACGACTGCTCGGTGGGGCGTTGTCGTATATCTCGCCTGAACTGGGCAAGTGGCTGATGGGTGATACACCCCAGGGTGTTTCGTCCTGGTTTTATCGACGGTTGACCAGGGACTTGGCTGCTGTCGGGCTGTCGCGAGCGCCAGGGCAAACCCAGCGGGAGTTTGCGCGGGTGGCTGCGGAAAAATTCAATGATGTGCCAGAGGGCGATGCGATCGGAAGCACGATCAGTGGGTTAACGGAGCTGTTCTACGGGGTCCGGTTTGGTGCGATGGAACTCGATCACGAGCGCCAGCAGCAAATTAGACAGACGCTGGATTCACTTGAGTTGAAATTGAAAAACGTCCAGCCGTTGTTGGAACCTGAAGATTGAATCGTGGCCGTTGTTTGACGCTCAACAACGGCTGTCAATCAAGCGTTCCTGAATGATTGCGAGGATGGTCGTGGCCACGGCTGATTTCGATCCTGTTGACGCGTCAATGACGTCGCCGCTGGGGGAAATCACTTCGACGCTGGTGACGGCCGCATCGATGGCGTTGACTCCGTTAAGTACGACCAGGTCACAGAATTTTCGTTGCAGTTTCGTGAGCGCGCGAAAACGGGCATCGTCGGTTTCCAGGGCAAACCCGACCGACCATTGATGCGGTTGTTTTCCCTTGCCAAGTGCCGCCATGATGTCGGTCGTTTCCACCAGCTTGAGGATGAATGCCTGGCCGGTCTTGCGAATTTTGTGATCGGCCACTTCCACTGGCTGGTAGTCGCAAGGAGCTGCCGCGCCAATTACTCCGTCGCACTCCGCGAATTCTCGCAGGCACGCGGCCAGCATTTCTTCGGTGGAAACTACGTCAATTACTTTTGCCTTTCCTGGATATTGGACTTGGACGGGTCCACTGACAATGACAACTTGATGGCCCCGTTCCAGCGCCGCCTGGGCAAGGCAATTTCCCATCATGCCGCTGGAAGCATTGCTCAAGTATCGAACAGGATCAATGTACTGACGGGTAGGGCCAGAAGTGATTAGGATACGAGCCATCTTTTTGCTTTCGGCCGTCGCGAAGCGGTCCCTCACGGTTTTTGGGAATATTTGGAGGAATCTAGCCTTTGTGAGAGCAAGCTTTTTCAATCATTTCCCGAATTGTCGCAGGCTCGGCCATGCGACCAACCCCTTGCGTGCGACAGCTGAGCCAACCGGTTTGCGGTTCAATGATGCGCACGCCATCTGTTTTGAGTTGCGCCAGGTTCCGTTGAACAGCGGGCTTGATCCACATTTCATTGTTCATTGCCGGTGCCATCAATACGGGGGTCGTGAAGCACAGATAAAGTGTACTTAGCAAATCGTCGGCGATCCCCTGGGCCGCCTTCGCGAGAAAGTTGGCTGTTGCCGGTGCGATGCACAGCACGTCGGCGCCGCGGGCCAGTTCAATGTGGGCGCCCAGCGGAAATCGGGAATCAAACGTTTTCATCGCGACGGGCCGCCCCGTCAACGCGGTGAAGGTGGCTGGGCCGATAAACTGTTTCGCCGCATGCGTCATAACGACGTCAACCTCGTGTCCTTGTTGCACAAGTTCACTCACCAGCGCCGCGGACTTGAACGCAGCGATTCCACCGGAGACGCCGATTACGATTTTACTCATGGTACTGTTGCGTGTTGAGTTTGCATGGCTGTGATGTGAGCGGCAAGGCGTTAACCCAATGGTGCTCACTTTAGATTTTCATCGCGGTAGCGGTCCACACAGTCACCTCTCCCTCTGGGATAGGTCGGGCTCTCAGGCCCGGGTGAGGCTATGAAAATATTAATTAAATCGCTTTTGTACTCAAACTAAACAAGGCGAGGTTCCGCTGGGAGCCTCGCCTTGGCTAACTAATTTGTCTGGTCGCCGTCTGGATCGCGATTGCGCTCCAGCAAGCAAAATTACAGGTCGTCCAGGTTGAGTTCCGGTGTATCGGTAAAGTCGGGTGACTGTCCGATGCCAACTTCCTGAGACTTGTCGAGATAGATTTTATCTTGCAGGATTTCTTGCAGCACGATCGCCATTTTGTCTTTCATGTGCGTATTGATCAGGGGTCGGGCGCCCTGGTTGAGTTGCACCATGCGTTTTTGAATCAGGGTTGATAATTTGAAACGCCCGCCGACCTTGCGGACAATTTCTTCTTCTTTTAGTTCGTCGTACATTCAGAGTTTTCTCCGCTTTTCAACAGTAACAGGCAGATATCTTCGACAGTCTGCTCGACGGATTCATTGATCACGATGTGATTGTAGCTGGGCGCTGATTCGAGTTCGTGACTGGCAACTTCGAGCCGGCGTTTGATCGAGTCTTCCGATTCGGTTCCCCGTCCGCGCAGGCGACGCTCCAATTCTTCAATACCGCCGGGGTGGATAAAGATGGAAATGGCATCGGGAAAAAGAGGCATGACCTTAACGGCCCCTTCCACGTCAACCTCTAAGATTATCCAGTAGCCTTCGTTTAGACCAGTGGTAACCGGTTCCCGGAGCGTTCCGTACCAGTGCCCGCGACCAAATACCTCGGTGCATTCGAGAAAATCGTCTTGCAAACGGTGTTTTTCAAATTGTTCCCGGGTGAGGTAGTAGTAGCTCACCCCTTCGGTTTCGCCCTCCCGTCGGGGCCGAGTTGTGCAAGACACACTTTCCTTCAGCGGCAACGGGCAACTGGCGATCAGCTTCCGCAGCACGGTGGTTTTGCCAACCCCCGATGGCCCGGAAATGATGACCAGTTTTCCCTGCCGGTTGTTCATAAGTTTTCTCTTGAATCAGGCTAAACGTGAACAACAATTCTACTCAACGTTCTGAACCATTTCACGAATTCGCTCGATCGCCGTCTTGATTTCGATGACTTGACCGGCGATTTCCGCGTCGTTCGCCTTCGATCCGATCGTATTGGTCTCGCGTAACATCTCCTGGGTCAGAAAATCGAGCTTGCGACCATCCGAGGACTCGCCGTTCAAAATTCCGCGGAATTGACCGACATGGCTGTTGAGACGCACAATCTCTTCGGAAATATCCACGCGTTCGGCAAAGATGCCTACTTCCCGAATGACTTCAGGAGCCTCGATGGAGGCTTCGAATTTTGACAACATCTGATTAATTCGATCGGTGATTTTCCTGGAATAGGTCTCAATCACCTGGGGCGCCAAGGTCGCGATCTGGCCGGCTTTTTGTTCGATGATGTCGCAGTTGGCCGCCAGGTCGCGCGCCATGAACCGGCCTTCCTCCTCACGCATCTCAGTCAGATGTTCCAATGCCTGGCGGGTGGCCTGCTGAATCAAGGGCCAGACCGAACTCGACTCCTTGAATTGCGAAGATTCTTCGACGGCACCGGGTAACTGCAGGAGGGCGTTGAGATCCAGCGGTTGATCGGGTCCCAGGATCTCCCGCAATTGTCTGGCGTAAGCCTTGATCGCAGTCTCGTTCAAACGGAAGTTGTTCACCCCGTCGAGAAGCTGAACATTCAGCCGCAGATTCACCGAACCGCGATTGACGAATTGCTTGACAAGCGTTTCCAGCTCGGCAAGCTGCGTTGTATCAAGATCGCCAATGATGTTGAGTTTGAGAAAGCGGTTGTTGACCGAGCGGATCTCGGCCAGGACCTGAGCCGAGTCGTCCTGAGCCAAGGCTTGCCCGTGGCCCGTCATGCTAAGTAACAAAATCGAGACTCCTGAGGTTATCCGTCGCCCGGAGAGTCGTTGTCAGAGTTACCATCCCCTTTGGTCGTGTCGGCTTCACTTGCCGCACCGCCGCCGTCAACGTCGGGTTTCTGATCAACTTTTTCGGCAGGTTTGTTTTGGCCGGTTGTCTCATCAGCGGACAGATCAATTTCATAATCTTCGCTGCCTGCTGCCTTTTCCGCGGGGGGAGTGGTATCTGATCCACCTGATTCGTCCACTGCGGCTGGTCCCGCCCCGGCACCGGATTCTTCACCATCGGAGGGAGCGCTGAGAGTGGCGTCCGGTTTCTTGATCGTCACGTTTCGTGGCGGCGGATTGAATAAGGCAATGGTCAACATGCACAACGTGATCCAGATGATCGAGGTGACTGTCGTGATTTTCGTAAAGGCATCGCCTGCTTTTGCGCCGAACGCGCTTTGACCACCCATGCCACCCAGAGCACCTGTCAAGCCGCCGCCTTTTCCGCGTTGCACGAGAATAATCAGCATCAGGAATACGGAAACGAGGGCCAGAAGAATTCCGAAGAAAAACAAAGGCATTTTTTATGTCCGGTAAAGTTGTTCAAGCAAAAGAAATGGGAGAGAACCGAGTCCGAATCAAATCGGACTAGAGGGCACCTACGCTGGCGGCCTTGATGATCTCAACAAAACTGTCGGCTTGCAGTGATGCACCGCCGACCAATGCCCCGTCAATATCGGGCTGAGTCAGCAATTCAGCGGCGTTAGCCAGGTTTGACGCTACCACCATATAGAATTCTGACCTCATCCGCGGTGGCCGAATTATACCCCTTAGCGATGATCTTGCGAAGGTCAGCGTGAACTTCCTGTGCCTGCTCCGGAGTCGCTGTTTTTCCCGTCCCGATCGCCCACACGGGTTCGTATGCGACAACCGTTTTCCGCATTTGTTCATCGGTCAATCCGGCGGTTGAACCGGAAAATTGCGACTGGACGACTTCCAGCGTCTTGCCGGCTTCCCGCTCGTCCAGTGTCTCGCCGACACACAAAATGGGAGTCAAACCGGCCGCCAGAACCGCCTGAAGTTTTTTGTTAATCAACTCGTCCTGTTCGCCCAGGATGTGTCGCCGCTCGCTATGACCAAGAATCACGAATTGGCAGCCAACGTCTTTGAGCATGTCGACGCTAATCTCGCCGGTAAACGCACCGTTACCTTCAAAGTAGGCATCTTGCGAACCGACGTGTACCGCCGAACCAGAGCAGGCCTGATTGACGGCGTCCAGATAAACGTAGGGAGGGCAGATCAGAATATCAGCATCTGAGTCGTCGCTGTGACAAAGAGACTTGGCCAGCGCGATGGACTCGTGTTTGTTCAAGTTCATTTTCCAATTACCAGCAATCAAAGGGCGGCGCACGAGCAACTCCGTGTGAAATGTGTTTTTGGGTGAGACGTTGGGGATCAAGATTCATCGTTGACGCCGGTTTCGACAAAACCATCGGCTACAATGATGGGGTAGCACTCGCTGGCGATACGGCGAAAACGAAACCGCCTAATCTAACAAATTGGACGCAACTCCTGCAGGGCAAAAACCGCAATGATTCGAATAAATCGCTGGCAAACGAAAGTCCGGTTCGTGATTTTCTGTAGTGCCTTGTCAATTTCCGTCACCGGCCGCCAGGCTTTCGGACAACATTTGACCGGGGAAGAGGTTGCCAACAGGGCAGCAATTCAGGCCGATCAGGCGATCCAGGACTTGATTGACAAAACCCTCAGTAAGCATGACTTTCCCGGATTGGTGGCCGTGATTGCCAAACAGGACCAGCCGATTCGAATTGCAGCCAGCGGCAAACGCAAATCAAATCAGGATGAACCCATTACAATTGACGATCAAATTCACATCGGTTCCTGCACCAAGGCAATGACGGCATCCATGCTGGCCCGCCTGGTGGATCGCAAAGTGCTCAGCTGGGACACGTCGATCAAGCAGGCTTTACCCGAACTCAGCAAGAAAATTCATCCGGACTATCACGACGTCACGTTTTCCCAGCTAACGATGCATTACGGTGGAATGCCGCCAAATGCCCGCAACTGGTGGTTGGACGGTGGTGACGACATCACGCAGCGCCGCGAATTGATCGCCGCTGATTCACTTGCCGCTGCTCCCAAACACAAACCGGGCTCCCAATATCTGTATTCCAATCTGGGCTACATGATGGCTGGATTGATGGCGGCCAGGACGGCGGGTAAGTCGTGGGAACAATTGGTTCGCGAAGAGGTATTTGAACCATTGGATCTGAAATCAGCAGGTTTTGGTCCGCCGGGAACGAAGGGCGATATTGATCAACCCTGGGGGCACGTGATTGTTAACGGCAAATTCGTACCAATGCAACGCGATAACGCGCCTGCCCTGGGACCCGCCGGGACGATTCACCTGAGCCTGAGTGACTGGGCTACGTTTTGCCTGCAACACGCAACGACGGAAGGCAACCCGTTCCTGTCGGCCGCGGCGATTAAGGAACTTCATAAACCGGACCCCAAAAGTCGCTACGCAAAAGGCTGGATCGTCGTCAATCGTTCCGGCCAGGGGACGATGTTGACTCACAGTGGCTCCAACACGATGTGGTTGGCCACTGTCTGGATTGCCGTCGATTCAAAGACGGTTTATCTCGCGGCAACCAATGTGGCGGGCGACGGGGTTGCCGAGGCGATCGATGGAGTTATCAGTGGTTTGATGCAAATGGACCGGTAGCGAGTGGCGACGCCACTCTCCCTCTGGGAGGGTCGCGAGGAACGAGCGGGGAGGGTTGTGCAGTTCCGAGTTTTCCCCGTCTGACATTCGAATCCGTGTTTTCTTTGGTTTTAGGCTTTCAGTAGATCAATGCTATTCCTCTCGACTGGTAACTCCCGGCCGAGTAACCCACCCCCATTGACCTAGCGATCGTTATAGACGCGGGTGGTTTCTTCCTTGGAAACATTCGTTTCGCGACCATCGGTTTGGAGGTGCACGACGACCCGGTGGTCGCCGGGGCCGATTCCTTTTCCATTCACGGCCAGTTTGATCTCATCACCCGGATTCATGCTGGTGATGGGCGCGAACAGGACTTGTTGTCCGCGAATTTCATTGGGCAACGTTCCTTCGACGGAAACAGGCTGGATTCCGTTGGGAAAGTCAACTTGCACGCGGACGTTCGTTGCCGTTTTGGTGCCCTGGTTGACGGCCCGAATCCGGTATTGGGTTAACGCGCCGATTTCGATTGGGTCCACGGCGTCGTCGATGTCAAAGAAGACATTGATCAAGTGTTCGACAACCAAGGATATCGAAGTTTGGGCCTTTTGTTTCAGATCGGCCACGGCTTCGAAGTCAATTTTTTGGTCACCTGGTTCAACCGGTAACGTTTTGATTTCAACGGAGCCGACGACGGCCGGAGTCAGTTCAGCCAGGCTCCAGTAGACGGCGTTTGAATTCGGATCATACCGCCCCCGATTGTTGGCGGCGACAAATTTCAGTCCGCTCGGCATTCTCGCGATCAATTCGACATTGGTGGCGTCGGCGGTACCCTTGTTCTCGACCGCGAATTGAAACGTGGCTTCGCGGTTAAGGAACTTGCGTGATGGACCCTGGGCCGAAGCAACCAGTTGTGGGGCGATAACTTCGAGGTCGATCGCATGTTGGGCACGGAGGTCACCGTCGGCGGTAGCTACCAGTACATTTTTCAGTCGACCGATTTGCGCTGCGCGAAGAGCCAGTTTGAGTTTCTTGCTTTGCCCGGGACCGAGTGTTCCAATCGGGTATTCAATGCCCGGAGAACCGTCGGAGAATTCCAACTGTTCCGGGACGTCCTGCTGGATGACCACGTTATTGGCCGGCCCATCACCTTTGTTTTCAACCGTAATATCAAAGATGGCATTGTCACCGATCAGGATTTTGGGTTGGGCCGAATGTTGAATCTGCAGAATCGGTTTGGTCACCAGCGTGCGCATCGAGGCCTGCGTGGCGAAGGTGACTTGCGCGACGCTGCCTATTTCACCCGGGCGAGTCGGTTTGAGCTGCAAATTAATGCGTTTTTCCTGCCCTGGCCGCATCTCGCCAAGATCCCAGCGCAAGTCGCTCGCTCCGGAGCGATTGGGTTGGGGACTCGCCGCGACGAATTCGGTGCCGTCAGGAACCCGGTCAAAGACTTGTACGTTGGTTGCCGTCACGCGACCCGAGTTACGGATGATGATTTGAAAATCCGCAGGCTGGCCAACCTGGATTTCACGGGGAGCAATTTTCTCGATCGTAAGCGATGGAGCGCGAACGCCTTCGAGTTGTCGGTCGCCGGGCACTTCCTGGGTGGCGGCGTCATTGGTTTCCGGCAGGGGCGAACTGGTGGCAACGCGTGAAGGCGCACTTACCGTTTGCATGGGTTGTCGCGACGGTGGCGAACTGGGTGTCGAATCAAAACGTTGTGCGGGTTGAGCTTCAAACCGCCGCGTAGCTTGCGGATCGCGGTTTTGAGAATTGTTTTCGGCAAAGTTCGTGTTTTCACGGGGAGCTTCGGCGGAAGGACTGTCAGCTTGTTTGGATTGACCGACAGGCCGCAAGCCCTGAGCTGTATTGAATGATACCGGCGGTGGTGAAGTCGCAGGTTGAACTGCCGGCGGAGGCTTATTCATGAATGAGTTGGATTGTTGCGTGGGTTGTTCATCGACGTCGGCTGGATTCGATTGACCGACATTCGCCAGGGAGCTTTTCGCCGAGTTGACGGCTGAATTGAAGTTGCTTTTAAATCCCTGAAATGACGGGTTCGAATTCTGGACCGCAGGCTGCGTAGCGTCTCGCGCGATGTCGCCCGTCTTCGGAGGGTTATTTTCGCTGGCGCTGCTGAATCCGCCAGGACTCAAGCTGGTTGTATCCATTTTCATGACGGGTGCCGTATCCGGCGTCGGATTGGCAGGAAACTGGGTCGGTTGAAATGTCGAGCGCAGCGGTTTTTCGTTGCCAGTGGCCTGCTTGGCAACCACGATCGGCGGCAAGGTCGCAGCTGACTTTTCAAAGCTGCTTCGATTTTCGGTCGCTGGCGGCAATTGCGAATTTTCCTGTTGGCGATTGAAGGCGAAACCAGCCAATGAATTGGTCGTGGAGGCGCTGGTCGGCGGCGACTGGGTGTTTACCGCCGTTTTGGGTTTGGAGAATGTGTTGTCGTCAGCTCGGTTCGATTGCGGTGGCGAGAATGATTTAATTTGAGGGGCGTTCGTCGTTGACGCTGGAGATTGCGGCTTGCTGAAAGCGATTTGATTCGTTGACGCCGGATTGACGGGCGGTTGAAACGATGATTTGACAGCCAACTTGTTCTCAGGCGGATTGACCGGCGGCTGTTCCTGTTGCAGCGGCTCCGCCGCCGCGGCCGCGGTGTCTGCCGGAGCTTCCTGGCTGGCCTCTGCAACCGTGTTGCGATCACCGACCACCGACTGGATCACCGCAAAGGTCCCCAAGCCAACGAAAGCCAGGACTGCTACGATTCTGCCAAGGATCGCTCGAGAAAAACGAGGGCTACGCTCTTCGCTCGTATCAGACATATCTCATTTCCACATTCAGGATCGCGAGGGTCACGGCGTTACGCCCCTCGCGGTTGGTACATCGGCGTGGAAATCGATGGGTGCTGTGCTCGGCACACAGTTCGTTCAGCTTCCTTGCCGACGATCGAACTTAACGGCGGAAAATCGCACAAAATGTTTGCGCCCGGACCTTCCGCAACGGGTTTGATACCAGATTGGCGGCTCCACCCACAAGAGCATTTGAAAAACGTGGGGATGAGTGGCTTGAATCAAGAATTGGGCGTGCTGAGCCTGCGAAAAGAAAGAGCGCAAACGAGCTTGGTTGGATGGATCACTCAATTAGCGTCCGGGGTCGAGGTCTGGCTCAGTTGAACTGCCAGTCGAGATAGTCGCGTCGGTTTGAGATGGGTGTTCCTCGCACGCGGCAAGTTCGAGTCACGGTTCTGGTTGGACTTGCCCATTTTGGCGGCGGTGAATTCGCGCAAATGAACTTTTAGTCGACTGAGCATCGTGTTGCCGCTGGGGCCGCCATCGATGTCTGACGAGAGAATCATCTTGCGCTGGATTTCCTGCTGGAGTCGTGCTTCCTTTTCTTCGAGCACCGCTTCGCGCTGACTGAGCTTTGCTCGGCGAACCGAGAGTTCGAGTTCGGCTTCCCGCAGTTTTTCATGCAGCTGCTGTTTGATCGCGTTGATTTCTTCCAGATCCATCGGTGGAATCTCGCGGACGGATAGTTCGCCGACTTTCGTCCACCGCTTCGTCTGCCGTGCCTTCGTCGAAGGTTGTTTCGGATTCGACTGCCTTCGAGTCGGTTGTCAAATTGGCATCATCCGTAACCGTGTCGTCATCGTTTAGGGTCAACTCGTCTTCTGTTCCCAAGCCGTACTTGGCACAGATACTTTTTACGAGACTGTCATCGACGTCAGCATCGTTGGAGTTTTGGTCTTGGCGTTCGGCGGCCAGTTGGGTCAACCGCTCCCTGAAGTGAATCAAGCCGGCTCGTGATTGACTCAAACGCGGACGTCTGTCGCTCGTCACGCTCGTTCTGCATTTCAATCAGCAAACCGAGGCTTTGCACGATTTTGTCGAGTTGCTCGCAACTTGGCAGGGGCTGATCGGAAAATTGAATCTGTGAATCTGTCATCGATTCGATCGTTGAGACTGGTTTTGAAATTTGCCGACAAAACCGGTTGTCGCGAACCACGCGGCGGTAAGAGGTACTTCCGATAGGAGTATAGGTTTTGAATTCGTGAAGAGTGGCGAATTCGGTATTCAAATCAACCGCCATTTTGGAACTTTCGACAGCCATGCGCTTGGAGCGCCAGATAGCGCGGCAAAATCATAATGATCGTCAAAGTCTGAATGGGATTTGTCCCCAATCGCAGCATTTTCGGGCGGCACATCCGCATTGTGCCAGGGGCAATTGCAGAAACGTGGGATTTCGGCGTCGTCCCGTCGATAGGCAGTCATGTCGTCTCGCGATAAAATGAGGGCTCCTGGTTGCCGCCCAGAGGACCCACTCATGTTGGGCACCGTGTTCTGCGGCACTTTGCCAGCTAAATGACTTTACAGCAAGGAACGCGAAATGTCCGATCGCCCGTTTGTTCATCTACATTGCCACAGCCACTACAGTCTGCTCGACGGAGCCAGTTCGATCCCCAAACTGGTCAACGAACGGTCGATCATGGCATGAACGCGTTGGCGATGACCGACCACGGGAACTTGCACGGTGCCCTGGAATTTTATCGGGCGTGCCAGGAAGAACATCAATCCGATCATTGGCTATGAGGCCTATATTGCGGCGGGTAGTCAAAAGGAAAGCCACGGGCCGCGATTCGAGCTATCACTTGACGTTGCTTTGTCAGAACGCGACCGGATTCAAAAACCTGGTCAAGATGGCTTCGCGGCGAGTCTGGACGGTTTCTATTTCAAACCGCGAATCGATAAGGAACTGCTGGAGCAATACCATCGAAGGCATTATCTGTCTGAGTGGATGCGTATCGAGCGAATTCAGTCGGGCGATTCTCAAACGGGGCAACGGTGCCGAAGACAGTCTGGACGACGCGAAAGACGTCGCCCTGGTTTCACAACCTGTTCGGCGATCGATATTTTATCGAGATCATGAATAACGGTGTCGACATTCAGCGGCCGCAGCTTAAAGGTGCCGTCGAGGTCGCCAATCGAGTCGGCTTGCCGTTGGTGGCGACCAGCGATTGTCACTATGTCGACCGCGACGACGCGGAAGCCCAGGACGTCATGTTGTGCATCAACACGGGCAAATTTCGGACCGATACCAACGAATGAAGATGGAAGGACAACCAGTTCTACCTGCGAACGCCGGAAGAAATGTACGCCAATTTCCCGGCCTCGAAGATGCCGTCGCGCGAAGCCAGGAGATCGCTGACACAGTCGACATCGAGCTGGAACTGGGCAAGCGGTATTTTCCGGTGTTTGAGCTCCCCAGGGACGTCTCGCCCGAAGACGAATTGCGAGACTTGTGACTGCGGGCTGCAAGAACGTTATGCCGGCAACCCGGAGATGAAGCCCGACGGCAAATTGGCCGAGGTCGTGATGGATCGGCTTGAACGAGAACTGGGAGTGATCAAGCAAGCTTGGTTTTGCCAACTACTTTCTGATCTGCTGGGATTTTGTCGATCAGGCCCGCCAACGAGACATTCCCGCGACCGCCCGTGGCAGCGGTGTAGGTGCACTGGTCTGTTACGCACTCTATCTGAGCCATGTTTGCCCGATCAAATACGGTTTGCTGTTCGAGCGATTTCTGGATGAGAACCGCCTGGAAGCTCCCGATATTGATATCGATTTCTGCAAAGACCGTCGCGGCGAAATCATTCGCTACGTCAAAGAAAAATATGGCGAAGACAGCGTGGCCCAGATCGGAACGTTCGGGACGATGAAGGCCCGGGCCGCGATCAAGGATGTCGGGCGAGTCGCTGGGAATTCCGCTGGCGCGCGTCAATCAGATCACGGCGATGGTGCCGGATCAGCTGGGGATCTCGCTTGACGAGGCGATCGAAAAAAGCGACGAACTGAGAAAGTCTATGAAGGAGACCCGGAAATCGCCGGAACTGCTGGATTTTGCACTCAAGCTCGAGGGTCTGGCACGAAATGTTGGCACGCATGCCGCGGCGGTCGTGATCGGTGACGGACCGTTGACGGATTACGTTCCGCTGGGCCGCGTGGCCGGCAAAGACGACGTCATCACCCAATGGTCGATGAACGATGTCGAAGCTGCCGGTCTGCTGAAAATGGACTTTTTGGGTCTGCGGACCCTGACCATTTTGCAGCAACACCGTCAACCTGATCGAGCAAACGACCGGCGAAACGGTCGATCCGCTTAGTTTCCGCTGGACGACCAGGCCACATTTCAGACTGCTGCAAAGTGGCGAAACCAAAGGCGTGTTCCAGTTGGAAAGCGGCGGGATTCGTGACTTGCTTCAAAAAATGAAGCCCGATCACTTTCGCGACATCATTGCGACCAACGCGCTGTACCGTCCCGGACCACTCGAAGGCGGAATGGTCCAGCAGTACATCGATGTGAAACATGGTCGCCGGCCAGCCGAATACAAACTCGACGTGCTGAAGGAAATCCTGGAAGAAACCCACGGCGTGATGGTCTACCAGGAACAGGTCATGCAGATCCTGAATCGACTCGGCAAAATTCCGCTGGCCGCCGCGTATACCTGCATCAAAGCGATCAGCAAGAAAAAAGAGAAAATCATTGCCGACAACTACGAAGAGTTCATGGCAGGTGCTGTCGCAGCAGGGCTTGAGCAAGAAAGATGCCCAGGACATGTGGGACATGATCCTCAAGTTCGCGGGCTACGGTTTCAACAAGAGCCACTCAACGGCCTATGCCGCGATCGCGTGGCAGACGGCATACCTGAAAGCGCACTACCCGGTCGAGTTCATGGCCGCCCTGTTGACCGGCGACATCCCGGGTCGCAACTTCACCAGCAAAGACTCGCTGGTCGAGCATCATGGAAGATTGCGACGAATGAATGTCGAAGTCGTTGCCCCCGTGCGTCAATCGTTCCGGCGTCGAATTTCACCGTCGCCGACGGCAAGATCCACTTTGCCATGTCGGCCATCAAGGGCTGTGGTATTTCGGCCGCCGAAGCCATTGTCGAGGAACGAGAAGAAAACGGACCGTTTCGAAGATCTGTTCGATTTTTGTGAACGAATCGAATCGTCCAAATGCAATCGATCGTCGATCGAAACCTTGATCAAGGCGGGTGCAATGGATTGCTTCGGTGCCAAACGGGCTCAACTGACGGCTGCAGTTGACCGTGCCTTGCAAGCCGGATGCGGCAATTCTGGCGGACAAAAAAAGTGGTCAGAAAAGCCTGTTTGGTGGGACGACGAAGAGCCGGATGCCAGAAGTCCAAGGCTGCACATCCGGAGTTCCCCGAATGGGAAGACGGGAAGTCGCTGCTGGCAACCGAAAAAGAGGTGTTGGGGTTTTACCTGACCAGCCATCCGTTGGCCCAATTCGAAAACCAGCTGGCCCGCTATTGTTCGCACAAAACTTCCGGCTTGGCGGGAACCAAAGACCGGGATCGCGTTAGCATGGGGGGCATGATTTCGGCCGTCAAACATTCACACGTCAAAGAATCCTCGCGACGCGAATTCACCGACCAAGTACGTGATGTTTGATCTGGAAGACGTCGACGGGGCGATTCGGTGTATCCTTTGGCCGCGAATTTGCCGACGGGGAAGCCGTTCAATCCGATGCGATCGTCGTTTTGCAGGGTCGACTGGACTACCGCGGGGGGGATGAAGCCAACATGATCGTCGACAAGATCATCCCGATCGACGAACTGGATCAGAACTTGACGCATGGCATGAAAATCATGATCGATCAACAAAACTACGGCGAAGACGCGCTCAAGACTGCCTACGAAATCCTGCGGGGCTACCCGGGAAATCGGCAGCTGAAAATCGAAGTCATCCTGGACAACGGAATGCGAGTCAATTGGAGTCCGCAAAAAAGCGGATTGAAATCAACGATCAGCTGTGTTCTCGATTGCGTGAGCTGCTTGGCAATAGTTCGTTGGAGATGATGGTCGACCAAAAGGCCTTGTCAGCCAAGGCGCAGCCCAGACCGAACGGTCAATACAAGCGATGAAGCTATGTCTGTAGTAGCGGCTTTGGCCCAATATTGCTTGACCAAACGAGGGATAGGCATCTTGCTGGAAGCTTATCCCACGTGATGTTGCAACTTCAAACGCCGATGTTGGTCGCCGAACCGCCGGTGGGATGGGGGAACATGCTGACACTTGGACCTACACCGGGATTCTGCCCGATCAGTTTTTGTACTGAGACGCGAACTTTTTCCAGCTTTTTGGCGAGGTACATTGATCGATCGGCCTGATCAATCAACCAATTGGGATCGGGTCGATCACCTCGAACTGGCTGGTAAAAAACGGCTCCCACGCTAAATCGAACGTCAATCTCCTGGCCTTCAATTCGCAGGGAGGGGATTTGTTCTGCAATCCGTAACGCAACGGACTCGAATTGGTCTTCTTTTGTCGATTTGAGGATGACCAGAAATTCGTCACCTCCCAATCGAATTGCCAAATCGTCCTCGCGAATTGACTGATTCAGCCACTTGGCAACGTGCTGGATCGCCTTGTCGCCAACCAGGTGGCCGAAGGAGTCGTTGATGCTTTTGAAATCGTCAAGATCGAGGAACAACAATGCAAGGGGCTTTCGGGAATCAATTGATTTGGCGATCAAGTCTCGGAAATGTTCGTCCATGAATCGCCGGTTGTACAATCCCGTCAGCGCGTCCCGGTACAACTCGTTGGTTTCAATCCGAACTTTCCTTGCCGATTGATCGACCGTCGCCAATTCCAGTTGATACTTCAACGCGATTTCCTGAAGCATGTCCTTGGCCTGCAAGACAACTTCATCGACCCTGACATCTTCACCCAGATTGAACTTGAACAGGACCGAGTACTCGTTAACGCGTGCGTTGACCTCGGAACACATTTCCTTCGCCTGAACCGTCGAGATATTAAGCTAAGTTTCAGGAACTGGGTCCATTGGTCAAGTGAGACATTCAGCATGCCACTGGAACCCTTCGAGAGCACAACCGCGGCCCCCAGATTGGCGGCGTGGACGACAGCCTGCTACGAGTCGGATCCGAGTTTTCGCGGCGTAAACACTTGATCGTGGTGGTGTCGGATGGCATTCTCAAAGCGGCTGGACAATCCCCACTTCCGGATGATCGCGATGGAAACATCAACATGGGAGAATCCGAAAATGCTACGCTCAGCTGCCGCCACGTTTGGAAACGCGTTCCGTTTCACAATGTTGCTCAAATAGATCTCTGGAGCCTCCGACAGCATCGCTAAAATGCCGATGTCCTGGACCATGGCCGCCAGAAAACAGGAAGCGGATTCCTGTTGGATCTGTTCGGCAATCAGCTCCGCAATTACCGCTTGCGTTAACGAGCTTCGCCAATGGTTCTGAAACAGCGGTTCCAGATCTGGTTGGCCTGGCTTGTGGCGAGCCAGGTGAAAGCTCAACAGCAAGGTGCGGATCATGTTGACGCCGAGTTTGTTCACCGCATCGCGAATCGTTTCGACCTTGGGCCGAAAACCAAACAATGCAGAATTGACGGTCGTCATGACTTTGCCACTGACGACTGGATCAGATTGAATTGCACGGCTGACCTCGGCGAAATCGGGATCTTCCTGCTGTGCCAGTTCGATCAACTTTGCTGCGACATGTGGCAGCGAAGGCAAGCGGGCCGAAGAGGCGAATTGATCAATGCTGAATGGCGTCGTTTGCATTTTTTACAGGCTTGGGTCCCAAACCATTACTCTTTCACTATTTCCGTTCGGCAAAAATTTGCAAAACACAATCCGTTAGTGCAATGACGTCGATTGATGTCCGATGCCGAACCCCGGTAATTGTCCGGCGGATAATCCATCTGTCACCTGTAACGAAAAGCAAATTCCCGTTCTAGGACATCGGCCGTGAGGACTCGGAGTGCTTCAGGCAAGGTGCAAAATGACCCCTGTAACGTTTACGCCGGCAATTTCAGTTTGGAGTGTTCGCCAAAAACACCAAAACTGACGAAAGTGACCAGCGGTTTGCCAAACGTTCTAGCGTCACAACCATGAACGACGCAAACGAGCAACCGGCTGGCGTTACGGCGGGCAATGCCGACAATGAGGGTCGGTTCCGGCAAAAAGTTTCGATCACTGGTCATTCGTTTGCTGCAAGTCTTGATCCTTTCGCTGAGGTACCAAAATGAGAAGATCCAAGCTCTGGTTGCAGCGTCTGCTGGTTATCCTTGGGGCGGGGTTGATGGTTGCCACGATTCCGGTGTTCTTTCCGGTCGAACTGATGGCCACGATCCATGGCTGGTTGGGTTTGGGAGAATTTCCCGCGACCCAATCACGATCTACCTTGCGCGATCGACTTCGTTGCTGTACGCGATTCATGGTGCGATCCTGTTAACCACGGGCTGGCGAATGGATGACTTGAAACCGCTGGTACCGATCCTCGGCTGGATTCACATCGTCATCGGCCTGGCGATGTTGGGAATCGACTTGACCACGCCGTGCCCTGGTACTGGACCGCGTCGAAGGCATTCCATCGGCCTGGCGGGCATGTTGATCTTAGGGCTGTGGTCCCGAACAAGGATATCAGAGTCTGACCGTGCCTGATTCGACTTTCCGGTTGCGTTCCGGTTTACAAGAAATTCCTGTTGGCAAATATTACTGGGCGGCATTTTTTGCGTTCAGGTACGAGCTGGCGCCATTGAAGCTTCGGTTTTTTTGTGATTCGCAGCTTGATCCACAACTTCTTTGATCACTGCGGCTTTTTTGTCATCTCCCACCATGCCGCCGGGAAACTCGACATCCCCAATGCGTTCAATGACGCGGTACTGCGCCGGTAATCGTGATCGATAAAATCGACAAATCGTACCCGGTAGGTCATCCCGGCACTCATGTATTCCGTGAGCAAACGAATTGTTTCAGATTCAACTTGAAGCTGGTACCGATCGTCCCCAAGAATAAACTGAATTTCAAGCTGTGTTTGGCCCCGCTCATAAACTTTGATTTCCTGAACCGAACCTTCCACTGTCTCGTTAAGCTCGTTGACGAAGGCGTTAAAGAACGACGGATAAAATCGCTCACCTTGGTCCGACATGATATAATTGGAATCCTTCCCTTCAATTTTGGTGATCACGTATTTTTCGGTTCCATCTGCCTTTCGCTTGAATTCGACTTCCGCGATGTCTTTCATCCGGTAGCGGATAAAGGGGAAATCGGTGAGCTTGAGCCTGGTGATGATCATTTCCGGTTGGCCCGACTCGTTTAATTCGGTCTCGACGTAAGCGACATTGGCAAAAATCTCGAGTCCGCCGGACGTTTCATGGGCGATTTCTCCCAGCTCTACCGAACCATAAGAATCTTCAATTTTGCTGCGCGTAAAAACGGATTCAATGTTTTGGCGTTGGCAATCAAAAAACGTTTCACCACTGACGTTGATCATGTCGGGATGATGATTCAATTTCAAACCGAGCTTGCGGACCGTATGCGCGACCATGTTCATTGGCGACGGGAACACGAGCAGTAGTTTTGGCTTGTACGAATTGATATCGTCGATAAGCTCGCGAACCGTTTGTTCGTCGATCCGGTCGAACAAGTGGTATCGAAAACCAAGCAGTTTACTGTACGGATTGAATTTGACCATGTCGTCAATGTTGTAAGTGTTTTTTGGATAGAACACCAACATCCGTTGACCGGGCCGCCAGCCCATCCGGTACCAGCATTTGAAAAATGTGAACAACATCGAAAACATATGCTGCTTGGTCATACGCACAGCCAACGGTAGCGATGTTGAGCCTCCTGTTGCCATGTGCATCATGTAATCACTGCGGCGCAGACGGGCAATTGATTTCAGCGGATTGCCATTAACCTGAAGTTCGGCTTGCCGGTCATCGACCGCTCTCAGTTTCTCCGGCATCACGTCCCGACCCGCTTCCGCATAGTCCTGTTTGCTCAGCGCGGGAAGTTTTGAATACGCCGAAAAAAATTCGTCGTCACTCACGGCTTCGTTGTCAACGAGAAACTGGGTGAACTTGTTCTTGAAAAACGGGTTTCGCTGATTGACGGTCCTCAATAATTCGACCAGTCCGACCGAATTTGGGGCTGGATATTTGTCAGGCGATCCTGAACTACGACGCTCTGATAGAGGTCGCGAACGCGAATAAATCGAAACAGCCATTGATAAAGCGTCGTCAGCATGGATGGATTGCCCGGCGGGTTTAAAATTGACAGTTTATCAGACTAAAAAAAGCGTGATGGTTTGTCGAGGCTTTTTGCAAAAAAGGCCGTATCTTCTCTTGCCTGCGCTCACTTTTCGTCCTGATCCCAATCCTGATTTGCGGCTTCCCTCCGGGGATGATCATCGCAAAGTCGTTGCGTTCGTTCCCGGATCCGGTTGGATTGCAGGACAATGGCCACGATTAAGATTAAGATTAAGGGAATAAGATTACGATTTAGACCTCCACGACGCGGAACAAATTCATGCAAATTCAATGGTTTCCCGGGCATATGCATAAGGCTCGCTTGCAGATCAAGGAAGCCATGCCGCGCGTCGATCTGTTTATCGAAGTGCTCGACGCCCGAATTCCGTATAGCAGTGAAAATCCCATGTTGGGTGAGTTGCGTGGCCAAAAGCCGGTCCTGAAATTGCTGGCCAAGAGCGATCTTGCCGATCCCAAACGAACCCGGCAATGGCTGGCCTACCTGGATCAACAAAGCGGTACGTCGGCGATTTCCATCTCGACCAAGGACCCCGGTCGCATCAGGAATCTCAGCCAGCTCTGTCGGGAAATTCTGCCTCAGAAACAACCCGAGTTGCAAACGATCACCACGATGATTGTGGGAATTCCCAATGTGGGGAAATCGACTCTGATCAACATCCTCGCCGGCAGGCCGGTCGCCAAAACGGGAAATGAGCCGGCCGTTACGAAAGGCCAGCAACGAATCAATATTGGGGATGGAATTACCTTAATGGATACGCCGGGCGTCTTGTGGCCAAATGTTGAGAATCCGAGCAGCGGGCTTCGACTTGCGACGATTGGTTCGATCAAAGATACCGCGATGGACTACGAAGACGTTGCCTGGTTTGCCGCCAAATACATGTTGCCGAATTATCCAGAAGGTCTGCGCGAGCGTTACGATATTGAGTTGCTACCCACTGACGCCACCGAATTTCTGGAGCTCATCGGTCGCAAGCGCGGATGTCTCGGCAGAAGTGGAGTCGTGGATTTTGATCGCGCGTCGCGAATATTCCTGAATGAACTTCTGCGCGGGGATGCTGGGCCAGCTCACACTCGAAACTCCCGCGATGATGGAACTGGAAAAGCAAGCTCTGATCGGCATTCTGGCCGAAAAGGAGGCCAGCAAAAAAAACAAGAAAGCCAAACGCAAGGCGGCTTTCAAAGCCCGCAACGAACCATCTCCCCAAAAACGCAAACGGCGCCGTAAAGACTAAGAATTGATCTAGGTGGAAACCTTCCCATTTTCGAAATCTACGAGACACGTCTGACCCAACCGATGTATTTTGAACAGGAGGCAACTGAGGTAACGGAGAGGATTTTCAGTTTCTCTGTTTGCTCTGTTTCCTCCTGTTCAACTATTCCCTGTCCAACTATTCCCTGTCCGTTACCCGCAGCCATCAATACAAGAGAAACAGCGAGATCACGGCGACGCCAATGCCGACGTATGTGCGAACGCTGAGTCTTTCTTGTAATACGCTGATGGCAATCAGTGTCGTGATCAGAATGCCGCCGGCGCTGGTAATCGGAAACACGATGTAACCCGGGAAATTTTCCAGACACCTGAGAATGAAAAACGATTGCAGGATATTCGACAGTCCCAGGCCAATACCAAACAAGAGCTCGGTACGTAGTAATTTCTGCCGCTTGTATCCCAGCAAGTAAGCAAGCAATACGAGCGACGGAATCGACGCGACCACGAATGCAGTCAGCAGAAAAGTGGGCCGCTGTTCGGGCACGCTCACATGTCGGAAAGCTTCCTGTGAAAGGCGGCTCATCCCGCAGAGCAAGAAAAAAATGATGAGCACGATCGTGCGCAAACCAGGGCCGGATAGCGTTACGGTCGCCACCCTGTTTTCCGCCAATTAATGTCAACGCAACCAGGGCCAGGCCGATTCCAACCATTTGTTCTTTGGCAGGTTGTTCGTTCCAATAGAGAGCGGCAAACGCAATCGGGATCAGGATCGCCAGCACGGCAACAACCGTGGTGGCAGAAACACCGACCCATTTGATCGCAAAAATGACAAAAAAGAACGCCACAAAATAGACGGCACCCATCGCACCGCCGGTCCACATCGCTCCGCCAGCACCTGCGGTAGCGTCGTTAGTCAGAAAAACAGGCATGACAGCGATTGCAGCGGCGAGGTAGTTGATCGCGCCAATCACGAAAATGTCGTCCTTTCCACCACGCTGACGGCGATTGCCCACCCACTTGATGCAGAGAGCAAACAGCGACGAAAAAACGGCTTGGAGAACAAGGTAAATCAATGGTTTTCCAAATGGGATGGGATATTGAGAACGGGTGAAAAATCAACTCGTTCAATGGCGAGCTTTTTCGCTGGCTTCATTTTCCGAGAATTGCGAACGGTTCCACTCGCATTGCAGAGGCCCGCAGTTGAATCGGTTTATCTCGGCCCCGCCGGAAGGTTCTTCAAAAAATAATTCGTCATCATCGTACGCAAATGCCGCGTCGTGTTCTCTCCCTCACGAATTCCGTGTGAACGATTGGGGTAGGCCATCATGGAAAACTGCTTGTTCTGCTTGATCAACTCGTCGATCAATAACTCAGTCGTTTGATAATGGCAGTTGTCGTCGCCCGTGCCGTGAATGATCAAGAGGTTACCTGTCAGGTTTTTGGCATACGTAATCGGCGAACCGTTTTTGAAACCGTCCGGGTTCTGTTGCGGCGTGCTCATGTACCGTTCCTGATAAATCGTGTCGTAATATTTTTGGTCGGGAACGGGGGCGACCGAAATTCCTGTCTTGTAAAGCTGCGGATAGCGGAACATCGCATTGAGCGTCATGGACCCGCCGCCGCTCCAGCCCCAAATGCCAACGCGTTGTTGATCGATCCAGGGGTAGGCATTCATCAGCTTCCGTGTCGCTTCGGCCTGGTCTGCGGAGGCGAGAATCCCGATTTGTTTGTAAATGGACTTGCGCCATCCCCTGCCCTTGGGGACTTTCGTGCCGCGATTGTCGAAACTGCCGATGAGATAGCCCTTTTCCGCCATCATCCGATGCCACAGGTACCGGTCACCTTCCCATTTATCGACCACCGTGGTCCCCCATGGCTCGCCATAAACGTAAAAGATAATCGGATACTTTTTCGTACTATCGAAATTGGGGGGAAGCATCAATGATCCGTCGATCAGTGTTCCGTCGTCGAGCTTAACTTTGAGAAAGCGTGTTTTTGTCGGTGCCAGCTGGGCGAGTTTCGATTTCAGAACATCATTGGTGACCATCGTCCGAATCGATTCGTGATTGGGCAACCGCACGACTTCGATGGTTGGCGGTACGTCAGCCTGTGACCAATTATGAATCGCGACCGTACCGTCGGCCGACAGGTTATACGTGTGCCAGCCGGATTGATTTTCGGGCGTGACACGCGAGACTGCCTGGCCGTCCAGTGTTGCCCGGTAGAGATAGCGCTGAGTCGCTTGATGGGGTGAAGCAATAAAATAACAAACGTTTTGGGCAGGCAAGATTTTCAGTAACTCGACCACATCGAACGCGCCCGGCGTGACGGTTTTCATTTGCCCCGTGTCTCGCTCGACCAGGTACAAATGCCGCCAGCCATCTTGTTCACTGATCCAGCTGAATGATTTGTTGCCGTTGATCCAGACAAGATTGTCGTTGACGTCAACCCAGGCGTCATCACGATCGATTAGAACCGTGCGGAAATTTCCTGTCGCCGAGTCGACTTCGTAAACCGTGTTGGTGTTTTGCTGGCGGTTGAGCTGCTGAACGAGGAACAGTTGGGTATCGGGAACGTAGTCAATTCGAGCGAGGTAGTGATTTCGTGGATCGCCCGGTAGCTCGATCCAGCGGGTGTTACCACTGTCGACGTCAACAACTCCGGCGCGGACGGCACTGTTCTGTCGGCCGGCTTTCGGGTACTTGAATTTCGTCAGGCGGGGATACAAGTCGTCGGTGTTGTTAATCATCGTGAATTCGTCAACGCCCGACGTGTCGAACTGCCAGAAGGCAAGGTGTTGGCCGTCCGGACTCCAGCGAAAACCATCGCGCACGTCGAGTTCTTCCTCGTAAACCCAATCGGAAGTGCCGTTGATAATTTCCGGGTGCTGCTTTTGTGTTAACTGCTTCGGTGAGGATTGCCCGTCCAGCGTGAGTTCAAGCCAAATGTCCCCGTCGGCAACGTAGGCGACCGAATTTCCGTCAGGTGAAAGCTTGGCAAACATCAGTGAAGCTTCAGGATGCGACGTGCCAACTTGAGAAAGGCGTTTCGTTTTTAGATCAAGAACCCAGTAATCGCCACGCGTATTGTAGCGCCAAACGCGGCGGGTGTTCGTGAAGATCAACATTTTGGAACGATCGTCGCTGAGCGAGTATTCGGCTACGTCGAGTGGACGTTTCCCCGGTGGCGTCAAATCCTGTGCGCTGGCGACGACGGTTTGTTGACCAGAAAATGCATCGACAAGGACGACGTTTCTTCCACCTCCAGAGTCTGAGGCAGGAAGCCTTGTAACGTATTGAGATCCGTTGTTGGACCATTGGACATCATAGGATTGGTCGGCAAATTCATGCGCATCAAAAATGCGATCCACCGTCAACGCATTGGAAAACTGTCCATAAACCGTCGCCGCAAACAGGAGGCTGATGGCTGAACTCAATGCGCTTGCGCCGTGGCAAATTCCTGTTCTGAATGATCTTCCCGCCCACATCGTTAAACCAACCGTGCAATTATTAGGGTGTTAAAGTTCTGCGACTGCCGATCACACGTCGCAACGCAACATCAGAATACTCGAACTTGGGAATTCTGACCACGGATCGAACTACTCCTGCGCGGAACCGAGGATAGCCGCGAATGGTTGAACAGGAGGAAACAGAGTAAACGGAGAAGGCTCTGTCAATCAGGACTGTCGCAGCCGTAACGCTATGGAGAATTTCGAGGCTCCGCTCCCGAATATCAGAAGGCGGCTGCCTGGGTCGGTCGCAGGGAAATAGTACGCAGTTGGCGGCTGGCAAGCTCCCTCTCGAGGGCACAATCTGCCTCGTAAAAGAATTGAAGATTGAAGGGCCGCTCGTCCGTCAGACTTAATGCCGTCGCGAAACTGATTTTCAGGCGTTGCGTAGCGGGAATGTCGGCCAGGAACTGCGCACAAAAACGCCATGGGATTCTCCAGACCCAAAATCACAACGTGTTGGTGGATGTTGATGGCACGCAGTATTTTCTGGGTTTCAGCGGCCAAATCGGCTCGCTCGAATTGATCAGGTGCCGGAAGCGAATAGTCGGGGAGTTCCAGAGACGGAAGTTGGTCAGGAATCCGGAGGCGCAGCGAAAGCAGGCCCATCGAATTCAACATGCGTACCAGGAGAACAATGTTGTCGTGATAGCCACTCAACTGCTCACGATCAAGCACGACAACCTGGCTAACGATGTGACGGCCGCCGTAGCGGCTGTGTTCAAGTTCACCCCTCATGCTGCGGGCAATTGCCAGTGTTTTGTCGTCGGGTCGAAAAAAGTTGTAGCTTTCAGTTCGACCGAATGCGAGCTGGCCACGACAAGGACTCCAGGTGCAAAGAGCCCGCGCGAGGCGGTCGTCAATTTCGCTTGATCGACTGACAATTTCATTTTGCACGCGTGATTTCGACGCGATCGAGGACACAATTGCCTGGCCAACTTGCATGAGTTTCTTTCTATCTTCCGTTTCGTTCATCCAGCCAATGACGACGTTCGTCTTCCAGTTGTTGCCAGCCGAGCGAAAGCTGTTTGCTGGCCAGCTCAAGCCGAAGGATCTCGGCTTGTCGCTGTTCTTCCCAAGTTTTTTTTTCAAGCTCAAAATTCGACAGAATGTTCTGCAGGACTTTGTCGTTCTCTTCGGCTTGTTGACATTTCCTCAGAGCCTCTTCAAGTCGCGCCACCTGGTTGTGCAGAAAACTCCCAATGCTGTCTGCTATTTTTTCAAGCCGTCGTCCAGAGCGGATTTCAACCAGAGTTCTGTCAAGTGCCTGCCCAGCCAAGGGGTTTTCGGTGGGAATCACGGTTGCAGCCTGTTCGAAGTTTTCCGGAGGTTCGCTGGTTAACATATTCATGGAGATTGCCAGGTTTGAGTTCTCGGGGATTTTCGTTTGGTTCCACGCGACACATTTCGACTAGCTGCCGACGCGATTTAATAGCCGAGCGATTCGTCCGCCCAGGCTGCGTTGTTTGCGTTCCTCTCGTTCGAGTTTTTCTTCCTCATGGATGTCACGCAAGTGTTGTCGCATGGCCATCACGCGCGTGTTCGCGTCGTCCATCTTGTGATTGGTGTTATGACTCTGTTCCAACTCATCCCGAAGTCGCTCAAGTTGAACACGTTTTCTTGCAATTTCAGCCCGTTCGCGCGAGAATTCAACCTGCTGCTGCAACAGTTTTTGCTCGAGTTGCTGAATTTTTTCTGCCGCCGATTCACTCGCCTGGTTCCGATCAGTGCTCCGCAGTTCTTTGTTTTCGGCCTCGGCAGTTTTCAGGCGTTCACGAAGCGAATCCATTTGAGAGCGTAGTTTGTTAATGATCTGGTTGCTGGAATCTGAAAACGCATGGGCATTGGACTCGAACGCCTGTTCAAGTTGCGCCTCGGCTTGCCGGTGTTTGGCTTGAGCGTCCTTCAGCTGTTGCATGACGCGGCTAAATTCCGCGGCATTTTCGGCTTCACGCTGGGTGATTCGCTGCTCGATTTCCGTCACCCAATTTTCCAGCTGCAACCGCTCTTCCTGTTCTGCCTGGGCAGCTTCATCCGAAGCCTGCAACAGGTCCTCAAGACCTCTTATCCGGCCGTCAGAGCATTTTAGCTCTTCGAGCAGTTCCTCCAGGCGGTGGACCAACTTGACCGTTTGCGGATCATCATTGAATTCTGAATAGGACTCGGGGAACGAATCGCTGCCCCTTTCGATTTGAGCGTCGCGTTCGGCAAGTTCAATGCGCAATTGTTCGACTTCCATTTTCAACCACTCGACTTCTTGATCCACTTCGCCGTTAGCTTCATCGGCGACCTCAAAATGTTGCATTTCGGGCGATTCCAGTTGCTGAACCTCCTCGGCGGCGTCGGTGGTATCCCAATCCAGTTCATATGAGAAGGTCGATTCATTCTCAGCTGCTGAAAAGGATTCGGATGTTCGAGGTTCCTGATCTGCAACAAACTCGATTTCCGGTAATTCCGGGGCTGGGAACGATTCAATGGTTGGCACGGGCTCAACTGAGGTTGACGGGGAATCGCCAATTGTGATTCGGTATTCGCCTATTTCCAGCTCGTCGCCCTGACTCAAGACGGCCTCCTCGGTGGGTTGACCATTTAGCCTCGTCTTGCCACCGGTATTCCAGTCTTGGATTCTCAATTGGCAATTCTCATCCAGCCAAAACCTGCAATGAATTGGATTGACGTCGTTTCCGGACAAAGCGATTCGACAATTATCGCTTGAACCCGCCAGATAACTGGAGCCTGCTGTCAATTCAAAACGGATGGCGCGACCGGAGGCATTGGTAATGATCAGGTATTTTTCAGCGACTGCGCCGCTCTTGCTGTCGCTCAATGATGGCTGCATAATTAATTCTCGGTGTTGTTGGTTATGGGAGAAATCACGACCAGTTACGAACTGATGACACAATCTGTTGTTGCGTCGGAACTCGAATCTTCCGAATACAAAACGGATGGCTGCGCGGTTACGGATGCAGGACTTGCAGGGGATTTCGATTTAATTGCCGCCTGCAACTGGTGCTCGGTGAAATCAGCATTCAACACAGTATTGAACTCTGCCGCAAATTCGGGCCGCAAGGCCTCGCCAGAGCCCGACTGAACGCCAATCAATCGTACGTTTTGAAGGGCGGCCGCATCCTGCATCAGGTTTGTCAGCTGGCTTTGCGTGGCGGGATCATTGACTTCGACAATCAGTGCGTCCGGTTGCTGGCGACGCAGGAGCAATCGTAATGCCATCCAGTCACGAACGACTTTGACTGAGACTGTGTCCAGCCGAGAATCGAGACTTGACTCAATTTTCGTGGCGAGCAGCGAATCAGAGGTAACACACACCACGCGTGTAAGTTGTTGTTTGGTGGGGCATCGTTCGATGAGTTCGGCCAATTCAAAACCATGCAAGACACGCCGCACTTCCTCGACAGGCCAGTTCAGCTGTTTGGCAAGTTGCGCAGGGACCACAGGTTTGGTCAACAGCCCCATCATCTTCATGTGGCGGCTGGAAAGTCCTGCCCGGTCAAGGTTTTGTCCCCGGATTGCCTTCCGGATGTAAGTTGCGTCTTCGCTGAATTCAGGTAGCTCGTTTTCACCGCATATTAATGCACCTTCCACAAGTAGCGAAAGCAGGCTGCTATCGAGAGGAAGTTTTTTTAGCAATGGCGAGACGGATGAATCTTGAACAAAACGAAACGAGCTGAGCCGGCCTGTAAAGCACATTCTCAACAGCACTGCTGCCTGCAGCCTCAAGAGTTTTCTCAACAGTCGCGGGTCCAACACCTTGTTGTTGAGGAGTTCGACGAGGCTATCTACTTCTGTGCCGCGTCGGCCAGCAACAGTGAATTTGATCACCGGAGTCAGCTCGGAGAGTGCCGCCGGCATGTACTGGGCGACTTCCTCGGGTTTTATCCCGGAAGCGGTCACTGACTGCACGCGACCATCGCTGACGTTAACGAAAACTCGACCTCGCTCGGATTCAACTTCCAGTACGCCCGGCTTGGAACCGTTATTTAGCAGGTCCAGGACTTCCCGGAGGCCGAAACAGCCAAACGTCCCCGACAAATCCGAATCGCCCAAATCATTAATGACTTCGGGAACGGAAGAACCTTCGTTTTGGGATTGTACGACCATCGCGGCGGTGTCAATTGCGTTTTCCACCGTGGCGATCAAAACATCGGCTGTGTAGGGTTTGGGCAACATATCAACAACATTGTCGCAGTCGACGTATTCCGCATACGCTTTCTTGCGCAACGTTGAGCTGGCGACAACTGGCAGTCTTGCAGTTTCCGGTTGGGCCAAGAGCTGACAGCACACTTCGTAGCCCGTCGTGCCGGGTAACTGGTGATCGAGGATGATCAGGTCGGGCATTTGCTCTCTGGCCATCGTAACACCCTGCTCGGCGGTGGCCGCCATCAGGACTCGATACCCCGCGTGGCTCAACTCGCTGTCAACCAGACGCCGGATGGTGGCGCTATCGTCAATGATAAGTACGGTTTTTTCTGTCATGATCAACCTTTTTGGTGTTCAGGAAGCAACTCAAGATTTTCGAGCAGCTGTTTAACTGAGTTTTTGGAAACAGGTTTCGTCAGGTAGTCGGTTGCACCGAGATCCATGGCCTTGGCTCGAAATGTCTCCTCATCTCGGCTACTGACGACGGCAACTGGCACTTTGCAAAATCGACCGCTTTGAATATCGGCCAGCAATTCCAGACCGCCCAAACGCGGCATGTCCAAATCGGTCAGGACGAGGTCGAATGTTTCCCGGTGGAGAATTTCGATCGCTTCAATCCCGTCGCCCGCTTCAACGGTTGTGAAATTGTGTTTTTGGAGAAACTTGACCAGGACTCGCCGTGCCGTCAGGGAGTCATCAATGACCAACACTCGTTTTCGATCGGTGGAGTCTCCTTCATCGCCAAGGGCATCATCGTATGAGTCATGGTCGCCCGACGCTGGTTGATCGCAGAACTGCAGAACACGATCGCCATCCAGCAACAAGACGGGTTCACCGGAACCTGACAGCGTTACCCCGCAAAACAATGGATGTCGCTTGAGTAGATTTGGCAGCCCCCGAACGACGACTTCTTCCGGCCCGATCAGCTCGTCGACAGCGAGGGCCACCTGCGGTGTATGACAGTCCGGTGTTTGGCTTGCATTGCCTAGTTTGGTCGGGGCCTTCAGCAACAAAACGTTTTCGGATTCACTTTCATTTCGAACCGTCGAAGAAGCTGACGACAATGCAAGCCTGGTAACATGGCCAATTTTCGAATTTGACGTTTTGGCGGCTGTCACCGATTCCATGGGGAGCGCAAACAATTGCTCTTCGCAACGAAAAACCATGACGTGTTCGATGCCGGTTCGCAAGGGAACCAAGAGTCGCATCGTCGAGCCCTGTCCGGACGCCGAATCTACTTCAACTCGGCCGTGCAGCTGGTTGATTGTATTGGCAACAATGTTCATTCCGACGCCACGGCCTGAGACTTCGCTGGCCTGCTCTCTTGTTGAAAATCCCGGATGAAAAATTAGCTCGGCAAGCTCTGCTTCGGACGGAAACTGGCTGGCCGCGAGTAATCCTTTTTCAATGGCTCGTCTGCGGACCGCTTCGAAGTCGATGCCGTTTCCGTCGTCTCGAACCTCGATCACCAGCAACTGGGCATTTGACTTGGCCTCCAGGGTGACCGTCCCAACCGGATTTTTTCCCTTCCCTTTTCGTTCGCTCTCGCTTTCGATCCCGTGACTGACGGCGTTTCTGACGATATGCAACAAAGATTCAAACAGCCGCTCCTGAATTTCCTGTTCCAGTCCGGCATTTTGCCCGACGAGCTGCACTCGGACCTGCTTGTTTTCCTGTTTGGCCGCGTCTCTGGCGGCCCGCTGCAAACGGTTGAAGAGCCCGGAAACCGGAATTCTTCTCAGTTGCATCAATTCCTGGCGGAAATCGCGAATGAAACGGGAAATTGCGATGTTGTCTTGATTGACCGGTTTCTGCAATTCGCGCAAACCCTGGAATAAGACTCCGATGTCCTCGGCAACTTCTGAGAGCGTGTTTGAACCGTTGCGGACGGGAAACTTGTCGTGGGTTGCATCGGTTTCGATGACCTGCTGTTTTTCCACCAGATTCAAACGGGTGGCGCAAGCCGCAAGTTCTTTATTCAGAAGATTGAATTCACCAACGTTACTCTCACGACGGTTGCAGCAAAACTACCAACTCGGCCAACATGTCCATTAGGCGATCAAGCTTGGCCGCTCGAATTCGAATCGACGAATCGTCATTGACGGTGAAGCTCGCAAACTCGGCCGTGGGCGTCGCAGTATCGCTGATCCGGTTCTTTTTGTCGCAAGCTGGATCCGGCGAAGATACAGTCGACTGTTTCGGTGTCAGGTTCGCAATTTCTACCCGCACCCGGTCGACCGCCTCAAACAAGGGCTCGACGGTTACGAAGTTGGTTGTGTCAGCAAAAATTTCTTGCAATGAGGTTTCCAGCTCGTGCAGGTAAGTGGCCAATTCTGACAGTCCCACCGTTGCTGACGCTCCCTTAAGTGTGTGGAGCTCGCGACAAAACTGCGGGACCGCGTCCATTGCGTCTGACGACGATTCCATCGCAAGCGCCGCCTGTTCCATCGAACTAAGGCAACGATTGGCATCGTCCAGGTAGGCTTCGAGCAGTTCGCGGTCGAGTTCGAAATTTTTGACGTTGTCGACTGGAAACTGCGATTCCGGTTCGGTGACGAGCCCCGCATCGTCATCCGCTGAAAACGCCGGACCTGCTACTGCCGAAAGCAATAATTCGACTTGTTGATTGGGTACGCACTCTGATTCATCTTCGTCGGCGTCAAAGTCAAATGTGACTTCGGGCGTGTCCAGGCTTGGAATCCAGTCATCTGCCAACAGGTCGCCGTCATCAAGCAGATCGAGGTAGTCGCTCCATCTTTCTGCGGCACGTTCGATGAATTCATCAACGCGACCTGGTTCGCCGGAGCCGTTTGCCAGGCGAGGCAGCTCAGGCACAAATTCCTGCCAGAATTCGACCAATTGCCGGACCATCGACTGACCCTCGGGCTGTGACTTAAGGCAGGCAGCCAACTCAACCATGCGGACCAGAAAACTCACGGCACGTGTCAAATCGGGTGGAGTGGTCAGGTCGGCACAATCAACGATCTGTGACATTTCAGCTATTGCCGCTTCCAATCCCTGAGTCGTCGGCGTTTCGTCCGCCAACAACTGCTGGAGAGCAAGCAGCCTGTGGTCCAGTTCCAGGTTGTTATTGTTGAGATTGTTCATTTTTTCAGTTGCGACTTTGGTTGGGTTCAACGCTGTTGTGACGCGAGATCGCTTTTTCTTTCAAAAGTCGTAGCATCGTTTATTGGCACCGACTGGGCTGAATCAGGATGCAAGCTGGTCTTTCCCAAAGCCCGGAATAATTCCAGTGAGTTTTCCAATTTTGTGCCGAGCTGTTTGAATGTCTTGGCAGTCCAATGAGCCCCTTCAGCGCGACTTCGATTCATCTTGGACGATTCGGAACTGCGTTCGAGAGTTGCAATGACGGCTTCGGTAAGTTGAAGCTGCTGGTTCGTTGCTTCCGAAATCTCGCTGAGATGCTGCGTTGATTCACTCGTGGCGTCGCAGATTTCTTTGAGAAACTCCAGCGTGTCGGTGACTCTCTGGACAACTTCATGCATTTGATCGTGTTCGCCGGAAGCCGCTGAAATTGACTGGTGCGTTTCCAGCTGAATCATCTCAATACGATTCGTGATGTCCAGGACGGCTTGCGCTGACTGCTCGGCAAGGGCCCGGACTTCTTCAGCGACGATGGCAAAACCACGTCCATGTTCGCCAGCTCTTACCGATTCGATCGACGCGTTCAGGGCAAGCAGGTCGGTTCTCGATGAAAGGGTTCCAATGGTCTGAACAATTGAATCAATTTCCTTGGTATGTTCACCCAGAGCTTGCAACCTTCTTTCCCGTGCGGCTGCATGGTTGCGAATTTGTTTCATTTCATTGACAAGCTCCTGGAATTGCTGGAGCCCGTTGCGGGCGGTTTCCTGTGCTTTGGTGGAAGACGCCATCAAATCCTCAGTGTTGTCGCTAATTGAAATGACTCGTGCTGACAGTTGTTCAATTACCGATGTGGTCTGGTTGACGATATCGGATTGAGCTTCTGAACCAGTGACGAGTTCCTCGGTTGCACGATTTATCTCGCGGGCACACGAGATGACCTGGCGAATGCCGGATTCCAATTCGGCAGTGTAACCTTTGAGAATTGAACCCAGTCGCGTCGCCGAACTGATCTTGAATCCGTCTCGATCAATGGTGCCGTCCTGTCGTCGATCGAGATGCGACAAAAGAAGTTTTATTTCATCGAGTTCTTTTGAATCAGAAAACGAAGCTTGTTGTGCTTCCAGGATCGACTTTGCCAGTTGGCGACCCACATCATCGAGTTCGGCAATCCCGGTATGAATCGCTACCGGATTCGCGGCTTGGGACTGCGTCAACAGCAGCTCGAGGCTTTTTCGGAACTTCAGGTTTCCCCAGCCATTTAGCAACACGCAGGCGACCAGCGCCAAAGCGAGCAGGACGAGCGTTAGTTGAATCGAGGGCAGCCAAAACGCGAGGACTGCCAACGCACCCGCAACGAGGTTGGCAAGGCTGAAACAAGTTGAAAGAGATTGGATACGCATGATGATTTTCAGTGGTTGCAAGTCAATTGATGATCAGTTCTTTCGGCACCCTGCCAAAACATGTCTAGCAGGTTTGCCGTGTATTGATATAAAGCAGTTGGTTCGAGTATTTGAACGACTTGGTTCTGGAAGAATGCCGATCCGATTGTGACCTTCGACCATTTGTCCTGTCGGTTGGAGAAAGTCGAGATCGAGATTTCAAGCGCGGCCAGCGCGAAGGCCTGGTCGATTAGTAGTCCCCAGGGTCCTTGTGGCCCATGCAGGATCATCAGTTGCTGCTCCGAATCGGGCGAGGTTTCGTATTCAATTTGAGTCAAGGCGATCAAGCTGACGACCGGAACGAACTCGTTCTGGAGGTGACAAAACCCTTTCAGAATCGGGTCGCAATGAGGAGTCTGCGTGAACTCAGGGCGCGGCACGATGCTGCGTATCGCCAAGGCTGGCATTCCAAACCAGTTATCCACGTTTCGAAAAACACAATATCGTTCCGAGTTGTCCAAGGCGTGTTGGTTCATGATTGGTTATCTCCGGTTGCGCCAGTTGTCGGCCAGTTAACCTTATCTGGAAATTCGCCGGGCCAGTTGCGACTTGAGTCTGGAAAGTCGATCGCAGTCGCTGTTTTCAGTTGCGGCCAACGGTGATGGCAAACTGGATTCGCTCGGCAAGCTCAGTGCACGCTCAGGTCGTTTCGTCGATTCTTCGAACTGATCCCAACTAATTTGCGCGTTAGGGGCCTGGCGATGGATGGACGGTTGGGTGGAGCAGCTGTTGGACAGCTGCGAGACGATTGCAACCAGGGCTTGGTTGGTGGTTTCCGCGAATGTGCGAATGTCGCGTTGCCATTGCTCGGCGTCAATTTCGAGTTTGAAGGGCTGTTGTGGGTTTTCGGTTTTCATAACGTTTGGGTGGGCGCGTACGGATTTAAGGAATTTCGTAAACGATAATGGGGCGGAACTATTTTGAGGCGAGGGAAAGCTGTTTTTGAACGACTGAGACAAGCTCTCCAGGTTGAACTGGTTTTTTCAAATAGGCACCGAATTCGCGACCGAGTAATTCCAGAGCTTTGGACTCCAGGCAGGTCAGGAAAACAATTGGCAAGCGTTGGTGATCAATGCCAAGTTCACGCAGTTTTTCGCATACCCCATAGCCATCCATGCCGGGCATTTCTACGTCGAGAACGATTAAGGATGGTTCTTCCTGCAGTCGTTCGATCGCTTCGATGCCGTCGGCCGCAGTAATTACTTCATATCCTGCTTGTAATAGAATGCGTTGGACGGTTAGGCGAATGGACTGGCAGTCGTCGACGATTAGCAGCTTGGGCACAGACATCTCGATCTCGGCGGGAGTTTTTTTGGCGGAAAAGCTTACAGGCTGGTTTAAGGCCCAATCGAAGGATAGCCCAGCTTTTGGTGGATACTTGTCTATTTTCCAGAAAAACCAAGAACACACGCTTATGCTGGATTCACGATCCGTTGCTGGACTAATTTGAATACAATGGCGGCCCGCTGGTGTCTGTAGAAAGGCAATATCCGCCCATGAGTAGGATGGCGCCACGCTGTCGTTCCGCCAGGATGGGTAGGTGCTAATGAGATTTTTATTGACGAATGATGACGGATGGGGCACTGAAGGACTGCTTACTTTGGAAAAGGTCGCGACCCAGCTTGGTGAGGTCGTCACGGTTGCGCGGCTGCGCCCAGTCAGGAATCAGCCATCAAATGACATTCGAAAGACCGCTTAGTCTTGTTCAACGAGGTCCCAATTCGTATGAGCTTGATGGGACGCCAGCCGATTGCGTTCGCATCGCGTTAACTCAGTTGGAAGGGCGATTTGACTGGGTTTTGTCGGGAATTAACCACGGTTCCAATCTGGGGGCTGACGTTTATGTGTCCGGAACCGTCGCCGCAGCCCGCGAGGCATGGTTGCAAGGCGTGAGGGCCATCGCTCTATCGCAGTTTCGCAGCGGCGGCATCGACAGCAAGTTTGATTGGCAACCCGCCGAAAATCTAACGCGGAAGATCTTGCAGTTGCTCGTTGGTTCCGCGTCGCTTCATGGGCGCTGTTTGGTCAATGTCAATTTTCCGGATGTCGTGGCGTTATCCATGGACGTTGGCGACGTTGACATCAAGTGGTGTGAACTCGACCCAAATCCTTTGCCCACCCAGTTCAAATCGACAGCGGAAGGTTTTGTTTACAGTGGAGTCTACCGCGAGCGAGCGCGAAAAGAAGGTTGCGATATTGATCTGTGTTTTTCCGGAAATGTTGCGCTGACTAAGTTGCACTAGTATTCGGCCAAGCCTGCGGCTGGTCTGTTTTTAGTATCGCTGGTGCGATCTTTCGGATTATGACGATTGTGAACGCGGTTATGTCGTGGTCGTTTCGGGAATTGCTGAGAATTGGGTTGAAATTTCAGCGACCACCACTGCAGTGACATAGTCTTTTTATGTCGAGCTGGTCCCTGAATGAATAGCAGGGGGTTTAGAACATAACCAAGAAATACGATGAAAACAGCAACGGGCAAAACGCGATCTTTGTGGCGGGTCCGCCGCGGTGGCCAAGGTCATCGAAAGGGAACCGCAGCAGTCGAATGTGCTATTTGCATTCCATTGCTCTTAGTCATCATGTTCGCAACTCTGGAAGTTTGTTCCGGAATATTTCTCACGGAAACCGTAACCGTAGCCGCATTTGAGGGCTGCCGGGTAGGCGTTCGTCGTCGCGCTACCAATCAGGACGCGCGGGATCAGGTTCAAGCGGTTTTGGATGCAAGAAATATTACAGGAGCTACCATAACCATCGAGCCTGCTGATTTTTCGACGCTTTCCGCCCTTGATCCAATTACGGTGACTGTCACTGCACCAACAACAGGCAATTCACTCTATGTCTTTGATTTTCTGGCTGGCCGAAACGTCAGCGGGCAAGTCTCGATGGTGCGAGAATTCAACGAATAAAGGTTTCCATCGATGATATTTCGAAGGGTTAGAAAACGATCAGGACGGAGGCCAGCTCGCTGGGGTGCTGCCTCACTGGAATTTGCGGTCGTCGCCCCGACCCTGTTTCTCGTCATCTTTGCCAGTTTCGAGTTTTCAAGACTGGCATTGATGAGAAGCCTTGCAAACAGCGCGGCTTACGAGGCCTGTCGTTTTGCGATTGTCGAGGGCGCGGTTCGCCAGGATGGGTTGGACGAAGCCAACCGAATCCTGGCACGAATGAGCACGCAAAACGCGACCGTTGAAATCAACAATGGGGCGGAAATTACGCCGACTACGCGAGAGGTCACCGTCGAAGTACGCATTCCGATGGAAGATAACTCGTTCCTGTTATCAAGTCTCTTCACTGACAGATTTGTGACTTCTGAAATTACGCTTAGAACCGAAAAATATACGGGCTATTACAGCAGCGATTGAACGATTGACGTAAACGAGCCAATCGCATCCAACCGCCGCTAAGCACACTCAAGTAATTGGAGACCCAATGCTAAACAAATCTCATCAACATCTCAGACGTGGTGCCGTGGCCCCCGTGTTTGCGATGATCCTGCCGGCACTCTTTATATTAGCCTCGATGGCCATCAACATCGCTTACATGCAGTTGGTGTCGACGGAAATGAAAATTGCCGCTGATGCCTGTGCGCATGCAGGGGGACGGGCGATGAGTATCGAGCAGACGACCGACGCTGCGATTGCCATGGCCCAGCAGGTTGCCCAAATGAACCTGGTGGGTGGTCGGCCACTTAATTTGACGACATCGGATGCCGATGACGACATGCGGTTCGGTCTTTCCACGCGAGTCGGCGTCGGAAGGTTTGATTTTACGCCCTACTCCAAGACGGACGTCGACAACGGGAATCGACGCGCGACCAGTTTTTCGGTAACCGGTGTGATGGATGTTCCGATGGTCTTTTTGACGCTGGGTGGGATCGACAGTGTGGCGCAAAGCCGACGTTCGGTGGCGACTCAAGTCGATCGTGACATCGCCTTGGTGTTGGATCGCTCCGGTTCCATGTTGTATTACCAGGACGAAACCGCCCTGACTGAAGCTTTGCGACTGCTCCGGGACACCGAGGTCACGACTGAACCCGTACAAAAATGGGCGTACTATGGAAGTTACGACAACAAAAAGAAAAAGTACAAGAACTTCAAGGGATACTACACGCACGAAGACGCTAACAACTCGTGGGTATTTGACCCGAACGATTCGATCATGGATGACTCCAGCGGTGGACAAACGATGATTTCACAGGAAGAATATAACGACGCGACTCGATTTCTTTATGATCGTCGATATTCTCAAAACGTGATCGATCAGCTGGCCACGATCAGCATGGACATGTCGCAGTATGCAGCCGACTGGCAAACGATGATCGCTTCGTCGAACAGTTGGTGGACACGGACACCTGCACCTCGATTCAGTCGCTGGGCGTTCCTGGTTGACGGCGTCGACGCGTTCCTCGATGTGTTGGAAGGTACAGATCAGGAAGAGTTGGTGACGCTGGTTGTATTCAACAATAATGCCACGCTTGCGCTCGATCTCCGAACCGACTATCAGAGTATTCGCGAATACGTCGAAGATATCGTGCCTTATGAAGGGACTGCGATTGGAGACGGCTTGCTGGCGGGGAGGCCGGAACTCATGGACGGAAATGCAGCCAGACCATTTGCTGCCAAAACAATTGTGGTTCTCACTGACGGAGAGAATACCGGCGCATCCAATCCAGAAACAGTGACACGTAACATCGTCGCGGAAGATCCGATCACCGTTCACTCGGTGACCTTTGCTACTGATAACAATAGTGCCAAGCAGGCGATGGAAGACGTCGCAACAGCCGGAAATGGCGTGCATTATCACGCAAATACGGGCCCCGACCTGGTCGTGGTGTTCCGCGAGATCGCTAACAACCTGCCAACGATCTTGACCGAATAACAGTGATAAAACAATTGACACAAAGCAGCCCACCGAAGTCATGGTGGGCTTTTTTTATGCCCTGCCGTGTTGCCGCCCAACCGATCCGACTAGAATATCGTTCCTGACCACGGTATTTGAATCGAAAGCGACTCGCGACATGGCTCTCAATCCAGGATCATTTTCGGCTCTCCCGGCGGAAGCACTTCGCTGGCGTTGCAATCCCGATTTGTTTCAATTCGAAACGACCGCCGAAATCGATTGTCAAATGGGTGTCCTCGGTCAAGACACTGCCAGAAACGCTTTGATATTCGGAATCGAATGTGATGCGCCCGGCCAAAACGTGTATGTGCGCGGGTCACGTGGAACAGGCCGCAACCTGATGGTGCATCAACTGCTGGAGAAATTGTCGCCGAAATCAAATGACAAGCGCGACTATTGCTACGTTCATCATTTTGAACGACCCGACCATCCGCGACTCATTACCTTACCGCCGGGGACGGCTCACGATTTTCGTCGCAAAATTGGCGAGTTGGCTGAATTCGTACAACAAGGACTTCTCAAAGCGCTGGGCGGCGAACCTTACGAGTCGAAACGCAATGCCATTCAGGCAGAAATGAAACAAACAGTAGAAAAAGTCTCTGGACCCCTGGAAACAGAGCTCGCCGAAAACGGAATGGCGCTCGTTTCCGCGCAAAATACTCCGCGCCCAATGACGATGATCTTTCCCGTCGTCGAAGGGCAACCCGTGCCACTGGATCAACTGCGGGCACTCGTCATGCAAAATAAGGCGCCGGAGCAACAACTCAAAGACTTTGAGGCCGCATTTCCCGCGTTTCAGAAAAAGCTGCAAGAGGTCAGCCGCGAAATCTCCGAGGCCTTTGCGGAAAGTCGGACACGGATTGATCAAATTCACGAAGCCGCCGCCCGTGAGATGTTGTCAGCAATCATCGATCCTCTGCTGGTCGAGTTTCCAGGTCAAAGCGTCAAGGCATTCATCGACGACATTGTCAACAACACCATCGAATATCACCTCAAACCAACCGAAGAGGACGAGCAAGTTGATCTCAAGGAAGTATACGGAGTCAACGTTGTCTTGTGTCAAACGGACAAGACGGCACGATCCGGTGGTCGTCGAGAGTTCACCCAGCATGGTCAACTTACTCGGAACGGTTGAACCCAAATGGGGTCCTGGTGGGATCGCCATTTCTGATTTTCGCGGGATCCGGGCCGGTGCGATGTTGAATGCAGATCGAGGGTACCTGGTGCTCGATGTAAATGACCTGTTATCCGAACCGGGTGCTTGGCGCTCACTCATGCGGACGTTACGTACCGGAAGGTTGGAAATTGTGCCACCCGAAGTGGGCTGGATGCGGCAATATGTCGTAACTCAACCCGAGCCGATTGATATTCAGGTTCGCGTAATTTTGATCGGAGATATTGGAACGTACTACCAGCTCGACCATTTCGACGCAGACTTTCGCGAGTTATTCAAGGTACTTGCTGATTTTGATAGCGAGATTCTTCGTGATGACCAAGGCGCATTTCAGTACGCATGCGTCGTAGCGGGGCTGACGGATTCCGAATCATTGCCCCACTTCCATAAAACGGCTATCGCGGCGTTGGTCGAACACGGTTCTCGAATCGTCGCACGATCCGAAAAACTGACGGCAAAATTCGGACGAATTGCAGATATTGCCCGCGAAGCTGCGTTCCTGGCGACACAGCAGAATGGTGCCGAGGCACTCGTGATGGATGAACATGTCAAACATGCGATCAAGCGAACGAAGGCCCGGGCCAGTCTGCCATCGAGAAAATTCCAAGAGTTGGTCGAAAATCGCACCATCATGCTGGAAACGGAAGGCAGTGTCGTAGGGCAAATCAACGGCTTGGCGGTGATGCATTCAGGGCCGTTGACCTACGGTTTTCCCGCCCGCATCACGGCGACCATTGGCCCTGGTACCGCAGGCCTGATCAATATCGAAGGTCGTGCACAAATGTCGGGTGCGATCCACACAAAAGGGTTTCATATTCTCGGCGGGTTGCTGCGACATTTGTTGGACACCGATCATCCGTTGGCCTTCAGTGCGTCACTTGCATTTGAGCAAAGCTACGGTGGAATCGATGGTGACTCGGCTTCCGGGGCGGAAATCGTTTGCCTGTTAAGCGCTTTGACAGATATCCCCATCAAACAAGGCTTGGCGATGACGGGTGCCATCGATCAACGCGGGCACCTCGAAGCAATCGGAGGCGTCAATGAAAAGATCGAGGGTTTTTTTGACGCCTGTAATTATTTTGGACTGACGAAGGAACAAGGCGTCGTCATCCCCAAGGCCAATTCTGGCGACCTGATGCTGCGGGATGATGTTGTTCAAGCCTGTGCCAAGGGCGAGTTTCATGTTTTCGCGGTGGACAATATCCTCGATGCCCTTGAGTTGATGACTGGGCAATCATGCGGTCGAACAGACAGAGAACGTGTTTACGCCAAGGGCTCGTTGATGGCGCGGGCGGTCGAGCGGGCCGAAGAGTTTTGGAAACTCACGATGTCTGGTCCAAAACGACTGAGCAATATCGAACGAGTCAGCTCCGGCGATGATGAACAACCCATGCCGCCGCTGGAATCCAACCGCGAATAGCTGAGAGTCCTGGTTCGGTTATTCCCGTATCAGGTGATTTGGGAAATCTTCTGTTTTTTGGCAGCAGATTTGTTCCATAATCTGTTGCAACTGAGTCTTCAAAAGCGAAATCGTATGCTGGCCGCCCTTGGGTCCCAGGGCCGAAACTCCGTACATGAACGAGCGACCCAAAAATGTGAATTTTGCGCCACTGGCAAGCACTCTCGCGATATCCGGTCCCGAACGGATACCGCTATCCATCATGACGGTAATCTTGTCACCAAAGTTGGCAGCAATGGTTGAGAGCGGTTTTATCGTGGATTGCCCAGCGTCAAGTTGGCGGCCGCCGTGGTTGGAAACAATGATACCGTCCAGCCCCAACCGGACTGCCCGCTCCGCATCTTCTTCGCTGGCAACCCCCTTAAGAACCAGTTTTCCCTTCCACATGTCGCGGATTGGCTGGATTTTTTCATCGTTCAACCTTCCCGAAAAAGTCTCGTCCATGAACTTGCCTAACTCCTTCAGGTTCAGACCCGCAGGCATGTAGGGCTTGAGGGTCGCAAAGTTGGGTTGCCCATGCTTGAGGGTCCGCCAGGCCCAGTTAGGTCGCATCGCGATTTGGCCCAGATTCCTGACAGTCATTTTGGGTGGCATTGCCAGACCGTTACGAATATCGCGAGGGCGAAATCCAAAGGTTGGAACATCGCACAAAATAACCAGTACGGGGCAACCCGCCGCTTCAACGCGTTTGATAATGTCATCGCGCAACCGATTTTCCGTAGGATGGTAAAGCTGAAACCACGCGCGGCCCTCGGTGATCTCGCCAATGGTCTCCACGCTGCATGTCGAAACCGTACTCAAGATAAACGGAATGTTGTGCTCAAACGCGGCTCGCGCCAAAATCTCCGGAGCGCCTGGCCATATCAAGCCTTGCAAGCCGATGGGTGCGACGCCAAAAGGAGCATCATAAACATGCCCAAACAACTCAGTGCTCATGTCCGAACCGGCATGCGGGCTTAAGTACTGTGGTCTCAATTCCACTTCACGGATGTCAGACGTATTGCGACGCAAGTTGACATCTTCGTTGCAACCTCCGTCGAGATATTCGAATGCAAACAAGGGAATTCGTTTTTTCGCGCGAAGACGCAAATCATCAATGCTCGGAAATCTGCGGTCGAATTCAAGCTTCATGTTTTATCGCTTATTTCATTAGATGGGGTTGGGCTTCAACTAATTCGCGATCCAAAGATTCGACGCGAACGACTTGCAATGACGTTTGGCCCGTTCAATCGAGTTAGTCATTTTGAACGAATTTAGACGTAAGTCGACTGGTAGAGAGCCCAGTCGCGGCGGCAGACGCAAAGGTTTCCCCGTCAAAGTCAACGCAGTTTGAACGGTCGGCCGACATTGTCTGCTAATGGACTGGATTTGCCCCTTCTTGCAGATTTTTTCTGACTTTAGGTAGGAAACCAAAACTCGGCTTGCAATAATTGTTTTCTCTATCGAACTGGGAATAACCAAGAGACGTAAATGCAGACGGCACATTTAGCGATCGATCTGGGAGCGAGTTCCGGCCGCGCGATCGTAGGAATTCTCGGTGGCAATCCCGTCCTGCTTGAACTTCAGGAAGTTCATCGGTTTGTGCACCTTGGTGTACCGACGCCCAACGGATCGGTCTGGAACATCACCGAGATCTGGCGAAACATTTTGATTGGGCTGACCAAAGCCAACGAATATTGTGCGGCCGAAGATCTGGAGTTGACCAGCATTGGTGTTGATACGTGGGGCGTCGACTGGGCACTTCTGGGGGCAAGTGGCGAACTGCTGAGCTTGCCGCATTGTTACCGTAATTCTGCCAGCCCGGATGTTTGCAAATCAGTGCTAAAGAAAGTCGGCGGTTTCGAAAAACTTTACGAGCAAACCGGCATTCAATATATGCCAATCAACACAATCTTTCAGGTCGGTGCTCGAATTGCTGTCGAACCGGACCTGTTCCAGGCCGCACGGCATTTTGTGTTCCTGCCCGATTTGTTTCATTACTGGTTGAGTGGCGAGATCGTCGTTGAACGAACGATTGCGTCGACCAGTGCCATGTTGGAAGTCCATTCCGGCGATTGGGATTTTAATTTGCTGGATCAATTGGGTTTGCCACGACGGTTGTTTGGTCGAATTGTCGATCCCGGCACCAAGATTGGCGAATTGCGTGAAGAGTTGGCCATCCAAACGGGTTCGCCAAGCGAACTTACGATTGTTACGCCCGGTAGTCACGACACCGCATCTGCAGTTGCTGCAGTGCCAGCTGTGGGCAAGAAAAATTGGGCCTTCCTCTCCAGCGGAACCTGGTCGCTGCTAGGGATAGAATTGGCACAACCCAACACGTCCAAGGCTGCCGCTGACGCGCCGTTTACAAATGAGCGCGGGATTGGCGAGTCCATTCGCTTTTTGAAAAACATCTCCGGATTGTGGATTGTTCAGGAATTGCGTCGCGAGCTAAACCAGAACGAAGAAAACGAATATGATTTCGGGCAATTGATGGAAGCCGCCAGCTTGGCCGAACCCTTCCGAACGATCATTGATCCCAATCGCGACGAATTTATGTCACCGGGAGAGATGGCGAAAAAAATCCGTGCGTTCGCGGAATCCACGGACCAGCCAATTCCAGAAACCGTTGGCGACCTCGTCCGCTGTTGCCTCGAAAGCCTGGCCTTGTATTATCGTCTCACGCTGGAGCGACTTGAAGAAGTCACCGGCATGTCGATTTCCGTGCTGCATATTGTTGGAGGCGGCAGTAAAAATGAACTGCTGAACCAGATGACGACAGACGCAATTGGCCGCAATGTCATCTGTGGTCCTACGGAGGCAACGGCCATCGGGAACATTCTTGTGCAGGCGATGGGTTGTGGAAAAATCGAATCGCTTTCCCAGTTGCGAAAAATAGTTTCCGACTCCTTCGAGCCCATTTTGCTGGTGCCGGCGGACGATAAACAGGCTTGGGCCTCGGCAATTGCAAGATTTCGAAGTTTGGTTGATCCAGCGCCCGCAAAGTAAAGCTCAATTTTGGCTCCGCGAAGAATCGAGCCGGGGCTTGTCTCTTGCCGACTGTTCTGCCGGGACCCCGGCTGTCGAGGCATCCGCATCAAATTACAATGAGATCCCGAAAGGTTAATAACTTGCAGCCGTCTGCGGTCAGATATAATGACGGGCTGTTGTCCATTTCGCAGGAGAAATCGATGCGCGTCAAATTATTTGCGTCTTTATTGTTGTTGTCCCTGATCCAAATTCAGTTCAGCCAAACGGCCGACGCTCAAGAAGATTGGATTTCCATGTTTAATGGAAAAAATCTGCTTGGTTGGCATACGAACGAGAACACTGACTCGGTCAGATTTGAAGACGGATGCATTGTCACCAATGGCGACCGGGCTCACGTGTTTTACGTTGGCGAGGCGGGGCATGCAGAATTCAAGAATTTCGAATTCAAATGCAAAGTCAAAACGATGCCGGGGTCTAACTCTGGAATTTACTTTCACACGAAGTTTCTGAATGAAGGCTGGCCCAATCAAGGTTACGAAGCACAAGTCAACAACACGCAAGGTGACCCCAAAAAAACGGGCGGACTTTACAACGTCAAAGACAATTTTGAGGCCCCCGTCAAAGACGAGCAATGGTTTGATTACGACATCATGGTGCAAGGCAAACACATCGTTATAAAAATCAACGACAAGATTATTACTGATTACACCGAGCCAGATGATCTTAACCGTCCTGAACGGATGCTATCCAGTGGAACCTTTGCCCTGCAGGCACACGATCCCGGTAGCACAGTTTATTTCAAGGATCTCAAAGTTCGAAGGCTGGAGGACTGATTTGAATTCGCGACGTGGATTTCCAAGGCGAGAAACCCGTGTTGTCTGTTTGACTTGACGGTCCGGCATGGCGTCATGCCCCCGTTCGAGCAAACTTGCTTTGCTGAAATTTGTCATCGGTTGGCCCGCGCCGTTATTTTCCAAAATCTAAAACCGAAAACAAGGAACTAATTTTGGACAACAAAGTCTGGAGAATTGCTCTTGGTTTAGTCTTCTGTTCGCTCGTCGTAGGCTGCAAGCGTGGCGAACCGACTTCTGCCGCCACCAATTTGCCGGTGACGTCGCCAATGAAGCTGGCTCCTCAACTTCCACCGCTTACGAAAGAACCGCAGTACCAATCAACGCCTCGCTACTGCCTGATCGCCATCGGGTCCAATCGCGAAAAGAAGATGTGGACGGTGATGGATGACCTCACGATGTATGTTGACTTGAATGCCAACGGTGATTTGACCGATGACGGCGGGCCGATTGCGGGTGAAATCGAAATGTCGTTTCAAGGTACAACCTACGCCAACTTTTTCATCGGCGTTTTGGAATCCGATTCGATCGTACACACCGACGCTAACCTGCGGGCTGCCATCACGGAAAAAGACTGCAGAGCCTCGATCAGTCTCTTCCTTGACGGGTTCGTTGGTTCAGCTAACAACTCCCATTTGTTGACACTGGAGATGAACCCCGATCCGGCCAAAGCCTCACTCGTGCATTTTGGTGGTCCGGTGTCGATGGGACTGTACGAAGAACCGCAAGCCGTCGTAGCGGGCGCAGAGATCAAGTTTTACGGTCTCGTCGGCACGCCGGGCATTGGCAAAGGAACGCTGACGGCACTTGCTCACGCGGACATTCCTGACGATGTTCATCCGAAAGTCGAGTTTGTGTTTCCCAACCAGGATGCCGGGCAACCCGACATTGAGGTGACGGCGTACCTGAAGGAAAGATGCTGAGGCGACTTGTTTCACGGCCCGGTCCGGGTCCCCGCCAACGCGGCAATTGGCAAAGCCAGTGTTCGTTTTTCGTTTGACGATTGGACTGGCGGCAACGTCTCCCCTGCCCAGTTTGAAATTGCGGTCGTGGCACCGCCGGAAACGAAAGCCGAGTGATCGCAAGCTGGGTTTCAGCGATTATCGTCATTTCCGTTGTCATCTGCCGTGGTGGGATTGTTAATTTGTTTATCGGGCAGGTCGAAAACGACAGGCTGCCATGATTGGTTGATGGGCGTCAATGACACAATCCATTCGGCGGCAGTTGCCTTCCGGGCCTGTTGAATCTGTGCTTCGATTTGCGATTCACTGACATTCCAGCCCTGGAGTACGCCAATTAATCGGTCGGGAGTCACACCAATTCCGTTTCGCAAGCGTGGCATTTCGGAAAACGACTTCAGAGTAAACGCGACCCAGCCGGCCTCACTTCCGTAACGGTCCAAATCGCGTTCAAACAGCTTGTAGAAACACGCGACCGCAATCTTGTCAGTGACGACAGCTACCGAATCAAGCTGCTTCGTGAAGTCCTTCCAACACCGGCCGTCGAAACAGGCAACGCCACAACACACGGTATCTTTATCTTCTGCTTCGCATTCTCCGACAAAAATCGGAATGATTTCAACTTCGCCGAACATTTCCCGGATTCGGTTGATAAACTGTGCCGCGGCGTGATGATCCAGAGAAGTCGCCGTTTTGATTGGCCCATAATCAGCGGTCCAGCGGCAGAGCGGATGCCCGCAACCGCAGGCTGACGGCGCACCTTGAAGATCGTTCAACCAGATTCGACGGGGTGCGGGCATGCCAGCCAGAAGTTCTTTGACGCGGACGATCTGAGCATCGAAACACTCTTGATTAAGAATCGGAACCCACGGAAAATTCTTGACGACTTGACCGTCTGTCGGATTGGGCACATCAGGAAAACGCGTTCGCCATTCGTCGTGAACCTGCAGACTGGCCATCCATTCGGGGTGAGCTTCAGCCAGTTCGGGGCAACGACCGACTTCCACAAAGTAGTCGAGCACCAAACCTGCAGCGCGCACCGACTCGGCGGCCTGTTGTTCCTGTTTGTGGTTCGACTCCGTCGTCAGTAGCAGGGCAACATAAGCACCTGTTGTCTGCCACTCGGCGAGTCGCGCCTTCGTGACCTGGCCGGCGTTGACGATGACTCCGTGAGGTGACTGTTCTCGAGAGACCGCTTGGGGGTTTGACTTGGTAGCCTCATCATGCGGCGATTGGCAACCGGCGTAGATAAGCGAGAGCAGCACAATTGAAATGGCTGTACGCGCGAGACGTTCCATTGTTTGAGACGTCATCATCGGGATGCGAGCCATTGGTTCATTTGGCATTGCCTGCTGCGACGTCCTGTTCGTCGAGTTTGGTTTGAGGGTATTCGTGACTCCAGGCGTACCAGCGGCAAGCAATGGAAGGCTTCCATTCAAGCTCGGTGCCGCGCAGCTTTCCGTCGACGGCTCGTCCTGCCAGAGTCCAACGCGTTCCTGTTTCGCGGTCTTTAAACGGAGCCGTTTCCGGCGAAATGGAATCGGCATAAAACGTCAGCTTCTGCCCGTCAACTTCGGCGACGAATGCCACGGCAGTTTTTGTCGGACCATACCAAAATACGGCCACGTTCTGGTTGTCAACCGTTGTCATGCGACAGTTTCGGTCGCCCAAACCCTCCAGAGTCAATGCGGTTTGTTCCGTATCCCCCTCAATTCCAATGACCATCGAAAATTTCTCGAGTCGGCTGTCGACGGAACCGATCGACGCCAGTGCGTCGTTCGAAACTCCCGAAGGCAGTTCGGCCGTTGGGTACTTGTTGCCGTCAAACAAATCGTATGCGGTCGATTCAGGATGGAGCATCAGCCAGTGTTTCCAGGTCGTCAGCATGCTGGGAATTCGCTCAAGTTTTGCTCCGGCCTGCGGGCCTTCAATCGCCCGACCTGAGAGTGCTGACCACAGAGTCTTGTCGGGACCTTGAACGACCATCACACCGCCGCGCCAGCCATAGAAACGGTATCCATAATCCTTTTTGAATGCCGATACAAAAGCTCCGTCCGGGTCGTAGAAAAACAGTCCATAGGTATCGTTAACCACGCGCGGAGCCGCAATAAAATGCCGCAATGGCATCGCCCCGCCATTGTGTTGACCGCGAATCCAGGCCAGCACCACATCATCATCCTTGACGATCTGTTTCAAGCTTTGATTAACACAGTAAGAACATGGCGGCTCCGTCAGCGGCTCAAACAAATCGGGTTTGGCGACGATGCTTTCTGTTTGATGCGGTTTTTCTTCCTGAGCCTGCATTACGTTCGGCCGACCGCTCGTCAAGATTGTAAAGACGACAAGCGAAACCAATGCGCAAGTGGGAAAGTTTATTGATTTCACGAATAACAACTTTGCATTGAAAAAATTGGTTGTGATTTATTCGTGATTTTAGTGGATGCTTCGGGAATCAGTCAAATGATTGCGAACTCGACGACGTCGATTCCGCACTATTTGCTTGCCCGCTTCGTATTTGTCCCCACAATCTTCATGATTAACTTGCCATTTGTGTCCTTTGTTTCGATCGTCCAGTGTTCGCTGTCTGCGGTGGAAAAATCGGCCCTGATTGTGGTGACATTGCCGCTGTTTTTGTCGGTCATTGTCGAGGTCATTGTTTTGGCTTCCTCGTCCCATGTGCCAAAGCTGCGTTGGATGTCGCCTGTCGAATTGAAATAGTCGTATTGGTATCGCTGTTGTTTCTCGTCAAACGACATCATGGTTCTAATCACAATGGGTGATGAAGATTCGCTCAGTCGATAGGAACCTGTCTGTTCCAGGAACTTGTTTCCGACAACCCACTTTCCTTCGACGAACCCGGTGAAAGTTTTGGCCTCGTCGCTTTCCTGCTGCGGTGAAAGCGTGAATTGGCAGTCCCAGATACCCTGGTAGTGATCCAACACTTGAAGCTTGGTGTCCTGCGCGTGCGAGGGCATCGCCAATGAGCTCAGGCAAACGAACAGAACGAGATGTAACGTTGCGGCAATCATTTTAGACTCCAGACACAATTAGCCAGTGAATCAATTAATTGAAGTAATTTGAATTACGGCAATTGGCGCGCCAATTCGGTTCACGGCAAAATGCTGACAATTCCAAGCGGTCTTTTCTTGACTGGCCAAAGAAAAGCGAGCCATATCGCACAGTTCCCGTTTCCAAATGCGAGCCGGAATTTTGCCAAAGATTTTACAGTGCAAGCGAATAGTCGTTAAATTGGTTGCGGCGGCATTGAGTTGGCCCACAGCGTGCTCAAATCGAACCAGGGAGTCGCCTTCAACAGTCTCTTGAAGCAGCTGAAAGGATCGCCAAGTGAGTATGGGAGCGGGTTTTGCAGCCGGTATTGGTGCCGGCATTGCGATTGGCCTAACCTCGGGCAAACGCCAGGGGCAGGAGCAGGTGTACAGTTATCTCGTGGAAAACGAAATTGCGTTGTTCGATCAGGAAGGCAATGAAGTTGCGGTCGACGAGCTGCGGCGAAACACCCAGGTGGAAACATCGTTCCGCATTAACCAAAGTGTTGGCTTGAAGTTGGCGATCCTCGGATTGGTTTTGCTTGTTGCCATTGCAGTGGCGGTCTACTTTGCCAACTAGGACGATTCGGCTCAGCAGTTGTCTCCGAGTCCGAGAAATCAAAAGGTCGCCGGGCTAAACCAGCAGTTCCGGCCAGAAAATCATGACGACACCGAGGAGCAGGATAACAACCCCGCTGAGCAGTTTTAACCAACGGCCTTCACTCTCCTGCAAACGTCGATTTGACAAAGTGATTAGTACCGTTATTACAAGCAGCGTGTCGTCGAGCATATAGGCAACGATATAGAGCGCGAGATACGAATAGTTTTCCCAAGTCGGAAAGTTTTGCATGGCGAGTATTTCGGTGTACATCGCGGGAAGTCCGGCTGTACACAACAGTTCGACAATGTTTACGACGACTGCCAAAATGATCGCTCCAACGAGTGCGGTGAGCAAGTGATTGGCAGCAACGATTTGACGAACTCGCCTGTAGATCCCCGGCTTCGCCGACTCAGGAATGGAAAGTGTCACTCCCTTGTGAAAGGCAAAAAAGTCCTTCACGTTGATCAAGCCAATCAGCACAGCGACGATTCCTAATCCAATTTGAACTGGTCTCAAAAGCCCAATGAATTGAAACACGTTAAACCAGGCCGCCATGAAGACAAAATAAGCCAAGCCGCTGATAAACACGAACGTCCCGGCGACGATCAAGATTTTCTTTCGCTCCTTGATGTTGACCAGAACGGACAACAGAAAAATTAGTACCCACATCGCGCACGGGTTAAATCCATCGACTAATCCTATCAAGAACGTAAACGTCGGCATTCCCAGGCTACTGACGCTGAGCCGTCCAAAGAGCGGTACTTCGATTTCGTCTGGCTGACCCCCGCTGAGAATCACTTCCTGTGACGGACTGGGCCCTTGACCAGCTGCTGAATCATCAGGCAAAGGAACGTCGTCGGGCAGAGGGGCTTCCTCGGGAATCTGAAATTCGCCGGGCAGCGGTGGTGACTCCTCCTGCTGCTGCTGCTGTTTTTGGAGGTCAGGAGGGTTAGCCAAGACCATCAACGTGGCGAGCATTGGTTGCGGGCACCGCCCCAGAAACCAAAGTGTTATCGGCGAACCTCCGGTCGCCGTGTTGTCTGAATGCTCGTGATCAACGGAATCCTGAGACGCCGATGAACTACCTGATTCAGATCGATCCGAGTCGCCAAGATCGACCGAAAGATCCTGGAACAGTTCTTCGATATTCCGTCCAGTGATTTCCGCGGTCTGGAAGCCAACAACCAAACGTCCGGCAACCTCGATCACCGGGAAAGAGGGAACTTGCACGTGATATCGAGCGGCGACGTTTTGGGCTTCCTGGCGAGCGTTAAGATCAGCGATAACGTCGAAATATTGAACGCGAAGGGCCGGCCAGCGAATGACCAAGTCATCCAGGAACTCCTTACCTGCCTGGCAATGTTTGCAACCGGGGCGAACGTACGCCTTGATAGTCAACAAATCCTCGATCTCGGCACCGCTGGCCTGCGGATTGGGAAAACCGATCTGTAGACGGTTGCACAGGAAAAACGTCGGCACCTTGGCCTGCTCATATCCAAATTGTTTTGAAAGCTGCCAGAGCCGTTTGAGCTGTTGCTGATCTGTTAATACGTCGTAGGCCTTGACCTCGATTCCAGGTCGCCGCTGCGAAAGATCCGATAAAAACTGTTTGGCATTCTGTGATTGGTCAGAATCACTTCGATAGAACAACTCGATGACCACCGCATTCGACTTTGAATGATCTTCGATGGCTTGCCGCGCCACAAGCGGGGAATTACCGAGCAGGCTGATCAAGAAAATGGTCAAGCACAGATAAAACACTCGGTCCGAATGACTGTCTCTGAATTTCGTTATCATCGATTTGCTTCTCAAAACAGGGCGCTCTTCCCCGTGTTTCTGAGGGCAAACAGTGTGCCATTAGCTTAGAACCGTAAAACGTAGCCATTTGATGTCGAGCAGCGCACCGCTTCGCACATCCGCAGTGCAACGGTTTTGCCTGCGGGGCGGAGCGTTGTTTAAGAACTGGACGTTAGGCAAACCAGCGAATTCCAGCCGCTTCGTCGTAGCTGATTAATCCCGCGGCCGCTTTGTTCAGAGCGTCGGTTTTCAAATCCTTAAAGCCAGTTGTGCGAAACCTTCTCTCGATTTCCTCGTTGGATTTCTGGGAATCGATCGCTTCGCGAATTTCGTCGCTGATTTTCGCCACTTCAAACGCCCCAACCCGGCCGCGATAACCAGTGCCTGCGCACTCCTCACAGCCGACCGGTTCGAAAAGTATTGGGGGAGCTTCCAGGCCGGCGGCGACAAATTGTTCTCTTTGTCTGTCAGTTGCCTCAATCTGGCATTTGCACGAGTTGCACAGACGTCGTACCAGGCGCTGGTTGATGATTCCTGTCAGGTTGGTAGCAAGTGACCGATCTCCCAGCCCCAGATCCCGCAGCGCCACAATTGTCGAGGCGACATCGCGTGTGTGCATCGTCGAAAAAACATATTTGCCGCTGCTGGCAGCTCGCATTCCGATCGCGGCGGTCTCCGGGTCGCGAATTTCGCCGACAAACAACACGTCCGGATCCATGCGCATGATCGTGCGCAAGCCCTCAGCCATCGTTAAGCCATGCTTCGTGTCGACATTTACCTGTCGCACGTAGGGCGCGACAAATTCAACTGGATCTTCGATGGAGACGATATTCTGGTTTGCTCCACCGATCGTTTGCAACATTGAATAAACGGTCGTCGTTTTCCCTGCGCCGTGGGGCCAGTTACAAGAATCATGCCTTCACCAGCGTGTAGCATCGACTTGACTTCCAGCAGCGATTCTTCTGATAGTCCCAAGTTTTCAAGTGGCAGGAAAACTTTGGCCGGGTCAAACAACCGCATCGCGACCGCCTGTCCTTCCGCGACGGGAACCGTCGTCAGTCGCACATCGAGCCTCGACGAGTTCGACGGTAGCTGCAGCCGACCCTCTTGCGCATGAAATGGATCGGCAATGTCCAGGCGGGCGTAGGTCTTGAGCTGATTGATAAGATGGTTCGTAACGCGGCGCGGCATGGTACAGCAGTTCTGTAGTCGTCCATCGATGCGAAGCCGCACGCGATCCTGCTCGCGGCCCTGCGGATCAATGTGAATATCAGTTGCCCGCAGCCTGTGCGCTCGCTTGATCAGGTTAGTTCCATGCGATTCGGTCGTTGGCTCGGTGAACAGCGGTTCAAAATCATCGACCGCCGACATCCGACCAACGGTCCATTTGCCGTCGATCCATTTGAGCCATTCCCGATCCTCCAATTCATCCAGCATCAGGATCGCGGTGGTCGCCGCAATGCGAAGTTGTTTGACCAGTTGCCGCAGCAATTGACCGCGTCCCTCCTCCATCCCGGCTTTGAATCCCTCTCCAACAAGGTCGGTCAAAACTTGGGCCGCACGACGAATTGTCGCGCCCTCTGCGTCATGTGGTCCAAGCACCAGTACCGGACATGGTGAGTCGCGCAGCACCTTTTCGGCGACGCTCCCCATCGTCAGATGTTTCAATCCGGTACGCCCGTGCGTTCCCATCACGATCATGTCGATATCGTGTTTTCGGACGTAGTCGGTGATCACTTGTCCTGGTTTGCCGGAAATGACCTGTTTGACCGTGTTGATGGAAGCCCCGTTGCGCTCGTCCAGCATCGCCCCGATTCGTTCCAAATGCTCAACTTGTCTGTCATCCAGTTCGTCAGGGGAAACATACAGGAGATGTAAAGTCGACTTCGAATCCCGGGCCAGATCACAGGCATAGTTTAGAGCCACCCCACTGTTCCGGCTGAAATCGGTGGGACTCAGGATGTTCCGTAGTAAAGGCATTTTTTGTCTCTTTTAAATTCATTACCAGTGACATGGCTTCTGCCACTTGCTGGGAATGGCTTGGGACTTTTGGCAAACCAAAGGCAGCTAAATGCAACGCGCGTGCCAAAAGTCGTTGGTCGGCCCGGTTGGCGATACATCACGTCGGCGTAAAATAAATTCTCTGGACTGCCGTCGCGGAGGTTTGCTCGCCGGCGTTGGGGCGTGCGGATTCGCACGCTGAATCGTCCAAATCACTGAATCCGCACCAAGTTCGATTTGCCGGCCGAGGTCGTGCTCGATGTAAGTCGTCAAGTAATCGTTCCAAATGAACTTTAGATTCGGCTCTTTTTATTTTCGTGACCTGGCCAACCGCGAAACCTCCGAGCCCCGAAACTCAATCGTCTGGAGAGGCACAGAGTTTGCTTTGATTGGTCTGAGTCGCAAATGTTTTTTCGGATACCTGTATGAATTTTGAACCAATAGACCCTTTTGAGCGACTGGCAGAGTTTCGCCGACGCTCCAACGAAAAGCTCGATGAGTTGTTGGCTGAATTGCAGAGTTCTGAGCAAATCAAAGAACCGATTTCGTTTCAACCAGAAGTTGATCTCGTTGAAACTGCCAGCGAGTTTCGCTTTTACTTGTCCATTCCAGGACTTGTCGAGGACGACATTATCATCAAGCTTGACGGGGAGCACCTGACGATCCGTGGCGAGCGGCGGCCGCTGTATGATGTGGAACGCCGTGGCCCGAGCTTGCGAGAATGGCGTTATGGATTCTTCGAGAGGCATTTTGTCTTGCCCAAGCGGATTCAGGATTCCAGCGTGCGTGCCTCTTACGACGCAGGCGTACTGACGATCGTCGCCCGGAAATTCGGAGTCCAGTCATGAATTCAACGGTGCCGCTCAACGAAGACCTGTACGAAATCCTCGGTGTTGGCAAAGATGCAACCGAGCAGGAAATCCAGCGCGCCTATCGCAAGTTGGCGTTGAAATACCATCCTGATCGAAATCCGGACGACGCCACCGCTGCTGACAAATTCAAGAAAGCGTCGGAGGCCTACGAGATTTTAAAGGACACCGAAAAACGCAAAATTTATGACACCGGGGGAATGAGCGGCGTTTACGGTGCCGGCTATGAGGGCTTTGCCGACAACGAACAAGTCTATTCGCAGTTTGGAGACTTGTTCAGTGAGTTGTTTGGTGGCAGCCATCGTCCCCGCCCGGCGGGGCCAAGACCGGGGCAGGATTTGCGATTTTCGCTGACCGTTGATTTCAAAACGGCCGCGCTGGGGGCTCGTCAGTCATTACAGGTACCGCTGGCCATCACGTGCGAATCCTGCCATGGCAGCGGCATGCTCGAAGAATCCGCGCAACCTTGCTCCCGGTGCCATGGCAGCGGCCAAATTGCCCGTCAAGCAGCTGAGCATGGCGGCTATTTCACGGTCGCTTCCCGTTGCCCCCAGTGCGATGGTACGGGACTCGGTGGCACGCCGTGCACCCGGTGCCACGGACAAGGCCGCGTCGAACAAACCCGAAAGATCACGGTTACCATTCCACCCGGAATCAACACCGGTCAAGTTCTCCGGCTTCGTGGTCAAGGCCAAGCCGGATTGAGGGGGGGAGTACAAGGTGACCTGCTCATTGAAATCAAGGTCGAACCCGATCCCGCATTCCGCCGCGAAGGGAACAATATCCGCAGCGATGTTCATGTTCCGGTGGTGAAAGCCCTGCTGGGTGGCAAAATCGATATCGCCACCATTCATGGATCGGTGACCATGACGGTGCCAGCTGGAACCTCGTCGGATCGAGTCATGAGAATTCGCGGACAAGGTATCAATGCCCAGGGTAAAAAAGGGGATCATCTCGTACGCGTCATTGTCGATGTTCCCAAAAAAGAATTTACCGAAGAACAAAAAATTGAATTGCGCAAACAACTGACTCCCTAAAAGAAATACCCTAGTTCATTACCGATCACTTCAACGAACTTGAGAATCATGGAAAAATCAGAACTTAACGACCCCATTTTGATCGCAGCCTGGCCCGGGATGGGACACGTTGCGGCCACGGCCTGCTACTATTTGATCGCCAAGCTTGAAATGGAATTTCACGCTGAATATGCCACGAGCGAACTGTTCGACGTGGATCATGTCGCGGTCGAAGCCGGCCTGATCCAGCCCTTTCGCTATCCCAAAAACCAGCTGTTTGTGTGGCGCAATCCCACGGGGGGCAGCGACTTGTTGGTGTTTATCGGCGAAGCACAACCGCCGACCGGCAGATACGATTTTTGCCGCAAGTTGATTGACTTTGCCCAAAGCGAACGAATTTCCAAGCTGTTTACGTTTGCCGCCATGGCAACGGCAACTGAGTTACAGGATGGTTCGCGCGTGATTGGAGCAGCGGTTGACAAAGATACGATGCATCAAATGCTGGAGAACGACATTGGTCTCCTGCGCGGCGGCAGCATTTCGGGCATGAACGGAATCCTGCTGGGCGTCGCCGCGGAGCGAAAAATCCCGGGAGGTTGTTTGCTGGGCGAAATGCCGGGAATGTTCATTAATGTTCCCTACCCGACGGCTTCCATTTCGGTGCTGGAAGCGTTCAGCAAATTGACCGGTACCGAAATCGACTTGTCCGAATTGAAACTCGAAGCGGATCGCGTGGAAAAACACCTGGTTGATATGTTGTCCCAGGTTCGCCGAGTGGAACAGCAACGTCTCGAATCGGCGACGGACGAAGAGGAGACGTTCATTCCAGACCCAACCGAAAATGGGAAATTGTCCGAAGAAGAAAAAGAACTGGTGGAGCGATTATTCGACGAAGCCCGTCAGGATCGTTCCAAGGCCTATGAACTGAAACGCGAGCTCGATCGGCTGGGCGTGTTTCGCGAGTACGAAGACCGGTTCCTGGATCTGTTTAAAACCAATTAAGGGTCATCGAGCAATGTGACTGGATTCGCAAGAATTCAGACGGCTCAACCGTGGCATCCTCCGACGCCTGGCAATATCGGCTTCTGATTAGTCGAGCCAGAACCCGAGCAGCAGCCCGCCGCAGGTAATCGGAATCAGGAACAGGGTGAAAACGCGCAGAAATAACCGCCTGCCGCCGACCGCTGCGACAATTCCCGATTTGAATAACAGGTTTGAAATCGATGCGGTGACTAACAAACGCCACGCCACGTTGCTGCCAAGTTTCTCGGTCGATTGTTCGACCATGCGACCGGTCGACAAAGTAATCGCGTCCATATCGGTTAAACCCGATAAGACTGCGACGACGTACAAGGCGTCTTCGCCCAAGTGCCGTTTGGCTGCCGCCAATCCCCACAGCACCAACGCATAAAGCAACGCAAACATCAGTGCCGATCGGAATTCCGACGGGTTGGCAGGCTCTGGCAACAAGTTGCGATTCCCCCGAAACATCAGCCAGGCAATCACCGAGGCAACGATTGAGGAGCCAAGCATGATGGCCATTGGTAACCCAAGCTGTAGCAGGTGGCCAGGGGCGACGATCGCCAACTCGACTAGCACGCGAACAAACACGACGGACGACGCGATGACAATGACGGCCGTGGAAACCCTCATCATCGCCGGTCCCACCCGGGCCATTTTTGAATAGCTGATCAATGTTGCTGTGCTCGATATTGCTCCACCGAGTATCCCACCGACCATAACTCCCGCTTCATGACCGAAAAATTTGTAAGCGATGTAGCCTGCGAGGCTGATGCCAACGATCAATACGACCATCAGCCAGATGTTGAATGGGTTAAAAACACTAAACGGTCCCATTTGTTCATTTGGCAATACTGGCAGAATAACACAGCTGAACACGGCAAACTGAATAATGGCCTTCATGTCGCGATCACCCAGTTTGCTGGCGATTGAATGCAATTCCGGCTTGAACTGCAGCAAAGCCGCGACTGCGACGCCAACGGCAACCGCTATCACGAGGTTGCCTTGCATCAAATAGGCGCCCGTGCAGTACATGACGAGAATCGCCACCGCCGTCGTCATTCCCACGTCGTCGCTTTTCTCAAGTCCAAGCCGAAATTCGCTGACGACGACAATTGCACCGAGAGCGACAAACCCGGCCGCCAGGATCCAGCCACCCGAAACATGGTGCTGATCCAACACGGACGCGAGCGCACCAGCCAGCGAAATGAGAGCAAAAGTCCGCGTCCCGGCGAGCGAGGCATCCGTTTTCTCGCGCTGCAAACCCACCAACATCCCGAGAACCAACGAAATCCCCAGCCGGCCAAACAAGCTCAAAGTGGTTTCATCCATGTTTGCTTGAAACGCAAAAGTTGTGCCAACGGGTTCGGCTAGTTTGGAAAGCCAGAGGGTGGCGAACAATCGAGTGTTGCTTGCGATTTGCCAAAAAGTCATTCAGATGTGCGATTCAGCACGTCTGCAAACTCGCGTTGGCCGGTAAGGCATGCCATCGCGACATGGCACGGCGGTTGCAGGGATAGACCTGCGAGCCAATCGGATTTTTCGAGCGGCAAAGGATTTCCAATGCGAGGACATACCATGAACGCTTCCGGAATGACGGTTGCTCAATCAACTCAATTTGTGCGTCGCTTTGACGAGTTGGGGATCGATGATATTGCCATCGTCGGTGGAAAAAACGCTTCGCTTGGCGAAATGATTCGCGAGCTTGGCAGCCAGGGAATCCGTGTCCCTGGCGGTTTTGCAACGACGGCCTATGCCTATCGGCAGTACCTCGAATCAACAGGTCTGGATGCGAAGATTCGAGAACTCCTTCACGGTTTGGACATCGACGATGTGGAAGAACTCCAGCAACGAGGAATGGGGATTCGCCACGCGATTCTGGACACGCCGCTTCCGACCGAGTTGGAGCGGGTGATCCTCGAAGAGTATGAACGACTCTGTCACGATTACCACCGCACCGCCCCTGTCGCCGTCCGTAGCAGCGCAACTGCGGAAGACTTGCCCGACGCCAGTTTCGCGGGTCAACAGGAAACATTCCTGAACGTGATTGGCGTACGACCGTTATTGGACGCCTGCCGCAAATGTTATGCGTCTTTGTTTACCGATCGGGCGATTTCCTATCGCCATCATCAAGGCTTTGATCATTTTGATGTGGCCCTGTCCATCGGCGTTCAGCACATGGTGCGATCCGACATCGGTGCGGCCGGCGTCATTTTTACGATCGACACCGAAACGGGATTTGCCAATGCAGTATTGATCAACGCTTCCTACGGCTTGGGTGAAAACGTCGTCAAAGGTACGGTCAATCCTGATGAGTACAAAGTATTTAAACCGACCCTGAGGGACGACTTTTCTCCAATCATTCAGAAGAAACTGGGCACCAAGGAGTTCAAGTTGATCTGCGCGGCGGGGGGCAGCAAGGCGACTCGCAATGTCCCCGTTTCCAAAAAAGCACGGTGTTCGTTCGCTCTCCAGGATCGCGACATTCTCAAGCTCGCGAAATGGGCGGTACAAATCGAACAGCATTACAGCCGCAAACATGGTCGACCAACTCCGATGGATATTGAATGGGCCAAAGACGGACTGACTGGCGATCTTTACATCGTGCAGGCCAGGCCGGAAACGGTTGAATCACAAAAGTCTCAGAACCGGATTGAACAATACAATCTGCGCTCGAAAGGCAAGCCGTTGGTTACGGGAAGTGCGATCGGACAAAAAATCGGTAGCGGCCGCGTGCGGGTGATCAACAGCCTTGACAATCTTGGTGAGTTTCAGCAGGGCGAAGTGCTGGTTGCCGAAAAAACTGATCCGGATTGGGAACCGGTGATGAAAAAAGCGGCGGCGATCGTTACCGACCACGGCGGCAGGACCTGTCATGCCGCGATCGTCGCTCGTGAACTTGGATTGCCGGCTATTGTCGGTACGAATAACGCCACCGACTCCCTGCAGCAGGGGCAACAAGTCACGGTTTGCTGCGCCGAGGGCGAAATGGGGGTGGTATACGATGGCTGTTTGCCTTTTGAAATCGAAAACGTTGACTTCAAGACAATACCGCAGACGCGAACGCAGCTGATGGTAAACGTGGCGAATCCGGGAATTGCTTTTTCGCTTGCCTGCCTGCCGCTCGATGGGGTCGGGTTGGCGCGGATGGAGTTTACGATATCCAACTCCGTAAAAGTTCACCCGTTGGCGCTGTTGAATTATGACAGCCTGGACGAACCACTCAAAAAGGAAATCGACGCGATCACGGTTGGTTACCCGGACAAGATACAATTCTTTGTTGACCGGCTGGCCCAGGGCATCGGCATGATCGCGGCAGCATTTTATCCGCGCGATGTGATCGTGCGGTTCAGCGATTTCAAATCCAACGAGTATGCCAACCTGGTTGGGGGTGCCGCGTTCGAACCCGTCGAAGAAAACCCGATGCTGGGCTTTCGGGGCGCTTCACGATATTATGACCCGAAGTACCAAGCCGGGTTTGCGTTGGAATGTTGCGCCATGAAAAAAGTCCGCGACGAAATGGGGTTGCGCAATGTCAAGCTGATGATTCCGTTTTGTCGGACAGTTGAGGAAGGTCGCAAAGTGATTGCCGAACTCAAACAGAACGGGCTGGTTCAGGGCGAACACGGATTGGAGCTGTATGTCATGTGTGAAATTCCTTCGAATGTCATGCTGGCCGATCAATTTGCAGAAATTTTCGACGGGTTTTCAATCGGTTCCAACGACTTGACTCAGCTCACACTCGGGATCGATCGCGATTCTGAACTCGTAGCGCACGTCTTTGACGAAAGAAATCCAGCAGTAAAAATGATGATTGCCCAGGCAATTGAAAAATCTCATGCGGCCGGTGCCAAAATCGGTATCTGCGGACAAGCCCCCAGTGATTATCCGGAGTTTGCCAGGTTCCTGGTCGAATGCGGTATTGATAGTATTTCAGTCACGCCGGACGTCGCGCTAAAAACGAAATTGATCATCGCGGAAGCCGAGGCCAGTGCACGCCCCTGAATCGCCTTTCACTGCAGACACGCAGCGCAACCGCACGATTACATGGAGAGAGAAAATGACCAACAAAGTGCCTTTCAATAGCCTGCTCGTCCCGACTGATTTCTCTGAAAATGCATGGTCGGCTTTTCAACACGCGCGGTTGCTGGTCGATGGAGACGAATCGGAGATCATCGTTGTGCATGTGATCGATTCTGCATTTATCGATCAAGTCGCGAAACTGGGTATGGGCGAGCACGATCAATTGCTGGCCGTGATGAGGGAAAAGGCCAAGGCGAAACTGCAACCCTACGCTGACAATTCGGACGACAAGACCAACATCGATACACTGGTTTGCGAGGGCGTACCATTCCTGGAAATCATCAAGAAAGCGGATGATTTTGCCGTGGATGCCATCGTGATGAGCAAACTGGGTGAGCGGAGCCAGGCCGACACATTACTGTTTGGTTCAACTGCCGAAAAAGTCACCCGCGGCAGCAAAAAACCGGTGATTGTATTGCCGAGCGAATAGGTGCGGAACCTAGCCAGGAATCTACCGCGTATCAGCTGGCTTCTAGCCACGGCGTGTTACAGTTTGATTCGCTTCAGTCGCAGTGCATTGGTGACAATCACCAAATCGGAAGCGACCATCGCCAGCGCCGCGGAAATCGGATGAAGCTCGCGGAGGTACAAGGGCAACGACGGAAAGATGGCCAGCACGCCAGCCGCAACCGGAATCAACAGGACATTATAGCCAAACGCCCAAAACAGATTTTGCTTGATGTTGCGCAGCGTCGCCCGCGACAACTTGATCGCGTCGGGAATCGCCAGCAAGTCTCCGCGCATCAACGTGATATCGGCTGTCTCCATCGCAATGTCTGTACCGGTTCCAATCGCGATTCCGACATCGGCTTCCGCGAGCGCCGGGGCGTCGTTGATGCCGTCGCCGACCATGGCAACAATTTCACCGGCGGCTCGAAGCTGGGCGATCTTTTCCGACTTGTGGTCCGGCAAGACCTCCGCGAATACCGAGTCAACATGGACTTGCTGGGCGATCGCGTCAGCCGTCGCCTGGTTGTCGCCGGTCATAAGCGTGACGCGGATACCGCGTTGCTGCAGCCACCGGATTGCCTCCTCCGAGGTCGGTTTGATGGTGTCAGCGACTGCAATCGCGCCGATGGGCCGTCCGTTGACAGCCAGCCATAACGTTGTTTTGGCCTGCGCCTGCAACCGGGCAACTTGCTCCACGAATGGGCCCAATTCCATGGATTCGCGTTGCATCAGTCGCAAATTTCCGATCAAGACGTTTTGACCGTCAACGGTGGCTCGAATTCCGTGGCCGGCGATTGCCGAAAAATTGTCGGGCCGCACGAGTTCAATGTGTTTCGTTTCGGCCGCGCCGACAATTGCGCGGGCAACGGGATGCTCGCTCCCCTGCTCTGCGGATGCGGCCATTCGCAAAACGTAATCTGATTTTGACTGGTCCGCGGAAACGTCCCGGTTGCCGTCCCAGGCGAGGATGTCGGTCACCGAAAGTTCGCCCAGGGTCACGGTTCCTGTTTTGTCGAGCACCACATGACTCACGTCTTGCAATCGTTGCATCGCTTCGCTCGATTTGAACAGCACCCCGTTCTGAGCACCCCGACCCATTCCGACCATCACGGCCAGCGGCGTCGCCAGTCCCATCGCACAAGGACAGGAAATAATCAGGACGGCCACCATTCGCAACATGGCTGCGGTAAACCCAGATCCGGCAATCCACCAGAACAAGAAAGTGGCCATGGCAATTGCAATCACGATCGGCACAAACACGTTCGTGATTTTGTCAGCCAGTTGCTGGACGGGTGCTCTGCTTGCCTGAGCCCGTTCAATCATGCTGATGATTTGCGAAAGCACCGATTGTTGACCGAGCGATTTTGCCTGGATGGTCAGAAGACCGTGCAGGTTAATCGTGGCCCCGGTCACCCGGTCGCCTATCTCTTTATCGACGGGCATGCTCTCGCCCGTCAACATACTTTCATCGACCGAGCCTTCCCCTTCCAGGACGACGCCATCGACGGGGATTTTTTCGCCAGGGCGAACCAATACCATGTCGTCGAACTGGACCTGATCAGCTGGCAGGATTGTCTCGACTCCGTTTCGCAACACGCTGGCCGTCGACGCGCGCAGGTTCATCAGTGACCGCAAAGCGGTCGATGTACGACGTTGCGCTTTGGCTTCAATCCACCTGCCCACGAGGATTAGCGTGATGATTGTGGCCGAAGTTTCGAAATAAACGTGCTCACCAAGGTTGTTACTGCCCAGCGACTTGGCGAGCAACACGGAAACGCTATAGACGTAGGCGACCGATGATCCCATGGCTACCAACACGTCCATGTTGGCGTAACCGTTCTTGAGGCTGTTGTAGGCACCGATGTAAAACTCCCGTCCGATATAAAATTGAACGGGCGTGGCGAGCGCAAACATCAACCAGTTGACCCACGGAGCATGCGACCAGTCTCCCCACACATGAAAATCGCGGCCCATACTCAGCACGAACAACGGTACGGTCAACACCAGCCCGACCGTTACCAACCAGCGTTTGTTGTTAACCGTGGCCTGTCGCGCCTGCTTAAGTTCGTCGACATGGATTTCTTCCGTCGCAACGGCCTCGTAGCCGGTTTTGTTGATGGCTGCGACGATCGTATCACGGTCGAGCTGGGCCGGATCGAACGTGACGAATGCCTTTTCGGTTGGCAAGCTGACAGAAACCTCTGCCACGCCCGCCAACCGCTCAATTGCCAACTGGACGCTGCCGACGCAACCCGCGCAGGTCATGCCTCGAATTGATATTTCGGTGGTCTGCATGGTCAGCTTACCGAACCCGTCCGCCCGACCACTTGGTTTGCCCATTGAACGATTTGGGGTGTGGCCATCGCGCCCGACTGCCTGGCGATTTCCCTGCCGTTGCGAAAAGCGATCAGGCACGGGATGCCCTGGATGTTAAATTCTGACGCGGTTCGGGCAGCGGATTCGGTATCGAGTTTTGCGAGCAGCACGCGCGGAGTCAGCTGGGCCGCCGCCGCCGCAAAGGCCGGGGCCATCATCCGACACGGCCCACACCACGCCGCCCAAAAGTCCACAATCACCGGAATTTCTGTGCGCGAAACGAACTTCTGAAAGTTGGCATCCGTTAATTCTACCGGGTGATCAGGCAGCAGCGATTGTTTACACTTTCCGCAAACGGGCTGGTCACGCAGCCGCGATTCAGGCACCCGATTTATGGACGAGCAATTTGGGCAAACAAAGTTCAGTTTGGTTTCGATCATTACTATTCGACTTTCATTCCTGCCCTATCTTACCAGCCCAGGCAGTATTCGCGAAGCTCGGCAGCCGACCGAATTACGGTCTCTTGACGATGATCTCATCCACCCGTCTCCGCGGGGTCGGTCTTGATTCCGGACCATAACCGATGCGAATCAGGATTTGCGGTTCGAACGGTTCGCTCAGTTTATTTTTCAACGCGGGCCGCAAATCTGGGACTTCAATCGGTTGATTCAAAAACGAGGCGCTCAGTCCCCGGTCAGTCAACAACAACAGGATTTTGGCCAAAGCCCGGCCGGTGTTAAGCCAGTCTGTTTTCGTATCATTTTGTGTTGAAAGAATCGCCAGCATTGGCGAGCCCATGACAAGCTGCTCGTCTTTGGCCCCCTGCCCTTTCCCCCAATCAAACGTCCGCACAATAAGCGGAGTAAAAAACGACGTCACGTCGCCGGTACCGTGCGCATAACCTGGCATTCCATCGCGCGAGCGGGTCCGATTGGCATGTATCCAACCAGCCAATTCCCTGCGGAACTGTGGATCGGCAGCTTGAATTCGATCGCCTTCCGAAACCAGCCTTGCAAGTTCATGTCGATCCGATTCTTGCTCAAAAACATCAACGAAGACGTGGTCACTTCCAGCGACGAATTGCAGCTGGTGAGCCAATCCAGCCGGCAGTGGAGTATCCTCGAATTTCATCCGATTGGTGTGACGGCGAGGAATTGCTTCGAACATCGCCGTGTCCAATGAATCGGGCTTGCATTTCGGACCCAGGGAAAAACGAGCCAGGAAGTCGGGGTTATTTCCCGGATTGTCATAAGTGACGAGCGGGTTGTACCCAAAAAATCGTGCCGAAACGCACAGGTACTCCAGGGCCGCGCCACAGCTAATCACCAACGCACGGTTTTCCGGATCCACAACCGGCAGCGCCCGTGTCGGATCCGCGTAAAGATCCAAACCATCATGACTGACTTCAAACAGCCAAGGTTGCGAGTTATGACTCGAGGGCGCCAAAGATGCATACCGCACAAGGTATTCATAACGGCACTCAGGATCACCACCATAAGGGAAATCGTGCTGGTCAACCGACCAGGCGTTGTTTCGTGTTTCCGTTGACATCGTTTTGTCCTCGATTCTCGATATGAACGATAATTGTCTGCCAATGGAGTTGTTAGATTGCAAAGTCCGTACCAAAACGGTCGTCTCGGCGCATTAGTTGCACGACAAAATGACAATTCTTCAGGTCACTGCCACCATTTCCAACCGGGTTGTCGAATGCCGCACATCCTAAAGTGGGGATTTGTTTATTTTGCGATCCTTTTTAGCGTCGGATTTTTGCTGGGGCTTGTACGGGTGCCCTTGCTGGAACCGGTATTGGGAGTGCGTTGGGCTGAGTTGGCGGAAATGCCATTGATGTTGGTGGCCATTATCCTGACAGCGAAATTTGTCGTGCGCAAATCAAGAGACGTAAAACAGGCGACATTGCTTGGCATCGGGGCATGCGGACTGGCAATGCTTCTGGCCGTAGAATTTACCGTCGTGCTGACGCTTCGAGGAATCACGGTTGCCGAGTATGTGAACACCCGAGATCCGGTTGCGGGCTCCGTATACCTGATCATGTTAGGTTTGTTCATGATCATGCCCTGGTTGATCTTTATCAAGCATTCAATTCGCAGCAAAAACCTGAAGCAAGCACGATCAGGGTAAACCTAAGGGCTAATCCCGTGTTGCTCTTCAGATGTCGTCCGAGTGCAGTTCCGCGCACCATCAATTGAGCGGTTGACTGGCAAAACGGCGAACAATATCCGATGTTGAAATGATGCCGATGGGCTTCCCCGTTTTATCAACGACGGGCAAGTGATGACAGTCATTTTTGAGCAACAGTCGTGCTGCATCCGCCAGGTGGTCATTTTCGGAAACGGTGTCAATATCGTGCACCATCGCACTGGTGACTTTCACCGAGTCATTGTCTTCGGCAAGCGCCTTAATCAACGTCTCCCTGACTGGTTTGGATACGAATGGCAGCGCGGACATATCGGCTTGATGTTCATAAATCAGCGAAATCAGGTCGGACATGGAGAGCATCCCGCAAACGCGGTTTTCCTGATCCACAACGGGCAGCGCCGTCAAGCCACGGTTGTCCATTAGCTTGATGGCCTTGATCAAGCTGGCGTCTTTGCGAACCGTGACTACGCTGTGCGTCATGCAGTCGCAAATTCGAGTTTTGTCTGCCGTTTTCATCATCGTCGCGACCAAATTAGAGCTCGGGTGTTCGACTGGGGGTGATTTCGGGATTTGGGTTCGGCACAATTTCAGGCGCACGATCGGGCGCAATTCAGGCGCCGAATCAGGCTGAATCTCGGGGCTACGATCCGGGTTGATTTCCGGCGGCGAAGTTGGCTCGATCTCCGGATCGGGTCGTTTTTCGGGTTTTTTGTCGGGATCAGTATTGTCGTTCATGAGTTTGTCAGTGTCGTATTGACGTCAAATTAATCAGGAGTGCGGCCGTGGCCAAAGCAGCAAGCTTGATGTGCAAAGAACGTGCCGTCATTCAAACGCCGAAATCACGGAACGATGTCGATTGGCGTGTGCTGAACCGCACATGAGGTGTGCCCATCTGGTTACGAAACCCGTAAGGTTTCTTGCCTCCGGTGGAGAAACCAGTTTTCGACGACGGTGTTGCGGGCAAACCAATGAGTCGCCATCAACCCGGCAGCAATATGTTGTAACCATGCGGCAGGCAACCAGTGGTTAGCTTGCATCGGTCTTGCCGGCCCCAAGCGCTTGATCAGTCGTTGTTCGTAGAGGGCGAGCGAGCGGGAGTCAAATTTTCCACGGGCGTTGGCAATTACGTCTGCGGCAATGATCGCTGATTCGACAGCCGGCCGAATGCCTTCACCACTTTGCGGATAAGCCAAACCGGCAGCGTCTCCGATCAGCAGTAGACCGTCAGCAAACAGTGTTGGTTTGGTTTGTGCGTATAACTGATAGGCGTGTCCGAGAAAACGCGGGGGGAGCTCGTCAACCAACTTGTTTTGGACGCGCAAAAAATCTGCGAAGTCTTGCACGTGTTGTGACAGTCCGTCTTTTTCGGTTCGGCCCAAACCGATGTTCAGAAAGTTGCCCTTGCGAAAACACCAGCCATACCCGAGCAGGTCGCGACAGAAATATAGTTCAGGCTTTTCGGGATGAACCTTGTCGCTGGATCTCTGGGCGGCGGACATTTCGAATTCAACTTCCTGGGCGAAAACGACAAGGGGTGCCGCTGGCTGATTCGACATCGAAGCGGTTCCGTTTTCGTTTCCACGGACCTGCACGTGTCTGGCCACCGGGCAGAAATTCCCACCCGCGCCAATCAAGAGAGGAGCCACACGGTCGTTGACTCGCCACAAACCGTTTTCGCGTGAAATTTGTGTTACTGCCTGAAAATCGCAATTGACGCCACTTTTGCTGAGCAGGTAATTGTCGAATTCGATTCGTCGAATTCCAAAGCTGACGGCATGATCGTAGTTCGTTTCGATCATGCGGCTGCCCAGGACCCCGGTCCGAAAACCGGTGATCGCCTGCAGTGTGTGGTCATGTCGATATTCGTCCAGGTCAATTTCCAGGGCTTCGATAACCTGCGGCGTCACCCAACCGGCACACGGCTTCACCCGCGGGAAGACTTTCTTGTCAAACAGTTTGACGTTGAGGCCCGCTCGCTTCAACCTTTGCGCGCAGGTCGATCCGGCGGGTCCTGCCCCGACAATGATGGCGTCAAAAGTTTTCATTGATTTCTCCAGAAAAAGAGAGAGGGTCGGGAGGGTCGGGAGTCTTTTTGTTGACATGGTATCCCTCTGAAAACATCTTTTGCAAAAAGACTCCCGACCCCTTCATGATAGCTCCGAAAAAGATCCTGGGACTAATCTGGTTCTTTCGACCCTCTCCCGGGCCTGAGAGCACGACCTCTCCCAGAGGGAGTGGTCGCAAACGTGCTAACGCCACACTTAATGACTTTATCAAAACGCGTTTGAGGCGTGTCGTACAGGTGTTCGCGTGTCCAAGGGACATCGTTGGACATGTTCTTGGCAAACACGACTTGAAACAGCTGCAGGTAGCCGCTTTCGAATGCGGCGACGGATCCCGCCAGGTAGGTTCGCCACATGCGAACGAATCGTTCGCCATATTGGCTGCGCACCTGGTCGACAGAATTCTCAAACCGTTCCAGCCAGTGCCGCAAGGTCTGTGCGTAATGCAACCGCAGGTTTTCGACATCAAGTACCGAGAACTCTGTCGGTTCGAAAATATCCATCATTTGTTTCAGCGTGGGCGGATATGCGCCGGGGAAAATTCGCCGCTCGATCCAGGAATTGAACGGTCTGGGCCGGTTTTGACCGATCGTATGAATCAGTCCGGTGCCTTCCGGTTGTAGGCAATCGTCGATCGCTTGACCCAGTTGTGGATAGTTTTTCACGCCGACGTGTTCCAACATACCGACCGAAACGAAGGCGTCGAATTTCCCTGTGCAGCGGCGCCAGTCTTCCTGGATAAATTCGACCTGTTGGTCGAGACCTTCGCGCTTCGCACGTTCTTGGGCCCAGGCAATTTGCTCATTGGAGATGTTGTAGGCATGGACGATGACTCCATAGTGACGGGCCATATGCAAGGCCAAAGCCCCCCAGCCACAACCGGCTTCGACGACATGCATGCCAGGTTTTAAACGGAGTTTTCGGCAGACGTGGTCCATCTTGGCGATCTGCGCCTGTTCCAGTGTGAAATTCGGCTGCCGATAGTACGCGCATGTGTACAACATCTGTTCGTCCAGCCACAATCGATAAAAATCGTTGCCGATATCGTAGTGATGATGGATGTTTTGCTTGGAAGCACTCAAATTGGTGCCGTTCGGCCTGCGCAAATGGGTCATAAACCGTTCTCTGAGCGACGCGTTTTCGCGCAGCCCCATTTGGCGGAAAACGACTGTCAAACACTCAGCAAGATCGCCTTCGACGTCAATCCGTCCGTCGGAATACGCTTCGCTGAACTGAAATAGCGGATCAATCGCAAGCGCCCAAACAGTACGCCGATCGTGAAATTTGAGCGTACCCACAGGCGGTGCGTTTCCGGCTGAAAACTCTTCGCCGTCGGGAAGGATGACGCGCAGCGGTAAATCACCCAGCTTGGTCAGAAGCCGCAAAATCATGCGAGCTTCCAGGCTTTTCAGTGCCTGGGAGACGGTCACGTCTTGCCCGGATGGAATATCACGTGGAGTCGTGTCACGTGTACGAGACTTTGCTTTCGCTCGCTCGTCAGCAATCTTCGAATTCGTCGAATGCATTGGTCGATTCATCACATTACCCGATTCAGCAGATTTTGGGATTGGTTATCCTTGCAATAGTTGAGTTAAATGTTGAAGTCGTCCTTGTTCATTTATTTGTTTCGTTTGCGTTCCAGCCCTCGTCGCCGATGAGCGGAACAAAACGGACGCTGGCGACGATGTCTGACTTGAACTCTGTTTCGGAAAGGCGCGTGATGCGAACGAGCTCCTGAACGGTCGGCGTGGTGCCAACCGGGATCACCATCCGACCTCCGATTGCCAACTGTGACTTGAGTGACTCAGGCACGCTGGGACCGCCTGCGGAAACGATGATCGCATCAAACGGAGCTTGGTCCGACCAACCGCGCGTCCCGTCGCCCTGGGCAACTTGTACGTTCTGATAGTTCAGTGATTTCAGTGTCTCGTGCGCGTGACGGGAAAGTGATTCGATCCTTTCGATGGTGAAAACTTCGCCGGCAATTTGAGCCAACACGGCGGCGGCGTAGCCGGATCCGGTTCCGATTTCCAGAACTTTCTCGCCACCCTTTAACGCCAAGGCTTCAATCATGTAGGCGACAATGTAGGGTTGAGAAATGGTCTGGTCCTCACCGATGGGAAGCGGACCGTCCCGGTAGGCCAGTTCCTGTAACTTGATGGGCAGAAAAGTCTCGCGGGGGACCAGTCGCATGGCGGCAAGCACCAACGGATCGCGCACGCCGCGGGCGGCGATCTGGAATTCGACCATTTCGTTTCGGGCTTCAGGCAAGTCAAGCATGGTCATTTCAAATATCCACAATGCTGGAAATCAACCCGGTTTGACAATTATGCAAAGCCTATGCCAAGTAGCGTATTTACCACGTTTCGGCCATGGTGAACGAAATTCGTGCGAATCCGCACATCCAACAATGGCTGCGCGGCGAGGCGCTTTGCCGTCGAAGCGGTGTTGAGCCCGTGACGAGCGAAATGCCAGGTTCGCTTGTTTGTCCAGCCACCACCGAGGAACACCACCTGGTGGGTCGCCTCTGTCGGTTGCGACTAGGTCTGGAGTAACACTCGGCAAGAGTTACCCACTGATTCCGTGATGGTCGCGTTATTTTTGAGCTCGGTTGTTTCGGTGGAACCGGTTTACTGGGTAAGGGCAAGCTGCCCAATGAGAAAAATAAAAGCCTACCGTCACCCGACGATTCATTTCTATCTACGCAAACCAATCCAGGAAACAACATTGTTTTTTGCATGTCGGTGGTTGAGACCCACGTTTTCTCCGTGAATTTGTCATCTTCCTGTGCAATGCCGCCATGGTCCCGGAGAACGTCCGCCCTGTTAAGGTATGCGGTTCGAAGGGCCTGCGCCGATATTAGTCATCGATCATCTGAATCCATCCGTACTGAATGCCTGTTTTTTCAAGACCGATATTTTGCTTGAACTAGGTAGGTTTTAAGAGGTCGGCGTCAAAAGTGAACGGTATCAAAAATTCCGGTCATCGTGTGTATCCCTTTGTCTTGTTGGCGTTGATGCTGATACTCTCGTCCGGTTGCGCGGTGGTCGAGCAACGCGTGATCTATGGGCCGAATCGTTATCTGCAGTCGTGGGAACAGCCGACTTCATCTGAAACGGCGGGGCTCGAAATCGAAGAAGTTCAATTCAACAGCCTCGATGGAACGCGGCTGTACGGTTGGTTTGTTCAACCCAAGCATACCCAGCCGGACAATGTGATCTTGTTTGCGCATGGACGATCGGAAAATGTCAGCTCATTGAAAAACCGACTCTTCGAATTTGTCAAACGGCATCAAGTTGCAGTCCTGGTGTTTGATTATCGGGGTTATGGAAAGAGTGACGGTCGTCCTTCGGAAGAGGGGCTTTATATTGATGTCACTGCGGCCCGTGATTGGCTGGCCCACCGGACGGGCATCCATTCTTCCGAGGTAATCTTGATGGGACGATCGCTGGGGGCGGCCGTGGCGATTGATATCGCGGCGCGGGACGGAGCCAAAGCGTTGATCATCGAGTCGGGATTTACCTCGCTGCCCGATGTTGTTCGGCATCACACTCGTAACCTGGTGGCGGGTCGCATCTTCCAGGCCAGATTTGATTCGCAACGAAAAATCGGCAACTACGCGGGCCCCGTGTTTATCAGTCACGGAAAAAGCGACAAAGTGATTCCCGAGGCGCATGGAATTCGCCTGGCGCAAGCCGCAACGAACGCCAGTTCCGTGCAATTTGTCGAAGTCGAGGGGGGCCACACCACGCCGCCCAGCGAAAAGTACAAGAAAACTCTGGACGAGTTTCTCAAGCGATTGTGAGCCTTGTTTCAATAGGTCGATCATTCACCTGGCGCCACCACGAGGAGCGGAGTGTCAGTGGCAATCAGAATCGTTCGGCTTCGGGTTCGCATGCGTTATCAGTCGCTGCGACTATTCGCTCACCCGTTCAAGCTGCGTGCCGGCTCGCTGAGTTTGATAAACCGTTTCGACGACTTGCGACTTGAACCCCAACCAGCCGCGTAGTATGGCCTTGGTATCGATCATCAAGCTGAACAGTGTGGGCACCAGAATCAAAGTAAAGAACGTCGACAGCAACAATCCACCGAAGACCACACTTCCCAGGCCGCGATAAAGCTCACTGCCGGCACCCGGGAAAAAAACCAGCGGGGAAAGTCCAAAGACGGTCGTCATCGTGGTCATGAAGATCGGTCGAATCCGGGTGCGAATACTCTGCGTAATCGCCGTCGCGAATCGAGCCCTTCCTGGTTCTCATGACAACCAGCGACTGATGGACGATCAGAATGGCATTATTGACAACCGTGCCCACCAAAATGATGAACCCCAACATCGTCAGCACATCCAGGGTCTGGATCGGTTCGCCCTGGGCCAGTCAAATAAAACCGAGCAACTTCAATCCGATGATTCCGCCGACGGCTCCCATCGGAACACTCAGAATGATCACCAATGGATAGATCCATGATTCGAACAACGCGGCCATCAACAGGTAAGTGATCAGAATTGCCAGAGCAAAGATTCCATTTTAGCTGCGACCAGGTTTCTTTCAGCTTGTCCGCCGTCCCACTTAACGTGATTTTGTAATCGGAAGTAATCAATCCCTTGGGCCTCCATCGGGCCGACGATTTGCTCGTTGATCAGGTCAATGGATTCTTCCAGCGAAAGTTCCGGCGGCGGTGAGACCTGGATCGAAATCGCACGTTCACGTTCGCGATGATTGATTTGTTCCGGCCCACTTCCCAGCGAGACATTGGCGAGCGCGTCCAGGCGCACGGGTTGGTCGAGATTGCGCGTCGCGATGTATTCAGATTCGATGGTCTGCGTGTTGCTGTCGTAATGATCCGAGCCGAGGATGACGAGATCCAATTTTTCGCCGCCAATGAAATAATCAGTCGCATAAGCCCCATCGACCAGTGCGTTGACGGCGTATCCCAGTTCGCGATTCGAAATGCCCAGGGCCGTGGCCTGCTCGGGTTTCAAACGGACATGCAACTCGGGACTCGAAAGATCGAGACTCGGTTCCGGGCGGGCTTGGGTGTCTTCGGGAAAGTTTTGTTTACGCCGCGCGAGAATTTGGCCGCCCAGATCCACCAGTGTTTCCAACTCCGGCCCGGTAATCTCGATATCAATCGTCCTGCCCGCCGAAAGTCCGCGACCGAACAGGCTGGTTTGGCTGGGCCGTCACGAATGATCCCGGAAATTGATTCTTCAGTTTGTCCTGAATCAGATCGATCAGCTTTCGAGCCTGTAGCGGATCGTGTGCACGCAGTCCCGACGAACACGCTGCGTTCGCGGGCGACGTAAAAATAGTCGCCGATCGGCGGGTAATCGAGATGCGAAGTGTCTTCAGTCGTCGGGTCGACATCCCAATAAGGCTGAGTGTTTCTTCGACTTGCTCGCCCATCCCGGCCAGCTGATCGACGTTGTATCCGGGCGGCGGCAGAATCATGCTGATCACCAGATTGCGGTTGCCGCTGGGTAAATACTCGACCTTAGGCATCAACAGATAAGCCAACGCGACAGCCGATACCGAGAATCAGAGCGACAACCGCCAAACGTCTGTAACCAACCTTGCTGAATCCAGTCGTTCGTGCTGATCACAAAGTTCGTGAACCCGTTTCCAAATCCACTAAAGATTCTTTCGATCAACTCCCTTTTTTCATCGCCGGTATCGCGATCGGATTCTTTTAGCATCCTGGCGGCCGCTGTAGGAATGACGATGACACTCACAATCAAAGAAAGCCCAACCGCCGCACTAATGGCTAACGCGATGTCGGCAAACAATTGTCCGGCTTCACCCTGCAGAAAAAGCACCGGGAGAAATACCGCCAGCGTCGTAAGCGTCGAAGCCAGCACCGCGCCCCAGACTTCGCCGACCGCCAGCCGGGCCGCTTTCATCGGCGCGTGGCCCATTTGGTAATAACGAAAAACGTTTTCCAGAACGACAACCGCGTTATCGACGAGCATGCCGACCGCAAAAGCCAAACCGGCCAGGCTAATGACGTTAAGCGAACGACCCGAGCCCGTTGAGAATCAGGAAAGTGCCAATGATGCTGACCGGAATCGCCAGCCCGACCACAAGTGTCCCCCGGGCAAACCAAACCCCCGCCACAAAAACGAGGGCCAACGTTATCAGGAAAAACCAGGGCGACACAAACACCGCCGCCAGCGCGGTCACGCCCAGCAGCGGTACGAAAATCAGTGTCTCTGCCACGCAGATGCAAGAACAATCATCAGCACGATGATCGTCAAAGCTCCGCCCAAGGATAATGTTCTGCTGAACCAGTCCGACCGCCGAGTTGATGTAGTCCGTTTCATCATAAACCTGATTGAGGACGAGACCGTTTCTCGCCAACACACCCTCGTTTAGCCGTTTGACTTCTGCCTTTAAACCGTCCATCACCGCAATCACGTTCGCGCCGGATTCACGCTGCACATTGACGGCAATATTCGAAACGCCAAAGCGGCGGACAAATCCCGTCGGTTTCTCGATAACCCAAACGAACGTGAGCCACGTCGCGAACGTAAATCGTTTGGCCACTGGGATTGGGAATCGTCTGATTGGCCACCTGTTCAGTTGAGCGGTACTGACCCAGAGTTCGCACGACGTAGCGACGTTTGCCCTCCGAAAAATCACCGCCGGAAATATCCTGGTTGTCCTGGATCAAGGCTTGCCGCAGGTTTTCCAGCGTCAACCCGCGGCGGCCAGTTGTTCCGGATTGACGATGACCTGCAACTGTCGTTCTTCACCTCCGCGGACGTTCGCATCGGCCACACCGGGTACCCGCTCAAATTGGGACTCGATGTTGTCTTCGGCAAATTTCCGAAATTTGGGAACGTCCGAATTCGAAACCAGTCGTTTGGCCTGCGGAAATTCTTCACCAAAGACCGCAACCGCAGTCGTCGACAACCCAACGCCCGTCGCATTGACGACCGTTTGGATAGCCTCCTTACTTGCCGCGGATATTCCTTCGCAAATGCCAACAACTCCTCGTTGGACGGAGGTCGGACGCTCAGGATAAACCAGGCGATCGCACGATCGGCTGAATTGGACGTGCGAATCACTGGTTTGTCGGCGTCGACCGGATACTCGCGAACTTGCTGCAACTGGCTGTTGACTTTCAGAACCGCCTGGTTCATATCGGTGCCGACGCCAAACTCAAGCGTGATGGTTCCCTGCGAATCCTGACTTTCGGAAGACATCTTTGGTGACGCCTTCGACGCTTTTGAGTTGCTCTTCCTGCTCGTTGACAATCTCTTTTTCGATTTCCTGGGGACTGGCCCCTTGCCAGCGAGTCTGCAACGGAGATCTGGGGGCGATCCACATTCGGTGCCAGTTGCATCGGCATGCGGAACATCGCGATCAATCCAAACAGCGTCAGCAGAATGATGCCAACGCTGACCTTGACGGGATTTTCGATAAACCAGGAAATGGGATGCACGACGAGTCTCAGCAGGTATTGGAGAGATGGTCTGTCGAGACCGGCTCAAAATTCAGGGCATCGATTCGGAGGGACTTCATCACTCGTTCTCGTAATCTGGAGTTTCTGGCCGGGACGAAGTCGTTCGTTGCCCAGCAAAACAACCGAATCGTCTGGTGTTGATGTCTCCCGTGATTTGAATCCAGTCGCCGATCGACGATCCCGTTTCGACAGACAATCGGAACCGCGGTCACATCGTCCCCTTGCCTGATGATTTTGTAGACCGCCGGCTGTCGTCCGCCGAGGACCAGCGAGTCTTTTTTGACCATCAACATGTCCTGTTCTGCTCCGATCATCATACGAGGCTTTGCCCAGCATTCCCGGCTGGAGTGGATGTCCCGCATTCCGTTTTCGGATTTTCGATTTCCAAGCGCACCGGGAAGCGTGCGGGACCGCAAATCGGCCTGGGCAATCACTCGTTTGACAACCCCGTATAAGTTCGTCGAATCCGTCGAACTGAATGACGGCGGTCATTGGATTATCCGGCGTTGCATTGGCCAAGCGATTGCTGCACGCCGTCCCAGATGTTCCTGCGGCAGGTTGATAATCATCTCGATTGGATGGAGCTGCACGACTTCAACGATGGGCTGTCCCTGCGTCACCCATTCGCCGACTTCGGTCAATTTTCTGGGTGACGAGTCCGTCGAAGGGAGCGTAAATCGTGTACTTATCTTTGAGATCATTGAGCCGAGCCAACTCCTGCTGGCTCGCATCGACGCGTAATTTCAGCTGCAGTCTTCTCAGTTTTTCGGTGGCAACAAGTCGCTCGTACTGAACGTTGAAGCCTTCTGCCAGCTGTTGCGTGGCAAGAAATTCCGAGCGGGCCTGTTCCAAGTTCGCCTTCCGAAATGGCGCCACTGTTTCCACCCAACCGCTGTGCACGTTCATAATTGTTTTTTGAGTATTGAAACCTGGCTTCCGATTCCGCCGCATTGGCCTTGGCCAACTCGATTTCTTTGGGAAGAGAAACCTCCAGTTCGTCCGCTGCCTGTTGACTGATGGCGAGCTGGATCTTGGCCGTTTCCAGTTCAATGTCCAGAGTCCCGGTGCGCAGTTTGACAATGGGCTGGCCGGCACTTCCGTCATTGTCGGCCAACTCGACCGGATCGCCTTCCATGACCGAGACATCGGTTACCCGGCCGTCGACAGCCGACCCGACGATCGACGTGCGAAACGGCTTCAAAGTGCCCACGAATGTTTCTGTGCCAGCGCGCCTGACCTGAACAACTTTGCCTGCCACAATCGGAGAGGGGCCGGGAGGGCCCGATGGTTTGTTGCGCTGGGCCAGCGCGACGTCCGCACAGGCAAGAACGGCAACGCCGATGCCGAGGAACAGCACAGTCCCGATGAAGGGAGGTTGATTTTTGTTCATGTAGAAACGCAGCTTCCAGTCACGATACCGTTTCCACTTATTGTACCTGAGGTTTACCGCGATTTGAGTACCGAATTCACCGAAGTTGCCCGGCTTACTCCGTCTGGGGCTTCGAAAGGACGCGGTCCAGGTAGTTGTGCAGGACATTGAGGGCACTGAGGTTTTCTCCGCCTCGCGGCACAATTATATCGGCATGGGCCTTGGTCGGCTCAATGAATTCGAAATACATCGGTCGGACCGTGTTTTCGTACTGCGACAACACGGAATCAAGAGATCTGCCCCGCTCGTGGATATCGCGTTTGAGTCGCCGCAGCAGACAGGTATCGAGGGCCACGTCGACAAATATTTTCAGGTCCAGCAACTGTCGCAGTCTGGACGTCATTGAGAATCAAGATGCCTTCCAGAATCAGGATCCGGGACGGTTCGTGCAAGGTCGTTTCGGGCCGGCGATTGTGTTGCGAGTAATCATATTGCGGGACTTGGACTGGATCGCCGTTTCGCAGCCTTGTCAAATGTTCGATCAGCAAAGAATGTTCGATCGCGCCAGGATGGTCGTAGTTGATTTTTTCGCGTTCGGCAAAACTCAGCTCGTCCCGCTGGCGATAGTAGCAATCTTCATTCAAGATCGTTACGTCCTGATGGGTTCTTGTTTCCCGCAGACGCTGGTGAAGTTGATTTGCGAACAGACTTTTGCCGGCGCCCGAGGCGCCAGCGATTCCGATGATGGTCGTTTCGTGTGACACGGCAGGCCTGTGAGGGTACTTGGCTGGAAACCATTTAACCGTGGGTTCCCATATTTTTCCAGTCAATGAATCAGTAATAATCGTCCACCGCTTCAGCGAGTTGACCGCAGCTGATGTCGCTGGACTCGGGGTTCCACGGTCGATTTTTCTGAAAGTCTTCGAATCCGACTGTCTGACGGGAATTTTGCCGTTATTGATATGTGATTTCGCGGCCTGGTTGCGACTAGCTGGTAGCGTACACCGTAATTCCAGTGGAGATCGCCATGCTTACCAGGTCGTTTGTTTTCCTGATCTTGATTCTGAATGTTGCCCCTTGTCTGGCCCAGCAGCCCGATCCAGACTCGCCGCGCGTGAAAACCGTCGACGCGTTTATTCGGTTGCTTAAGCAGCCGGACGACAATATCGACGAAATCGCCAAGTCGGTTTTGAGCACAGACGACTTCGACAACCTGAAACGAAATGTGCAGGCGATTCGGAAAAGCGTCAAGCAAGTCGACGTTAGCGACGTCATGTTGGAAAACGAAACGACGGGAAAACTGGTATATGAGCTGGCCAACCAAGTCGTAACGGTGGAGTTTACGATGAGTGCCGATTTGCCCATTCGAATCAACTCGGTTTCCGCCGACATCGAAAAAGATACAGATGCTGCTCCGATAACTTGGGAAAACCTCGAAGCGATGCTGGAGCAGGCGGCCAAAGACGGATTTGAAGGTGCCGTGCTGATTACGCGCAATGGCCGACCTGTCGTGAACAAGGGGTACGGGTTTGCAAATCGAGAAAAACGCATCAAAAACACGCCAGAAACGGTGTTTGCAATTGGCTCGGCACCGATTGATTTCACGCATGCTGGGATTCTGTTGTTGAAGGATCAGGGCAAGCTCGAACTCGACGAACCACTCACAAAGTTTTTTGCTGATGTTCCCGCAGACAAACAGGGCATTACCATCAACGATTTGATGACAGGACGTTCGGGGCTTCCCGACTTTCATGATTTGCCAACCGATCAAGATCCAGATCATACATGGATTGACCGCGACGAGGCGGTACGAAGAATTTTCGCGCAGAAGCTGCTGTTTGAACCGGGCCAGCGCAGCGAACATTCTCACTCGGCTTGGGGACTGCTCGCGGCAATCATCGAAATCGTCAGTGGTGAAACTTACCAGCAATTTACCACCGAACGGCTCTTCCAGCCGGCGGGTATGAAGGACACCGGTTTCTTCGGCGATCTCCGTCCCCGAGGACCGGATCGCGGTCGGTTATGGATCTCAAAAGTCAAGCGAGCCCAATTCGCCTCCCAATTGGGGCAAGACATCCTGGCTGGTCATGGGTAGCGGTGGGCAGGTTTCAACGTTGGGCGACATGTTGCGCTGGGAAACGGCGATGAAGTCTGGAAAAATTCTGTCACCGGAATCAACCGCGCTTTACCTGCGCGCCGGAGACAATGTCTCCGCCGATGGTGACATGTTCGGGTTTGAGTTCATGCATTCACGAAATCCCGACCAGCTGTTCATGGTGATTTCCAACACGGTTGATTCGCCCGAAAAACGGCAGAAATTCAGGAACCTGGTCCGACGAATCGATCCACTGGTTCGCGCATCGGCAGCGAAATTTTCGCTGGGCATTCGCATGAGTTTCGATCTACATGAAGGAGTGGTCATTCAGGAGGTCGTGGCCGGCAGTGCGGCAGACAAAGACGGTTTGGAGGTGGGTGATCGAATCGTTTCGGTTAACGGAACGCCGATGGTTGACGATCCGCTCAAGGTACTCGATCCTTTTTTGAAAAATGGGACGCCGATTGAATTCGAGATCATTCGCGATGGCAATAACAAAACCGTTCAAGTCACGCCATTGCCGAAAAAGTGATCACAAAGGTCGCAAAAAAGCCCGGCCATCTGCCGGGCTCATCGATGTTCGATCGAAGCGTTCTTTCATTCGACGCTCCAGATCATCTGGTCAATGTTGGCTTGAAACTGTTGGCGAGGATTCGTGGAAACAAATCGGACACGTGCTCGCATGCAGTTGGTACCTGCTTCAACAAATCGTGTCAGATCACCGGCGGGAACCGCTTCGGTTGTCAGGTCGGAGAACCGGTTGGCGAGACGGGAATCAAGCTGTTCCCAACTCCCAAGGTCATAATCAAACAACTCAATAATCTGAGTAACATCGGTTCGTGCAAAGACGGAACCCTCATGCCGAAAAGTCAAGGCGGCCGGAGTTTCGGTCGAGCAGGTGCCTTTGACTTCAACCTCAACACGCGATTGAATGTCCGTGGTACTGCACCGCGCCTGCAGGTCACTGTTGTCACTGCCCTGAAGGTTGGATTCATCACCCGCGACATACGTCCCCCGGGTCACGGCGAATGAGTCGGGCCGAATCGTCGCGGGTAAACCGTCAACTTGAAAAATCGTTCCATTGGTTGAGCTGATCAATACCTCGCCGGTTGCCTCTCGAAATGCGATGCCACTCATTGCAGACACACCAATACCTGAAAGTTCAACGTCTCTTACGACATTACCTGCAACGTCGAGTACGCGCAGAAAAGTCTGGGAACTACTGACAACATAAAGATTACCATCGGCTTCGTTGACCTCGAGATCACCAAAAAAAACATCAAACCCCGCACCAACTCCAAACGAATTAATCAATGTGCCGTCACTGCCGTTGAATTCGTAGATGACATCTGCGCCTCCAATCAACCGCAAAAAAAGTTCCTGTGGACGGATTGAACGCGCCCCCCACAAGTGTTCCGGCGACAAATTCCAGATCCTGGGTTGCCAGGACTGCACCGTTGGAGGGGTCAGCAGCAATTAACTGAGCAACCCCGACATCATCTTCAATAACCATCAAGGTATTCGCCGCAATCACGGTTCCAGCCACATTGGTGGCAACGGAGGTGAAAAAATAGTCCGAGTCGTTACCTGCGTCACCCGGATCGGGAACCGAGCCCGTATTGTTCCCGGCCAGATCAAAAAGTTGAATCGTGTTCGAGCCACTCGCGTGCGCATAAATCGTGTCGGTCGCGTCGTTGAACCCGATGCCGTTTAGTTGTCCTATTCCCGGGTTAAATGAATTGACAAGGGTTTGAGCGTAAATCGACTGCGACGGATACCACGCAATCAGTGAAAAAAGTGCGATCAAGGTCAACGGCATATATTTGATGGACATTTTTTTACTCCCCGGGATTAGCAGCAAGAAAAGTTTGCGCAAGACCTCGTTATTGTTCAGAGAATCAACCTTGTCAAGGAAAATGTCCAGAATACGGAAATACGGCTAAATCCGACCGTGCGCTCACGCGATGTTGGCGGAATCCGGTCGCTTGACTCGCAATTGATGTTGAACCAAAACCGAAATCTGGCTTAACATTTTGGAATCAGCATTTGCCTTCACGAAGAGGCGAAATTGTCCGCCCAGGATTTTACCTTGGGCACTTCGCAGGGATTGGTTGAATAGGACAGGCCATGGTTGATTTTGAAACGCGGGTAACGCCTAACGATACAGTTGTCATCAGGCTCAACGGACAACTCGATGCACCCTCCTGCCATTATGTCTTTGACAATGTTGATGATATTCTCAACACCGGTCGAAAATTGATCGTCATTGATTGCGATGATCTGGATCATGTCTCTGGCAACGCGTTTGAAATGTTGATCAAGTGCCGATCGCGCGTGCACCGCAAAGGCAGTCAAATTGTGTTGGCCGGGATTCAAAACGATTTTGCAAGATTGCTGGCCTGGTTGAATTTTGATCGCATCTTCAACATCTATCCCACGGCACGCCGGGCCATCGATGAACTGGAGTCCCGTTATCAATTAGCCAAAATCTGACGTGGCCGCCCAGCAATTACAAAAAAAAGACCGGGCGAAATGCCCGGTCGATAATTTTTGGATTTCGGCGATCAACTACTGCCGATCAGCTTGTTCGGCGTCAATCAATTCACCGGACGACTTGAATTCCGTGGGCCTTGACTTGGCTAAGGCATCGGCTCGTTCGGCTGCAACTTCCACAACCCGGTGAGCGACCATCAATTCGTTGGGAGTGAAGTAACGCTCATAATAGCCGTCCATTCGCTCGATGCGATTCTTGGTCAGCATTTCTTCCCAGGACAAACCATTGGCTGCGTTCCAGGCAGCTGCCTGGGCCACGTTCTGGGTGATTTCATCGTTGGCCAACATCTGAATCATCTGGTGCACTTTGGGATCGGTTGTCAGTTCTTCGATGGGAACGACTTTGTATTCCATTCGTGGACGCGGATCCTGCTTGCCGTGTTCCAGGCAAACTGTGTTGATGTTAATTTTGCCAACTCGACCCGGCGGGATATTGAAGATGCCACCGCCGCCGCCGCGCACCGCCACCACCGCCGCCGAAGCCACCGCCTCCGCCGCCGCGGCCGCCACCGCCACCGATGCCTTGGCCGCCACCGAGACCACCACCGCCACCACCGAAACCACCGCCGCCACCGAGACCACCACCGCCACCGCCGAGTCCACCGCCACCACCGCCGAGACCCTGTCGCATGACAGGCACACCGGCAAACGCAGGCGGAATCTGAATTGCCAAGGGACGATTGGATTTGTTGGTGAACATCAGGTTTGAGTTGGCCGAACTCCTCGTTTTGATGACCACATCAATGTCGCCAATTTCGATTGCCTGAAACATGTCAACGGATTCGAATCCCTCGACCGGTTCTTGTGTCTTCCATATTGAATTGAGCCGTTTTTGTTCGGCCTTGTCCACCTGTTGGTCGACACTCGTTTCGGAGTCAGTTTTTTCCGGTTTGTTGTCAGCAAAGGAAGCTGTGCTTAACAATGCAACGGCAACAACCGGCAGCGCAAATTTTAGAAAGTGATTTGTACTTGACGTTCTCATCAAAGAACTCCTCGTTATGTAGGAACCGATGTCTTGCCCGCACCGGTTTGTCCATGCTCAGGTTTGCCGACGAATCGTGGGCTCCCTGTAGGATAGTCGGAAAGTGCTTTCGATCCAAGGAAATTCCGGGTGTGACGAAGCCAGCCGCCGATAAAACCGGCATTTTCAGTCGACGCGGGGCCCTGACTACGCGTGTAAGTCGCCCCCAAGGAGACGGGATGAGCCGGTTTGTCGGTCAGGATTCAACTCGATCTTACACAAAACGCAGTACAAATCACGTATCCAAGTATCGGATTATCTGCTGCCGTAGCCCCAATCAGTTAGGACGGCCTGAGCAGATTCTCGTCGTTAGTTCGGCGGTTCCACTGCCAATGAAAAGTCAAAAACATTTAAACGAGTCGCGCCATGGAGTCCTCATAACCCGAGCAACCCAATTGATCGCACCCTCGAGACGGCCCGTCCTTCGTCGGCAAATGAATGAGTCAAAATGTCGCACTTCCAGCATGGAAGCGGCCCCTGTGTGCCAGGGGGCAATCAGCGTCGACCGAGACCAGGCAAGTCCTTCGTTTTGGCATGTTGTCAGTTCTGCACAGGAATCGGTGTTGGTGGATGGCGATACGGGGGACGCGAACCGCGAAAGCGTTGTTGACAGTCTTCTCGAATCAGTTGTAAACTTCTGAGTTTCATATGGCGGTGGCCCGGAAAATCGGTACCCAATACCGCCTCACTTGCCGCGACTGGCTGCACACCGGACCGGGATTTTAGTTCAGATTGGTTGCTCCAATTATTTCGCGTTCAATGCTAAATCTTACAGTTCGCCTTTTGTTCGTCTTACCATCGCCACTTTGAAAAAGGCAAAAATAATGTCGGGGATCTTTCGTCGCAACGTCGGTTTTATTGTTTTTTGTATCCTGTCTATCGGGATTTTGACCGGCTTTGTTTTGTTGTCTCAAAATTCTGCGCTTGCGGCCGACAATGCACCTGCCGTCGAACCGCTTCAAACGGAGCCGGCGGAAGCCATGACCGCTGCAGGCAGCGACAACCGTGGGCGGTTCCTGATCGTGAGTTACCTGATTCCCTTGTTCGGGCTCGCAGGACTTGCATTCACGTTTTGGAAATCTTCCTGGGTCGCCCGGCAAGATCCCGGAACTCCAAAAATGCAGCGCATCGTCGCAGAGCATTTCTGAAGGAGCCATGTCGTTCTTGCGGGCCGAGTACAGTGTGCTGATCATTTTTGTGATTGCCGTTGCGGCACTTCTCGGTTGGAGTGGTTCCACGCAAGGGGACGGGTCGTCACCGCTGATCGCATTGTCGTTCGCGTTAGGCGCGTTTTGTTCTGCCCTGGCTGGATTCATTGGGATGCGGGTCGCGACCAAGGCGAACGTGAGAACAACCCATGCGGCGCGAACCGGCCTCGGTCAGGCGCTCGAAGTGGCGTTTGCTGGCGGTTCGGTCATGGGGATGGGCGTCGTTGGCCTGGGTGTGCTTGGCTTGAGCGTGTTGTTTGTGGTTTATTGCAATCTATTCGGGGTTGAAACTGCCGACAATGTGAACCAGGTTATCACGGTACTTACCGGGTTTTCATTCGGTGCCTCTTCGATCGCGTTATTTGCCAGGGTCGGCGGGGGGATCTACACCAAGGCAGCCGACGTGGGTGCCGACCTCGTCGGAAAAGTGGAAGCCGGGATTCCAGAAGACCATCCCTTGAATCCTGCCACGATCGCCGACAACGTCGGTGATAACGTGGGGGACGTTGCCGGGATGGGGGCTGACTTGTTCGAGTCGTATGTCGGATCCATCATTGGCACGATGGTTCTGGGGGCGGCGTTTTTTGGATTAAGTGAATTCCAGAGTGACGGGTTCAACGGTTTGTCTGCCGTCTTGCTGCCGCTCGTATTGGCTGGATTCGGGATTCTGACTTCGATTGGAGGAACATTTTTCGTCAAAGTAAAAGAAGGTGGAAACCCACATCATGCGTTGAATGTTGGTGAATTTGGTTCGGCTGCAGTTTTGCTGGTCCTGACCTATGTGATTATCAAATTCATGTTGCCCACCACCTGGCAGGCAACGATGGCCGGCGAAACTTTCACCTACACGAGTAACGGTGTGTTTTTTGCGATCCTGTTCGGATTGGGAGCCGGTTTGGCGATCGGCAAAATCACCGAATTCTACACAGGCACCGGAACCGGGCCCGTCAAGTCGATTGTGCGTCAGTCGGTAACTGGTTCGGCCACCAACATCATCGCCGGACTGGGAGTCGGCATGATGTCGACCGCGCTTCCCATCACGGTGATTGCGGCTGCAATTATTGCGGCCTATTCATTCGCAGGACTGTATGGCATCGCCATTGCGGCGGTCGGAATGCTTTCCAATACCGGGATTCAGTTGGCGGTCGACGCCTACGGTCCAATTTCGGATAACGCCGGCGGGATTGCCGAAATGGCCGAGCTTCCCAAACAAGTGCGTCAGCGAACCGACAAGTTGGATGCGGTCGGCAACACGACGGCCGCCATTGGTAAAGGGTTTGCGATTGGTTCGGCCGCCCTCACTGCGTTAGCCCTGTTTGCTGCATTTATGACATCCTATAACTCAAGTCACCCTCTGACGCCGATTGTTTCCATTGACATTACCAACCCGTACGTCATGGCTTCGTTATTCATCGGAGCGATGTTGCCGTTTCTGTTTTCGTCACTTTCGATGGGAGCTGTTGGCCGAGCCGCCATGGCCATGATTCAGGAAGTTCGCCGCCAGTTTCACGATATCCCCGAACTTCAAGCTGCGTTGAACGTGATGAACAAGAACGAAGGCAAGGACTTCGACCAATGGCCGAAAGGCGACCAGGCAACCTTTGAAGCGGCGGACGGTAAGGCCGAGTACGGAAAGTGTGTGGCGATCTCGACGCGGGCTTCGATCCGCGAAATGATCTTGCCCGGACTTGTTGCCGTCGCGTTCCCAGTGGCTTTCGGATTTGTGCCCAGGTTTTTCTTTCCGGGCGAAAACACGAATGCCCTCATGCTGGGCGGGTTACTTGCGGGTGTCACGGTCAGTGGCGTGTTGATGGCATTGTTTCAGTCCAATGCGGGCGGTGCCTGGGATAACGCCAAGAAGATGATCGAAGAAGGCTTTGAGTATGATGGCAAAATGCTTGTCAAGGGAAGCGATGCTCACAAGGCGGCGGTCGTAGGAGACACGGTTGGCGATCCTTTCAAAGACACTTCTGGACCGTCACTCAATATCCTGTTGAAACTGATGAGCGTTGTGGCACTTGTAATCGCTACCGTGATTTGACAACAAACCGGTTCTCGGCCTGGGAACCGACATTTGCTGAACCGCTTGAAAGCCCGCGATGAACTTGCCTGGGCGAGACAGTGTCCTCTGGGGCCGTCGGTTTCCAATTGCCGTTTCGACCAACCAACTCTGCATTGGCTGGTTCGATCACCGGTCTTTCCTGTCACGCGAGAATACAAATGCTCAGCTTGGCGAGAAGGAAGGCCGGCCTCAAAGCGGTTCTCGTGGCCACCGTGCGCAATTTGTGGGGTTTTGGGCTGTTATTAGCGATTTTCGTTTGGCTCGAAATCAAATAGAATTAGGACGTTTTAACGCACTTAACGAATCATCGTCGGGAGAGGTCCAATGTCGTCGTCCAAATGGATGAACTTGTTTTTGATTTTCGGTACTGCCCTCGTTTTATGCTCTGCGGCGATTGCCCGCACACCTGCTGACAACGTGACCGCAGACCCGGCCAATCAAATGCTGGCCCGTCAAGATTCTTCGATCCAGGAAACCGCGCCGGCAGAATCCCCGCAGGAAAAAGCTGAAGAGGAAGGCAAGAAACAGGAATCCGCTGACCAGGAGTCCAAACAGGACGAATCGGCTGAAAAGGAAGCGGCCAAGGAAGCGGCCGAAGATGGCAGCGACGATCTGGATGAAGCTTCGCGTTTGAAAATTGCTGCACAATCGACGCGCGATCTTGATCGAGTGGTTGATCTGCTGGAGTCGGCATTAAAAAAAGGCCTCAACAATGACAGTAAGGATTTGGCGAACCAACTTCTAACCTCGACGTTGTACGAACACGCCGACTTGTTATCCAAAAGGATTTTTGCGTCAGGCGGCAGCGATCGACGTTGGCGACAGTATCGCCGCGAAGCACTTTTACGTTTGAAACGTGCTGTCGAACTGGACCCCAAAATGGGGCAGGCCTACCAGTTGATCGCCCAATTAAACGCGCTCCCGGCAGGGGACAAAGAAGAGGCTCAGAAAGCTATCGAAAAAGCGGTCGAACTGGCGGGCGATGACACCGCGCGTTGTCCAGAGCGCTGCTGACGCGTGCCACGCTGGCAGAAGATGAGGAAACGATGCTGGCCGACTTGGCGCAGGCCATCAAGATCGATCCAGACAATGTGGAAGCCATCCAGATTCGCGGAAAATATTACCTGCGGATGGGGCAACCAGAAAAAGCCATTGCCGATTTGAAATTGTGGCTGGCAAGCGACAAAACCAATATGACCGCGTATCACGAGGTGGCCAGTTCACTCGCCGAACTCCGGAAGTTTAACGAAGCGATCGAAATTATTGATTCCGCCATCGAAGTCGAGCCAGAAAATGCGCAGAATTTTCTTATTCGCAGTCGCTTGAATCTTATCCGAGGCGCGGACGACAAGAAATACTACGACGAAGCAATCGAAGATGCGACGAAGGCCCTCAAGCTTGATCGCAAACTGGATCCCGCGCGGCTGACGCGAGCCGATGCGCTCCTGATGACGGACAAGCTCGACGACGCGCTCGAAGACGTTAACCAGGTGCTTGAGAATGAACCCTTACTCGTAGCGGCCATTGAACTTCGCAGTCGCATCCAAACCGCCAACGGCAATTTTTCGGCCGCAATCGACGATATGAAAATGCTCTCCGACAGTGAGCCCGAGAGCATCGGATATCGTTTGCAGCTGGCGCAGCTTTATAACGCCGACAACCAGCCTCGACGCGCGATCCGAATTTACAATCGCGTCCTCAGTTCGATCAGCGAAGGAGAACGTGGCGACGAATTGCGGCGTTTGATCTTGCGCGGGCGTGGTGATGCCCGACTTTCACTCGGACAGCACAAGGAAGCCGTCGAAGACTATGAAGAGGCGCTTGAACTGGCGCCCGACGACGATGGAATCCTCAATAACCTCGCCTGGGTCCTGGCAACCTCGCCCGTCGAAGAACTTCGTAACGGGAAACGGGCCATTGAGCTGGCCACGAAGGCTTGCGAAAAAACAGAGTACAAGATGCCCCATATCCTCAGCACGCTTGCCTCGGGATATGCCGAGGAAGGCGACTTTGACAAGGCGATCGAATGGATTGAAAAAGCCATCGAAGTGAACGAAACCCTGGCGGCAGAAGATAAGGATGCCGACCAATCGACTTTCAAGGAACAACATGAAAGTCTGGAAAAGGAACTCGCCAGCTACGAGAAAAAAGAGCCTTGGCGGGAAATTCAAAACGTCGAGGAAGAGAAGAATTCAGACGACGAGGATGACGAGGACAAAGCAGCCGACGATGATGAAAAATCTGATCAAAAATCTGGCGATAAGGACGGTGAGAAAGCCGACCAGGATGACTCCTCCCAGGGCGGGACTGAATCAGAAGAAACAGACAGCCAGGACAAAGGCAAAGCAGGCGGGGGTGATGACAAACAGGGTGGCGGAGGCCAAACCTAATCCTTCCGAATCAAAGTCTTGTTTCCAATTCAGTTAATCAGCGCCATTCTTTTAGCTGATTTGTCCACCAGTCCAAAAATTGGCAGGCCGCAACGTGATCGCGATCCCTGAAACCTGGAACTGTCCCAACTGCGGTGAAGCCTCGGAGATTCAGTTCAAACGCTGTTGGAACTGTGGAGCGGATCGCGAAGGCAGACCAGATCCACATTTTGACATTGAATCCAGAACCCAAACGAAAACGGAACAGCGGGTATCCTGGGCCTTGGGTTTCGCGTGGCTGACAGCTTGGCTTGTTTTTTGCGCGATGGTCCTGACGGCTGCCGTGACGCTGGAGTCATGGCTCTCCAGTTTTTGGAGTGCGCGAATATCCCTCGCGGCCGTGCTGTTGTTGATGTGCCTGCTGACAGCCGTGTTCGTTAATATTCTCAGCCGACTTTACCTGTGGATAAGAGACTACCTCTACGCTGACCAGCCCGGCGACCCGGAAGTTCGGCAGCGACCCGGCAGTAAACACGAACTCCTCCAGCTAAAGAGTCCACCACGAAATGAATGATCGACAAGCGGCATGGGAGTTGATGTGCCAGTATACGCAGCAGGAAGGATTGCGGCGGCACATGTTGTCGGTCGAGATTGCGATGCGGTCTTACGCCGAAAAATTTGGTGCCGACGTCGAAACCTGGGGCATCGTTGGCCTGCTGCATGATTTTGATTATGAGCGTTGGCCGACGCCCCCCGCACATCCGCTCGAGGGTTCCAAAGTCCTGTCGGAACAAGGCTACCCGGAGGAGGTGATTTACGCGATTAAATCGCACGTGGAAGAAACCGGTTGCCCCCGCATTTCATCGCTGGACAAAACGCTCTTTGCTTGCGACGAATTGTCGGGCTTCATCACGGCCGTCGCCCTGGTGCGGCCCGCAGGGATTGCCGGGATGACAGCCAAGAGCGTCCGAAAGAAAATGAAGCAAAAGAGTTTTGCGGAAAAAGTTCGCCGGGAAGACATCATCGACGGGGCCGCGGAATTGGGAATCGAGTTGAATGAACATATTCAGTTCGTCATTGATGCCCTTGTCCCGCATGCGGACTTGCTCAAGTTGACGCCGCAGAATTCTACCCCACAATAGAAGTCCGAAGCGACCTTTAACCATTTACCACGAGAATCAAGATGGAAGTTCAAAGCTCAGAACAGCTGACCACCAAAAAGTGCGTTCCCTGTGAAGGCGGGGTCGAAGCATGCCCGTTGCCGTTTGTTCGCGAACAACTGGAAAAACTCGACGGTTGGTATCTGACTCACGACAACACCCGCATTCGCAAAGACTGGAAATTCAAAAACTTTGTCGCCGGACTCGATTTTCTCAATCGAGTCGGCGAGTTGGCCGAGGAGGACGCCCACCACCCGGACTTGCATCTGGAGGGATACAAGAACGTCTGGATCGAGTTGTGGACCCACGCGATTGGCGGACTCTGCGAAAACGACTTTATCCTGGCCGCCAAAATCGATGGTCTGTCGGTGTAGTTCCCCGGAACTGGCTTCTGTTAAAGTTTAACGCTTGTAACCCAGGCCGATAATCTGCGGTGAGGTTGCCGTATCCCCTGTCGTGATGATTAATCCGGTTCTTTCTTCCAAGGAACTATGACCGTTGGATTCGTTTTTTCATGTCGATACCAGCCAGATAGAACCGTCGTTGTGTAACGGTTGAACGGTTAATTGCGTTTCATGGATGGACGACAATGCGAATTGCCTGTATTGCGGTCGTGTTAGTGACTGCCACTTCTACGCTGGTCGGTTGCCAAGGTCTTGAACGTGGCGTCACGTCGCACTCCGCCGCCGACATGTACACATCACAAGTGATTGAAACGTCTGGTAACATGTGCGCACGGCAAGTTGCCACGGCCCGTGCGGACTGCTATACGCCGCGCATGAGTTTGCTTGACCGGATTCGCGGTCATCGGAGTAATTTTCCGACGCTTGGCGGTTGCGATTGCCAAACCGCAGTTACGAATACAATCATCGATTCGCCACACACGAGTGTTTGCTCGCGAGGAAGTCAGCCCGAGATTTGCGGCTTGCAGCAAATCGTGAAAATCGCTCCCCAGGATACCGGTGATTCGACGGATGCGTTCAAGCAGGTCGCCAGCGACGATGAGGCAATGTCAGCCCACGCCGTTGTTCCGCCGCCGCCATCGCTAAAACAGCTGCCTCATAACGGAAAAATGATGATTTCGTCTCGCGTCGTCGAAGATGCCGACTTGTCGTCAGTTGTCGAACCGGGGCCGCCCGCAATGATTCCCGATCCAACCTTCGGCATTTATGAAAAAACTGCAGCGCCCGAGTTTGTCGTGCTGCCGCAAGCAGTCAGGCAGGAAACCAAAGTTCAGCAATCCCAAACACACGAGAATAATATTTCACAAAAGTTTGAGGATCTGGACAACGATCGGGAGTTCCGCGGCAACGATGACTTTACGCCAGCCAGCCAACCCATTTTTCCAGATCTGCCTTCCCAGCCGGGAGCTTTTTTGAACCATTGGCTCCTCAAGACACAACCCGTTTCATCCCCCAATTCGAATTCCGATTCGAATTACGATTCGGAAACGCCGCAGACGATTTTACCCAAGTTGTTGAGGCCATTGCCCGCCATTCCGGTACCGCAGACCCCCATTCAGGACCCGATCAACGAACGCTTGGCCCTCGTTCCAGATCAAGTCGAAGAAATCTCGAATCAGATTTCCGAAATCTCAAAACGCGTCGCCGCAATCTCGGAACGCGTTTTCGAGAACCCCCAACCCGCCGCAACAACGCCGCTGATTGTCCAATCGGCAACGCTGACACCGGTGGCCGAATCCGCTGGTTCAGTTGTCCCGGTCGCTGACGAACCGGTCATACTCAAAGCCCGTCCAAAAGAAAAATTCTCGCTTACCGACAATCGAGTTGCGGCCAAGCAAGTTAGCAGCCCTCGCCAAAAACAACAGCAGGTTCCGATTTACAATGTTTCGCACCACGCGCTGAACCAAATGGGGGCGCCCTATCCCAACGATGCCGTTCGGCCCATTTCGCAAGCGGAGACGCCCAATTTCTCTTCGCCAGCGGTGGCCAAGCGTGCCCAAACTCTACCGAATCTTCGTTACGAGTCCGACGCCAGGCGTGCCCAGGAACAGCTGTTTGATATCGAGGCCCTGATCCAGAGGGAAATCGATCGACGAATTCGAGAGGGACAATTAGTTCCGGTAAAGCAACAACCGGCAATTCAGCCTCAGTCGCCGATTCAAACGGAAGCCCAACAAACTGCAGATCTCAATCGCGTTCCGGTTCTGCAAGTCAGCCAACCCGTGATTAACTCACAGAATCCGGACGTGGCACGCTCAAAATCAAGTGCAATCAGTTTGCCAGTCCGGCGACCTGGTATTCCCGCTGAGGAGTTTGGCTTTTCGGACGCTGACGACACGCCAGACGACAGTGTTGTGGAGACAGATGAAGGCTGTGCTGAATATCAGTCTCCCAATTTGTTTGTTCCTGTACTCGAAATTGACACTTTACAGCCGCGACTCATGGAAATTGATGTGAATGCGGATCCAAACGACAACACGCTCTTTGATCGGGGTGTTCTGATGCCGAGCCGGATCGAATTGCATTCCGTGCCCAATCAAAGTGGGGCGAATTGCGAAACCAATCCGGAACAAGAATTCGCGCCACGAGCGCAGCAGCCCGGCCAAATCTGGATCGATTCTCCCAGTACCCCGATTCAAGACGAGTCCGCAGGATCAGGCAAAGACGTCATGCTTCGGCTGCGGGCCACGGCGAACCCGACGGTTCCGCAAAGTTCGTCCCCCATCGTCAAAATCCGAAAGGTATCCACCCAGTTTCGCTACCAACAGCCGCAGTATCGGGATGACCAAGTGACGCCGCAGCCAACGGAAAATGATCAGCCGCCTGCCACAGGTCAGGAGCCCGGAATGATGGAGATCAGGACTATTCGGGCGCTCCCGATTCAAGATAACGAAGCGCTGCAGCAAGAAATTCGCGGCCTCACCGAGCGGCCAGAACAACAGGGGACATCGGCAGCTCGAATCATCGAACGATAGGCGGACGCAATGAGCGCCTCCGAATGGGTCGTTTTGCTCGACGCAGTTGGTACGGTGATTTGCCCAACCCGCCCGGTTGCCGAGACCTATTTTGAATTCGGAACCAAATTTGGCAGCCACTTACAGCGGGAAGAAGTCTTGTCGCGGATCGGTGACGCGCGGCAGTCCGTGTTTGCAACGGGTGTCGCTAACGCGAGCGGTGAACCCAGCTTTCCATCGAGCGATGAACTCGAAAAACAGCTTTGGTTTGACCTGGTTCGACAAGTCTTCAGCGACATTCGGGATTGCACAACGTTGTTCGACAGGCTGTGGAATTACTATGCGCAGCCCGACCACTGGATGGTCTACGAGGATGTCCCAGCCTGCCTGGCAATACTATCACGAACCGGCGCGAAGCTTGGGCTCGCTTCCAATTTCGATTCGAGACTGACTGCGATTGTCAAATCCTTCTCGGAGTTGGGACCCTTGGACTGGATCTTTTATTCGTCGCTGGTTGGCTTTCGCAAGCCGGACTCGCGTTTCTACCAAGCGATCGCGTCGCAGATTGCGGGTGAAATGAAACCTGCCGACATGCCGCGGTTTTTGATGGTGGGCGATCATCACGCCAATGATGTTGTCGCTCCTGCCAGGCTCGGATGGTCCAGCATCCATCTCACCCGCAAACAACCGGAGCCGAACGACCGCGCCATTGGCACGCTTCGCCAACTCGCAGACGCCTTCAAAACTCTTTGCGATTCGAAAGAATGACGGTCAAACTGGCAAATCACAGCGGTTGCAGGTTACTGTGTTTTCATTTCGCCGCGACGATCGATCGGCTCAAGAAGCGTAGCCCGCAGGTAGTCGGAATTCAGCCGGCTGATGAACGCGATGCTGATTCCCTTGGGGCACTGGGCTTCGCACTCACCGTAGTTACGACAGGAGCCAAAGCCCTCCGCTTCCATCTGGTCCACCATCGATTTGGCCCGCAGATACCGCTCGGGTTGGCCTTGGGGCAGCATTCCCAGATGCGAGACCTTGGCGGCCGTAAACAGCATTGCTGAACTGTTGGGGCAGGCCGCCACGCAAGCACCACAGCCAATGCAAGTGGCCGCATCCAGCGACGTTTCGGCGACATCCGGTTCGATCGGAACCGTATTGGGTTCCGGCTTCGGCCCTGAGTGATTACTGATGTAACCACCCGCTTGGATGATTCGATCAAACGCGCTCCGGTCGACAACCAGGTCACGAACAACCGGAAAAGCCTTCGCTCGCCAGGGTTCTACAAAAATCTCGTCGCCGTCCTTGAAATGACGCATGTACAGCTGACACGTAGTCGTTTCCCGCTGATTACCGTGCGCCTGACCGTTGATCACCATCGAACACATGCCGCACACGCCTTCCCGGCAGTCATGGTCGAACGCTACCGGGAGCTTGCCCTCGAGAGTGAGCTTTTCATTTAACGAGTCCATCATTTCGAGGAACGACATGTCTGGATCAACTCCATCCAGTTCGTACGATTCCATACGACCATTGTCAGAACGGGAAGCTTGACGCCAAATATGCAGTCGGATTTTCATGTTTTGTAATTCCTCTGAGCTAACGGAAGCGCTCGAAACTCCAGTGGCTCTTTCGTCAGCTCCGGCGGCGCTCCCTGCCCCTTATACTCGAACACAGAGACATGAGCGAAGTCGTCGTCGTTTCGGCGGGCTTCGTTTTCTTCCGTTTGATATTCTTCCCGAAAATGACAACCGCAGGATTCCTCGCGTAGCAACGCGTCCCGGCACATGAGTTCGCCGAATTCAAGGAAATCAGCCACCCTGCCGGCAAGCTCCAGCGATTGATTGAGCTCGGCGTCTTTCCCGGGTACTTTGAGGTTGTTCCAGAACTCTTCCCGCAGTTCGGGAATCTTCTTCAGTCCTTCTTCCAACGACTGGCGGTTTCGTGAGATGCCGCAATGCTCCCACATATACTCGCCCAGTTCACGATGAAATGAGGCTGCGGAACGATTTCCATTAATCGAAAGAAGTTGCCTGGTCCGATCGCGTGCCTCTTTTTCAGCTTCAGCAAACGCCGGATGATCAGCTTTGATTTCAGCCTCCGGGTAACGGCTGAGATAATCGCCAATCGTCACCGGAATGATAAAATATCCGTCTGCCAGGCATTGCATCAGCGAGCTGGCGCCCAACCGGTTAGCTCCATGATCGGCAAAATTGGCTTCTCCGACCGCGTACAGGCCTGGCACATTCGTCATCAGGTTGTAATCGACCCATAGTCCACCCATCGTGTAATGCACCGCCGGATAAATCCGCATCGGAAATTTCCGCGGGTCCTCGTCCGTGATGCGCTCGTACATTTCAAACAGGTTGTGGTATCGACCGACGATCGTATCGAGTCCCTTGTCGTTAATCGCATCGCGGAAGTCGAGATAGACACCGTAACCTGTCGGTCCGACGCCCAAGCCCTGGTCGCAAACATCTTTGGCATTTCTGGCCGCCACATCCCGCGGAACCAGGTTTCCAAACCGCGGGTATCGTTCTTCCAGGTAGTAATACCGTTCGTTTTCGGGAATTTCGTTGGGAGGCCTGGTTTCATCTGCCTTTCTCGGCACCCAGATGCGACCGTCGTTCCGCAGCGATTCGCTCATGAGCGTCAACTTGGATTGATAGTCGCCGGAGGCTGGAATCGAAGTTGGATGGATTTGCGTGAAACACGGATTGGCAAACCCGGCTCCTCGTTTGTAAGCCCGGTAAATTGCCGTAACGTTGCAGCCCTTGGCATTGGTCGACAGATAATACACGTTTCCGTAGCCGCCGCTGGCCAAAACCACCGCATCGGCAGCGTGCGACTTGATTTCGCCCGTTTCGAGATTGCGAACCACGATTCCCCGGCGCGTCCTTCGAAAACAACGAGGTCCAGCATCTCCGAACGCGTATGCATCTTGACCGTTTTTTTGGCGACCTGTTCCTCCAGCGCTGAATACGCTCCCAGCAACAACTGCTGTCCCGTTTCTCCCCGGCAGTAAAAAGTGCGTTCGACCAAGACGCCACCAAAAGACCGGTTGGCGAGTTTGCCGCCATACTCACGGGCAAACGGCACACCTTGTGCGACAGCCTGATCGATAATCGCGGTGCTCAACTCCGCCAGCCGATAGACGTTTTGTTCCCGGGCCCGATAGTCTCCGCCCTTTTGCGTGTCAAAAAACAATCGCCAAGTCGAATCGCCGTCGTTGCGATAGTTCTTCGACGCATTGATGCCGCCTTGGGCCGCAATGCTGTGAGCTCGTCGAGGCGAGTCCTGGAAACAGAAACATTCGACTTGATAGCCCATCGCTCCCATCGATGCCGCCGCTGCAGCGCCGGCCAAGCCGCTTCCGATCACCAGCACTTTGTATTTCGGCCGGTTTCTTGGTCCCACCAACCGCAGGCGGTTCTTGTGATTCGTCCATGCGTCCTGTATCGGGCCGCCGGGAATTTTTGCGTCTAAAGTAAGCATGCGATTTGTTTTATCCTTTGGTCAGCAATTCAGGTACATACTCGACGGGGTCTGGCATGACGCCGATCACGAACGACATCGGTACGAGGATAAAACCGATAACCACGCCAAGCGTCAACACCACCGCTAACGCCCGCAGTGCCCGGTTACGATCCGGATTGTCAAATCCGAGTGTCTGAAACAGGCTCCAGACCCCGTGGTAAAGGTGCAGGCCCAAGACCAACATGACGAAGATGTAAGCAATCGCGACCGGCCACAGCGAAAACGAGTTGTAAAGGTTTTGGTAAATAGCCCCATGTTCAAACTCGCCAAGTTGAATCGTTCCGGTCGTGAAATGCAAAATGTGAAACACGATGAATGCCAGAATCAACAAGCCCGAATACATCATCCACCGCGCCGGCAGTGAGGCCGCAACTTTTTCGCTGCGCACATACTTGGACGGTGCGCCAGGTTGCTTTGAGCCGCTAGCTGAAACACGACGATGACGTGCAGAACCAAACATGCCAGGAGGCCGACGCGGGCAATCCACAGGCCCAGCATGTGAGGCAAAACTGGCGCACCCAAATCTTTGAGGAACTGTCCATACTCGTCGATGTGGGGAACTCCATCCGCCGACGTTCCCGTAAAGACCTTGAGGTTTCCAGCCACATGTCCGACCAGGAAGCCAAGCAAGAGCAGCCCGGTAAGGGCGGCGATAAACTTTTTTCCGATCGAGCTGGAATAAAGTGACGAGATCCGGTTCATGGGTCACGCGAGAGTCGAATAAGTCCTGCGAAAAGGCAGATTATGACGGTTTTCAACGATTTGGAAAGCACATGACTGCAATAACCGGTTTGCCCGCATTCGGATAACCGGGGCTTCGATGCTGCGCAGGCTTTTGCCTTCAGGAGGTACCGGGATTCAACGGCCCCCAAAATCGGTTCCATGTTTGACATTTAATCATGACCGAGACTGACGTAGGATATCGGGGGTGGATCGTTACTGTGGGCCATTGATAATCGCGTTGAGAGTTCGCACCCTTGTCGAGGGGCATTTGGGGATCGAACGCGATCGAATCCACCCCGACTTGACCTTTTTAGAATTGTTTGAATAGCTTGAAGTCCGCCATTGTTATACCGGCCCGCCTGCACTCGACTCGACTGCCCAACAAGCTGTTGCTGCGAGAAACGGGAAAAACACTTCTCGAACACACGTACCTGGCGGCTTCCCAAAGTGTCAAAGCGGATACGGTGATCGTCGGCGTTGACGACCTATCGCTGCGGCAGGCGGTAGAATCGTTCGGTGGTTCGGTGCAAATGACTGACCCCGGTCACGTGTGTGGAACCGACCGCGTTGCCGAGGTCGCCAGGCAATTGGTCGGGCACGACATTATTGTCAATGTCCAGGGGGACGAGCCGGAGATTCTCGGCAGCTCGATTGATCTCGCAATTGAGCTGCTGGAGCAGAATCCGGACGCGCAAATGGCGACACTGGCGACTCCCATCCGTCGGCGGGATCAGCTGGACGATCCGGCATGTGTCAAAGTCGTCTTCGACGCCCAGGGCCGGGCGCTGTATTTCAGTCGCAGCCCGATTCCCTGTCCCCGGAACTGGGAGGACCGTTTGCTCGAGTTGGAGCCTCCGGCCTTTTTCCAACACGTCGGACTCTACGCTTATCGGCGTGAATTTCTGTTGCAGATTCCAGAACTGCCAAAATCACAACTGGAGTCAATCGAGATGCTGGAGCAACTGCGTGTCCTGTCCGGGGGTGGCATTATTTGGGTGGGAATGATCGATCACCCCATCAAAGGCATCGACACCGCCGAGGATTATCGAGCGTTTGTCAGACGCTGCGAAAATTGATAACATTACGGTAATTATTAGCTCAGGCCGTGGCAAAGGATGCCCAACTCGTTTCAGCGCGTCTCCAGCGAAAATCCGGCTGGGGCATTGCGCTTATTTTGTTGAACGGCCGTTAGCTTGACCGATAAATGGCAACCTCCCCGGGTTTTCGATCCGTGGATTGAGAAAGGAATGGCTCAACAATGACAAAGCATATTTTTGTGACCGGGGGAGTTGTCAGTTCGCTTGGAAAAGGATTGACCAGCGCTTCGATTGGAATGCTGCTGGAGCGTCGGGGGCTGAGTGTGCGGATGCAAAAGCTCGATCCGTACATCAACGTCGATCCGGGCACGATGAGCCCCTATCAACATGGCGAAGTCTACGTGCTTGACGACGGCAGCGAAACGGATCTGGATCTTGGCCACTACGAGCGGTTCACGCACGGGCCGTTGACGCGAAGGTCAAATTATACAAGCGGCCAGATTTACCTCAGCGTGATTGAAAAAGAGCGGCGCGGCGAATTCCTGGGTAAGACCGTTCAGGTCATTCCACACATTACCAATGAAATCAAAAAATGTGTGCATGGACTGCGCAGCGATGATGTCGATGTCGTGATTACTGAAATCGGTGGCACCGTCGGCGACATCGAAAGTCAGCCGTTTCTGGAAGCGATTCGACAATTTCCGCAGGATGTCGGCAAGGAAAATTGTCTCTATATCCACTTGACGCTGGTGCCTTACCTGAAAGCCGCCGGCGAGCTCAAAACCAAGCCGACGCAACACTCGGTCGGTCAGTTGCGGCAGATCGGTATCCAGCCTGATATCCTGATCTGCCGAACCGAACGGGAACTCCCCGCCGAAGATCGTGAAAAGATCTCGCTGTTTTGCAACGTGCCGGTGGATTCGGTGATCGAGGAGCGTGACAAAGACTTTTCGATCTACGAAGTACCGATTAGCCTCGTGGACCATGGCCTGGACCAGTTGATTGTCAAAAAACTGGGACTCAAGGCGATGTCGGTCGAGTTGGACGACTGGCGAGACCTGATCCACCGCCTGCGCAATCCGGATTCGGAAATCAGTATCGCCGTGGTGGGCAAATACGCGGAACACAAAGATGCTTACAAGTCAATTTACGAAGCGATCGATCATGCCGGCATGGAGCACGCTGCACAAATCCGGATTGGGCGAATCCAGAGTGAAGAAATCGAGCGCGAAGGTCCCGAGCGGTTACTGGCTGGATTTGACGGGATCCTGGTACCGGGTGGCTTTGGCGAACGGGGCACCGAAGGCAAGGTCGACGCAATTCGGTGGGCGCGCAAGCGAAACATTCCGTTCCTCGGGATTTGTCTCGGGATGCAGTGTGCGGTGATCGAATTTGCCCGTAACGTGGTCGGACTGGACCGTGCCAATTCAACAGAGTTTGACAAAGACACACCGCACCCGGTGATTTGTCTGTTGGACGAACAGCAAAACATTATTGACAAAGGCGGCACGATGCGACTGGGTGCCCAGGAATCAACGCTGGAAGACGGGACGCAGGCGATGGCCTGTTATGGCACTCGCACGATCAGTGAACGGCACCGTCATCGCTACGAATTCAACAACGTTTATCGGCAGCAATTCGAAGCTCACGGTTTGACGATTGCCGCGACCAGTGACAACAATTCGTTGGTCGAGATCATCGAGTTGGCGGATCATCCGTTCTTCGTTGCGGTCCAGTTTCATCCGGAGTTCAAATCCAAACCAACGTCGCCGCACCCGCTGTTTTCCGGATTTGTGAAGGCAGCCAATTCGCGAGAATTGAAAACGCAAACGACCGATGTTTCAAACCGATAGGTCCAGTTCCCACGCTGCTTGTGAGGGAAGATAAATGATTTTAGAAGAATTAGATTGAGGCCTTGGATGTCAGAAGAACCCAAAATCATCGTTGACGACGACTGGAAAAGTCAGGTTGAAAAGGAAAAAGAGCAGCTCGCCGAGAAAGAAAAAAAAGAACCGCGACGGGCGGCGGACGCTGAGGAGATGCACTTGCCGCCCGCTTCGTTCGCCGTCCTGGTTAGTACGCTTTCCACGCAAGCCATGGCTGCACTTGGATTTCTGAGCGACCCGCAGACGGGGCAACCCAACATTAGCCGCCCGCTGGCCAAGCATTTCATTGATACCCTGGGTGTGCTGGACGAAAAAACGAGGGGGAATCTCACACCTGAAGAATCCGACTTGTTGACAGAAACGCTGCATCACCTGCGAATGGCATATGTGAGAGTTGAGGATAACGACAGCGGTAACGATGATACGGGCCAACGGCCACCGGTCATCGAGCTACCCTAGTTGGGGCGTTAGCAATCTACCTGTTCTCAGGTTATGCTGAGCTGAACGGCAAGCTGGGCTTTTGGCTTGATCCAGAGGCAGCCATGAAATTTCGGCCAATTCCATCAATACCAACCAAAATGTCGAAACGACGAAAATCCTCGCGGCAGCGCTCCTCCAAATCGGGCTCGCGCCGCAGTTCCTCCAAATCGTCCCTCAAACGCCAGAAAAAAAAGAATTCGGATACCACGAATTTTCTGGCAATGGTTGCGGGGATGGTCACGACGTTATTGTTGATCAGCGTGGCGGTGGCCGGTTTTCGACCCAACGATGTCGAACCCGATGTCCCCGCGAATTCCACCACCGAGATTGGACTTGGACTCTCGGATTTTGACAAAGTCCTCTCCGAAGGGAACGAGTCGCAGCTGGCCGAGTATCTGAAAGTGCTCAATGACTGGCCCAAAAAAGCTGCCCTGCCGACCAAGATCGATTACCAGAAAAAGCGGATTGCAATTGCCGACAAGCTGTTGAAGCTTGACTGTTCAGAAGTCCGCAGGCAGATCGCGGTGGCGTCAATCATTGAAGCCAGTTCGTCATATTATGGGCTGGACTTCCTGCATCAAATGAACCTGCCCGAGGCCAGGCAAGCGCTTGAGTTGGCAGCAACCACGTACCTGAACGACAACGAGGAATCGATCCGCCGCTCGGCAAAGTTGGCGATGGCGAAATTGAGAATATTTGAATACGCCAAAACGCTCAACGAAAACGATCTGCAGTTGGCCAAGGATTCCGTATTTGATGTGATTGACTCGTTCCCTGATAACCAGTTTGTTATCGATAATGTGCGTCTCCTCGTCCGGCGAGTTTTTTATGATGACATTGAAAATGGCCGCCAACTGATGAACGATTTTTATCAGCGGTATGCGGATTCCGACTCCAAAATGGCTCAGGAACTGGCGCTTGAATTGAATGACACGATCTTGCTCGCTGACTCGAACTACGCCCAACTGATTGCTAATCGGTGGGCCGATGGTGAGCCGGGTCAAAAAAGACTGATGGAAACAAGCCTCTCGTTGATCAGCAATCCCACCTGTGGGACCACGTTGCTGGACAATGTCAGCACCACGATGAGCTGGTTTGAGCAAATTCACGATTTTGAGCGGGCGAAGAAAATCTGCGAGGCCATGATTGAAGCTGCTGGAACTCATCCCGTTCCGGAAGTCGCGGCGCTGGCTTTGACAACCGGCCAGTCGGGACTGAAACGACTGGCGATGGTCGATCAAAAACTCAATTTGGAAGGCAAGACAGTCCGGGGGCAGCTGCAACCGGGCAGTCTCGAAAATCAGATTGTGATGGTCGTCTTCGTCACGAAATCTGAGCGATCAAACCAGGCGCTCAGCAGACTGATGGCGCTGGAGACGGATTATCGTTCAAAAGGCGTCGATTTGATTGCCGTCAGTCTGGATAGCGAGTTCAGTCAGGAAGCGATTGAGCTCGTGGACCGTTTCCCGATTACTTGCGTCGTAACCGATGAATCGTCTTCGCCGGCCAATCCGATCCTGGAGCAATTTCCGGTGATGATTACTCCGTACGTGATCATTGTTGACCATCATGGAATCGTCCGCCGAATCAACGTGCAGCTTGTTGATATGCGAACTTTCCTCGATGAATACATCTCCGATCGCCGCCGCGAAGATCGCGAAAAGAACAAGTGATTGTGAAGTAGCTCAGTGGTCCCCCCGAGACGAAACACGATGGGTGCAAACCGATGCTCGCGATCGTTCAGCGCCTTGCCACGTAAGTTCTTGAACGCCCCGACATGCGAAAAATACACGGCGGAGACCGCCGTGCCACAATCAAATGACACCGCAGTTTGATGTCATCCCGAGCCTTAAAATCGCTTACCTCGTAATGCGCAAATGCGGCTGCAGCTCGATCAAACAGGCCCTGTCGACTATTCGTGATCAACATCCGGCAAAAACCGCAGCGGAAATTCACGCGGGCCAGCTGGTAGCGGGACGCGATTTGGATCGGGACGAGGGTTGGTTTACATTCACCGTTGTTCGCGATCCGATCACCCGTTTTCTCTCTTTTTATGCCAACAAGATTCTCGATCAAAATCTCACTGGCAACCACACGTTTGTGCATCGCCGGCGGTTCGGCTTTCGGCCCAATATGACGCTCGATGCCGCGATTGACGTGGCCCTCGATCCGGCGTTTGCGACCGAGCCCCATCTTGTCCCCCAGTCTCGCTTGCTTGATTCGATCGGGTTCGAATTGGACTACATCGGCAACCTCGAAGAATTTTCCAAATGCCTGTCAGAGATCGAGCAACTTTCCGGCGTGAAGTTGCCCGTGCGACACCTGAACCCGGCCCAACAAAAACTGCTCGTTCCGTCGGAACCGCAGTTCGTGAAATTGGCTAACCATTACCGGGACGATTTGATTCGATTCAGCTACGCGGATAACTACGAAGACTGGTACAAGCTCAACGTCCAAAGCCGTCAGTACAAGTTTCAATCGGAAGAGGGTTTCGAATTCGAAGGCGAGGCCAAGCTCTTGCGCCACCACGTTTCTAGGCGAGAACAAGGATACGTGATTCAACTCTTCTGGCGCTTGGAAAACACCCAGAGCCGCAAACGGGTGATCAGGATCGTGAACAGAACAGCCGACAGGCGCGAAATAGTTTGGCACCTGCCGCCGAATCGAAATCTTTCCAGAGACGCTGATGCCAACGGTTACGTTCATGAAAAGGTTGTCATTCCCGGTGAATCGCTTCCCACCGAAATTGATCCGGAAGACCTGTTCTTTGAGCTCTACTTCGCCGATGAACAGCAATCGCGTGCGCGACTGCTGAATTATCGAAATTACCCGAATATGCTGGTCTTCGCGCTCCGCGAGACGGGGCGACAAACTTCCATCGCCCCCTAGCCCAAATGTTAAGCCGTTGCAACGAGATTGCACGGCGATTAACAAGTCAATCGCAGCAAAACAGCACCCTCTCCCGGCGACACGTGAGGGTCCGGTCGAGTTCTCGACTCAGAGAGTCAAGCTACGGTCGAGTTCTCGACTCAGAGAGTCAAGCTACGGTCGAGTTCTCGACTCAGAGAGTCAAGCTACGGGAGAGTCCTGGACTCAGAGAGTCAAGGCAAAACAGCACCCTCTCCCGGCGACACGTGAGGGTCCGGGAGAGGGAAACTTGTGGAATCCACCTCGTTCGCGTTTGGTCCAATTCGCGACGGCCTAATTTGCGACCGATTTCAGTTTCGGCTTGGGAACGGGAATCGACCTTTTGGCGTGCAGCGTCGGATCGCCCAGTTCACGCAAACCCTTGATAAAGTTGCTCAGCAACTGGCTCTGGTAACGATAGGGATTCCAGCAAATCGCAACCGTACGTTTGGGCTTTTCGCCATCGAGCGACCGGTAGACCAGTTTTCCATTGACGTCCCCGCGACAAGCCATTTTGGGAACAAACGTGACTCCGAGTCCCATCGCAACCAGGTTTTTAATGGTCTCCAGTTGCTGAATTCGAGAGGTGGCAATCGGCTGGAAATGCTGACTGTTGCAAAATCCCTGGATTGAATCTACCAGACAGTGGGCTTCATCGAGCAGCACAAAGGGCTCCTTCATGACGTCCTGCGAGGTAACTTTTTTTTGCGTCGCCAACGGATGTCCGGCGGCGACGGCCAACAACAGCTCTTCCTCGAACAAGGGTTCAACGGTCAGGTATTTGGCTTGCGCCGGCAAGGCCAGCACTCCCACATTGATTTCACCATTGGAACAACGCTTGAGCAGTTCGTCGGTGACATCTTCGCTGACAACAAAATTTGCTTTGCCGAACTGACCGCCAACCGACTTCAGCGATTCGGGTAAAAAATAGGGACCGATCGTTGGGATCGCCGAAAAACAGATACGCCCTGTTTGGCCGTCGTCCGTGATTTGCCCCTTGACGTCGTCGACCAGCTGCAGGATCTTTTCGGCTTCGGTTTGCAGAGTCTGACCCGCGGAGGTTAGACGAATCGTTCTTCCTTGTCGCTCAAAAAGCGGCTGGCCAAGTTCTTTTTCAAGTTTGGCAATTTGTTGGCTGAGTGCTGGCTGGGAAACTGAACAATCACGCGCGGCACGGGTGAAACTTCGGTGTTCAACAATTTTTATGAAGTAGCGGAGTTGTCCCAAATCCATTTTCGTCGTGTCACAAAAAACCTGGAGACGGAAAAACAGCATTATGGGGGTCAATCGCCCAAGATGCAAATAAACAATAAAAAATTGACTTTTGTCGCTGGCAAGCCCGGGCGTCGTCGCTGATAACCCGTTTTACGCGGCATTGCTGCCAATGCTTAGAAATTGGCGCCACAGATGCTAGAATGAGGGTTTCAATTCGTAACCTCCTGTTAATTTGATCATGCCCACGACTGACCAATTGATGTATTCTCGATTATCCCGCCTGTCGATGACGTGCGCGGTGATATTTGCCGTTGGGCTTAACGCTGGCGGCTGCAGTGATTCAACGACTGCCAGAAAGCCAGATTCAAAATTCGAAGTTGCCGACGAATCCGGTTCGAGTGCGGCCCTGCCAGCTCAATCGGGTGATCCCCAAGATCCTGCCAAACCCTGGCGGACCGATGACACGGGGGTTAATGCCATTACTCGCATGTTGGCTTATGCCCAGATGTTGCGGACGCGGAATCCCAATGTCTCTCCCGATCAACAGATTCAAGATCGCCAATCCCTGATCGAAATCGCAGATGACCTTAGCAAGCTGGATCTCAACGCTGATCAAAAAATGGCAGCGCTACAAATGAAGTCCCAAGCCTTGTTGTCGATGCTGGCAGAAGGAGATCAATCCGCCAAGCCTCCCTTGTTGGAACTTATCAATACCTATTTGGATGACGCGGATCCAAACTTCTCCAGAACGGCGGACTTTCTGGATCTGTCCCTCGTGATGAACGATTATTTTTCCGACGAAACAGCAGACGCGACACAGCTCCAGAAACGCTTCGTGGAGGTGGCCAGCAAATATCCCGAGGACCCGCAAGTTGCTCAGCGGTTGTCGATGTTGGCTTCACAATTGTTAACCCAGGGACGACGCACTCATGCCGTTAGCCTGTTGCGCGGCTTAAAAGACGTTTACGCAAATTCGGAAAGTTCGGAGCTGGCCTCGTTGCCGCAACTCCTGGAAGACCGCATTACGATGACCGAAGCGCTTTATGACATGGTTGTCAACGAGATGATGCAAAGTGGCGAAACGGAACAATTTCAGAAAACGCTCGCGGAACTTGCCAAACATCAGGGCGGAGGTCGCGACCTTTACAGGGAACTTATCAGGGGCGCGCGGCTGCTGGAACAGTTTGGCCTTTACGACGAAGCGAGGGCAATCAATGAACAGCTGTTGCAAACGTACGCAGACAATGACGATCCGGTTGTACAGCAACAACTCGCCAGGGATGTCGAAAAAGGAAACAAACGGCTGGATCTGATCGGAAAACCAATGCAGCTAACCGGCCAGCTGCAGGACGGCACCCAGTTTGATCCAAGTTCCGTGAGCGACAAAACCCTCGCGGTCCTGTTCTGGTCAGCCAAATTCCCGATGTCGGTGAGGGCCATGCAGCCCCTGATGTTGTTTTACGAACGGTTCAAAGACGACGGATTCGAAGTTGTCACGGTCAGCATTGACGAAGATCCCGCGGAAGCGATCAACATCTTTCAAGAACAACAGCCACCTTGGACAAGCCTGTTTCGCAACGATGAAAGCTATGACGAGATGCTGGATCAGCTGGGAATTCAAATGGTGCCGTACTTGATGCTGGTTGACAAGCAAGGCAAGGTGGTCAGCGTCCACACCCCCTTGCGGGATCTCGAGCCGAAGTTGGTTGAACTGCTCGATATAAAAGACGGAACTGCCGCAACACTTGATTTATCCCGACCCGGAAAAACTCCGGGACGACGATCCAGGCAAATGACTCAGGTGCAAAAGCTTCGCGGGGCTCATTGAAAAAAGCCGCCTGACTGAGACAGTCAAGCGGCTTTCTGTGATCCTGAATCCGTCGGCCGGTTACAACGTTCCAAACGTGTCAAAGTTAAACGCGATGCCGTTTTGCGGAAAAATCTGGTACAGCGTGTTGCTGAAGTAGAGGTTAACCGCTTCCGAAAGACGCTGAATTGGCTTTGGGGGGATCAGCACAATGTCCGAGTCTCGCAACCAAATGTCGTCGGATGGGTGCGGACGACGACCGTAAAGTGGGCCTGAGATATCCAACCGCGTTGCCATCAACCGCCAATTTGCATCACGTCGAAAGACAATCGCTTGGCGAACGTTGCCGCCTGGGCGAGTTCCCCGGGCCAGTGCCAGGGACTGAATGACGGTCGTGGGTCCGTTAAGTTCATAGCGACCAGGAATTGCGACTTCACCGACGACAAAGACGAAGGTCGGAGCCCGTTGAACGAGGATTGGCGTCACGCCGACTCCCTTGATTTTGGCGGAGTACCGGGCGTTGACTTCTCGCCGAATCTCGTCCAATGTCAATCCGATTGCGGGGATGCTTCCAATCAGGGGAAGCTGAACGGTACCGTCAGGCGTGACGGTGGCCTGCCGTACTTGACCACCCGTTCCGGCGGTCGCATCGACCGAGTTAATCAGGTCCTGCAAGGGCGTATCACTCACAGTTACCTGAACCACGATGGCAGGGTTCTTGACAAATTGTGTGTATTTTTCGTTCAAATCCGCTTGCAGCGCTGCGACAGTTTTGCCGGCCGCATGGACTTCACCGATCAGCGGTAGCGAAATCGTCCCGTCGGACAGAATCGTGATGTCCGCCTGGTTCAAACTGGCGTCAATTGCAGAAGTAATCTGGATGACGTCGCCCGGGTAAAATTTGTAGGGTGTGACCGATGTTTCACGCGTCAACAGGTAAACGAAGTCGAGAATATCGTTAACGCGCAGTTGGTATTCTCCAACCGCAGGCGTTCGGTAGGGTCCAATGTACTCGCCGTAGGCAAACGATTCCCAGGGAATCAGGCGTTGTTCCCGCCAGGTTGATTCTCGTCCCGGGCTGCACTGTTCATCGACACCCATCAACATCTTTGGTGCGCCTTGGCAACCGGCGCAGGTGCCGCAATTGCCGTCGGCACAACCACCCTGAACCTGCATCGCGGGACCCGCTGCACCGTCAAAACCCTGGCACAGTTGAATGAACTCCGGACCCTCGACAGGCGCAAATTGTGGATAACAAGGCAGCTGTTCAACCGAGGTTACCGCTGCCGTGGCCGCCGGATTGGCCAGCATGGCAGGTACCACTATTGCGGCTGGTTGTTTCGTGTCTCGCGCGTCTTGGACTTGATCCAGAGTTGAGTCATTTGCCAGGCAGATCGCCATGGTTGCGACAGCGGCACAACTGGCCAGAATTGTCTTCATTCCGATAAGTTTCATCGCTTCCTTGCCTCGTATTGATTAACAGATTTGTCTTGTGTGCAGTTTCGATCGGGACCAATAGTTGGTTAAAACCATTTCTTGACTTTATCAAGCAACTTTTCTGGTTTCGATTCTGCAGGATCGTCTGCGGGTGGTTCCGGCAGCAGATTGGGTTGTTTGGCTGTCGACTCGTGGTACTCCAACGGTGCGTTGGCGTTAAAACTGGTCGCATCAATCCATTGGATTGAACTCGGGATTTCATTCGAAAGCACGGCTTGTGAGTTGATCACGTATTCCTGGTTGGCCAGTTCCGCCAAGTCTTTTTCACCCATGCGTTCGTGGACGATGGAGAGATTCTTCCAGGCCTGGGGAGTTTGCTTGATCAGCAGGCTCCGTTTCAACGTCGCTTTTGCTTCCTGCAATTGGCCGTTGCGGGCCAGCAAGGTGCCCAGCTCGTTGGCACTTCGGAAGTTGGACGGATCGCACTCCAGGCAGGCTCGGTGATAGACCATGGCTTTGGCAATATCCAGCCGGTCGGCGTGTGGATCGTGCCTGGACATCACGGAGTGTAGTTTGCCCAGGCAATACATTGCTTCGGCCGAGACAACATTGTGACCGCTGGCCAGAATAAACCGCTCTTCAGCAAAGGCATAGTATTTTTGCATTAACTCGATCGGGGTGCTTGATCGAGCTTCGTCGATCGTGACGATTTTCGACGAGTGGGTTTCCACGACGACCGCCGTATTCAATCCAATCTGCGATTCGCTGTCGGCAACATAGAAATCACTTGCTTCACGTAACGCCATCAAAGCTTCGCTAAGTGACTTGGTAAATGAGGGTTCCGCCAGGTCACTGTCAATCGCCTGGGCGACCAATTGTAACGCGTTGTAGAATTCCTGTCGGGCTGCGAAAGTTGCTCCCCGACGCGCCAGTGACTTGCCATATTCGATGTGATTCGCTGCTTTTTGGGCGACCGAATCAGATACCGTAAATCCGACCGGGCCTCGACTGTAATAGGTGGTCGAAGGCTGTGGGACCGAATTGGCTTCGCTGGCGCTCGTGGCAAATTGAGACAACACCGAACTCACCGGCCGGGAAGCTGGCGTAATACTTTCTGTCGGGAAATTTTCGCCTTTCTCGGTGGTGTTAACTGCTGCTGCGGCTTCCGGGCGTTTTGGTTCGACCGTGACCACGGAGTCGGCACCAGCGTCCGTTTCGCTGATTGGCATATCGAACATCGGATTCACCTGCCAATTGGCAGGTAAACGATGCGGTCGCGTGGCTTGAGTATTTCCGGTCGTAATGTCGGTGTCAGTAACCGTTTCTGTCGGTTTGGCCGCCGCAATTCTGTCCGTGTCACCTGAGTTCAGCGGCGGTTCGAATTCGCTCTGCTCCCACAGACTCGGTTGGGACGTGGCATCGTCAGACGCCGGTTTGTTTCGGAGATCGTTCATGTCGCCCAGGTTGGGAGCGGGAGGTTGAAACCCGTTGTCGTCCTGGTCGATCTGGAAAGTTACTTTGGCAATTTCTGTGCTGCTTTCGACCAGACGTTCGTGCTTGGTCGGAAGGCGATGGGCGCAATCCGTTGGCGCGTTGTGTACGCGCGGCCGGTTGTCGCTAATCCCCTGTACTATGAGTAACGCAATTAAGCTCGTTCCACCCACTAGCCAACGGCCGCTATTCGTCCACCGCATGATATCCCTCGAGTATTCGCAAAAGTTTGACTTCGCCATCGAATTTAATTCGCCATTGGCGCGACAGTTCGGGTTTGACAGGTTGTAACGCTGCCAATTCATAATCGCATTGCCACGATCATCCGGTAAAGCGCGTTGGTAAGCACTCTTTGGATGTCACGAGTTGTATCGGCCGTTCTCATTTCTCCTCCACAGAAT